>JAOARD010000028.1 GCA_025210735.1 Bacteroidales bacterium
CCGGTCATGTTTTCGGGGTTGTGGCAGTAGTCCCATTGGTATTTGAACAGGTCTGTTGCGTTTGGTTTGGTGCTGTAGTCCATCAGGTTGGTTGTGGCTCCTTTGGCTAGCTGGTAGTTGTTCTTGCTGCTGAAGGTGTGCCATAAACGGAATATTCCGTGTCCACTCTCATGCGCTACTGTGTGTATAAACTGTTCTTCGGACATGCCTTTTGGGTTAAAGACAAATCCTACCTGTGTTTTTAGTGCCCAGCGTCCTTTTAACATGGCTCCCTCTGACGCCTCTGGCGCCATTACTATGTAGAATGCCTTTTTATCGTATGCCTGATGACGACGTACCGCTCGTTTTATAGCTCGTGTCTCTGCTGTGTAGTTGCTTAACATGCCTGTGCTTCCGGCATCTACAAGGTTATCGCCATTCTTATCAAAATCTGTATTGCCAAGATCTATCTGCGACAGACGGAATCGTATTACACTCTGTCCGTATATCCGGTTAATCTCCTGCTCTAACCTACTCAATGGCACAGTTGGTTTCTGACCATTGGCTGTTGCTATTACAAGGTCTACTGGTTCGCTATTGTATGATATTACATCTATCCATGCAAGTTCACGGTTCTCACTCTCGCCTTTATCTTTTTTAATGGTATATCCGGCTGTTACCCTCTGTACCTCCTCATGGCTTGTTTCGTTTATAAGTACCTTAATATAGGTAGCCTTTTTGTCTGGTCCTGCTGCTGGTTGTACTTGCAGTTTTACCCCTGCATCGTTTGTAAATGTTATATGCTCTGCTTTAAGCGTATCGTTATCTATCTTAAGCTCTGCAACTATAAATGCACTCTTGCCTGACTCCACAGATCGCCACGGTACATAGTAGTTATTACCATCATACTGCCTGCTGTTGTATGCTCCACCGGATATCATTACCTGATGCAGTGGTCTGTCAAAACCTCCTGAACCATCATCAATTGGTGATATAAACCGCAGTTTTATATTACTATCGTTTACACTCTGCGATGCTGAACCTGATGAGCCTCCTGTTCCGGTAGATGCCGGTCCGCTTGTTTTGGTTATTGTTCCGCCCTGTACAACATAGGTATCGGTGGTATCGGAGTCGGTATCACCAGTTCCTCCTGTGTTATCTACAATGGTAATAACTTTTTTGCCTGTGTTTATTGTATCACCATGCGTATCTATAATTATAACATCGCCATCGCCATTAAGGTATAACGAGTCTATGCCTCCTCCGTTGGTCAGGGTAAGGGTATCGCCTGTTACTGTAAACTTATCATTATCATCGTCAGCATCATCAGCGTTGTTGTTGTCTGATCCCTGATTGGTGAATGTAACCTTTGGTCCGCGCACTGCACGTACCTGTCCGGCAGATACCTGCATGCTGTTGGTTACTGTGATGTTGCTGAATACGCTCTGTATCTTACCGCCTGTAAACGGTACAAACATATCACCCGTTCCTGAAAACAGACCGTTTGAGCCCTCTACTGAGGTTATTGTTACCGGAAAGCCGTTTACGGTTATTATATCGCCAACCTCTAACACAGCAAGTGGTGTAGGATCGGTTATATCTACCGATATCTCTTTTCCGGTACAGTTGCGTTGGTTATTGGTTGTTGTTTCAGGGCTCTGTGTTCTCAGTGCCTGCGGTTGTGTCCATTCGCTGTAGAGATCCTGATCGCATACATTACGCAGCTGTATCTCATAGTCTCTGCCTGCATATAACTGATGTACATTTACTGTTTGATTACTGCTTTTGTAGCCATACCATTCGCTCTGGTTGGCTCCTGTTTCGCGTATCCTCAGTTCGGTTGGGTCGCCAAAGTAGTCGGTTTGCCAATCGACTGTTACACCGCTTTTGGTTGGTTCCTGTATCTGAATATTGTATGGTTTGCGGTACTCCTTACCAAATGTAAATTTAAGTGGTGTGCTGTATCCGCTGTTCTTAAAGCGCAGATAGTTAAGTTCATCCTTTGCCTGTATACGGCACACATAACTCTTTCCGGGGGTAAGCATTGGTTTATCGGCACTGTATATGAGTGTTGTGTTATCAACATCCTCGCTATACAGTGGGCGTTGACTACGTACTACAACCTCAGGGGTAACCGATGGGTTGTTCATTTCAAACAGCTCAAAGCGGTATACAACCTCCGATCTGCCTACAGGCGGTGGTATATGTCGTTTCATCCAGCTAAAGCTGATATTCTGCGGAAAACGTGCCTTTATTGTTGTGTTGTTCTGTGGCATTACCCATTGTGGAGGGTCGTTATCTTTTATCCATACAACGGCTATTGCTACGTTTGATATTGGTATGTTTCTGTGGTACTCATGTACACGCAGTGTAATACGGTAGAATCCTTCTGGTAAACGGCGTTGGCTTGCAAAGTTGTTGCTGCCACTGCCTGTTATAAGCAGCGCACTGTTACCAAAGTATTGCGATAGTTCAGAATCCTCTATGCGGTAGTTCTCGCCTCCGTTAATGTACAGAGGTTGTGGCGTGAACGATGGATTTGTTGTTAGTTTAAATCCGTTATTGCTCTCTATGGTAAAGTTAATACGTACAGGTAACGGGCGTGTACTGTTAAAATCTTTGTACAGTACATTCAGGTTAAACAGCGGATTGGCACCACTGTAGTAATCCTCTAGTAGTGGCGAGTGTGGTAATCCTATATTTAGTGTTGCCTGAACAGGATAGCCCTGTGCTTTTATTCCCTTTATATTGTGTACTAACAGCAGAGCCGTAAGTATTACATAGAGTGCTTTACGCATTGTGTTGTGTGTTGTTTAGTTTATATGTTATGAGGTTATATACCGGATATCTATTCTCCTGATTAGTCTGTTTATTTGCCACAAATATAGTAAATTAAAGAGCGGTTATAACTCATAAATGTTATTATTTCAACAGACTGTTCATTTTGTTATGAACAACAATATTATGAGTATTTGTTGTTCAACACACTAAAGATTAATTAGTAGTGTTAAATTGTATATATCAACAAAATAGTGTTCAGAATACATCTTAAATACGTTTGAGTTATAAAAATATCTGTCAGGTGAATACAAGAGTGCATCAAGTGAAGGTATTTTATAGTCAGGTGAATGAAATACGGTATCAGGAGAAGCTTTTTCTTTATCAGGATAGTATCGGGAAGAGAGGTTCTGTTCTCCTGATGCAAAAAGTTGTTCTCCTGATATATAACTATAGTTCTTCCGGCACAATATTTTATTCACTTGATAGCAACTTTTATTCTCCTGATGCCTGATTCTATTCTCTTGATGCTCATTTTCTTTGTCCGATCCCTCAACTTTTATTGCACTGACGTAAAAAGTTGTTCTCCTGATATATAACGATGGTTCTTCCGGCACAATATTTTATTCACTTGATAGCAACTTTTATTCTCCTGATGCCTGATTCTATTCTCTTGGTGCTCATTTTCTTTGTCTGATCCCTCAACTTTTATTGCACTGACGTAAAAAGTTGTTCTCCTGATATATAACAATGGTTCTTCTGGCACTATATTTTATTCACTTGATAGCAATTTTTATTCTCCAGATACCTTATTCTGTTCTCTTGATGCTCATTTTCCTTGTCCGGTTGCTCAACTATTATTGCCCTGATGTAAAAGTTATTCTTTTGATGCTATATCTTATTTACTTGATATCATATTTTATCTACTTTTAGATTGTTGTTTTCTGCTGAAAATCAAATGTTTCTATGTTAGTTACATAGTTGTGTCGGAATATTTTATGGTTTATATATATCTTATATATCATATTTGTCTGATAACAGCTTTGTTGTTACTTTTGTTGTGCCTGAGAAAGAGAACTAAATACTATTCTGTAGTTCTCTTTAATTAAGATTTTCTGTTAGGCATATAAAAGAAATATTATTGGAATGAAAAGAGTAACAGTATATTGTGCTTCGAGCAATAAGGTAGATGATAGATATTTTGAAGATGCAAAGGTACTTGCAAGAGAGATTGCTAATAACAACTATACTCTGGTATATGGAGGCGGAGCTCATGGATTAATGGGGTGTATTGCCGATACTGCATTAGAGTGCGGAGGTAAGGTTGTTGGTATAATGCCTGAGTTTATGACTAAGGTAGAGTGGAATCATCCATCGATATCGGAGCTTGTACTTGTTGATGATATGCACCAGCGTAAAGCACTGCTTGCAAAAGATGTTGATGCTATTGTTGCTTTGCCCGGAGGTTGCGGAACACTGGAGGAGCTTTCTGAGGTAATTACACTTAAACGACTGGGAAAGATAACCTGCCCGATAATTATTGTAAATCTTGATGGATTTTATGATAACCTTATAGCGTTGCTTGACCAGATGATATCAGAGAACTTCTTACGTGAGGAGCACAGAAAGATATGGAGTGTTGTTGATAACTCTGCTGAGGTTATAGAGGCAATTGAGAATGCTTATGAGTGGAGTGCAGAGGCAATAGAGTATGCAGCAGTGTAATACATACAGAATGATATGTACCGATATTGATGGTACACTTCTTAATAGCAACAGGGAGCTGTCTGAAAAGACAAAACATGTATTAAATCTTGTACCAGACAATATTCCTTTTGTGTTGGCATCGTCGCGAATGCCGGATGCAATGCGTTACTTTCTTAATGATATTAACAGATCAGGTGAGCCATTAATCTGTTATAACGGAGCACTTATTGTTGATGGAGATAATAGTGTTCTGGAATCTGTTACAATTAGTGCTGATATCTTCAGATTAATAGCTGAACACAGAGGTGATAAGGCATGTAATGTTAGTGTTTACAGTTACAATAACTGGTACTGTTCTGCGGTTGATTACTGGACCAAACGAGAGATGAATAATACCAGAGTTTCTCCGACAATACTATCCGATTCAGAGATTATGAACAGGGTAGAGGATACCGGAATACATAAGATTATGTGTATGGGCGATGAGGCTGTGATTGACGACATATACAATATGTTAACAGATAATAAGGCTGAACTGAATCTGTACAGATCTAAACCAACATATCTTGAGATAAGTAGTAAAGATATAGATAAGGCACAGGCAGTTGATAAGCTTAGAAATCTTGTTTATAGTGATATATACAGAGAGCAGATTGTGGCATTTGGCGATAACCATAACGATATTGAGATGATAAATTATGCAGGACTTGGTGTTGCGGTAAACAATGCCACAGATAGTATTAAACAGGCAGCTGATATTATTACAGACAGTAATCTGGACGATGGTGTTGCTAATGTTGTTGAGAGGTTGATGTTAAATTAGATATACTTATTATATAAAAGAAGATCCGCACTCTTGGTTGAATGCGGATCTTTTTATATAGTGTGTTCTGATATTATTTTATCTCTACCTCAATCCATTCTGATCTGTCTGGATTAGCAGGAATTGCAGGAGTTTTAACCGGCTTAGCTTCAAGTTGCTTAAGCAGATCTTTAACCGCTCTCTCTAACGATGGATCAATACCCTTAGCTGTTTTGTCAGGTGCGTCAATAACCTCAACATCAGGATAAACACCAATACCTTCTATAATCCACTTCTCAGATTCATCAAAGATACCAAAGCGTGGTACAGCAATATATCCGCCATCAACAAGCGATGCATTACCAGACATACCAACAAGTCCACCCCATGTACGGGTACCGTATAGTTTACCTAATCCCATCTTACGGAAATAGTAAGGGAAAGCATCTCCACCAGATGATGAATACCCGTTAATAAGCATTGCTTTTGGTCCGTCATGAGCAACTGCAGGAGTTTTAAATGGTCTTAGATCTCTTCTGTGCCAGTAGCTAAGAGTCTTTCTGTTTAACAGCTCAACCATCGATGCAGGAATAAATCCACCACCATTGTATCTGTCGTCGATAACCAAAGCTTTTTTGTTGTGATATGTATACATACCTCTGAATAGCTCTCTGTTACCTTCAATAGCAGTGTTTGGTGTATGGATATAACCAATTTTTCCGCCAGAAAGTTTATCAACAATTTTACGACGAGCATCTATCCAATCCATATAAAGTAGCTCTAATTCGCTCTTTATAGGTTTAATAGTGTATGTTCTTGCACCTGCTGCTGATGGTTTTGAGTTAACAGTTATCTCAACAGTTTTTCCTATAGTGTTCTCAAGATACATATATGGGTTTACACTCTCTGTAAGCTCATTTCCGTTAATACTGATAAGGTACTCACCCTCTTTTACATTAACACCCTGCTCTGTAAGCGGAGAGAAACGTGAAGGGTTCCAGTTTTCGCCATGATATATTCTGTCGATAACGTAACGTCCGGCAGCTTTATCAAATTTGATGTTTGCACCAAGCAGACCTGTCTCTATACGCTTAACCTTCTCAAAATCGCCATAGTTATCGTATGCGTGACCAGTGTTTGTTTCAGATATTATCTCACCAAATATGTAGTCAAGATCGGCACGATGACTAACATAAGGCAGAAGTTTACCGTAGTTCTCTTTTATACCTTTCCAATCTACATTGTGTAGGTTACGTACATAAAAATAGTCTCTGAATATTCTCCATCCGTCTGTATATATCTGATTCCACTCAGTTTTAGGATCAATCTTCATCTCCATATCAGACAGGTCAAGTTTTCCTGTACCAGGTTTTGTTTTAGGATTGATACCTGCTATACCGTAGTTTCCTCTTGAACTATATAACATCTTTTTGCCATTAGCACTAACCATAATGTTATGAGTGTTAGACATAATTACATTGTCTTTCTCGCCATTTATAGTGTACTTATGAACTCCGTCTTTAGCAATATAAAGGAAACCGCCATCAACAGGAATTATTCCGTAGTAATCAGACGAACGCATTGGGAATGCCATTACTCTGTTCTGAATACCATCAAAATCTATTTTTACAGCTTTGGTATCATTTACCTTAGCCTTTTTCTTGCTCTTCTTCTTCTTACCCTTTTTAACAGGCTCTTCTACGTCGTTCTGTACAGGCTCAATATCAACCTTGTTCTTGTAGATATTAGGAGAGTCCTTACGCAATGCCAATGCATATATTCTTGTTGCGTTGTTATACAGATATGTGAACTCAAACGATGAAAAATCAAGGTTGAAGTCTCTGTTAGAAAGGAAATAGATGTAGTTACCATCTTTTGAGAATACAGGAGACTGATCGCCAAATGTATCGTTTGTAACCTTGTTTACCTTACCGGTTTCTGTGTTATAAACAAATACTGCCGATTGATAATTATCTCCGGCTTTAGTATATACAATCCACTTTGAATCAGGAGAGAAACTGTAATCTTTTATCTCGTTACTTCTTCCTTTGTCAATAATTGTCTCTTTACCTGTCTCTATGTTTATAAACTTAAGGTTAAGAGTTCTGTCTGAGTATACCATTAGCTTACTGTTTGGCGACCACTCAGGCTGATATTTCCATGCAGAAGAACCTTTTGTAAGTTGTTTCTCTACAGCACCTTTTTTGTTCTCAAGAAGATATATCTCATACTCACCACTCTTATCAGATATGTATGATACATACTTTCCGTTTGGCGACCATGTTGGGAATATCTCTCTTACACCTTGCGTGTTTGTAAGGTTAATGATGTTACCGTTTTTAGCAGGAACAGAGAAGATATCTCCGCGTGCATCAAATAGAGCACGTTTTCCTGTTGGCGATATTGCAGCAGAGTGTATATTTCCTTTTACATTCTTGTAGTAAGGAAGAGTGTTTGGATTATCGAAGTTTATATTTACTGTAATCTTCTTAGTATCACCCGTTGTAAGATTCAGTTTGTAGATGTATCCACCATTCTCATAAGCTATCTGACCATTATCTCCTGAAGGCCACATAACATCAAAGTCTTTGTGATTTGTGATCTGTTTTGTCTCCTTTGTGTTTGTGTCGTAGCTATATATATTTAATCTAAGATCTCTGTCAGAAGCAAAGTATACCTTATTCTTATACCATGATGGTATCTGGTCGGTACCTTTAAAATCAGTTATCTGCTCAGATGTGTTGTTCTCAAGATCGTATATCCAAAGATCTGCTGCTCTACCACCTTTGTAGCGTTTCCATGTACGGAACTCACGGCTTATAGGGGCAAAACAAAGTTTCTTTGCATCAGGAGAAAGAACACCAAAACCACCTTCGGTAATAGGAAGTGATTTCTCAAGCCCACCATCAACATTTACAAGAAAGAATTTTCCGTTACGCTCACCAAAAGGGGTACGGTTCATTCTTACTAATATGTTTTTGCTGTCCGGTGTCCAGTCAAGAATAACGTTATCAAAACCACCACGTGGAGGCATCATTCCAACCTCATTATAATATGTAAGCTGTTTTGGTGTACCTCCATCAACAGGCATAACGTATACCTGACGACTTCCTGAGTACTCGGCAGAGAAAGCTATAAGTTTCCCGTCAGGAGATATTTTAGGAAATAACTCCATTCCTTTGTGTGAGGTAAGACGTTTTGCATCGCCACCATTTGAGTTTACTGTCCATATGTCGCCTGCATATACAAAGGCAACAACATCTCCGTTTATGTCCGGATAACGCAACAGACGTGCGTCATCAATAGCTTTTGCAGAGAATACTGAGCTGATACCCAGTAATGCAGCTATTGATAATTGTTTTATTCTTTTCATATAATATTAAATTGATTTGATGATTTGTACTATTTGATGTATTAAATAAAATATGGTTTATTATGTTTGTTTAAATATAATTATAATGTTTTGATAACTTTGTAATAAGTTTTCAATATGTAATTTCTCTAAAATTAAAGACAGAATGTTAAGAAAAGCCCTGTTTTTATTACCCCTGTTGTTTATTGTTGCGGGTAATATATTTGCAAAAGAATCGTCAATAGAAATTGTTAACGGAAAGGTAAAACGAAGAGGTGTTGTAAAGGTTGTTTTGCACAAAGACAATACCGATAAAAACAACAATGCCCGCGTTGCATGCTTTAATGGAGTTATATCGTTTAGTAAGAGATTAGCCAATGATGCTAATGTTGATACGATATCTATCTGGATGGGAACAGAATCTGGAGTTATAGAGTATCTTAACAGAATTCATAAGAGTTATATTATTCCGGTAGAGGTTGGCGATATTATAACTATTAAACCCAATGATGGAGTTCCGGTAGTTGAGGCTATAACATCTGTTACACACAAAGAGAATGATCTTAACTGGTTACAAATATTTGATAAGGAGTATAAGAATGAGTGGAAACCATTCTGGCACTTTCAGTATCAGGTAAAGGGTGATAGAAAAAAGCGAAAATATGCTGAGAATTATATTGATGTTGAGAATAAGAAGTTACAGTTTATAGAGAAGCTTTATAGCCAAGGGAAACTGTCTGACAGAGCATATTCTGTAGCAAAACAGAAGGTTGTTCTTGACAGAGATATTTTCAGATCTAACACATTGGTTAAGAAGTATGTTAATTCTGATATTAAGGAAGAGTCGTTGTTAAACGATGAGTATCTTACATATGGCTCTTACAGAAAGTTTCTGTATGATTATACATATCATAATTCAGGTGTACTTGATGTTAAGCCAAAAATAATTGATGTAAGAAAGTGTTTTGATTGGGTTGTTGATAATAAAACAGTTCCGGAGTTGTCAAGAGCATATCTTATGTACTCTTTCTTAAAGGTTGTTAGTCTTAAATACTCTGCCGATGATTTTGTTTCGCGCCTGAATGTAATAAAGAGCAATCTGCCTGATCAGAGATATAATGAGTTTGTATGGGCTTTAAAGCCGGGAACTACAAAGGGACCTATTATAGAGACAAGTTCTGAGCTTTGGCTTCAGGATAACCGTGGTAATAAGATAACATTTAAGGAGCTATTAGAGAAGCATAAAGGTAAGGTTCTGTATGTAGATTTCTGGGCAACATGGTGTGCTCCTTGTAGAGCAGGTATACCGGTATCGCATGAGTTGAGTGAGGAGATGAACGGAGAGGATGTAGTGTTTGTATATCTGTGTGTTTATGACAAGCTTGACAGATGGAAAAAGGAGTCGCATAAGCTTAATCTTAACAGAAAAGATGATAGCTATTTTGTGCTTAACGAGCGTGCTGCTAAGATGATTGAGGAGTATGAGATAAACTCTATACCACGTTATATGTTTATTGGCAAGGACGGAAAGATTATGGATGATGATGCGCCGCGTCCGGGAAATATATTTATTAAACGAAAGATAAGAAAACTGCTTAAGTAGATATAATCAGCCTCTGTATTACAGGGGCTTTTTTGTAAAATATCTGTTGATGGTTTATGATGTATTGTGGTTTTATTAGCTTTGCTGTAATATTTACATGTATCATATAACTTAAATACTTTGAAGACCAAAATACTATTTGTTACACCTCCGTTTACTCAGTTAAATACACCGTATCCTGCCACAGCATATCTTAAGGGATATTTTAATACTCTTAATATAGATACAAAACAACTTGATCTTAGTATTGAGTTGATAAACCGTATCTTCTGTAGTTCTGGTTTGAGTAATATGTTTGCATCAGTAACTTCATCTGAGGGATTCTCAACAAATAGTAATAGGATATTCAGACTCAGGAGTCACTATATCTCATGTATTGATGATGTAATGCAGTTTTTGCAGGGATCAAATTCCGGGTTAGAGCATCTTATATGTTCTGGTAATTATCTTCCGGAGGCATCAAGATTTACAAATACTGATGATATTGACTGGGCTTTTGGCAGCATGGGAATAAAGGAGAAGGCAAAGTATCTGGCTACGCTTTTTCTTGAGGATATATCTGATTTTATATCGGAGGTAATTGATTCTGATTTTGGATTTAGCAGATATGCTGAGAGCATTGGCAGGTCTGCATATGAGTTTGATGATATTGAAAACAGATTAAAGGCACCTGATACAATATTCGACAGGGAGATGCTTGATATACTTTCTGGTAGGATAGAGGATATAAATCCTGATATTGTTGCTTTTACTATACCTTTTCCGGGGAATCTTTATGGCGCATTGAAGTGCGGAGAGTGGTTAAAGCGTAACAGACCTGATATAAAGATTGTGTTTGGCGGAGGTTTTGTAAATACCGAGTTAAGAGAGTTAACCGATTCACGCATATTTGATTTCACAGATTTTATTACCCTTGATGATGGGGAAACTCCTTTAAGAAATATTGTTGAATATATTGATGGTACACGTTCTGTAGATGATCTTAAGAGAACATTTATAAACAGAGATAGTAGTGTTGTTTATATTGATGGTTCACCGGATGGTGATGTGAAGCAGAAATTTTTGGGAGTTCCTGATTATTCTGACTTACCATTAGATAAATATATATCGGTAATTGAGGTTGCTAATCCTATGCATGCTCTCTGGAGTAATGGCAGATGGAATAAGCTTACATTGGCTCATGGTTGCTACTGGGCAAAGTGTTCGTTTTGTGATGGATCATTAGATTATATTGGACGATATGAACCTAATAAGGTTAGTGATATTTGTGACAGGATAGAGCAGATAATAGAGCAGACAGGGTATCGTGGTTTTCATTTTGTTGATGAGGCAGCACCTCCGGCTTTGCTAAGGGAGTTATCGTTAGAGTTGTTAAGAAGACGTTTAAATATTGTTTGGTGGACAAATGTAAGGTTTGAACAGAACTACACAGCTGATTTGTGTCGATTGATGAAGGAGTCTGGTTGTATGGCTGTTTCAGGTGGGTTAGAGGTTGCTTCAGAGCGAATACTTAAGCTTATTAATAAAGGTGTTAGTATAGATAAGGTTGCTGTTGTTGCTGATAATTTTACACAGAGTGGTATACTGATTCATACATATTTGATGTACGGGTTTCCGACACAGACAGCACAGGAGACAGTAGATTCGCTTGAGGTTGTGAGGCAGTTATTTGAGGCAGGGGTTGTTCAGAGTGGTTTCTGGCACCGTTTTGCAATGACTGTTCATAGTCCGGTTGGTAAAAATCCGGAACAGTTTGGTGTTTCATCTGTGTCAGACAAGAAGGGTTCGTTTGCAAATAACGATGTTGAGTTTGAGGATAATGCAGGAGCAGATCATGCTATGTTTGGAGAGGGATTAAGAAAGTCTCTGTTTAACTTTATGCATGGTATGTGTTTTGACTATAAGGCTCATGAATGGTTCGATTTTAAAGCTCCGTCAACATCGTTGCCACGTAATATGATATCAAGATATATTGAGGATGGCAGAAGTGTTGTTATTAAAGATAGAATGCGGGTTGTGTGGTTAGGAGAGGCTGCTTCTGTACGTTGTTATATCAGAAAGAAGAAGGGTAAAAAGACAGAGATGTGTGAGCTTATTTTCAGCAATAAAACATTTGATTGTGTAGTAAATGTTAAACAGAAAACCGGTTTGTGGTTAAATGAATTTTTGAATAAGGTTTCGGTAAATTCCGGTTCAAGCTTTAATATACAAGATATGAGACAAAGTTATGAGGATGCTGATTTAGGAGATTTTGATCTGTTTATATCTGGTTATACAGTTAATACTCTTAAAGAGAACGGGTTGTTGTTTTTGTAAAAAAAAGAAGGAGATGACCCTTCACAGGTGATCTCCTCAGAAAAAATTAGAGTAAAGAATAATTTTTCTTTTAATTGGTTCCTGAATCACAATGAACCATAATCATTTTACAAGCATTAATATTTTTTAGTTTACAGGCTTCTCTGAAATCTGTGCAAGCTTTTGCTTTATCATCTAATTTTAGAAATGCCATACCTCTTACAAAATATACAAATTGGTTTGTGTATCCTTTTTCAATTGCATATGTAAGTTGTTCAGCACCTGTATCGTATTGTTCAAGTTTATAAGCTATTGATCCGTAATAGTAGTATACAATAGCATTCTCAGGATTTATTTCAATTGATTTTTTCAGATCCTCAATGGCTTCGTCCTGATCTCTGTTCTTCTCTTTAGCAACACCTCTGTACATGTAGTAGTTCTCAAGATTTTCTTTCGGGAACATCTCAATTCCCTTAGATATCTCTTTTATTGCACTTACATAATCCTTTTTTACAGAGTATAGGTTACCTCTTATTAACATATATTCCGGCTCTTTATTGTTCTCATCAATACATTTATCGATTATCTTAAAGGCCTTCTTTATATTTTTCTGAGCCAGCATACAGTTAATATATGCTGATACAATTCTTGGGGTTCTTTTTATGTTAAAAGCTTTCTCTAAACTTTTTTCAGCTTCTTTATATTGTTTATTTCTGAGGAAATTATTCCCTTCTTCAATAAGAGCATCTACATCTGTATCAGACTGAGCCGCTACAGGTGCAATCATCAGAAAAAGAGATATTGTCAGAATAAATAATCTTACCATTCCTAAGTGTCTTTTATAATATTTATAGAATAATGATATAGTATATATCAATGTCCTGAATTCGATGTTAAAATACGTAAAATTTATTGATTATCGGGTTCGAAATTTGTTCTATTTATCAAAGATCGTCCCAAAGTTACTTCATCTGCATACTCAAGTTCGTCGCCAATGGCAACTCCTCTGGATAGTGTTGAGAGTTTAATGTTATGATTTCTAAGTTTTTTATATATGTAGAAATTTGTTGTATCTCCTTCCATTGTTGTGCTTAAGGCAAGTATTACCTCTTTTATATCTGTATTTGTTATTCGCTCTTCAAGAGACTTGATGTTTAGGTCAGAAGGACCAACACCATCCATAGGAGATATTATTCCTCCCAGTACATGGTACACTCCTTTATACTGTTGTGTTGATTCAATGGCCATTACATCGCGTGTACTCTCTACAACACATATAAGCGATTTATCTCTTTTGGGTGAGCTACATACAGTGCAAGTCTCTTCGTCTGAGATATTATGACACACTTTGCAGTAGGTAATCTCTTTTCGCATCTTAATTATTGACTGACCAAAAGAGGTAACAGAATTTTCATCATCTTTTAGCAGATGCAAAGCCAATCGTAGTGCGGTTTTACGACCTATGCCCGGTAGCTTAGACAGTTCATCAACAGCATCTTTCAATAGTTTGGATGGATAATTCTCTTCGCCCATTTATCTTTTATTGTTAATTTTTGGTAAATCTAACAAATAGATGAGAGTTAGGTTGTATCAGTTGGTCTTTTATTTTGCTTATAGCTGTTTTTAGTTGGTTGAAAGACTTAATTTTTTGTAAAACTGTGCAATTGAACAAGAGATTATTATATTTTTGGTTAAAAATTTTTTTATGAATCCGGAAACAATAATATCGATAGTAGTAGCGTATTTTATTCTTCTTCTTGTAATATCATTTTTTACATCGCGCAAGGCAACAAATGCAGGCTTTTTTCTTGGAAATAAAAAATCGCCATGGTTTGTTGTTGCTTTTGGTATGATTGGTACCTCTCTGTCTGGGGTTACATTTATATCTGTTCCTGGATGGGTTGGTAGTAGTAGCCTTACATATATGCAGATGGTTTTTGGGTATCTGTTGGGATATCTGGTTATTGCAAATATTCTTATGCCCATATATTACAGAATGAATCTTACCTCAATATATACCTATCTTGATAAGAGATTTGGTTTGTACTCATACAAGACAGGGGCTTCATTTTTTCTTATATCACGGGTTATTGGTGCCTCGTTCAGACTGTTTCTGGTTGCAATGGTGTTACAGTTTTCGTGTTTTGATGCGTGGGGTATACCTTTTTATGTTACAGTAGCTCTGACTATAATGTTTATCTGGATATATACCTTCAGAGGAGGTATAAAGACTATTATATGGACTGATACTTTGCAGACTATATTTATGCTTACAGCTGTTGTTTTTACAGTATACTATATTGCAGATGGCCTGGGACTGCGTGTGTCGGAGATATCTCAACGGGTATTTAATAGTGATATGTCGGATATGTTTGTGTTTGACAGCATTAAAAATAAATCGCATTTTCTTAAGCAATTCTTAAGCGGAGCATTTATTACGATTGTGATGACAGGGCTTGATCAGGATATGATGCAGAAGAACCTCAGTTGTAAAAACATAAAGGAGGCGAAAAAGAATATGTATTGGTTTAGTGTAATTCTGATACCTGTTAATCTTCTGTTCCTGTCTCTGGGTGTTTTACTTTATATATATGCTGCAGATAAAGGTATTGCTCTGCCAGAGAAGTCAGATCAGCTGTTTCCTATGATTGCTACAGGAGGTTATCTGTCGCCCGTGGTTGGAGTGCTTTTTATTCTTGGACTTATTGCAGCAGCTTATTCAAGTGCTGACTCTGCTCTTACAGCATTAACAACATCATTTACTGTAGATATACTCGGTGCCTCAAATATGGAAGAGAAACGACTAAAACGGCTGAGAATAAAGGTTCATGTTGGTATTTCGCTACTTATGATGTTTGTAATATATATATTCAGAATAGTGAATGATGACTCTGTGATTGATTCTATATTTAAAGTCGCCGGATACACGTATGGTCCATTATTAGGTTTATATACATTCGGTCTTTTTACAAAACGAGTGGTAAAGGACAAGGTTGTTCCTATAATTGCTCTGTTGGCTCCTGTGGTGTGTTATATACTTTCTGTTAATAGTAAGAAATGGCTATTAGGATATGAGTTTGGTTATGAACTGTTAATACTGAATGGCTTTATTGTTTTTCTGGGACTACTGGTGTTCTCCAGAAGTCGCCGCGCAGGATCTATACCATTGTCGTAGGTTGAGTATTGAGGAGGGGTGATAGTGTTGTGGTATGTTGTTTGTTGAAAATAATGTTCTGTTCACGAGTTTGGTTGAACCTTTTTTTAGAGGTTCCGTATACCAACAGAAATACCATGGCAGCACAGAACATTGTTAAGTTAATAGCATCAATCAACAAACTAGATTCAAGGAGTTATAATCAGTTAAAAGATGCTATAGAGAAGCGTGATTCAATAAAGTTTGTATCACGTCTGTTAAATGAGAATTGTAAAGATATTAGTTGTCCGTATTGTAAGTCACA
>JAOARD010000029.1 GCA_025210735.1 Bacteroidales bacterium
AACGGTGCATTGCACGATGATGAGAGTGATGGTTACAACAGCAACGGAAAATATGGTGTTGGTTATGAATTTGACGGTATTAACGACTATATAGAGATGCCAACAATAGGAAATCTGTTTAATAGTGATTTCAGTTACAGTATATGGGTATACATACCATCAGAGGCACGAACAGAGGATGTATCGTTCTTTAATGTTCGCAACTTTGATGATAACGGAACGGGCGATCACCGCGCAGGACATATAGTATTACAACCAGATGATAATATCCGTTTTGAGTGTAAAGGCGAAGGAGATAATGTACTGCTTGAGAAGACAAAGAATCTCTCATTAACAAAAGATGTTTATTTAAACTTTGTAGTAACTAAACGAGGCAACGAATTCCGCTTCTATTATAACGGAGAGGAGCAACCGGATATGCGAATAACCACCTCCGGCTCAACAGCCATTGATGATAATAATATCTCGATAGGTAGATTAAACAGCAACACAGTAACCGAATATTTTAAAGGACGAGTAGATGAGTTGATGATATTTGATCGCGCACTAAGTTCAGGCCAGATAAAATCTGTATACGAAAATGGAATGAGATATATAGTACCATCAGAGACCCGTGTAACAGATAAATGGCAGGTAAAAGTAATACCAAGCAACGGCACAAATACAGGCGAAGAGAAACAGAGCCAACAGATAACAATAACCGCCTCACGTCGCAGACTGATAGTTGTGGAAACCCAGTAGGGGTGAATGGTTGTAGAGATGAACGGCCGTTCATCTCTACGGCTGTTCATCTTTACCCAACGGTACCAATGACCATTCGTCTCTATCGGGTAATGGTTTTACAACCCCATCTTATTTATTCTATCGAATATAGAGATGCTTCCGGCTACTGCAACATTCAGCGATCTGTTACCCGGCAGACATATTATATCATGGCACTTCTCTTTTAACTTTTTTGGAAGTCCGTTATCCTCAGATCCTAACAGATATACAGCCCGTTCCGGATGATTATACTCCTTTATTGGAATAGAGTTTTTATCCATCTCAATACCCACCAATTTGCAACTATACGGAACTGTAGACAGAAAGGCATCCATTGTCTCAAACTGGAACAGAGGGATCTTTGACCATACCTTCATTATATCGCTACTCTTTTTATTGTATTTGGCTTCAATAACAAATATGAAACTTGCACTGTATATTAAAGCAGTTCGCCATAATGTACCCAGATTCTCCTCTGTTTTAGGTCTGAAAATACCAATACCAAAATACCTCTCCTCTTTTTTATCCCATGTTCGTTTCATTCTACTTTGCTAGTATTTAATTCTCATCAAAACAGATAAGTTTTTTAGTTTTGGGTACTTTTATTATGTAAAATGGTTGAGTGATAACTGTAGTCATATCCCCTTTATTTAGATTACTTATGCTGATAACCATATTGTCACAATTTATATTGATATCTACAATATCAATTGAGTGTCCGCCATTTTGTTTTATACTGTCAAAAACTGCAATAATAATATAGTTGCTGAAATCTATACCTTTCTCTGTAAAATTATCAGAAACAGCATTATAAGAGTCCATTTTACTTATTAAATCCAGCCACTCCTTCTGACTTCTGATTATAAGATTACATTTAGCAATACCCTCTTTACCATTACCATATAAGTTGTCTTTGCCAATTTTTGTAAACTCAACCTTCTGAAAACAAGTTTCTTTATTGTCTTTACATCCTGACTCAAATATTAAGATGCTAAGAATTGATATAATTACTAATATAGATTTTGTTTTTAATATCATCTTCTAAGTATTTTTTTGTTATTAACAGATTGTTTTGAAAAGTTAACACGAACACAATATGGTTATAAACTTGATAATTCTTTATTCAATCAGCTTATTAATGTTTAGTCCAATCTTAGCTCCCCAACAGTTGTCTCTTATGCTAAGGTTTTTATTGTTCAGACTCTTTGTAATGCCAGGATTATACTCAACCTCAAAGTATAAAAGTCTATTCCATTCAATGCCCAATCCAATCAATCCGCCAACATTAAATTCATTAAACTCTTCTATAAAATCTTTGTACAGGTTTATTTTATTTCCGTTTGGCTCTTCAAACTCTATATCTTTATATGAAAACATATAATCTGCTCTTAACCCTGCTATTATATACGGAGAGAGATAATCGGCTTTTAATGGCTTAATTTTTAATCCTATGTTCAGTGCTATGTCATGTAAAACTACATTATCATTTATCTTTGTTAATGCAGGACCATTATTTGAATATCTGAATTCAATGTCATCTCTGAATCCTTTCTGAATATATCCTATCTCAGTTCTTAAAGCCATAATTTTTCCAAGATCTTTTTCAGCTTGTATAAATACCTGAAATCCGGTTTTATACTCATTATCTAAATCTAAAGAGATCAATTTGTAATCCCATATTTGAGTAGAGTATGAAGCGCCAATATTAATGCCGTATCTGTCAATTATTTGGCTATAGGAGATTTTTGTTATAATAGTTAAAACGAGAATAAGTACTAATTTTCTGATCATAATGTATTGTAATATTTGTTATTATGTTTGGAGTAATTTATACACAACCTTGATGAAGCGAATATATTAATTTATGTTCTAAGACGGATTGAAAAAGACAAGGTTCTTGTATATAAAGATAAGTATGATTTGTAATTTAAAACAATAGTAATTTGTTTAAACTCAGCATAGAACTTTGATTCATGTAATTCGTATTTCACACCATTACTGTTAGCCCAGTCAATAATTTTATAATAGTAATCTTTATCAGCAGAATCTCTTATTTTAACCAGATAGTCCTGTGAGTTGATTGTTATTTTATCATAAAAGTCACTACTTATTCCGAAAGAGAATCTGCTAAGCCTGTATCTTCTTCTGGATTTCCTTTTTTGGAATCGTGGATTAATTGCTCTCCACTCAATATCGCCTTTGTAATCAAACTCAAGGTTATCTATTTGTTGTGGATTCAGTTCCTCAATTATATCACCGTCTTTACTTATAAATATTGCCTTTTCGTTACAACTAATTTGTGAGGTATCATGATATACAAACTCTGAGAACAACAATTTGCATATATAAGGAATGCATATAAGTACGATAAAAAATGTTGATATAATCATGAAATTATTTCCAGGAAAAACTAATGTTACTGTGAAAATATAAATAATTAGTACTGTTAGTATAGAGATAATAGATATAAATGAAGCAAGAGTACATCTCCATCTTTTTAGCTCAAATATTGTCAGGCTGTTTTTCATAAATCTGGGGCTGTTTTAAATATTACCAACAACTTAGAAGAGTTAGTTATACTTGTGTTTATTTAATCTAATTCATACTAGTTATAAATATCTGGTCTTACTAATCATAGTAAGCTTCACTATCTTCTTTTTAAGTCAGTTATCAGTAATGGGTTTTTCTCCTTTAATCTGTCCAGTAATATTTTAGTCTCATTAGTATTGGAGTTCTGCTTCAGTTGTTCGTACTCACTGGTTGTAATACCAACCATTTGCAGAAACTGAACCTTTCCATTAGGGGTATCAATTGTTCCCATTTCAGTATCTTCAACAAATGCTATTGCTGTTATGTCTGTTTCGGTATCTAATCTGATAGGACCATTTGCAGGAATAAAGTGATACTCCTCAAACCAATTTTTGCTATCGAAAACATATTTTGCCAGATTCTGCATAAGAGATACCGCCCATTTAGGATCATCGTTATCATCCTCAAAAGGAGCTAACCTGAAAGTAAACTCAAATCCCCATCCGCTAAACTCGCTATCTGCACTCTCTGTATCGTAATACAGATTAGACATTCCGTATGATACAAGGTGATAGTGTTTCTGCTGATTATTGCTTTTATAAATACTTACTCCATCCAGAGGATCTTCACCGCCAAGTATATATTTTATTACAGTGGCATAATGATTTGGTTCCTGATCAGGATAAAGTTTATCTGTAACCTCATCAATACTTAACCAGCCTACTGCATCGTCCTCATCAAATCTGTTCTTATAATCTTCTATATTCATCTCAGGTTATTATTAATAAGTTAGGTTTTAATAATCGTACTTTACCTCTCCATAGTTCAAATACTCTGCAGTGCTGTTAGATTCATTAATAGTTAACTTTATCTGAAACTCATTCCAGCCCTCCTGAAATCCCCTTTTAATATTTAAAATTACTCCATCTTCTATCTCGTCAATCTTCTGAATATCATCACTTGCTCCATCATTATTCATCAGTTCAAAATATCCAAAGCTACCGTTCCCAAAAATCTCTTTATAAATACCGTTTTTAACCATATTTATCAGTTTTGGGCTATCTGACTCTTCATCAATTAATACAACAGGCTCTTGATATTTGCTACAGAATGTAAGACCATCTTCGTCTACTACACCAATGCCAAAGAACTCTGTTGTTTTTATTGTATACCTTCTGCCTTTATATGTAAATGAGGAACCTTTATCAGAATCTGATATCTTATAAACATTCCTACCATCAACTATCCTGTCACCTGAGTTAGTACCTACTCTTACATAATGAGATGCATCGCAATAGTCTTTGCTGTTCTGATATAGACTATCAGACAGACCTTTTAGCTCTACAATATCGCCCTCTTTAAGGTTTGTGGGGTTTTTATTTTCTTCATCCTTAAAGATTATCTCTTCTCCAATAATAACAGCCTGCCCATTAACTTTACTAAAGCTTATTGTTGTATCATCGGTTAATTCGCTGATGTTATCGGAAGATACTTCTTCGCTATGATCATAGTTAAAGGGTTTTATATAACCATTCTCATCAATTATATACCTTGTTGCATCTGTTCCTGCTGCATCGGTACAAAAATCATGATGAGTAACAGTAATCTTATTACTCTCAATAAGAGATTTTTTTCTGAAACATGACTCCGCTACCTCATCATAAGCAATGGTTGCAAAATCAATTATCTTATAATCGTTGGTGTAGGTAACCAATTGAGTTTCTAATTCAGCTGTTCCTAAGTGATGAGAGATAACCAATGCATTAAAATTATCAGATATATCAACCCTGTATCTTAGCCATATTTTGTTATAAATCTCGTCCTCGTGTTTTGGTTTATATACCTTACTCAAACTCAAAAGTCTTTTCAGATCTTCGTTTAATGGTTCTTGTCCGTCTACTGAGAAGAAGTCAGTTGAATCGTTGTAGGGAACCTCTTTAACATCAATGTTATTTATCAGAGCCATTATTTTAGGATCTACCTCTGTATTAACCTTAATGTTGTTTATTGGTTTCTCATCCTCTTTGTTTGATACATCCTCTGTCTTAGGTTTTGTATCTGCTTTAGAATTCGACTCTTTTTTTGAGCTGTTTGTTTTACATCCATTCAGCATAAAACATACTGTAAGGGTAAGCAAAATGGTACCTTGTTTTAAATACTTCATAGTTTAGTTATTGCCTGTAGTATAGGGTTGTTAATTTGTTGTTGTATACTTTGTTATAAGATAGTAATGTGAAATACCTTGAATCTGGTTTATAACTTTATATTTCTCTTCTCAAATATTGCAGATATATAACAATTATTTAATCTGTGAGAAAATTCTCCGTTATTGTCATACAAATTACAACTAACCCTGTACTCGCAGTTAATTAAATCTTTAGAGAGAATATTTGTTCTTATCAATTCAATAACATCATTTGACTTAGCATTGGTTCTATAATATTTGCCATCTTTTAATATCACTATATTGTAATCAGTACCAATATTATATTGCCCGGCTACAAAAAAGCTATCAAAATTCTTATCATCAAATGCCTTTGTTATAAGAGAGATAGTGTTTACATTATTAAATATCTTGAAATCGTAACTAATAGAGTCGTTTAGTTCTGAGAAATCAACTATACCTAATTGATAATTATACTCAGGATACTTCCAGCTCTCACTTTTGTCATCAATCTTTCCTTTCAGATAAAAGCTTTCTGATTTTTTTGTCTCTAAACTGTTGTCCTCTTTCTTACATCCTATAATTGCAAGTAGAATAAAGGTAATTAATACTGAGATTTTAATTTTCATAATGTTTATAATTGTTTTTTCATTTGCCATATGGAACTCGCATTTTAGTCATTCTCATGCTTCGTTTCATAGTGTTTTAATTTATTATCTGATAGTTAAAAAATAGTAGTCTCCTTGCACAAAGAAACTATTATGATATCTGTTTATAATATCAAAACTAAAATACTAATAATATAACTGTACCTTATTAAAGTATACATATATTTGATGTAAACGACTAAATGAAGAACCAATATATCATTAATATATTGTGTAGAACTTTGTATTTAGTAATACTATTAGTACTTGCTACATATTTGTTAATTACATTTTATTGTTAAGCAACACAATATTTAAAGATGGTCATCTTATTTTTTCTAAATGACTATATGAAACTTGTATTCTATAAGTTATCAATCTCTTTAAGTTTGCCATCAATATCATATGAGATATATTTATCACCTATTTTATCAACCTTACCATCAATATCATATGAAATGTTAGTAGAACCTATTCTGCTAATATTACCGCCTATATTATAAGAGATTATTACTGAACCAATCTTATCAATTCTGTCATGTAAGTCATATGATATACCTGTAGAGCCAACTCTGTTTATTCTGTTATTTATATTATAAGATATTGTTTCAGAACCCATTTTGTTAATTCTGTCATGTATGTCATATGATATATCCGTAGAGCCTATTTTATCTATCCTGTTGTTTATATCATACGATACTGTTTCAGAGCCAATCTCGTTAACCCTGCCATGTATATCATAAGAGATATCCATAGAACCAATTCTATCTATGTTGCCATCAATACCATAATGTACCTCTGAAAAACCTATTTTGTTAATTCGTTTCTGGTTATTATCAGAACTGCCTGTAGTTGATTTAACATTGTTACATATATTAATGATATGGAAGACATCAATAATCTCTTCCTTATTATTATAAGGATCAATTATTTTGCCTTTGGTAGAGAATATAATATTCTTTACAATGAAGTATGTATTGCCATATCTCGTTGTAAGGTCTATTGTATAATCCTGAGCATTATTATTAACTGTTGTTACAATAAACGCTGAAAGTAGTATAATCCTATACATATCTTATCTGTTATATATTATTCATTACTCCTCAAAAGGGCCATAAAGAATACCCAGATAGGTGGCCGTCATATCGTCGCCACTCCAACGGTGATTACCGGGACTAAATTGACGGTAGTCTTTAATACGTACACCTTTGTCTAATACCTCAATAGTAAAACCATAATTAAGCACCTGCGATATATTAAACGATAAAGCATTACAATGTGCCAGTGGCATATCGTGACTCTTATATACGCCACCAATAGTAAAGTTACCAACCACTGCATACTTATTATCATCTATTTTAAGCGAAGATAAATCTTTAACATCTTCAACAGCAATATTTTCACTGTCAACAGAACAACCTGTGATTCCGTAGAACTGTAGTATGTTTTTTCCGGTTGTGCAGTTAGAGGTGTTAAACATATATTTATTGTTGTTGCAGAAGAGCATGCCTTTGTGTTTCTCAAAATCAATATCGTTCAGATATTCGTATGGTTGTTTATCGAATTTGTTCTCCAGATACCTGCCTATGCAATAATTTATGATAGTTTTAAACAACGTCTTCTCTTTAGCAGATGATACACCAATACCAAGACTTCCTTTTATATATTGATATGTATAATCGAGCAATAGTATATTTATTTCGCCTGTTACGGCTAAACGTATTTTACCACTCTCCTCATTAAATTTAAACAGATATATTGGCTTGTTATTAAATTTAGATCTCATCAGAAATGAGATGGACTCCGGGGTTATGTTAATATTTTTCTCTTCAATCAGATTAACCAGAATATTTTGTGCTTCTTCTTGTTTCATCTATTTATATTTGTTTTTCATTTGCCAGATGGAACTCCGCATAATAATCATTCTCGTGTATGTGAAAATTCTTTCTCATGCTTCGTTTCATAATGTTTTAATCTATTACCTGATAGTTAAAAAACAATAGCCTTCTTACTCAAAGAAACTATTATGATGTTTGTTTATAATATCAAAACTAAAATACTAATAATAAAACCAAACCTTATTAAAGTATATATATTTGATGTAAACGACTAAATGAAGAACCAATATATCATTAATATATTGTGTAAAACCGTATTTTGATACTAAAAACCACCGTCAAAGACGGTGGTAATTTATATTTGGTCATACTTATTAGTATTGAATAAACACTATTTGCAATATGGGGATACAAACAGGTTATTAACAAGTATGTAGTTTGTTTCTTAAGGTCATTTATTGTGGTTTAACCTCAGGCATTACAGCTTATAACTTAGGCAATAAGGCTCTCATGCCATTCGAAGAGAAAACCCACATTAATCTCATTGTAAAACTATTTCCTTCTAGTTTAGTACCGGACGGATTATTAAAATCGAGATATTGGTAACGTAATTGAACTGATACATAGTTTTTATGATTATATCTGTATCTGTACCCAAGACCGGCACTACCATTTAATGCCCAAAGAAATTTGGCATCAATATCTTTTTTATCATTTTCTGGTATTGCAGTAATTCTTTCACCACCAAAACCTGCAGACAGATAAAATTCTGAATTTTTGCGAGTCAATATTGTTCTTCCATACTCAAGACCAACATACATTCCTGCATATTTATCGGTAGTTACTAAAGAGCCATTATGTAACACTTTATAATCCTCTTTAGGACCACCAAACTTAAAAGCCCAGAGCAGATCAACTGAATTTTTATTATATATTCCTCCAATACCAATTCCTATTATACCATTAACTCCCAGAACACTTAATGACTGATTTGGCATAAACAGCCCTGAATAAACCGTATAGGTAATCTCTGGTTGGAGCTTAATACTATCCTCAAAGCTGTTGTAGTGTTTTTTTAATAGTTTGCTTGAGTATCTGTCTGTTTTTAATTCAGATAGTTTTGCTTTGCCACTATATAGGTCAACAATAAACTTCTCCTCTTCAGTAAGGTTGTTGATATCTCTGATCTCTGTTGATAAAGAATCCAGAAAAGAGTTATACGCTCCGGCTGTGTAATCAATTGGATAGTAATTCATATGCATTCCGGAATATCTCATACTGTATACTTCTCTTTTTCTGTAATCTATAAGGCTGTTAAACAGATTGTTATTTATATTAGCTTTGTTGAATGTTCTGTTCTTAATATCAATTAATGTTTTTGTTTGTATTAGCAGTTCATTTGAGCCACACCTGTTTTCCCAATATTTTATTACATAATTAAGACTATCGTTTAATCCTCTGTTATAATAATCAGATATCAGAAACGTACAATTATACTCTATGTCATAACAGTTTATGTGTCTACGCGTCATAAGATGATCTAAATCCTGCGCATTAACAGTGTAAAGAAATGAGATAAAAGTCAGATAGGTAATAATTTTTTTCATGAGTATAAGTTTTTTAAAAAAGGTAATATGGAACCTGCATTATGTACATTTTCGTTATTGAGAAAATACTCATTATGCATAGATTCAAAAATTCATTTATGCTATTTAGTTTTGCCAATTATTATACTTTATAATAGGTATGCAATATTATCATTAGCAGAATGCTCACACATGCCTGTTAATTTATTGTACCTTTTGTTATTGCACTTATATCTTATCTCTGCTTATGCATCAACAATAATTGTATGTTAGGGAATGTATTACAATTAGTTTTACTGTCTGAGGTAAAATAAAGCAAACTTGTCTGGCGGCAAAAATACTAAACAATTTAATATTTGAGACGAAGCATTAGAAGGATTTTTTGATGCAAAAAAATAAAAAACCGTTTATAATTTATCATTCAGTTTTTTATATGGAGATATGAAGCCTGATTTCTTTAAAATAGAACCACCGCTCGCATAAAATTTGCCTCATTATGCTTCAATTTTGATTGATAAAAAATTTCAAAAACCTATTGTCAGGAATCATGTCAGATAAAGTATGTCAACTTGAGAGTAGTAGAAAAATCTCACTCAAGCTGACAATCTCAAAACTTATTGCATTTAGTGTTGTAACTACTTATTTATCCAATATTCTCTTAATATCTTTTGTTCTGTACTAAGGTTATCTATCTCAGAAATTTTGCCGGTTTTCAGATCTAGATGTAAACCTGTTTTTTTCAGATACTCAACTAATGGGAGAGGGGTGTTCTGTACAATGTAGTTATTAAAAAACTCATCAAGTTCATTATAACCTGTTACTCGTATTATCTCAGAGAATAGTTCGTCATCTTTAAATGGTTTATCTTTTCCGTACTCTTCTATTAAATCATTTATCATCTCCTGAACACCATACTTGCCTTTTGAGAGTTCGCGCAATTTAATATCTAAACAGAGGTTAAGCAAAGGGCCTTTATAGTATACATTCATATACTGATCCTGATACGTTATGGGATTTTTACTAAGCTCTATCAGAGACAGTTCTGCTTTATACCTTTTCATATCTTTCAACTTATTCTCCAATACATTTATGAACTCATCTATTGACTGAAGTCCGTTTTTAACAGGCATATGTATAGTAAAATACTCTGTCATACCTTCATAAAGCCATAGATGTTTTGAAAACTCAGGATTGTTATAATCATAATAATGTATCTCTTCAGAATGCAATGCAATTGGCACCATTGTGTGAAAGAACTCATGACTTGCTGTGTGATATATAGTCTTTTTTATAGACTCTATATTATCTGGCATATACATTAATACAACCGTAGATTTGGCATGTTCAAGACCTTCGCTAAAATATACTCCTCCGGGTTCAGAGTTAAGGTTGTGATAAATGATAAAAGTGTACCTCTTCATCGGTAATTTTCCGCCTAAATATTTTGTCTGGTTCTCAATAAGAGGTCGTATATGTTTAGCTACTTTATCAGAAAGCTTAATACCAGATGTACTATAACAAGCTACCTCAACATCTACATTTGGTAATCTTATCTGCGTTGTATCAGGTACCGAGTACATAATAGGATTGTCAATAAGGTTATTGTAACTGTTGGCTCTGAACATATCTAATGTATCAGAAACAGAGGTCTTATGCATGCTACTTGCTCCGTAAAGAGCAGACGGTTTTATTACCGAGACCTGAAATGAGTTCTCTTTACAATTCTCAAAATAACCAAACATTGCAGGTGTACTCAGAATATAGACATCATTGGCAAACGAACTCTCTGACGAGCGGTAAGGTCTTAACTTATCAAAATCAGAAGACTCCCAACCGTCATCAATCTTATAACTTATATTACTAAGTGAGCTGGCATTAACAATTCTCCAGCTATTCTCACTTAATCTTGTTACTGGTAACCTTTTACTTTCACTGTTAAATGCATTAAAACCTGATACATATTTACCAAAGTTTGTAACGTCATATATTCCCGGAATAATTTTAGGGAGGTAAAATATAGTTGTATCATCTAAACTACCAGAGTAACTTAACTCTACAGTTAGTCTGTCGTTATTTAAACTGTTTAGGTTAACAGTGTAGTTGTAGTTAATACTATTTGTATCTGTAGATTTATTCTTTTGAGAACAGCCGCAAAAAAGTAATAATCCGAGTAAAAAGATAACATTTCTGGTATACATCATGTAACAATTTGGTTCAAATTAATAAGACGCACACACCTTAGATTTGTTACATGTTTTCTTATTGTTTTTGTATATTTATTACCAATCTTTATTATACTTCTATACTGAATGCTTTGAAGTTATTGTGAGTGTTTCTGGCATAATTTATTGCGAACAATAATTTAATGTTTATTTGCTCGGTGTCTTGAAACTAATTTCTTGACAAGAATGCAAACACTTGTTCCTAAACTATTTTTTAATGTAATATTTTCAACAGGCAATTCATATGCTCTTATAATTGCATTATTTATGCCGGGTCTAAATTTGTCAAACGGAATCTTATTCTTATTATATCCTCCGAGTTTTTTAGATAGTTCTTTTTCAATAAAACGCTTCTTACTACTTGGTCTTGGTTTGGAATTTGAAAGAAGAACATTTAAATCATACTCCTCAATATCTGCGATATGTAAAAGTAACCAAAACTCAAAAGTTGGATTAGATAGTGCTAAATTGTACCCTTCTTTATTACACTTGTTAATAATATTGTTGAGCTGATCTTCACTTACATTTTGTTTATCCCGATCTACAACCATCCATAGCTCATTTGGTTCTACTCCATGTTCTTGCCAAAACTCTTTGCGCTCATCTAATAAATCAATTACGTGATTAGGATGGCTTTTAGTATCATCTTCGTTTAATTTTTCCAAACGTTCAACTTTAACAATACTATCTGTATCCATATCATGAATTCCATCAAAATACTGTTCTTCAGTTTTTCCTTCACTAGCGATTGAAATAATGTATACTTCCTTTGTTTCTTGACTTTTGGATTCAACAGCTCTTTTTCCGAACTCGGTTTTTATTCTTAATCGCTTAGCCATAATTTATAAGTTTATATTTTTAAAACTTTTAAATATTGGTATAGCGCCGTATCTACCAATTAAATAATCTTTCCTGATGATTTTATCATTTCTAACCTTAAATTCATCTAAGGAGAAGAGTCTTGATTGGTTATCTTGTTTTTCAACAAACCATATCTCATCACGTCTTAACAATTCAAGATCTAACAATAAAGATTCATGAGTTGAGACAATTAATTGGCTTTCATTATTCTTAGTCAATAGAAGAAACAATTCAAATATACCATAAGTCAACTTTGAATGTAAACTTCTATCAAGTTCATCAATTATGAAAACAGAATCCGATTTTGCCATTTCATGTAAAGCTGGAATGAAATCAAATAATCTTTGGGTTCCATCAGATTCATTATCTATATCAAATACTACAGGACTACCGAGATTATTAATATGCTCTAATCCGATTTTTTTTATTTTGTACTCATTATTCTCTGTTTTTTTAAGAGTATAATTAATGCCCTTTATTTCAAATAGAATTATTTTAGACTTTTCAATCTTCTTTGTTAAATCTTCTTTTATCTTTCTTGGTATATCAAAACTATCTAAATCAACCTCCTCAGATGTTATATCATTAATGCCTGTCTGAAATATCCTGAGAAAACTATTAAAGGTTTTAGACATCTCATTATCGTCTCCAATGAAATTAAGTCCAAAGTATTTTGAATTAGGAAATAGAACATTTAACTTCTTGTCAAACCAATTATAAACATTTCTAAAGTCAGATGCTTCATCAAAATCTTCTATGCTTTTTCTATTTATCTCACTTAGGAATAATAAATTGTTTGAATTTTGAAAATCTTCCCGGTAAACATCAAATCTTGTTTCAGTTTTACCTGAAAGAGATAATCCAATTTCAATTTCATGTTTTCCTTCGTCATTTATAAATCTTTCAAATATTTTCTTTTCCTTATTTGAACTAATCTCATACAACCATTCTTCAATAATCTTGTTCTCTTTTAAAACAGTTGCAAAGCCATATGAGTAGAATTTATTTCCGGCTTTAATTTCATATTGAAATATTGAGGGTAGATCAACATTTCCATCTTTCAGTCTAAAGTGGCTATTTACAGGATTTAACTTGTCTATGCCTTTAATTATAACGTTTTTTGAGAAATTTATAGCCTTCACAAAGTTAGATTTACCCGATGCATTTGCACCATAAATCACACTTGATTTTAATATGTTAATGCCAGGCTCTTTTTTATAGTGCGAGGCTAATCTTCGTTCTTTATTCGCAATCATTGAGAACTCTGATTTGCTATTAAAAGACAAATAATTCTCAACATTAAACCTAATTAGCATGTTTTGTAGTTTTTTTACAGTTTAAAGTAACGAAAAAATCTCATATGTTTTCAAAAATTATTGTTTTTTGATTCTATTTTATCAATGCTAACCAGCAGAGGTATTAAATAATAATTCAATTTGATGTTTTAACAATTAAATAGCTCAATATTAGTTGACAATCATCTGGTATAGTTTGTAACGTAATACTTCAACTTAAAAGTTAAATTTTGTAGGACTTTAGTAGCGGAATAGATAATAATTTTTAAAGAGTAAGTCTGTTTAATCACCAGATAATGTTTTATAGTAGAGTCGTATTCTAATTTTGTTTTTTCATAAAATCAGATAGTTAACTGAAAAGTCAAAAGATTTAAAGGATAAGTTTTTGTAGTTGGCGAATCTGTTTTTAAAGATGAAAGTGATTCTGATATCGTAGCTTGATATTTATATATAGAAATTCGGAAAAGATAAAATTATGGTTCATAACCAGATGTAGTTATGTAATATTTTTAAAAGGTTGTGTAATAATTCTTTTTAAATGGATACCATAACATTAAAGTTAGTTAATAAAATGTCTTATTTGAATCATCTGGTTTTACAGTTGGTTACCAGCAGTTTTTAGTTGAGTTATATTTATTCGTCTATCAGCCAACTGTAAAACACTATTAATTAACAGAGAGATCTAAAATATTTTTGTGATATATTCTGATCTCAAAGTAGAGAACCTCAACTTTAAAGTAGATTGATTATTGTTTAACTATCGGCTTATATTACACGACAAAGAATAAATATAATATACCTGTAACGAATTATAGTGTAACTAAAAAAGGATATGGCTCTGCTATTTCTGAATGTGATGTATCTATAAAATGATATAACTTATAGTAATAGGTGATGGATATCACTATTTGTTGTATGTTGTTAACTTGACAGTTACATATATGTTTCAGAACTTTATATAGATCAATAAAATCAGAATTATAATATGCAACTAATATCAATTTTTTAACATAAACACACTACTATGACTTATATCAGAAAGTATAGTATTCCGGATGCGAAGCTACTGGAACATACAGAGATTGTTGTAACAGAATTTGAGAACGATAAGGCCGATTTTGAGATGTTTGATACATCACTTGCGTCTGATGCTACTGCTACATTAACCAAATACCTTACAGATATTGATGAATCCGGTACAGATAAGGTGTTGATAAATGAGCAGGCAGAGATTACAAAACTTACTATTGACGCACTTAACCGTTGTAATGTTTGTACAAAAACTATCTTCTACTTTGTAAAGAAACGTTTTAAGAACGATGCAGAGATACGTAATCAGTTTGGAATGAATGATATTGCAAAGGTTAAAAACAAGCAGAATGAGATGATTCAGTTTATGAAGAGTCACGACTCAGTAGTTCATGAGTATGCAGAAGAGCTTAAATCGGTAGGCTGTAAACAGGAGCAGATAGATGCTTATACTACCAGTTGGAAAGACCTGGAAACTCGTAATGTTGAGCAGGAGCTTAAGAAGATATCACGTAGTACAATGACTGCAAAGCGTATAGAGAGTCTGAATAATCTGTATGATATGCTGCGCCTGATAAGCGATGCTGCAAAGATAATCTACTCTGATGATGAGATAAAACTTCGCAAATACTCACTGCCAACATCAAAATCATCAACAGACAGCCCAGAGGACATGGTTGATTAGATGTTGATATAAGATAAAAGGTCACCAATATATTTGATGACCTTTTTTTGTTTTATATTGATGGTGACTATATAGGGGGCTCATTCTTTTATTCAACAGATGATTTTTATCAGATCTTAATTCGTGTAAAATACTTCCTAAAAATAGCAATTGTATTATTGTTTTTGTAAATTATAAATATCAGTGGTTTAGTACTTTGTTATAAAGTGTAGGCTACGGATCAGGAACAGAACAAAAACAAACAATCATGATACCCCGGGTACTGCTAACATTTATATTTCTGATATTAATAGTGGATAATGAGTTTGCAATTGATGCAAAAACCAGATTGCACACAGATTTAACATATCCATATTCAAGAGAATCAAAAACAGTAACAGAGTTATTTAGCCCACTGTCAGCTCCGGTTGTTGCATTAACAAGTGTAAAGATAAATACAGGAGGTAGTAGTGTATCGTCATCGTATAACCTTGTTGCTACACTTGAACCTGAGGCTCCAAATCAGACTGTATATAACTGGATGATAAAACCTCAAGGAGCAGGTACATATGAACCAATAAAGGTTCTTGAAATGAATATGAATGGTGGAGCCAGAGAGTCAGGTAAAGTAAAGGACTATATAAGTGGCAATAACGGAACCGAAAAGAGAAGTATTATATTCAGACCACACAGAGGTTTAAATGATGGTACCGATAACGGATCTGTACAGAAAGGTAAGGATGCATATGTGTGGAGAGGATCGAGTAACCAGGGAGCTGGAACAAATAATGGAACGTATTACACTCTGTTTCTTGATTATTACTCGCCACGTAATTCAAGAGTTTATATACAGTTTGATATATCAGAATTAACATCAAATGTCAGTAACGTTACTGTTAATTTTCCGTATCTGGGAAGGACTAATGACAAAACTCCGTCGATGTCGTGGAAAATAAAAAGACCATCAGCAGAGTGGCAGGAGAATATCATAACATGGAATAATCAACCATCCTTAACAGAAGATTATGGTAATATATCGATACCTAATTATCCGCAAAATTCAGCATTTAATGTTTTAACTACAATAAGTAAAGATATAACCTCACTATATAATGGATGGAAGGACGGAACCATACCAAATTACGGTATTGCCTTAACCAGAAACTCAACAACAGGTTCTGGAACAAATAATCAGGGACATATGGGTTCGTCTGACAATAGTAATCCAGATTCAAGACCTTATCTTTTGGTATCTACAGATGTTAGTAAAGATGTTTTCTATCTGTCTGATGGCGACGAGGATGGAATGGGTGCATACAGCTGTAATGGCGTTGATCATATTGAGTTAGATAATGCTATTGATCTGTCTGGTAAAACCGTATATATGAAGATAAAGAGAGGCTCTGATTGGGAGCACATTATCTCAACACCAGACAGAACATATATAAACGGAACTGAACAGGATTATGACATCCCATTTGATGGTAAAAATATAGGAATAGATAAATATGGTGCCGGGTTTAACGGAATTATAGATCGTGTTGTGGTTTACAACAGAGTATTGTCGGCAGAGCAGATAACACTCTTATCTCAAGGCAACGAGAGTACTATTCTTAACGGCGAAACTTTATCTGGTGAGACATGGAAGTTATGTGTTATTACAAATGATAATGCGAACGATGAAACTGAGATATGCAGCAATGAGATAACAATTCAACAACCCGAAATAGATCAGGTTACAATTAATAACTCAGCAACAGAGGTTAACTCACTTAAGAACCTTACGGCAACGGTTCTGCCAGAATCATCGGATAAACTTATATATAATTGGCAAGTTGATGATGGTAGCGGAAATAAATCTGTTAAAACATTTGATATGCCTATGGATGGAGGTGATTTATGCGAAAGTAAGGTGTGTGAATATTCAAGAAACCTTAACGGAACAATTAGTGGAGGTGTGTCATATATTAATAATGGTGGATTTGATGGAAGTGGAGCTTATAGTTTTGACGGTACCGGAGGCTCTATAAGCGTTGGTGGATTATCTGATTTTAACTACATAATAGCTGAGTGTAATTTTACAATATCGTTATGGGCAAGAACAAATGAACCGAACGGATCAAAGGTGCAGTATTTTATGGGTTCTGCCGCCGAGAGTGCAAGCGACAGAGGATTCTTTTTTGGTACAGATGGTGATGGGAAACTTACACTTGGTGCCTTAAAGGCACAGGGTGGAGTACATATATTTAACTTTGCATCAAAAGAGTCTGATGGCGTTATCTTTGAAGATACAGATTTTCATCATGTAGTAGTAACGTGTGACTACTCTCTTTTTGGTTCTGACAGATTTATAAAATATTACGTTGATGGCGAATTAAAAGGTGTTGGTGGTGCTTCAAATTCAGCTCCTACAAATGTTAATGCATCAAGAGTACTTACGTTAGGTAGAATAAACGGATGGCCTCATGGTCATTTTAATGGAGTAATTGATGGTGTAAAGATATGGAATAGAGTACTATCTCCTGCTCAAATAAAAGTAAACTACCAGAACAGATCTGATAATGTTGTAGTTTATGATCAAACAAAAACAGGAGACAAATGGAAGGTAACAGTTACACCAAACGATAATAGTAATAATGGAGATTCTAAAGATAGCCAGGAGGTGCTTATTACGGCACCAGCTTTAAACTCTGTGGTAATAAACAGTAATGCAACAGGTGTAAAGAGCACAGAAAACCTTATTGCAACAACTGATGATGCTGTAGAGAACAACATTAAAAAGATATATAACTGGCAGGTTGATGATGGTAGCGGATTTAAACCTGTTAAAATTATTGATATACCAATGGATTGTGGAGCCACAGCAGATGGGAACAGTAAAATAGAGGATTATATAAATGGTTATAATGCAATCCCAAATAATGTAACCTATGATAGGTTCGGAGGATTTGACTCAAAAGGGTGTTACAACTTTAACGGAACAGATAGTTACCTGAGTATTGATGCCGATGAATCTGTTTTTGATCTGGCAGGAAAAAGCACCACTGTTACAATGTGGGTTAAACTTAACCCAAGCCAGACAGAAGATTTCTCTACCATATTTGATAAAGGGCATGCTTCAGAAGGTGCAAAGAGCTGGTATATATTAACACGGAATACTGAGGATAAAATATCGTTTGGTTATGGCGATGGTACAGAATGGGATAACGCTGTGTTTACAACTTCCCCGGTATTAGATAATACATGGAAATTTCTTGTATGTATATTCGATGAGCAGACACTGAAAATATATTTGAACGGAGAGTTAGAGGACACACATAATGTATCAGAACAACCGGCAGACAATGATTATAATCTGGAGTTTGGTATGTGGAATCGTGAAGGTGTAAGATCAAGATTCCTAAAAGGAAGTATTGATGAGATAAAGATCTATAACCGGGCACTATCAAAGAGTCAGATAGAGACAATGTATAACGATTATAAAACTACCGGAGTATTTAAAGAGAATATTATTGTAGCAGATCAAACAAGAACGAGAGAGAAATGGAGAGTTGATGTAACCCCAAGTGATAATTTTTCAACAGGAATTACAAAAAGTAGTAATGAGGTTACTATAACACCAATTACCATTCAGGAGATTAAACTAAACAGTGGTGTCAGTAACGCTATGTCGGCGGATAATCTTACGGCGACTGTAACCTCAAATGATTCTGAAAGGATAATATACAAGTGGGAGGTAAAGGAACAGGGAAAACAGGAATACAGATATCTAAAGCAATTACAGTTACCGTTTGACGGAGGAGCTGTTTCCGGTAAAGTAAAGGACTATATTAGCAATACAGAGTGGACAGTGAATAACAAAGCACTGTATGTTAGTCAGGGAGGGATAAACGGAACAGGGTTCTATTCATTTGATGGTACTGAGAACTCTAATATATACCATAACAACATTCCGGAATTTGATTTTATTCATAACGACTTTACAATAGAGTTCTGGGTAATGCTTAATAAAGATCAGGATATGGGATTTACAGGTCAGTCAGACGGATCCGGAGCTAAGAACAAATGGATGTTAAGGTATATGCAAACAGAAGGAGGTTTAAACTGGCATGTGAATAGCTCCTCGGGTAACAGTACTATGCATACCTGGCCGTGGAGTCCTGAAACAGGTAAAATATATTATATATCATTGGTTAGAAAAGGGGATAAGCTAACTCTCTATATTAATGGAGTAAAACAAGATAACGATCATACAGTTCCGTTTGAGATACCGGGTCAGTCGGGTAGATTTTATATAGGTCATGTTGGAGAGAATGAGCCTGTTATGGATGGAGCTGTAGATGAATTTACTGTTTGGCAAAAAGCTCTAAGTGCAGAGCAGATATCGGTTATGTATAACAACTATACCACATCTCAGACAACAAAGAGAGATGTTATCACCTCACTGGTAACAAACAATGGCGATTCATGGAGAGTTACAGCTATACCACATGATGGATTCTCAGCAGGAGAACCTAAAACCAGTAATGAGGTTCTTGTCTCGGCGTTAAGTTCGTGTAAAGAATATAAAGAGGCTGGGTATACTGAAGACAGACTCTACGAAATAGACCCTGACGGGAGCGGAGATATTGCACCTTTTGTTACATGGTGCGATATGACAGGCGAAGGATATAATCTGGATTTAAATGAGAATGCAAATACAGCAATGAGAAGTTGTAGAGAACATCTGACATATTTTCCTGATAGTCATACAAAAGATGGTATATATCTGTTAGATATTGATGGAGCTGATGGAGATAAGCAGCCGTTTAAGGCATGGTGCGATATGACTACAGATGGTGGGGGATGGACAGCGCTACTTAATCCTGTAGATAATAATCTGAGTGCTGCACATCCTGATGTACAGGCAACACAATATGCAAGTTGCTCAAACTGTAATAGCGGAGCAGCATTAAAGCAAGATGATGGAGAGAATATTATCCAGATTTACAGATGCGGAGACTGTTCTGCATGGGCAAAACTAAGTTGGACAAATACTATTGATGCAAAAGAGGTGATGTTCAGGGCATATGCTCATGCATATAATTCAAACTCATATATATATCTGAATGGTTCAGTGGCTCATACATCAACAGCATGTGGCAGCTCAAATAAATTCGCGTTGGGCGATAACTCAGTTTGTAATACACTAATTTGTGCTAGCACAAGTTGGCTTACAAGCAAGCCATCGTTAATAAGAGATTTTACCGGAAATCTTACTATACAGGTTGGTGGAGTCTCTTCAGGTCAAAACATTAATGGATGTTATAACCACACAGGATGGGGCGGTGGAGGAAGAATAGTTACTGTTTTTGTGAGAGAGGATAAAAGACTTCCTGAATATCTACCAAAGATATCATGTAAAGACCATAAAAGATCCGGAAAAACAGAAAACGGTGTTTATAAAATAGATCCTGATGGCGATGGTAATATAGCGCCTTTTGAGGTTTATTGTGATATGACATCAGATGATCTTACAATACTTTCAGAGAGTTCAAACACAGGACTTAAGTCGTGCTCAGAGCATCTTAGGTACTATCCTGATAACAAAAACAACGATGGTATATACCTGTTAGATCCTGATGGAGCTTCAGGAGATACAGAACCATTTAAGGCGTGGTGCGATATGACAACCGAAGGTGGTGGCTGGACTTTGCTGATGAACTTATCAAATACAGGAACACCATTTGGTACTTTTAACGGATCAACTATTGTTGACGATTATTGGCAGAAAACGGAAACTATAAATGACGAAACTATTACTCCAATAACAGATTATAAGTCAGACAGAGCAAAATATAATGCATATAATTGGGTAAATGGACAAGAGTATAAATTACAGATGTTACTTAATAGTGAACTACCATCTGAAAAAGAGCTTAATTGGAAATATAAATTTTCAAACGAGTCAACAGCTAAGTCTATATTTTCAGGATCAGCTCAGTATGTAGTTTCCCACCTTGCTAATAGTTGTGGTAACTATTTTCTTCAGAGTGAACCATACTACGATGGCTCAATGATGAAGTTTGCTAAAGGTAAGCAGGCATACGGATTCAATTTTAATGTTTATAGTCATGGAGTAAATTATGCAAATGCGAAGATGAAGTGGGGATTTGGTTCCAATGATGAGACGACATCAAATATGAATGCTCAGTATGGAATGTTCTATACAGGAAGTGTAATCTGGAGTAACGCTTCAGATTGCGATGGTGGAGGTTGTGGGTGTTATGGTACGGGTAGTAATTTTTCTACACGTATGGGACGTTTATGGACAAGAGACACAGAAAATGATATGACAATGTTCTCTGTTGAAAAATCGTGTATGCACCACTATCTAAAAAACAGAAAAGTTGATGGTATTTATAAAATAGATCCGGACGGAGATGGATCAATAGCAGAGTTTCAGACTTGGTGTGATATGACAACCGATGGCGGAGGATGGACACTTGTTCATAAAAACGACAGAGGATCAGATCAGGCAAATGATAAAACAGATGCCGGATATAATCTGACAGGACTTCAATCTACAGATATAGATGGAACAGCAATACTACCAAGAGAAACTATAGAGCAACTGGGTAACGAGTTCAGGTTAACAACAGACTCGGAAAATCATAAAGCGTATTGGAGGTTTAATTCGCAGAATGAAGTATTTTATAATACAATACCGGATGTAACAGACAATGATATTGCTTGTGAGATGAAGGTTGTGTCATATGATAATGAATGGAAAACAGCAAAATTAATAAAGACTAACAATACAGACGCCACGCATGTGAGAATACAAGATTCTGAGGAGATGCATTTTCTGGTTCGTAGAGATTGTTGTGGATCATTTGGTAGTTTTTGGTTTAATAATGGTATTTGGTGGGATGACAGCAGACCGGATAAAGGATCATATCACCCGGGAATGGTATGGGTACGTAACAATACTCTGTCTGTACCAGAGATATCAGAGTTCAATAGTTCTGCTATTCGTGTAGACAAAGACGAAGAGATTACATTTAACTGGACTGTTACAGGAGCAACGAAAATAGAGCTGTTAAGCAACAACGATATAAACTTTACAACACCAACAGATGTAACCGGAACAACAGAGAAGGTTGTAATACCAGATTCGTCGTCAGATATAATAACATATACGCTTAGAGCAATCAATAACGAAGGATTTGTAACAGAACGAGATATTACAATATTCAGAGTAAACGGCATTCCATATTCATTACGTTTTAACAAATCAAATATAAACTATCTGCAGAGAGATATTAACAGTAGTGGAGACAGAAAGAAGTGGGTATTCAGTGCATGGGTTAAACTGGTTAATCCGGGAGTTGATATTACACTGCTGGGTAGTTCAGGAACAGATGGAGTAAGGATAACAGCAGAAGGAAGAGTAGCTGTTGTATCCGGGAATATGGGACATGAAACAAATGAAAGGATTCAGAATGTTGATAATTGGCATCATATATATGTGCAGGTAAATAGCGGACATGCTGATGCTTCAGAGCGTAAGAAAATATGGATAAATGGTGTGCAAAGTACATTTGTAAATGCCATTACCGATGCAAACTTCCCGCAGAATACCGAGGGTGATATTAGCCAATCAGGGAAATATATCTATATAGGAAAAACCGGAAATACAACTGTGCCGGAATCAGACAGGTTATCAGATATGTATATAACAGAGCTGTTCTTTATTGATGGTGGCTTGCCGGGTATAGATAAATTTGGAACAGACAAAGATGGTGTTTGGACAGAAGTATCATCATCGGTAAATAGTTGTGGAGATAATGGGTTCTATCTTAACTTTTATGATCAGACAAATATTGGATATGACTTCTCAGGAAACAGAAATCATTTTACGCCTAAAGGTTATGAAACACGAAGAGATGGCAATAAATATATAGATCAGATGCTGGATAGCCCAACACGTAATTTTGCAGTATTTAACACAGAAACATCAGAAAATGTAACCCTCTCAAGTGGGTTATTACAGGCTAAAGTCAATGAATACTCAGGTAGTAGTGAGCGTTTCGGTAAAACAGAATCAACGTTAGGATTTAATAGAAGTAAATATAGTGTAGAGTACAAACTAATTCTCAGAGGTGATAATGGGGATAGCGATATATATGGAACATTAAATGATGACAATACTTATGCGGCAATCAGAAGTAATGGTCTTAGTCAATATGTATTAAAAGATATAAATGGGTCAGAAACTGTTCTAAGTAATGTTGTTTCACAAGGTGATAACATACAAGTATATTCTGATTTTATAGAAGATGAAGTAATTTATAAGGTAAACGGAAATGAGGTAGGAAGAATTGATAATCAGTTTAACTCAGGGTCTGTTAAGTTTTTCTACCAGCGTGGTGTTAAGCTAAACAGATCAACATCGTCAATTATTGTAAACTTTGGTCAGGGTGGTCAATCAGGACTAAAGAATTATAAGATAGATATTGAAACAGGTGTTTGGACAGAGGTAACAGACGGAAGTGTACCCGATGTGCGATTTTCTTACTCACCTCCAACCGGATTCTATCCTCTTAACGAAGCGTTTGTATCGCCTGAAATAGGTAGTTTTACAGCCGATCCTACAGAGGTGAGTTCAGGAAGTACAACAGATCTGTCATGGAGTGTAACCGGATCGGTAAAAGAGGAGTTATGGTTAGACGGTGAAAAGGTAGCCGATATAACCGGACAATCGCCATATACAATTACACCGCCTGAAGAACCGGGAGAGTACACATATACACTTAAAACTTACAGTGGTGCAGGTCTTGTATCAACCAAAGAGGTTAAGATAACAGTAACTCCCGGAGTATCTGTTGAGTCAGTACAGATAAACGATAATAACGTTGAGTACCGCTCAAATCAGAGATTAGAAGCTGTGTATACCGGGCTGAATCCAACAGATGGGAATCTGATATATAACTGGTTTGTAGATCGTGGATCGGGAAGTAACACAATAGCCGATGTAATAATACCATTTGATGGAAATTCTGTAAATGACCAATCCGGTAACAATAACAACGGTGCATTGCACGATGATGAGAGTGATGGTTACAACAGCAACGGAAAATATGGTGTTGGTTATGAATTTGACGGTATTAACGACTATATAGAGATGCCAACAATAGGAAATCTGTTTAATAGTGATTTCAGTTACAGT
>JAOARD010000030.1 GCA_025210735.1 Bacteroidales bacterium
CGCAATTGCGGATGTGGCGTAATTGGTAGCCGCGCTAGACTTAGGATCTAGTGCCGTGAGGCGTGGGGGTTCGAGTCCCTTCATCCGCACAAAAAGCTGTTCAGATTTAATGAGCAGCTTTTTTTGTTTTTCTATTTTTTTACATTAGTAGGTACTGTTCTTTATTCACTCTTATTTATAAAAACACCCGAAATAATGCATACACAATTTTTGAAGCAGAATTCGTTACAAACTTTCTATTCCACTTTCACACTACAAACATCCTAAAACAGAACAATATCAATAACCGCGGTACATACAGGATGATTTTTATTTAAAATAAAACGCAAAATTGTTTGGTAAATCAAATCAGAAACTACATATTTGCACTCGCAATTGCGGATGTGGCGTAATTGGTAGCCGCGCTAGACTTAGGATCTAGTGCCGTGAGGCGTGGGGGTTCGAGTCCCTTCATCCGCACAAAAAGCTGTTCAGATTTTATGAGCAGCTTTTTTTTGTTTTCATATTCTTCTTTTCTTGCCTAACAACAAATAAAAACCTATTATTGCACTCTATTTTAAACCACAGAATCAGAACTAATGAAAAAACAAATTACGTTATTATGCATAATAATCACTATTTTGCATAATTATATATACGGCGAAAATCATAAAATAAAGGTATATAAACCAACCGGAATACATGCCCCAAAATGGAATGACCAAAAACTGAACTTTATTCCTATTGCTTTTCCATTTCCTGCTGGAGATATAAATGGCGATGGGTATAACGATTTTTTAATTAACAAAACAGTTTTAGATGACAGAAAACCAGAAAGACTGGAGTATATAGATAAAACATTACTATTTTTTGGTAACAAAAATTCATTTTCAAATAAGCTATTCTACAAAAAACTAATTCCTATTGGAGATATAAATAATGACAATACAGGTGAATTTATAAGTCCACTGGAATCTGGTGATTGCGAACTGTTAGTATACAACAACGATAACCTGATAACAAAAAAAAGACTTAACATATCTCCCCTGTTCAGTCAGATAATTAATAAAGATATAAACAACGATGGAATATACGATTGCATATTTAGCGATAAAAACGGTTATATAAAAGCTATTTTTGGTGCAAAAAATTACGACGACCTTAGAATTATTGACATTACAAAAGAATCTGCCAGTAAAAACATCTCTATTATTGAGGATAATAATAAAGTGTACATTATGCACTCTGATAGAGAAAAAATATATACCTATTACTTTGAAGATAACGGAAATCTGGTTAAGACATATATAGATAACCCGGATGATTTACGCTATACAAGTTATCAATATGTTTATGAAGACTTTGACAACAATGGCAAAAAAGATCTGATTGCAATATGCGACAGAGGTACATTTATTTCAAAAGATTATTCACCTGAAGTACAATCAACAAACTTCGTTTTAATTACAACCAGTAAATTAAGATATCTTTGTGATATTGATGGCGATAGTAAAAGTGAATTCGTACAAGAATACAGCGAAGACAAGTTCAGGCTAGTAAATATCGATTTTAGTCTATACAGTAATATAAAAAGCATAGATGAACTTCATTTTTATATTGATAATCCCGCAGAATATAACGGCATAGAAGAAGGAAACTATTACAATACGTTACCATACGATTACAACAACGATGGTAATAATGAAATTATAATTGTTACAGACAAAGAAGAGACGATAAACTATAATTCTATAGGAATAAACAACAACTCTATAGAATATAAAAACAAGGTTACATTTGAAAAAGATATGTATAGCGGCATATACCCAAGCCGTATAAGTGATCTGGGCGATACAAACGGAGATAATATTAATGAGTTAGCAGCATACAGTTATGGTAAAACTTATATATTTAATCAAGACGATCTAAAAAATCCTATAAAAATCTTAAAAGTTCCCGATAACAATACCATGTTCTATAAAATTTCATCCGGGGATTTAAATAATGATGGTTTTAACGATTTTATAATAGCCTATAGAGACTATTGGTCATTCTCTAAAAATAAAATAGAAATATACTACGGATCAAGCAACAGATAATTCACCCCTGATAAAACTATATATATAAAAGATATATTTGGCACATCAAATATGTCATATAATGTACTCTATGGTTTTGATATTATAGGGAGTATTAATGGCGATAGCTACCCAGAATTAGCATTCTCAAACTCAAGCTATGCTAATTACAGAAAGGTATATATTTTAAAAGGAGATGAATCTATATCCATTAATAACAAATCAATTATAGATCTTGAAAACTCTTTAGATTTTTCTAATAACAAATACTGCACCTACAAGTTTATAGGGATGTTAATAAAACCAACCGGAGATATTAATAACGACGGCATTGAAGATTTTTTAATATCAGATTATAAATCTGACTGTATGGGAAACTTTAATTCTGGATATGTATATATATTTTTCGGCAAAAATGATATGCATTTTACTAATCCTGACTTAATACTATATGACAAGAACGAAGAGAATGAGACATATGATTTTGGCCAACTTATAACAACTGGAGATTACAATGGTGATAATGTTAATGATATAGCCATTATTGCATGTGCATATAAGAAAGAAGGCATCTTTATTTACTTTGGTGGCAAACATATATCATCTGAACCTAACCAGAGACTGTCTATCAGTTCTATTTCCAGAAAAGACAAAAGCTTAACTACAACAAAATCTGTTAGTATGTTTGATAGCTACGCAAGCACAGTTCCTGATCTAAATAATGATAATTGTGACGAACTGATTATTTCAGAAGGATACAGAAAAGACAAATATTCAGCTATCATTCTAAAGGGATCAAAATCTGGATTAAAAAGCAATCCTGTTGCAGTTATTGATTATAATAACAACCTGAGTCATATTCTGAAAAACTTCAACTCTTTTACTTATTCTAATTTTACATTTCCTGTTAGTTTCAATGAAAATAAAGGAAATCCCACTCTTTTATCAATATACAGCAATACAGACAATCCCGGATCAATAATATGCACACATGAGCTTACTGATCTTATAAATAAAGACCCTCTGAATATCTCATTATCCCCAAATAGCATTAATGAACTAATGCCATTAAATACTGTTATTGGAAAACTTAACACTACAGATAACAATATATATGATACTCACATTTACAGTCTAACTCCAGATATATCAGATAACAACTTTGACAACTCTTTATTTAAAATAGTAGACAACAAATTAGTCTCTAACAAGATATTTAACTACAAAATTAAAAATACATACAGAGTTAATATAGAAACTACAGACAATTCATACTCTTCTATACAGAAAACATTTGATATAAAAATAGAACAAAACAGACAAGAGAACTATATCGTAAATATTTATCCAAACCCTGCATACGGTAATGTTACAATATCAGCTAACGGCTTAATTACACGTATTGACATTGTTGATTTGCAAGGAAGAGTATTAAGAAGTAAAAGCATATCAGACAATACCATAAATTTAAATATCAATGATATAAAGTCTGGCACATATATTCTTAAAACATATTTTAATAAAAATGCGGATAGTCAGAAATTAATAATAAACAGAGCTGAATAGATTATTAATGTAAAAAATATCAAAACAATTAAAATCAAGAGCAAAACAATAATGCCTTTGCTATTTATCAATTTACACAAATATTACAAACACTTTGTAATAGAACAACATCAGTAAACACGGCACATACAGCACTTTTTTTATCTGAAATAAAATCCAAAATTGTTTGGTAAATTAAATCATAAGCTACATATTTGCACACGCAATTGCGGATGTGGCGTAATTGGTAGCCGCGCTAGACTTAGGATCTAGTGCCGTGAGGCGTGGGGGTTCGAGTCCCTTCATCCGCACAAAAAGCTGTTCAGATTTAATGGGCAGCTTTTTTGCTTTTATCTAGATAACATAGCTATATTCTGATCATTTCATAACTACTTAATAATATTTTCATGCGCATGAAAATATATTTCCACGCACGTGAAAAATATTTTCTACGCGGGTAGAAAACTTTTTTACGCGCGTAAAAATTAATCAGGACAAGCTTCAAACAATGTATTTATAACTATAAAAGGTAAATCTATTAAGGCATAAATATTACTATTTGCCTTTAATCATACTATAAAGTATGATATAACAGAACAATGTATTCTGTTTATATAAAACAGAAAAAGAGCTCCGCAAAACGAAGCTCTTTGATATATAATTTTTATATTTTCTCTTAGAATAGTGAATCTATAAGATTGTCGTCTGCAAAGTTAGGAAGTGTAACCTTAAGGTTTGGCTCCTTCTCCATTGCACGCTTTATAGCAAAAACAGCCTCGTCATTACGAGCCCAACTACGACGAGAGATTCCATTATTTACATCCCAGAAAAGCATAGATTTCAATCGTCTGTCAGCATCATCAGATCCGTCAAGAAGCATACCGAAACCACCGTTTATTACTTCTCCCCAGCCTACACCACCACCATTGTGGATAGATACCCAGGTAGCACCGCGGAATGAATCTCCAATAACATTATGGATAGCCATATCAGCTGTAAATCTTGAACCATCGTATATATTTGATGTCTCACGATATGGTGAGTCTGTTCCAGATACATCATGGTGGTCACGACCAAGAACAACTGGTCCGATCTTACCCTCAGCAATTGCTTTATTAAACGCCTCTGCAATTCTTATACGTCCCTCAGCATCAGCATAAAGAATACGAGCCTGAGAACCTACTACAAGTTTATTCTCCTGTGCACCTTTAATCCACTGAATATTATCATTCATCTGCTGCTGTATCTCAGCTGGCGACTCTTTAATAAGGTTCTCAAGAACCTCACAAGCTATTCTGTCTGTAGCCTCAAGATCTTCCGGTTTACCAGATGTACAAACCCAACGGAATGGTCCGAATCCGTAATCGAAACACATTGGCCCCATAATATCCTGTACATATGATGGGTATCTGAAGTTGATTCCATCCTCAGCCATTACATCAGCACCTGCTCTTGAAGCCTCTAGAAGGAATGCATTACCATAATCGAAGAAGTAAGTACCATTTGCAGTATTCTTATTTACCGCTGCAGCATGACGACGTAACGACTCCTGAACATGCTCTTTGAACTTCTCAGGGTCTTCTGCCATCATTTTATTACTCTCTTCAAATGTAAGTCCAACAGGATAGTATCCTCCGGCCCATGGATTGTGAAGCGATGTCTGGTCTGAACCAAGATCTATATATATACCACGCTCAGTAAATTGCTCCCATACATCAACAACGTTACCCTGATACGCTATAGATACAACCTCTTTATTCTCTTTAGCTTTAGCAACACGCTCACAAAGCTCACCCATATCATCGTAAACCTCATCTACCCATCCTTGCGAATGACGTGTATGTGTTGCTTTTGGGTTAACCTCTGCTGTAACTGATACACAACCTGCAATATTACCAGCTTTTGGCTGAGCACCACTCATACCTCCAAGACCAGCAGTTACAAATAGTTTACCTGCAATTCCATCTTTAGATATCTTACGTCCGGCATTCAGAACAGTAATAGTTGTACCGTGTACAATACCCTGTGGGCCAATATACATATACGATCCTGCTGTCATCTGTCCGTACTGTGTAACACCCATTGCGTTAAAGCGCTCCCAATCATCCGGCTTTGAGTAGTTAGGTATCATCATTCCGTTTGTAACAACTACACGCGGAGCATCTTTATGCGAAGGATAAAGTCCCATTGGATGACCAGAGTACATAACAAGTGTCTGCTCATCTGTCATCTCTGCAAGATATTTCATTGCTAAACGGTACTGTGCCCAGTTTGAGAAAACTGCTCCATTACCACCGTATGTAATAAGCTCATGCGGATGCTGTGCTACAGCATAATCCAGATTATTCTGAATCATAAGCATAATAGACTTTGCCTGCTCCGATTTTCCAGGATAATCCTCAATAGGTCGCGCGCACATCTTATAATCAGGACGCAAACGGTACATATATATACGTCCGTACTTCTCTAACTCTTCTGCAAACTCCTTAGCCAACACATCGTGGTGCTTAGGATCAAAATATCTTAATGCATTACGCAGAGCAAGTTTCTTCTCTTCTGCTGTTAATATCTCTTTACGCTTTGGTGCGTGGTTTACCTCAGTATCATAAGGCTTTGCCGCAGGTAGTACTTCAGGAATACCTACTAATATATCTTTCTGAAATTCTTCTCTTGTCATGATTAATATTCTTTAAAATGATTAATTAATTTATTATTAAATACACAATAAACTAATACACCTATGGATACCTGATCCTCAGGTGATTTTCGAATACATAAGGATAACAATCTTTCCAGTTCATAAATCACTTTTACTTATTGCACGAATATAAAAAGATTCTTTTGAATTATACACTATTTTATGATCAACAGAGCAATTCTGATCCATATTTTATCTACAAAAAACATTTTGTAAGATAAGAATATCACACATCAACAAATTTTTAAGCATTTTCTTAATTCTCTTATCACTATTTTTAGTAATTATGTAGATTAAATAGTCCGTATAATAACGGAATGGTTTAAATGTATTTCTGTATTGAACCTGAGATATAATAAATATTTTATCAGGGTTGATACATAGAGTATACATCACATTAGATTAAATATTTATGATACCAAAGCAATTTTTTTCTAATAACGAAATACACGATATATCAAGAGTAATACAGGAGGTAGAGTTAAATACCTCAGGTATTGTGAGAGTACATATAGAGAGTTACTGTAAAGGCGATCCGCTTGACAGAGCTGCATATATGTTTAATAAACTTGATATGCAGAATAGTGAATACAGAAACGGTGTTCTTCTGTATCTGGCAATAAACGACAGAAAGTTCTCTATTATAGGTGATGCAGGAATAAACATGGTTACATCTAAGAATTTCTGGGACGATATAAAAGATATTGTATTTGAACATTTTAACGAAGGTAAATTTGCTGAAGGAATAAGTGAGGGAATACTTATTGCCGGCGAAGCGTTAAATCTGCATTTCCCTGCATAAGCTTTTATAAACATAAACAGATTAAAATGAATTATATATCAATAATAACATACACCTCTATATTTATAATAGTACTATGTATAGTTGCTTTAACTATATATTTTAGAGCAAAAAACAGACAGTCGCAACATCTTACATTAGGGCAGAAATTATTCTTCTCATTAAAAGAGGCAGCAAAAGTCTCTAACAGAGACTCTGTATACTCAAACAGATACAGCAATTTCAGAAATCAGAGAGCCGAATTTGTTAATAATCAGAAACAGGTTAAAGGAGGAGGTGCCGGAGGAAACTGGTAATATTGTAACCAATCTGAATTATCCCCAAACATTATAACATTTATGATAAGTTTCAGCGATATTGATTGCAAAAACAGAGAGACATTAGTTGCTTTGGAGAGGAAGTATTATAAGCAATCTGTAAAGGCAAACAAATTAAAAAACAATAAACTATCAAAAAAGAAGTATGTAGCAGCCTTTAATAAGGCTGCTGACACAAAACAACAAATCAACAAGATTTTATTACCGCTTTTTATGGTACATAATCAGGAATTTAAAGATATTGCTGATAAAAATTATAAAATTGTTGATAATAAAAATCTCAAGCTAAAAACTCGTAAAACAGGGCGTCCGCTTATTGGATACAGAGCTGATGTTCTGAGTGGATCTATAAACAAAAATGGTCTCATATACTGTAATATTAAAGAGGTAGCTACAGGTCTTCGTGAACCATATTCCAATTACATATTTCCAAGTCATTTTACCGGATATATCAATTGTCTTGGTTACGTATATTTTCAGGTATCCAGAACAGACTATAGCATGTTTAAAACATTGCCAAAGACATTCTCTTGCAAAGTATATGATAATGGAAAAGCCGATATGCACACAGAGGACAGAGATTATGAGTTTCTATCAGAAGAAGTTGTTACTGAAATTATTGGCACTATATTCTCAAGTATATCTGAAAAAGATAGCTTTTTCGAAAACAAAGCCAAGCTTATTGAGATAATTAATGACTACAGAGAGCTGTACCTAAAAGAGATTAAAATATGATTGGAGTACTATTTATAATAAAATAGTCAATTAAGAATGGCAAAAGCATATAGCCATTATCAGAAGTGTAGTATTAACGGGGCAAGAGCTATATTCAAAACTGGGTGGTAAACTCATTATAACAAACACCTTACACGTAAATCATACAAATTTTATGAGTATATGCTTGTAAACACAGAATAAATATATACTTTTGCACCGATAAATTTATAGTCCTAACCCTGTAAATGGAGGACTTTGTTATGATTGAATATAATTAACATATCAGTTTAGCCGGATTTGTTTCATTATCCGGAGATACCACAGAAGGTAAAATAGTCTTATTGTGCACGCATTGTTCGTGTACCACACTTTCATACAGTTTGTGTTTCATTTGTATGTGATTATTAATCTCATTTGCTATGCAACACGATCAGTATTTATAATAATTAATTATACATAACTGATAATTATGGGCAATCATAAATTACGAGGAAAAGATCTTTCTAAACTTGGAATAACAGATGATAAAACAAGAAGTATAGTAATAGATATAACCTCAAAACACTATAAAAGAAGTACAAAAAACGAAATACTAGATAAAATAGAACAGGTTATTACAAAACCTGAAACATATAAAAATTGCAATATATGGGGTAAATTATATAACGAAATTACACCCGATACAGAAGATAATAACACAAGGTATTTTGACTTTAACAACAATGACACATCTTTTTATACCTGCGGAAGAGAGTTAATCTCATCTAATGCATGGCAACAGATGAATCTGGCAATGAAACTCCCTATATCAGTAAAAGGTGCACTTATGCCGGATGCACATCAGGGATACGGGTTACCAATTGGCGGTGTTCTGGCAACAAACAATGCTGTAATTCCTTTTGGTGTAGGAATGGATATAGGTTGTATGATGCACCTCTCTGTATTTGAAGAGTCTGATAAATTCATAACCCGTTATAAACACCAAATGAAAACAACACTAAAGGATAATACATTCTTTGGAACCGGGGTAATAAACAATATCACACCTGATAGTTGTATTCTGGACGATAATAGGTTTTATGAAACCGATCTGCTAAAGAGATTAAAATCAAAAGCAGCTAAGCAATTGGGTACATCGGGTTCTGGCAATCATTTTGTTGAATTTGGTATAACAAAACTACCGGATAATAACATGTTTAACATGCCTGCCGGAGAGTATCTGTCTCTCCTATCCCACTCCGGATCAAGAGGGTTCGGGGCCGATATTGCATCGCACTACACAGAGATAGCTATTGACACATGTGTTCTGCCAAAAGGGGCAAAACACCTAGCCTGGTTAGATCTGAACAGTCAGGAGGGACAAGAGTACTGGATTGCTATGAATTTGGCTATAGACTTTGCTAAGGCATCTCATAACGAGATACACAGACGTATATCTAAATCGCTTGGTATAAAAGCGGTAAAAACAGTCTCATCTGTGCACAATTTAGCAAGTAGAGAGTTTATAGATAATAGCTCTGTAATTGTTCATCGTAAAGGAGCCACACCTGCCGGAATAGATGATACAGGTATAATACCAGGCTCTATGGCAACTCCTGGATATATTGTAAAAGGGAAAGGTTATGCCGAAGCATTAAACTCTGCATCGCATGGAGCTGGCAGACTAATGAGCAGACATGCTGCTAAAGAGAGTATATCCGGAAGTAGCATGAAGAGTATGCTAAAAGCTAATGGAGTAACTCTAATTGGAGGATCAACTGAAGAGTCGCCTATGGCATACAAAGATATAACTAAGGTTATAAAACTTCAGAGTAAACAGGTTGATATACTGGGTGAGTTCAACCCAAAAATAGTAAGAATGGATAAAGCATAAACAGATGGACAATATAATTCAAATATCATCTGGCAGAGGCCCGGCAGAGTGTTGTTGGGTTGTTGCCAGAGTTGTAAAAGAGATAATAAAATATACTGAGAAAAATGGTGGCAATGCTGAGACAATAAACAGAGAGAAGGGGCCAGAAGCTCATACACTCAACTCATCAACATTAAGAATTATTGGATTAGATAAAGCACTACTACAGGAGTGGATTGGAACTATTTTATGGGTTGGTCAGAGTCCTTACAGAAAGTTTCATAAACGTAAAAACTGGTACATCGGAGTATACTTTGTTGATAATAAAACAGAGCAGTACAGCTCAGATAATATATATTATCAAACAATGCGTGCATCAGGTCCGGGAGGTCAACACGTTAACCGAACCGAATCGGCAGTAAGAGCAATACATAAAGAGTCTGGTATTAGTGTTGTGGCAAGCGATTCAAGATCGCAGTTTAGAAATAAACAGCTGGCAACACAGAGACTACTAAGCAAATTAAAAGAACTTGAAGATAATACGTTATCACAAATGCAATCAGATACGTGGGATAATCATAACAATCTGGTTAGAGGAAATCCTGTAAAAACATTCCGGGGCATTAAATTTAAAGAGGATTAACAAATATTTGGGCAGTCTATAAATAAAGGGCTGCCCGTTGTTATATAACGTAGAATATTTATACTTTTGCCATAATTAAATAACCCCTTAAAATAAAGGATGAATAGATCAAACACCAATCTTATTGTTAAGCAGAACATTAAAAACTAAATAATTATATTAAACTCACATGTGTAATGCTTTCTGAAAATGACAATCATTATTCACGCAAGTTCCATATGTAATTAAAAAGCAGATTAAAATATGAAAAAATTATTCCCGGTAATTATTATGATGGCAACCTTGTGTTACAGTTGTTCTCCCAGAATAACTACTTATGCACATAAAATAAATGCAAAAACAACATCGGTAAAAGATATAAAAGTATATGACCTATCAACTCAGGAACCAGATAAATACGAGGTGTTAGGTGCTGTAAAGATAAAAGGCAGAGGGTGGCTGAATTGTGAGTACAAGAGTGTTGTAAATAAAGCAAAACTTGAAGCACAAAAAATTGGTGGCAATTCAATAGTTATTACAAACCATTTTAAACCTGACGAATACAATACATGTCATAGAATAAACGCCAAAATAACTGATACAAATAGTAATGGTATAAAAGACATGAAACTTACTGACATTCCAGATTCTGCAAACTATTCAGTAATACATCTCTATCGTCCTCCGGGAAGAGGAGCTATTGTAACATATCAGGTAAACCTTGGTGATAATGCTCTGTGGAGAATAAGACACAATTCATACAATAGTGTTAATGTTGAAAATATAAATGACTCAATACTGTGGGCACAAACAGAGGTAAAAGTTGAAACTCCAATAAAAATAGAAAAGGGAAAAGAGTACTTTGTAAAATGCGGAGTTAGTACAGGTATATTTTTTGGAAGACCACACATGGAAGTTGTAAACAACAACATTGGTTATTTCGAGTATAAGAAAATAAAAAAAGGCAATATTAAGAGAATGGATACCATCATTACAACAGATGGTAAAGAGATAAGATGCTTTATAAAAGAAATTGAGAAAGACAGAGTTAGGATTTTAGTATATCGTAATGGCAAAAAGTCTAAAGAGGATATCAACCGAAGTGATATTAAGGAGATAAAAATAAAGTAGTAAAGTGAAAAAATTATTTAAAAGATCTATAAAGACACTACTGCTATTAGGTATAATAGCAGTAGTATCAATATTTACAGCTGATTATCTGGTAAAGAGTAAAACTGAAGGTAAGATATTCACATCAACAAAAGACATTCCTAAAAACAGAGTTGGTTTACTTCTGGGTACTTCAAAATATGTTTTAAGTGGTAATGTAAACCTCTATTACAGATACAGAATTAATGCCGCAGTAGAGTTATTTAAGGCAAAAAAGATAGATTACATTCTGGTGAGCGGCGATAATGGCTCTAAAACATACGATGAACCCACAGCAATAAAAGATGATCTTATAAAAAGAGGTATCCCTGCAAACAAAATCTTTCTTGACTATGCCGGATTCCGCACACTGGACTCTGTAATAAGGAGCAGGGAGATATTCGGACAAAAGAGTATTACTGTTATATCTCAGGAGTTTCACAATCAGAGAGCAATATATATAGCTTTAAGTAACGATATTAATGCAATTGGTTATAATGCAAAAGATGTAAACAGAAACTATGGTTTTAAAACCAGAATAAGAGAAAAACTTGCCAGAGTAAAGATGTTTATAGATATTATTATTGGCAAAGAGCCTAAGTTTCTGGGCGATAAGATAACTATAGAATAAACTACTATTTAAAACGGGTTTATTACTGCTTTTACTGAGCCAACAAGTATCTTACTCTCAACCATTAATGGTACACGTCTGTCATCATTGGTAACCCAGACTGTTAAGTCCTCTCCTCCTTTAAATATTGTTCCGGGAATTAATATGGCTGTAAATTTAATTGCATCGTAAAATCTGCCACCAGGTAACTTTACTCTCTCCTCACCCTGATAGCGAATATACATAGGATAAACTTTTCCGTCCACAACCATAGGTAGTCGTATCTTATCATCAATATTATACTCAGAGAAATCAATGGTTCTTGCAAAATATACAGATGATAATACATCTCTTACATCCCTCTTGTAACCAATACTCTTTAACTCTCCATCAATCTTAGAGTTACTTAATCGGCAATGAATCAAATAGTTTGGGCAATCAAACTCAAACCTGTTCTTAACCCAATAGCCTCCCTCATAGGTACTCCTGAAAAATTCAAGTGGTTTAAGGCTATCGTCGGTAACTGTTACTCTAAAAGTATCACGCACCTTAAATAACCAATCATACGATGTTAGTGATCGGGCTTCACCTTTAAGCAGTAAAGTAGAATCACTGTTTCTGTTTACTGAGAATTTTACTTTTCCGGCATTTACCCATATAAATCCCCAATTATAGTAAGCCTTAAAAGATAGTGTCTCTCCTTCATCAAACGGGATACTATTAATAGTTTTTATCTGTGCTGTACAAACAGATAGTGATAAAGTAAATAGAATAAATAGGCTTCTGATCATATGTAAAATAACTCTGTTCCAATATTAAAGATAATAAAATTATTGCTAATACAGAGAGAGCCACCAAATGGTAGCTCTCAGTATTTATATTTTATAGTATCAATTACAGTGTATATTTAACACCTAAAGTAGGCATAAACTGCATTCCACTAGTATTTGGTATAAAGTTATTACTTATCTCAAGCTCTCCACCAACAGCAAAGTGTTTACTTATGTTAAACCACAACTGAGGTTCTGCAATAAATACCCACTTTGAATCATCATTACCTAAGCCTTCAGACCAGATATCAAAAAATCCATTAAATGTAAGCTTACCTTTAAACAGAGGGGTAAACCAAACCCCGGTAATCTGCATATCAGCACTATTCGTCACTTTTTCTGTATATTTATATAGAGCCTTAATAGTGTATGATCCACCTTTAATTGGCAATGGATATGATACCCCAGTCAAATAAGCATTCTTTAATGAACCCACACCAACTTTTGTTCCTCCGTTATACTCCACATGAGCTTCAATAGGAGCTTTCCAGAACTTTAATGTTCGTGCAATCTCCCAATAAGCAAGATTGACGCCTCCGTTTTCACCATCATAGTCCATATCTGTAAAAAAGAATGTAGAACCATACTTATCTACACCAAAATACTCAACAGTTGAGGTAAGATGCCCTCTATCCTTACCCATATCATAATGCAACTGCACATTCTGCGCACTCAATGCTCCGAATAACGAAACAAAAAATAGTGCTAAAAACAACTTCTTCATAACCGACAATTTAGATTTATTTGCAACAAAAATATACTTTTTTTCTATCTGTCATAACAATAAACTACAGATTTACACAATAAATATAATATTGACAGCTCTATCCATTTAAACCTCAGTACAACTCAGCACTATATATTACAGTTCAAATTGTAATACAACAGTTCACAACTTTGTAGTTTCCTACACATTAGCAATAGCATATTTTTACATACGTAAGATATCTTGATACAAGAACAAACTAGCTTAATAATTAACATGTTACACCTGCTTAATATTAGTAGACAATATAAATTAATGAAGACATGATTATGAAGGATATATTAAAAATAACAGCGGCTTTGCTTATTGTTACAAATACAATTAATGCACAAACAGGAAAACAACTTTCTGTCTGGAAAACTGCAAAGAAAGACAAGGGTATAATAATACAGTACAGATGGGTAAATATTGGTGACACCCTTAAAACAAGAGAGATAAGAAGCCTTTTTACAATAAAGGCTACCCATGACGAGATTATTAATAATCTGAATGATCACTCAAGGTTAACCAAATGGAACTCCGGAATAAAGATATGTAAGGTGTTTGGTAAAACAGAAAAAGAGTGGATTACATATACAATGTATAATATACCGAGACCATTAAAACAACAGGATCTTGTTACAAGATACAGTGTAACAGAAGCCGATGGTAAAGTTACAATTGATATGAAATCGGTACCTGAATATGTAAAACATATAAAAGGGGTACAACGACAAGACAACTACAAAGGCAAATGGCATCTGTACCCAACAAGATATGGTAAAACACTTGTAGAGTTTAGTTCTGTCTCTTTCAGTAAACCAATGTTACCCAGATTTATTCAGGATCCTATTCTCCAACATATGTTTGTAAAATCGTTTGCAAAACTCAGAGAACTATCAGAGAAGCATACAGGTATACCCTTGGCTAAACAATAGCCTTATCAGTACAATGCATAAAGACAATATTCACAACGCAAAACAAATTGTTATGGGACGTATTAAAAATCCAATAAAGATATTTAAAGGGGTATTTGCATTAAAAGATGATCCTGATAAGATTGCTAAAGGATTTGCATTAGGATCATTTATAGGAATGATGCCAATACCCGGATTTCAAATGGTTGTATCGCTCACAATATCAGCAATTATAAGGGTAAACAAAAAAGCTGCCTGCATAGGTGTATTCAATACCAATATTGCAACCGGAGCATTCATATTTGCATTTAACTTCTGGCTAGGTAAAAAGATATTGAATATACAAACAGACTTTACTCTTCCGAGCAAACTGAGCTTTGACTATATGAAGACAGTATTTAGCGCCGGAGCCGATGTTTACATATCATTAATAGCCGGAGGTGTAATTACCGGAATAATATCGGCATTTATAGGATACTATCTGGTAAAGATAGCTTTTAAAAAGAGATCGAAGAGAACAAAACTAACACAACAACTGTAAAGGATAAAACCTGCATTAGCAAAGTTTTTATGCACATAGATAATTACAAATAAATACTTTACAAATACATGAAAATTAAGAACTATGAAAACAGAAAACAGATATACAGTAATAACAGGTGCCAGTCAGGGTTTAGGTAAATCATTGGCAACAGAGTGTGCAAAACGCGGACGTGATTTGATATTAATATCACTGCCTAACGAAAATATAAATGAACTGACAAATGAATTAGCTGACAAATATGATATTCATACTATCGGGTATGAGACTGATCTTACAGAAGATAGTAACATCACAGAACTATCTGAATGGATAACAAACAATTATCACATAGATATGCTTGTAAACAATGCCGGTACTGGTGGTACAAAACGATTCTCTGATGCCACTGAAAGTTATATAGACAATATAATATTCCTGAATATAAGAGCACTTGTTATGTTAACAAGAAACCTGTTACCTCTGCTAAAGGAACAGAAGAAGGCATATATTCTTAATATAGCCAGTCTGGCATCTTTTGGTCCAATGCCATTTAAAACAGTATACCCAGCATCAAAAGCATTTGTATACTCATTCTCACGTGGATTAAATGCAGAGTTAAAGGATTGTAATATTACTGTAAGTGTTGCTCATCCGGGCGGTATGGCAACAAATCCGGATGTATCTGAACGCATAGATAAGTACAACAGCTTTGTAAAGGCAACAATACTATCGCCTGAAGAGGTCGCAAATATATGTATCAAAAAGATTCTTAAAGGTAAATCGCTTATTATTCCAGGTGTATCAGGTAAATTGAGCTGGATGTTTTTCAGATACTTCCCTGCACAGTTAAGATTAAATATATTTCGGAAAACTCTGCTTAAAGAGATTAAACCACAAAAACAGATAGATTATGCGTAAAGAGAAAGTTTTAGTTACAGGAGCAAATGGTCTGTTGGGGGCAAATGTTATTAAGACATTAGCCGGCAAAGGGTACAATGCAATTGCTATGGTAAGAGAAGGATGTAATATGAGAGGGCTTTCTGATCTGAATCATGAGCTGGTATACGGCAATATTACAAACAAAAATCATCTTGAGGAGCAGATTAAGAGATGTGACTATGTAATACATTGTGCCGCACGGACAAAACAGGTTCCGAACAAGATAGAGGCTTTTACAGAAGCAAATATTAAAAGTACTGAACACATTATTAATCTTTGTAATAAATACAATATTAAACGATTAGTTTTTGTTAGTACTGCAAACTGTTTTACAAACGGCACAATTGATAAACCGGGAGATGAGAAAAGCAACTTTATGCCATGGCTTGAAGGGTCTGGTTATGCCTACAGCAAATACATTGCACAGAACATGGTTACTAAGGCGGCAGAAAACAATAAAATTAATGCCATAACCGTAGCTCCAACATTTATGATTGGCGAAAGAGATGCAGGCCCGTCAAGTGGTGCGCTATTATTGTACGGATTAAAGAAACGAGTAGTATTCTATCCGCCAGGAGGAAAAAGTTTTATTGATGTTGATTCTGCAGCAGAGGCAGTTGTTAATGCTCTTACAATGGGAAAGAGTGGTAATAAGTATATGCTATCTGGTACAAATCTTACATACAAAGATTTCTTTAAAACAGTAGCTGAACATAACAATAAACGAAAACTACTTATACCAATACCAGGTGCTTTATTAAAAGTTGTTGCGTTAATATCAGACATATTAGAGAATATTACAGGGGCTTCATTAGCTCTTAACAGCGTAAACAGGAAACTACTCTGTCTGGATAATTACTTCTCAAACAGTAAAGCTGTGAAAGAACTAAGCTTAAAACATACAAATATAAACAGCTCAATAAATAAAGCTATAAACTGGTACAAACAAAACAGATATTTGTAATTGTAGAGTCATTATTATTAACTTAGTATGATATATCATCGAACTAAATATAAATACTGGTAATGGTTAACACACCAATAAAAAAATTTCTGCTACGTTTTACTGTCATCTATGCAATACACCTTATGATTAAAGGATTCGACCTTAGCTTTGGCGGATTCTTTGATTTTACATACAGAGGTATTATATACTCAATATGTTTCATATCATTCTGGATTATTGTCTGGTACATTGCGGAATTCATATTTAATAAACTAAAAAATAAGAATCAGGTTATTGCACTCATAATAAATATGATTGTTGGATATACAGCTTCTTTAACTATCAATAGTACATACCGATGGGCAGACACAAATTTATATAATATGGCTTATTACTGGAAAGATATAAATTTTTATAATCCGGAGCTAACTACAAGTCTGTTACTAATATATATGATTATATATGGTGTACATATATATCTGGAAAAAAGTATTGCTATAAAGGAACATATCATAAAGACAGAAAAACTGGAAAAAGAGAATGTCATTGCGCAATATATGTCGTTAAAGGCACAGATAGAACCTCACTTTCTGTTCAACAGTCTTAGCGTATTGTCAGGTATTGTTCATACAAATCCTGATCTGGCTTCAGATTTCATTATAAAACTATCTAAAACACTACGTTATATTATAGAGCAAAATGAGAATAAACTGGTTCCGCTTAAGGAAGAACTTACAATTGTTAATGACTACTTTTTTCTGTTAAAAACCAGATTCAACTCTGCTATTGTTCTTGAAAACAATATAAACAAAGATATCATTAAAAACAGTTACATTCCTCCGGCAACACTACAAATGCTAATTGAGAACGCTGTGCAACACAACAAACTATCCGAGAAATATCCGTTGGTAGTGAGTTTTAGTAACAACAGTAATTATATTATTATTGAGAATCGTATACAACGCAAAGATAACCAAAGTACCTCTACAGGAAAGGGGTTATTAAATATTAGAAAACGATACGATCTTATTACAATGCGTGAGGTAACCATAACTGAGTATGACAACATGTTTACTGTAAAGATTCCAATACTAAGAAAAAGCGACTATGAACGTATTAATAATTGAAGACGAACACCATACAGCAAACAGATTAAAACAGCTAATTACTGAGTTGGATAGTACAACTAATATTATAACCATACTATCATCTGTTGAGAGTGCTATAGAGTGGTTTAAAAACAACACGCACCCTGACCTGATATTTCAGGATATAGCTCTTAGCGATGGTAACTGCTTTGAGATTTACGAAGAAGTTGACGTAAAAAGTCCGATAATATTCACTACTGCTTACAGCGAATATGCTCTTAAATCGTTCAAGTTTAACAGCATAGACTACATAGTAAAACCGTACGACAAAGATGATATAAATAGAGTTTTGAATAAATTCAGACAATTTAGTAATATGTTTACTCAGCCAAACAGTGACATTATTAAAGATATTCTGAAACAGACAAAGAAGACCGTAAAAAAGAGATTTCTGGTAAGAACAGGTGATAAATACCGAACAATAAAAACAACAGATGTTGCATACCTGATGTATGACGAAGGTGTTGTATTTGCAATAACGCAAGAGGCTAAACATCCTGTAGATAGTACTATTACCGAACTTGACATGCAGCTTGACGGAGATATATTTTTTAGAATAAACCGTAAATATATTGTAAACATAAACAGTATAACCAAAATCAGCAGTTGGTTTAACAGTCGCCTTAAACTTGAACTTACCCCACCAGCAAACGAAGATATTGTTGTAAGCCGCGAACGTGTAAAAGAATTTAAAGAGTGGTTAGATTATTAAATATTCCTAATCAGGTATATTAAACAACAGAGCAGTAACATTCTGCCATTAATCAAACATACTATTATACATAAATCAACCATTTTATAATTCATCATTATATAATACCTTTGTATATATAGTTATGAATATACTCAAAACACCATATCAGTTCCGCAAAGAGAAGAAACGATGTATACGTATATCTGTTCTTTTTGGTCTGTTTATATTTGCCTTCTTAACAATATTCCAGCCTCTGAATCTGAATATACTACCATTCAGCAAGATAGTTATTGTAGCCTCAGGACTGGGTTTGGTAACATCTGGTGTTCTGTTAATATTCTATTTTGTGATTGAACCTTCTGTAACTCCAAAAAAATGGAATCTTGGCCGAGAAATCATCTGGGCCGCAACTATTGCCGCTACAATTGGCGTTGTAAATTATGTATATATACTTACCATATTCAATATGGCATTTAGTCTATATATACTTTCTCTATATATACTTATTGCTATTGTAATTGGAAGCATACCTGTTACTATACAGATTATTATGGAGTATAACAAGTATCTTAGAGACCGATTAATTGATAGTAATACAGAGATAGAATCTACAGAACAGTTAAAGACTACAGTTACTATTAATGCAGAGAATCCAAAACATAACTTTATATGCCCTGCCGATAAGATACTTAGTATTGCCTCATCTGATAACTATATCAAGATAGTATATACAAATGACAACACTATTAAATCAGAGATGATAAGGGCAACACTTAAGAGTGCAGAAGATGACCTGAAAGATACGCCGCAATTCATCAGATGCCACAAAGGTTATATTGTAAATATAAACAATGTAGAGTCGTACAGAGGTAACTCGCAGAATCTGAAGTTGAGAGTAAAACAAAGTAACGAAGAGATTCCTGTATCCAGAAAAAATGGCGGCTCTATACTACAACTTGTACAAAATAGTTGTGCAAAATAGTTTTGTAAAGAGATGCTAATCCTTATAGGATTTAACACATTCTCTTTGCAAGCACCTACCCTTCATTCAAAAATCAGTGCACAGCCTCCGGCTTTGTTATTAAATGCAACCATCATCATTACATATAAGAGTCTCTTGTTTTCATATAAACATCATCATATCTACTCTATAATTTGATAAATACCATTTCAAATATTAAATAGAGTTACCGTTTATTAAACCATACATCCCTAAACATAACTATTCATCCCTCTCAACTCAACCACTCATCACTAAACACTGATATACAACCCATTATTTTGTTTCGGATATAACCATAAAATAGTTTTGTATCAAATTCAAAACATCATATTACAACATGACAGAATCGTTTATATTAGGTTTAACAACAGGATCTGCATGCCTGACAACATGCGGAATGACATTGGTTCCTTACTTTGTTTCTGGTAATACGGGTACTAAAAGAGTATCGTTAGGATTAGGTTTGTTTCTGCTATCCCGATTAATCATATATATAAGCATAGGAATCTTAACATGGTATCTTGGGCAGGCTCTGTTCAGTAATACAACATACCAACCATTAATACTTGGTACATTCTATATAATATTCTCAGCAATGCTAATTACATATGCTATAGGCAAAGGCAAAAAGCAGAGATGTCCGCTAAAAGAGACAACAGGCATTGAGAAAAGATACCTTATTCCTGTATCGCTTGGTGTAATTAGTAGTCTGAGTTTCTGTCCGGCAATGTTAATTGCTGTTACAAGTTCTGTTGCACAAACCAGTGTAACTACAAGTATTCTTGTATTTGTAATGTTCTTTATTGGCACATCAGTATGGTTTATACCATTACCTCTGCTAAGCATGGTAAAAGATAAACAGGTGGTAAAAACAGTAGCAATGTTTGCCACAGCAATTGCCGGAGCAATATATCTGTTCAGAGGGGTTACAACAATAATAAAAACAATATTATAATGGATAATATATTACATGCCTACAAAGCAAAAGGTAAGATAGGACGTTCCTTATTATACTCCTTACCAATGTTACTCATTACATTTATACTTATGAGTGGTGGCGATTTAAGCTCTAAAAGCGGTACTGATTTATTAGCATTTACAATAACACATATTTTCCTGAACGTATGTTTCTTCCAGATGCACTACAAAGGTAAAACAGACAGATACAGATCTGTTGTCTTCATTGTATTTGCACTATTCTTGTCGTTTACATTTATAACAAATATGTTTGAGTACAGAGGTGCCATGACCTTTAGTCAGGCCGATCTTGTTGAGTGTAACGTTCCTTTTTGCCATCTGGTAATACCTATGATGATTGTTCCGGCAGCACTAACAGAATCTATAATATTTCCCGGATCTATATTAGATGGGTTTGCAAACATATCAACAATGCTTGTTTTGTGGGGTGTTGCAACTATTGTAATGGGTCGTGGTTTTTGTAGTTGGGGTTGCTTTTATGGAGGATGGGACGAAGGTTTTTCCCGTATCAGACGCAAACCTTTTCTTACAAATATAAATACAATATGGCGATGGATGCCATTTGCAGTATTGTTTACTGTTATTGCGACTGCATCGTTAACATTGGTTCCAACATATTGCGACTGGATATGCCCGTTTAAAGCAGTTACTGAATTTGAGGCTGTAACATCGGCTGAGTCTGTTGTAAAAGCCATAATATTTTTCTTGTTGTTCGCTTTGCTTGTTATTGTATTACCACTGTTATCTAAAAAACGAGCACAATGCACATCACTCTGTCCTCTTGGAGCTTTAAACTCCTTATCAAATAAGATTAGTGCTTTTACAGTAAAGATAGATAAGAGTAAATGTAACATGTGTATGAGGTGTGTGAATCAGTGTAAACTATTTGCTATTACTGCCGATGATTTAAAAAGAGGCAGAGCATCAGTACTGTGTAGCAAATGCGGACAGTGTATTGATAGTTGCAAACAAGGTGCTATACAATATTCAATCAGAGGATTTGAGGCAGGAAAGCTAATTGGCTTTTCCAGAAACCTGTTCATATTTATATCATTCCTGTTTATGGCAATATTCTCGTCAGGATCAATACAAAACGGACTAGAAAAAATCATCAATCTCTTTATAAACTAAAACATATGCAAAACATCTATTATACAATCCTAAAGATCTCTGTTATTGGAGTATCAATTATAACCCTTTCCGGATTTAATTACAGATCTAAGGAAACAGATACATCAAAAAAGCAGGTGCAGAATACAGTTAAAACACCAGTTCCACCTACATTATGCACCGTACCGGATAAAAGAGATATAAAGTCACAAATAAATTATAATAACAGAACAGATAATAAACGTGCAGTATTCATTACAATGTGGGGCGATATAAGCTCTTAAATGTGAAACTATAAACCTTGTTAATTATGAGATATATAAAATATACTTTAGGTATTATATGGGCAACTCTTGCTCTTATACTTATTCTGGCACTATTCCCCGGGCTAAGAACTATGTCTGAAGGTTTGTCAAAAGCTCCATTTATGAAGATACATCCCAGATACACAGGCGGAGAGATAACCGACTCAGTAAAAAAGAGTGATCACACACTATATATACACCGTCCTGTTTTTAACGGTCTTGTAAAAGAGCGTATGCTTGGTTTTATACAGATTGACTGGCACGGTAATATACCAGACAAGATAAACGATACAATAGATTATAATTTTGATACAATCCCCGACTTTATTATAAATATAGATACCCGAAATAATATAACAGAGCTAAAAAAGATATCTGCTTATGTTTATGACTGTGGTGTATCTACCCCAACCTCATTTGGGTGGGTTATAAGGGTAAATGTTGCCAATATAAAATAACAGAGAGATTCTTTACAAACCTCTCTGTTACATATAAATATCTGATTTTATTTATCTTTCTGTTTCTCTTTAAGCAGATCTCTAATCTCTGAAAGCAACTCAATATCTTTTGGTGTGGTTACTGTTTTATCTTTAGCATCATCTGCTTTACGCTTATACCTGTTTAGCAGTTTTACAACAAAAAAGGCAACCCATGCTATTATAAAGAAATCTACCAACAACTGTATAAACTCACCATAATTAACTGACACCAAGTCCTGAATTACCTTTCCGGTCTCAGCATCTTTAACCTCTTCATATATTACAAAGCTAAGTTCACTAATATCCATATTACCTGTAATAGGCGACATTAATGGCATAATAACATCATTTACCAACGACGATACAACGGAATTAAACCCTTTAGCAATAATTAAACCTATTGCCATATCAATCATATTTCCTTTAACTGCAAACTCCTTAAACTCTTTTAATATCTTCATAAACAAACAATGCTTTATTAACTTTTGCAAATATAGCAAAGTTTCACTTATAACAATATCAGATTAAAAGTTGGTTTACAACTCCATCATGCTCCAATAACTATATCAACACCTCTTCCTTTACCTGCTTCCAGAACATTCACTTTAGTATTATCAATATTCAGAATACCAGAAATATCATCAACCGCTACACTACCATATATAAGCGAGTTATAACCAATATGCATTTTGCTGTTTAGCACACCATAATTAATAACAGAAGTATCAGACACACCTGAGTGTATGGTTATATCTGGTTTAGAACTTACAACAGTAACATTCTCGCCATATACCCTACTCAAATAGTTAATTATAGCCTGCTTTTTTGATGGACTCAATGACGTATCATAATTCCTGAACATAACCCTTAAGCTGGTATCAGGACTACTGCTCCCGGATATAAACTGTTTTGTACCAATCTTTTTCTGTATATCCTTACCCAGTCTGTTTATCCTTTTAGATACAGCTCTGTTATCCTTAAAAGCAACTCCCTGTTTGCCTGACTTTACTTTTTCTTTTCTGCTTAAAGGTGCTTTGCTTACAGATTCCGGTTTATCTACCTTCTCAAACATAACATGCTAATTATTATTACAATTGTAAATACGTATATTAATGCAACATGTTATATTGTATCATGATTATTAATCATATAAAGATATAACACAATAAACAGGACAAGACCAAATTAATCACACAGGTCTTGTCCATTATCAGTTATAGCTTAACAACTGATTATCTGATATAATAATAGTTAGATTAACAAACTATTTTATTTCAACTACCACCTTACCAATTTTTGCACCTGATTCAATAAACCTTAACGCATCTTTTATATTATCAATTCCAGATTTAACTGTAATATTTGGTACCAATGTACCATCATTAAATCCTGTTTTAAGATCATAATAGGCTCTTGCCCACCTATCTTTATCATTAAGTATCTCTGTAATTGTATATCCGCGTACAGTAAGACTTTTCTCAAAAGCAGCATACATAGGAAATGGTGTTGGTTCAGGCGACAACATTCCATATATAACTATTGTACCTCTAATCGATGCAGATTTAGCAAGAGTCTCTATTCCCTGTCCTGCAATACAGTCAAATATCACCTTTACTCCCTTGCCCCCAGTAATATGTTTTATTCTACGATCTGTTTTCTCCTCAGATGTAATAATAACATGCTCAGCTCCGGCTCTGAATAATTCATTGCGAAATTCTGCATTGCGCAAAGTAACTATTGGAATAGCTCCTACTCTACGGGCAATCTGAATAGCTGCCATTCCCGGTCCACCTGTTGCTGCCGTAATCAATACATAATCACCACTCTTAATATTACCAATATCAATTAATCCACCCCATGCTGTTGTATAGGCAATCCATATTGCAGCAGATTCAGCAAAACTCAAATTTTCAGGTGATGCTACAATTGCATATTCAGGTACTACTGCATAATCTGCCCAAACACCATACTTACTCATACTTATCATTGGTAGTGTTCCAACCTTGTCTCCTACCTTCCAATTCTTAACTCCTTCACCTAAGGCTGTAATAATACCAGATGCCTCGTAACCAATTTTTGAGGGAAACTCTGGTTGCTGTATATAGTATCCCTGTCTAAACATTATCTCTGAACGATTAAGTCCAACAGCACGGATATCAATAAGAACCTCTCCTCTATCAGGTTTTGCAATAGGCTCATCAACTATACTCAGAACATCTTCGTTACCTATCTCACTGAATTTAATAACTTTTCCCATTACAATAAACTTTTACAATTAATATCTGATACAAAGATAGATCCATAAAAACATTCATAACAGGTGTTTTTTGATGTAAAAATGGTAATATATTATGCAATACAAATATCAATCAGAGATTATCCCTGAATCGTTTTGGAGTAATGCCTACCTGTTTCTTAAAGTACTTAACAAAATAAGAATCATCAACAAATCCTAAATCATAAGCTATCTCAGATATAGTTCTGTTTGAGTGTTTAAGCAACGACTTTGTTTCCATAATAAAATAATCATCAATTATCTGCTTAGCGGTTTTATTTGTTGTTCTCTTAATACACTCCGACAGATATACGGAACTTATATTTAACTTGTCTGCATAATAAGCAATTGGTCTATTTTTATGTTCCATATGTTTTACCATATTCTCGAAGTTAAATGTAATCTCCTCAGCACGATTACGATAAGGACTGACTCTTTCACTAAAACTTAGCTCTCGTTTTGCGGATAATAGGAACAACGTAAGATAGCTTCTTATAAACTCAATACTATCCTCACTATTACGCCTATACTCATCGTATATCTTAAACAGATAATTTAGCAGACTCTGTTTTAACTCAGTCGTAAGGTTATAAACAGGAAGTGAGCTATGATTAAAATATGGAAAAGCCTTATATATATCATAAGCATCTTTAGCAAAAGACAGAAAGTCTGGTTTAAATATAACCATAAAACTTATAGATTCTGCTGATGGAAATTTTACACCTTCATGTGATTGCCAATTCGCAATCTGGCGTGGTGATACAAAAACAAGATTGTTTTCATTTGCATTAACAGTATGGTTATTCACCGTTACAGAAACATCATAACCTATAGAGATAGATATCTCAAAATAGTCTGATAAATAAGGCATTGAACCTAAACTCTCTGCTAACTCAGGATAATCCTCAAATCTGACAATACAAAAATCACTATAATTAGAACGTGGGAATCCCTTTAACAGGAGAAAATCATCAATATTCTTATATATGTTAATATCAGAACTTCTACTCACAATGTCTACTTTCTCATTAACCTCTCTGCAATAATAATTATTATTGGTTCAGGAACCGGAACATCACCTTTTATTGAGAGTACCTTAGCTCCTGCAAACCTTGACACCTCTCTGTTGTTAAACCTGTATATTGCCTCTCCAGCAAATCTTGATATTGTTCCGTTAGATACGCTATACATATTAGCTCCGGCATATGCCGATAATATATTATTATGCCACTTGTATTTGTGTGCTCCGGCAAACTCAGAGATATTGGTTCCGTCAAACGTTGCAATATGGGGTCCTGCAAATTCCGATAATATTTTTCCATCCCAAATATACTCTGCTGCACCTGCAAACTCAGAAATTACAGTAAGGTTAGTTCTGGTTGTACCCACATTAACATCAGAAAAGGTGTTCTGATTTACCACTGTCTGACTTTTGAAATCAGCTGCTGAACGAAAAGGTGCTCTCATATCAGCGTATTCCTCAACCTCTCTTCTAAGTTTATCTCTTGATACTTTTCCTTTTTTATAGGCCTTACTTACCCTTACAAAAAATACTACAAATGCTAATACAAAAACTGCTATATAGATAGTTGTTAATTCCATAAATTAAAAAGTCTGTTATACCTTACATACAATTAAAATTGATATGAGCAAGATAGTAAAATTGGCTGTATATCCTGAATCTATTTTAACCCTATACAAACAGTAAAATAAAGGAGCTGTAAATGTTATTTACAGCTCCTTTATCAATAATTTTATACATTCAATATTGATCCTGATCATTCAAGAACCTCAACCATTGTAACTCTCTTATACTGATTGCTACAATCTCCGCTCTCCTCTCCATACTTAAGTTTAATTGGTATAGGATAACCTTTAGTTTTCACTAACTCATTAATCCTACTCTCTTCAGGCAGGTTTAACACCTTTATTGTGATACTCTCAATCTGAATAATCCACCCCTGGCAACATGCACATTTATCAGAGCTATAACCTATAATTTGCCCCTCTTTAAGTACATTATTACTTTCTGAGTCACTCTTTGAGCATCCAATCAAAGAGATTATTAACAAGTTAAATACAACAATAAGTTTAAGAAAACTATGCTTGTTAAATCTGAGGTTCTGGCCTTTTAATTGGTATAAACCTGCTACAACACCTTTTTTCATAATCGCTGTTTTTATTAGTTTGGGATTCGGGATTATTACATAACCCAAATACTGTTTATGTTCTTATAATCTGGACAGACAATCAACATAATTCACGAATCAACTATCCAACAACAAGATACAAAACCTTTAACAGAATTACAATCACTACCTGAAATCAATCATTACGATCTTTCCTCTTTAAACTCTCCATTCTTGCTCTGCTAAAACCAAAACTATAACTCCAATAGAAACTATGTTTTTTACCTTCTGAATAAAATATTCCCCAATTTGGTATTAAACACAATATTCTTTTAACCTCCTTGTGTACTGCACTAATCCTCTCTGCACTATATTCTAGTCGTTTTATCTTTCCTCTTTTATCAGCCTCAAGAAATATAGTTACCGTTTGCGGAAACCAATTCTGTTTAGCAAGAATATTCCAATTAAAATGTTTATATACAAAGTCTACAACTGCATCTTCATTCAGAGAGTACTCTGTATCTTTAGCATCATAATTCTTTATTGTTTTTAGTACTCCCTTATCAAATATAAAATACCGCTCTTTCTCATATATCACCTGATAAAGATAAGTCAGTTTTCTACCAAACCCTCCATATATACCATCAGAAAACCAATCAGCAATTAACCTTCCGTCCTCAAATTTTCTGTTCAGAATATTCTCTAGCAACTGATTAATATTATTGCCTGTTGAGCAACTATATATATTCTGCAAGTACAGAACACTATCAATAAGTATCCACTCAGCTGTAAAACCATTCCAGCAATCTGTACTGAGACCTTTACCTTTAATCTTCTTACAAACCTCTGGTAAATCTTCTAATGGCGATCTATCTAAAAACAATGTATCACTATTAATAATAAGAATATCAGCTTTTTGCATTGTAGCAACAACATTAAGATGCCATGTATAAATAAATAGTACTAAAAAAACTACTCTTCTCAACATACACTAAACTCCCCACTTAAGTTTTTACCAATCATCTATTCCTCAACAATACTACAATGGTTATACACTAATTACAAACCTACCACCAAAGTTCTTTATCCTCATCTTTCCATAAAATAAGTCTAAAATCTTCATAATGCTCTCCGCTACCTATGGTATGTGTATCTCTGTGTCCACCACCAAGTTTTAATTTATGAATAATTCCTGTACATGAACCAACCCATAAGGTCTTTTCATCGTCTGATATAGCTATGCCTCCAATAGTTGATCCCAGAAAGTGACGCCAGATACATCGTCCCTCTTTATCACAGGCTCTTATATAACCATATGCATCACCAAGAATATAGTAATCTTTCGTTGCCAAACCAACATACACTCTCATACCATCATCAATAACAGTATAATCGCCATCTTCATCGTACTCATCTATTTCAAGACCATGAAACTCACTGGAGTTTACCCCAATAGTCATTCCGTTATAGAAATGGCATGAGTTTGATATCAACTGTTCATCATCTGCAGAAAACAGGCAGAAGTGCGGATACGACGATTGTGGACCAACCTCTCCTATCTGCTCGCCATCAGCAGTTAATATTCTATGATTCGTATCCTGATCTCCAATCACAATATATCTGTTATCATTAGATAGTGCACCATTCTCCATAGATACATAAGGCTCCCATTCATCATCGTCAGGATCAGGTATCGGGTTAATCATTTTTACAGAACCTTTTGATACAATAAATGTCCCCTCAGTAGTTACACATAATACCCTTTTTCCATCATTAAAAGGAGTCATTATGGTCATACCGTATTCATCTATCTCATCAATATTGTATACCTCAATAGTTTCGCCTTGCCAGCCATTGGTAGTAATAATTGTTCCTGCAGCTTTTACAGCAAATATGTTATTACGCATAGATTTTCCGATAGCCTGTATTGAGCTATCAAGTTTTATCAGGGTCTTGTTGTCAAGCAGATAAGCCTGCCTCTCTTCATATGATGCACCTACAATAAATACAATCTTATCATCCTCAATAAAGAACATCTGTTCTATACTCTGTCCTTTATCGTTAAAATACTTAATAAGTGGTGAGTGAGATGGAGGATACTGCTCTCTGAAGCTATCTACTGTACCATTATTATTAGCCTCTCTTAACTTCTCTATAACTGAATCTGCTAAATGCGACCTGTTATCTGCTGGCTCTTCACCTTTCCAATTCTCCCAACCATTTTTCTCGCCAAACTCAACCATCTCATTAATTGCTGTGGTATAATTCTCTCCTCCTTCATACCACTCTTTCTGTATCTCTTTATCTGTCATATATCCGTTGTTACTATTCTGTTACTCTTCAATTTTACTATAATAGTTATCAAGACCATTGGTCAGGAACTTTTTGAAATTATCTACTGATAGATCATAAAAATATGGTTCTCCATAAACTGTGTTATTAGAATCCATTATATATAAGGCTGGCTGAACATTACTGTTAAACACCTTTTCCTGAATCATCTTATTAATCTCACCTATATGTTTTGCTGTATCACTCATATTCTCATAACAGATATAGTGTTCTGGAAGTACCTTGCTCCTATCATCAACATATAACTCAATAATCACATACTTCTGATTCAAAAGCCTTAGCACCTCTTTATCTGACATTACTTTATACTCAAACTCGCGTGAATTTATTGATCCATGACCTGTAAAATATACCAAAGCCGGTCTGTTAGATACTTTTGAACACTCCAGCCCTTCACCCAAATGGAAATAGCCATCCAATCCGTGAGGAATCTGAAATAGATCATAATAACTTGGCATAGGGCACTCCATAGTATTATTTGTACTATAATAAGATCTCAATATATCAAATACCTGCTCGTATTTTATTTTATTATCTCCACTCCGCTCAATTATAAGTTTAATAAAATCTATATCATACTCAGTAAAATTCATCTCTTTAAGCAGTTCAATGTCTTCATTCCATGTAGCCATGTCTGCATATTTGTCCATTATTTCAGAATAAGCCTCCGCTATAGATTCCCCAACACCAGCTTCCTCACTATCCATTACCTCATCTATTAACTGCTTTATTTCACTGTATGAAACAGCTATATCTGATTCCGATTGTCTCTCCATCTCTTCAAAAAGAGTAAAAAGATAATCTATTATCATACCATCATCACTCAATAATACATCTATTTCTGTATCATTATATTCGCAGGTTATTACTCTCTTTATTTTCTCTGCAAACACTTCTCTGTTATTAAGAATGCTACTTATACTTGTTTTCTCAGACAACAATTTCTTACAATCCTCTGGTTGCGATGTACATGATGCTACAATCAGCATCAGTACTATAATGAATAGTCCCGGAACTTTATGCATTATACTTTGTTTTAAATACTTTATAATCTGATTTATATAAAATACTATAGAATTAATTTAACTCTCTGGTCTTTGTACTTTTTAATTTATACTGCCCATCCTTAAACTCATATAATTCTACAGTCTCACTCTTTTTGTATTTTCTTTTGCAGCCTTTATAAAACCCGAAATCAATTCTGGTTACTTTAATATCGTTTATCTCAGAACTACCTTTTAAGAATTCATATGTTGCCTGATGCATTTCTGCTGTACACTCCTCATCAGCTCCTCCTGCAACCCACATTGAGTTATCATACTCAGAATATATACTCAATATACCATATAACGCCTCTTTCTGAATATGTCTTATATATGTTGTTTTTTCGTAATGCCCGTTACCTGTACTTTCAATGTACGATACCAATGCTTTATGTCCACCTCCAATATCAATAATTTCAAAACCACCCACATCCTGAATAGGACCTACTTCCCGAGCTTTAAAAGAGGACAACAGAGATAATTTTCCATTACTATTATTAAGAAAGTAGAGATCACTGTATCCTATGTTATAACCCATCTCGTACCCACAAACAGCCTTTACAGCCACTATTACTACATCCTGATTATCAAGCTTAAAATCTTCCTTAAAGATTATATTGAAGGTTATCTCTTCATCATCAGAATACTCTTTCTCCTCACTGTTTAACTTACGTGTGAATGATGTACCTGAATCATCTACAGATCCAAATAAAGTGGTTAGAATTGCACTATCGGTAGTTTGCGACTGACCAATAAAATTACATGTAAATAATATTACTGCTAAAAAAACAAATCTCATAATACGTGACTTTTATTAAGTTTAGGTTTCACAGCCTAAAGATAAAAAAATAGTAACACATGGCACCTATTTTTACATAGTGTATTATTCACACTTCAATAGTAATACTATGCTAAATGCAATGTAAATAGCCTTACAATCCTTAACGACGTTGCATGCAACGTCGTTAAGGATTGCTTTAAAGCTGAATTACAGCAAAATATCACAAACAACATTTTGGTTTTCACAAGATATTAAGCCATATCTTTTATCTTAGTTATAATACGTTTTCCTTTACTGTTAAATGTAAAAATGGCTGCGATAGAATTATTATCCCACGGATGCCTAATCACATTCCATCTTATCTCTTTTTTTGTAAACCAAAATGTTAACATATCATGGTTTATAACTGATCCTCTATATGTTGCCTGCATGAACTTGTTATTATCATAATCTATTTCCCAATCATTTCTTATCAGGATGTCTCTTAAATCATCTTTAAAATCTTTAAGATCCCTATTCAGTTTAAAACTTTTATACCTAAGCCTGTACAATTGCAGAAGATACATTAAAACACCTATCGTTAAGCATCCTATAAATCCTATGATAAACACTATCTGTTTTTCTCTAACCTCTGTTATAAAGATAAAATACAGATTAATAATACCTAAAACTATAAATGCAACTGGCAGTCCAAAAAAGTTCATCCTCCCACAAGATCCTATCTTAAACTTTAATCTGTCATGTTTTACACTGTTATTCATCCCTACTCTTTTGTATGTCTCCGGTTTTATCGTTAAGTAATCTTTTTACAGCAACTATTGCGGGCTCTGTATAACATTCAGATTTATCTAATACCTCTCTTAATTCTATCTCAGATTTATTTCTGTAGCGTTCTGTATAGATATCAATATCACTCTGAAACAGTTCCTCTTCGCCCTTTGATGAAAATTCATCTCTTTCAGCAAATATATCATCAAGTTCTTCTTTATAGGCTATTATATAAACTGCTAACAGAAGAAAATATACCGGATTAATACCAAACTTTGGTAGTTTAGAAAAACTGTAAGAGAATCCTGTATCGATATGTGTAAACATTATAAGATTAAAACATGATAATATAATTGTTGCACCTAGAACAATTATATATGTTCTATTGATTGAACATTTTAAATACGAAAGAGTATCATCTAATCTGGATATACCCATATAAATAAATGTTATTATAATTCCGTATATAAATCTATCATCTACTTTAACCTCTGTATCTGATACAGACATTAAATAAGACGAGAGTATTATTAAGGCTAAAGGAAAAAACATAACAATAACCTTAAGCACATTTCTTATTCTGAATATTTTCATCTACTTATAATTGTTTTTCATTTGTCAGATGGAACTCGCATTTATAATCGTCTGTATGAAATCTCTCAAGTCATAACCCCATATACCTTGGCGACGTTGCATGTAAATATTAACAACAAATAAAACAGGCTCCATCCTAAGTTAAAAAAGTATAGTGGTATTTCTTATATAATCAGAGCCGAAGTATCATTATACCCCGGCTCTGATTCAAATCTTAAATATTATAAGAGTATTATTTCTTAATCTCTTCAATCTCTTTCTTTAACTCTTCATTCTCTTTTAAGAGTTTAAGTACCACTTCTTTTAAATCTGTAGTTTCTTTATTCTGTTGAATCATATAAAGGGTTAATTCCTCTACTTTTTCTAAAAGTTTTGTATTTAACTCACCTAAATTAAGACCATTCTCCTTTACATGGTCGGCATTTGGTATACCTTCCAAATATCCATTAGTCTTAATATGGTTCTCAACCTCTTCAAGCGATTTTAATTCGTAGTCTTCAGAAAATACATAATCAGGATGAGGTATATTCAAATCTACAATTATCTCTTTTGCATGAATCTCACCATTCACAGTTAATTTCTTATCAGGAGTGGTGGTTCCTATTCCAACATTACCGTTTTGTATTACAGTTAACTTAGGTAAACTATTATCTGCTGATGAATTACCTGAAACATAAAGCTGAGTAAAATCACCAACACCTGCGTTCCATCCTGTTTGAATTATTTTAGGGTATGTTGCTGCATATGAACCTAAATATCCACCAAATACCATAATAAGATTTTGTTTTGTTACAACATCCTTAGCCAGAGTTAATGATCCCAGAGAAGTAATATTACCATTTCTTGCATTAAATGCAATAGTTGCTTTCTCTTCATATCCTCCTCCTATTTTATTTGTATAAGGAGATCCTATTGCAAATCCATAATGCAATCTAAAAAAGGTATTATAACTTGTTAATGTTCCGCCATCTCCGGTTCCTTTAATAATATAGTTATTAGATGCTCCTATATCAATAGCTGGAAGTAGAATTTTTTCCTGACCATATGTCAAAAGCGAAGTCAGGATTAATGATCCAATAAGAACAATTTTTTTCATTGTTTAGAGATTTTATGATTTATTTATTAATGTATATTCTGGAATATATGGTTAACGCTACATTAACTATTTAGCGCATAAATTCACCGCAAAAGTAAAAAAATATATTAATCAAACATTAAAAAAACTACAATGGTTATAATCAGACGATAAATCACTCAGCCCGTAACCGCGTTTCATTCAACGTCGTTACGGGTTATATAGCTTACAATTAAATCCGGTGATTCCCGCCTTATCAAAAGCTCCTTTCAACCTTTCAGATATCAGTATGCGTGAATCTCCTGGTAATCTGAAAATATCTAGTGTTTTAGTAAGCACCACTTTATCAAAAGAGAGTTTGCTTCCGGGTTCTGTTCTCTGAATATGAGTGTTTGTCTCAACAAAATGGTTATATGATGTTATTCCTTTTATCTCTTCACCTCTATTTATATTTAACAGTTTTGTCTTAATGAATTCTGATTCTGAATAGTTAATATATTCTCTCTCTTCCGGAAGAAACAGGTAACTATAACTAATACTGGTTCCTTCTACTTTTGCTTTAAACAACTTGTGTTCATTAATTGCAAAAGAGTTAAGTAGGTTAATAACCTTATCTGATATCAAAAAACCATTGTTCATTGATAAAAACAGGCAGCTAAGTATATCTGTAATGATAGCCTCTTCGGCAATTTTAAAACTACACAAGTCGGGCATCTTATCAGGAAGCAGTGATCTGCGTAACTTCAGGTTATTAAAGAGTTCTATATCCTCTCTTGTCAGTTCTCTGTTTAGTTCTTTTATCTGTTCAAATGAACCATATTCTGTATCATGTTTTATATTGTAATATGCCATATGCTATTTATCTACCTTATTTAACTAACCTGATTATGTAATAATATTTTACCATATTTCGAATTTATTGATACTATTAAACTCTACTCCTGTAATGTTATTTTGTTCCAAAGTATCTTTAAATTTAGTAGTTACAAAAATGTGTGCAGGAATCTCTTTTATTCTGAATATATTTCTGTTGCCAATCAATTCTGTATTCATTTTTAATCTGTCTACTGTCTCAACCATTTTAATATTGTTATTATTAATATAGGTTGTGTATTCTGAGTTTTCAAAATCGAAACATGGTATATTGTTTAGCAGATTAAGCAGGTAGTATCTACTATCTTGCTTATCTGATTTAACAGGAATAAACTCTATATTATCAGAATCTTCAATATCTGCTATAATTAAACGCAGTTTCTCTGAAACAATAGGCAAAACTGTTGCTCCTATAGGATAGTCTGTATTGTTACAGACGCCATCTCTAAATTTAATATTTAGTTCACTATTTATAAGTGTTACACCATTAAAACGGTGTTTAACAAAATTATCATCGGCAAAAAACTTTTCTATCTCGTCAGTGCTGCCTAACGTGAACTTACGTAAAGTAAAAAAATTGTATTCTGTCATTACTCTATAATCTATTAATTGATGTTGCTCTTTGTACTATCAAACTGAAACTCATCAACAGGTATAAAACTAAAATCATCAGAATGTTTTTCTATCAACATCTTTACCTTATCAGATACAACAAGCTCACTTCTTAGATGCTCCATTCTGAAGTAGTGTCTTTTATCTATCTTCTGATTATCAATTACCAGTTTTGATATTTTACTTAAAACCTTAAGCGAAGGTATAAGCTCTTTGTATTCAGATTTAACAAAATCTATGCAATCAATATTATTCAGTATGTTTATCAGATAATACCTTTTATCTGTTTTTCTATTTAACTCAACTGGGTAATACTCAATATTGTGACTATCTGATAAAGCAAAAACGTCTTTTATATCCTCTGAAACAATCAACAAACTATGTAAGTTGTCAATAAAGTCCTGTACTATGCCTCTTGACTTTGGCAATTCTATCTTAAGATCAGAGATATTATATCTGCATCCATTATATTTATTATCATAAACAGATTCATTACTTATAATCATACTCTGAGGTAAATAAGCATTTGAGCATATCTTAAAATCAACTATATAGTATTTTGTCATTATTCATATTTTATCTGTAATAGATTGTATCTTAATATTCTTATATGGTTTAAACTCTATTCCTGTAATACCTGCATCTATCAACCTGTTTTTTAATCTTTCTGATATAAGTATTTTTACATCGTAAGGTGTTCTGAAAATATCATACTCTCCTTTTATAGCAAGTACTCTTGGTTTAGGAAATTTTTCGCGTTTTTTACGAATTGATATGTATTGGTTGTATGATGTTATTTCATATGTCTAAATTTGTTTTTTAAAGGTCATATGGAACTCGCATAATTTAGTCATTCCCGTGTGTGAGAAAAGCCCATACTCATGCTTCGTTTCATCTGTTTATTCTTTCTTTTTAATGGTCAGATGGAACTCCGCATAATAATCATTCTCGTGTGTGTGAAAATTCTTTCTCATGCTTCGTTTCATCAATAATAACTCCCGGTTTTAACAGGTCATCGAAACTACTATGAGAATAATCTATAATATCATTACAATTTATAATGTGCATAAATGAGTATCTCATATCTGACAATATAAAATCTTTAAACCCAATGTAACAATTTGCAAAATCTCTGAATATTCCCTCTGCTTTATTGCTTATAATTAATCCATATTTTGTACTCAACAGATTTGAACTCAAAACATCTGTTTTATTTGCCTTTTGCGATAGCTCAAAATCATCTAATTGCAGACTGCAATCTATTAAATCTGTTACTTTAATATTTTCATAGTCAGGTCTGTTTCCGTTATCAAAAACACCACTTCGCAATTCAAGTTGTGGATATATACCAGCCAAACTACTATTATACTCAATACTATATATCATATTAATTATATCTCATTATCAGGACTATTTTACACAAATCGCTTCACTTTCCAAACTCCCCTTATCTCTTATATTTTTGCTTAGCTCTTTAATAAACTCCTCTCCTCTATCGTTAAAGAGTTTAACCTGATCTGCCGACAAAACAGTTGTTATCTCATACATTCCTGACATGCCACATAGTACCGAAAGTACTATTTTATCCTCTGATTTATAAAGTGTATAGTCCCACCGGGAACTTAATATCTGTTGCATCTGTTTACAGTTTTTCTATATCTATTCTATAAAGAATTCACAAGCATTGTACTCCTCAATATATGTTCCTGTAATACCATACTCCTCAATAATATTTTTAAATCTCTCTGATATAAGTATCTGAACATTATATGGCGATCTGAATAGATCAATATCCTGATTCAGTACAATTTTTGTTGGTTTAACAAGTTTTGGTAATCGGGAATAGTGTTCCGGTGTTATCTCAACTTTGCTTTTCTTAAGAAAGTTGATAAACTCTGATTTATCAAAGTTGACTATTTCACTGGCTCTATCTATTATATGCAAGAACCAGTAGTCATCTCTTATTGATTGTGCGGCATAGAACCTACCTGCAAATAGTTTTTCTCTCTCTATTATGAGTTTTAGTCTCTCGCTTACAAAAACACCTATTGCCTGCGACGGTATAAAAGAGCTCATTACATCTGTATACTTAGCTCCATTATTTACTTTGAATCCGGAGAAGTCTGGTATACTATCAGGGAAACTTTTATATGCTAAGTCTTTTACCAACAAAGTATCTTTGTTATAATCAGCCACATTTATCTGTTCCCAAACACCAATCTCTTTGGTTTCTGTTGTTGGGTCTAATCTAAAATATCTTACTCTTTTCATTATTCCTGAACTGTTGCAAAAAGTGGATTAATTATCAGTGAAAAATTCGCAAGAATCGTACTCCTGAATATATGTACCTGTAATATTATGCTTCTCTAAAACATCCTTAAACCTTTCTGATATAAGTACCTCAATATTATATGGCGACCTGAATATATCGACCATATGCTTTAGAACTATTTTCTTCGGCTCAACAAAATCAGGTAAACATTCATAGTCTTCTTCATCTATCTCTACATATCTGTTATCTTCTGAAAAGTCTATAAAATCAGACTTTTTAAAATCTACAATATCAGTTGCTTTATCTATTATATGTAAAAACCAGTAATCTTCTCTTACAGATAAGGCAGGATAGAATCTACCTGCATATAGATTCTCACTCTCTATTAACTGCTTTAGTTTGTCGCTAACAAAAACACCAATTGACTTTGTTGGCAAAAAGGAGCTCATAATATCGGTGTATCTGGCACCATTTTTTACTTTGAACCCGGAGAAGTCTGGTATACTATCCGGGAAACTTCTATATGCTAAATCTTTTACCAACAAAGTATCTCTGTTATAATCAACCACATCTATCTGTTCCCAAACACCAATCTCTTTGGTTTCTGTTGTTGGACTCAAACTAAAGTATTTTATCTGCTGCATATATTATCTTTATCTAATACCATTTTGCTTCAAAAAAGCTGTGTCTGGTTTTATCAACCCTATTAACAATCTTTATAAAATCTTCTGTAACAATGGGTGCTCCCGGATCTGAAAGATTAAATATCTGTTCACCTCTCCACTGATTTTGGTATACACCACGCTGAACATAGTTATCTAAATCATCAGCAACAACCGATGTAATGCCATCTATTGTATAGTTCCATGAATGTTTATTACAGATTTCGCATTTACCAACTCTCTTCCACCATAATTCAGGTCCGTCTAAAACTTTAAGAGGTTCTATCAGGTAAAATTGTGGTATCTCTTTCTGATATGCATTCTTTCCGGGTTTAAAATAGTCGCTCTTCTCATTAACCACAGGAGTAAAAGTAACCTCTTTATTCTCCAGAAACTCCAACTCATATTTTAATCGTTGACTAACAAATTTGTAAATACCGGCAACACTTATTAAGTCTTCGCCATTCCACATATCAAATTTGTATGATATTTGTTTATTAACAGCTCTTTTAATACCACATTTATAACAAACAGTCTTATACTCAATCTGTGTATTATCCCCCAACTCACCAATAGAAGGAAGCTTGTTCAACACATATATTTTAGGTGTATCCTCCATGCTACTACTCTATATTATATCCTAAGATACAGGAATTCATCATCTCAGTTCTGTTTCAAGATTAAGCATTTTCAGCTCCTTGCAAAATAGTTCCCAGTTCTCTTTACCCTCAATTTCAGTAAGTTTGAAATGGCTATCATTATCAAGGAGTCTTTCTATCTTCCTCTTTAATCCATTCATGTTTCTTATCAGGTAGTAGTTATATCCACTTCTATTTATCAATGTGTCAATTTGGTCAGATAACTTATTAATAAGCTCTGTTTTATCTATTATCTCTTTTGTATATTTTGTTATTATTATTCTTACAGAGAGAACTTCACCTGTAACGGCTCCATGCTCTTTAAGATAGTTGTATATATTATTATGATTACGAATACGTGCTATATCAATTGCTGTGCAACCAGGAGGTATTGTGTCTGATAGTGTATATCTGTATTTTAATCGGCGATTTAATCCCACACCCTTTTCCTGCCAATATTTAAGTTGTTCAAGATCATCGTCAAAAGCAGCCTTCATTAGCGGAGTCATGTAATACAAACCATTCTCATATTCAAGCTCAATCTGAGCTCCCATCTCAATTAGTTTTTCTGATAGCTCTTTTGTATAAGACAAATTTATTGGCAACAAATACCTATGAGTATCAAATACATTTAGGTTTGGTGATTTACTAAGAGCATGTTTTAAACATCTCTGAACTTTGGCTTTCTCTCCTTTAAATGTCTCTTTACTTTTTGGGTGATTTTTCTCTATCAGAGTTAGAATTATTGGTTCACTATCAAAATAGTTAATATCCCATCCTTTATCTAATAATAATTTAAACATACCCGGATCAACTGGTGTTAGTGACTCTTCTAAGATACTTTTATTATTACCCAACAGAGGATTAGATCCGGCATTGATTAAAAGCTCTACACACTTCCTTTCTGATTCTGAAGGGCAGAAAGAGCTCTTAAACGTATACCAGGCCATACTGAGAGGAGTATTCTTTCCTTCGCATATATTCGGATCTGCTCCATTATCAATCAATTTTTTAACCCAAGTGTAATCACACATCTGTGCAGCATCCATTAACTCAGTATTTGTATCAGGTAATACTGGTAACTGTTTTAGTGTTTCGGTTATTAGTTTAGAGCTAATATTATCTGATAAGTAGTTAACCGTCTTCTCAAATAGTATGCTTTCCGGTATTATATTAAACTTATAGAATATCTTATCTATTTCCGCTTCCGTCTCTGATTTTGATAATATCTCTAAATAATTAACATGATCTGAAGCACCTATAGTTTTAAAGATATCAATAGTTGTATCCCATCCAAGATTACCAATAACATATACTTCTAACTCATGGAAACCAAGACGTTTGAATATATATCCTATATAAAGGCACATGCCACAAACATCTGCCGGATTATTTTTGTTAAACTTCAGTTTATCACTGAAATATTTACCGTAATAGAACTGTAAATGATTTGCAATTATATACGGTTCTGTATTACTCATATTAATGTATTATAATAAATAGTTTATTGTATTTAGTTTGATGACTCATTCTCTTTATCTACACAATATTACTCTAATATACTAAAGTCAGCATCAGTAATAATGAGATTCACCTGTTCCTTAAATTCATTAAAGGTTTTGTTTATCAGTTCATGGCTAAAGTCCGGATGATTTATAAATCTGTACTCCCACCCACTTATACCGGCAAACTGTATTCTTGCCTGAATAAATGTTGAGAAACTTATATTCATTTTATAGAAACTGGTTCTGACTATCTTATAAATTGCAGGTTCCTCTTCGCCTTCTATAAAGTCTATAAAATAATCCTGCATCTCGCCCTTATCTTCTAATAGTCTTGCATGCAACATTAGTTCCGCCATTTCTGGATTATCAATGGCTTCTTCTTCATTAAAATAGTATACAGAACCTTCGTCTTTAAACAGGTTTGGTGAACTCCATTGCAGGTACGATTCCTTCCATTTACCACCCATTACCTCTTCAAGATTCAACAGGTTAATATTACCCTGTATATAATGATCATTCTCTGTTAACTTATATCTCCAACTAACCTTACAACCATTCATCTGATAATAGAATGCAAGCATCTGTTCAGATATTTCGCGTCCGTAATCTCTCTTTATCTTTCTTAAAACAGCTTCTGTAACACCATAATGAGCAGTATATGGAGTTTTATCATATAAATATCCAACAGTATCTTCATAATACAAGAACTCAATATTCGAATTACTCTTAAGTTTATTCATAGTTTCAATAAACAACCTTCTGTAATCCTTTTTATTCTTGCTATCTATGTATCTGTTAAATATGCTATCTTCTAAAACCGGAGCAGAACGAAACATACTTAAATCCTCATCAGGGAACAGAGTGTTCATAGCTTTATGAAAGCTATCGGGAATTGCACCATCAAGACTATATGATGTTTCGGTTAAATACTCTTGCCAATTATATAAACCCAGAGTTTTTTTAAGGAGTAACAAGTAGTCATCCAGATTTACTTTAAGTTTTACAACTGTATCAGGATAATCAAACAGATACAGATCATGTTCGTTGTCATTATTATTTGGTTTAATGAGTATAAGTTTACCAAACTTCAAATCATCCAGAATATACAACTGTTTCCAGAACTGCGCATTCTCATTAGTACAAACCTTATTATAGAATGGTTTTCCAATATCACGGTTATCTTCAAAACATATTCTATTCTGAAATCCGCCATAATCAAGATGTGTTGTTCCGTAATTGTTTGAACAGGCAAAAAAAACTCTATTCTTTATATCCGGATTCTGTACTCTCCAGTTCATAGAGTAACTCCCAAACTCAAGGTTTAATTCTCTGAGAACATCAGGTACAAAGATGTTATCTACATTAAGATACTTCTCGGTAGTTGTTCCTCCGCAAGTAAGGATAGAACCAAAAATTAATCTTGAATCTATCACATCAATCTTATCCCATATCTCCTCTACCAAATTCTCAAAACCAACACTATCTTCCATATATTTATAATTGTTTTACAGCCTATTAAGGTATCAGATTTAGCGGAGCTAAAAACTACACGCCTCAAAACCTGTTATCCCGATGTTTAAAAAAGCTTCATGTAACTTCTCTGAGACCATTACATAGGTCTCTTGTTCTGTTAGTCTGAAGATATTCCTTTTACCAATAACACTTTCTTTAAGAGCCATACTATTAATACTCTCAATTTTACCAGCTTTTACTCCCATAAAATCGGGGTATATAGTATATTCTGATTTATCTCTGTCTATAGCATCAATATTATCAAAGATATTCACAAACCAGTAAGACTCTTTTATATCCTTATTAAACCTAACTTTAAAAAACTCTAAGTATGGAAGGTCTTCATAAAATGACTCTAGAACATCCTTTACTCTGTCTGAAACCAACGGAAAATAAGAACGATACAGTAAGAAATCATTTTTATCTCCACTACTGTTTTTTATTGTAGCCTCAACACAATCTAATGTATCTTTTAATGATACTCCTTCATCAATAAGTTCATAAATGCTTTTATCAATTATAACATCGTTAACAAAAGCATCACTGCTGTTTACCGTACGTGTCTCTAATTTAAAGTATTGCATAAAATATTTTCTACAGGTAGGATCAAAATATCTATATCTCACTCCTACCTACAGTTTAAATTAATTGAATAGACTATTATACTGTTATCTTCTCAATAATGGCATTCATAATATCTGCATATTTACTCATGTCTCCTTCTACCGGATACCATGGTACCGATTCATCAACAGTATTATCCTCTTCAAAAACAACATTATTACAAGCAAGATATATAGTTAAACTAGTCCAGTTTCCGGCAAACATGAACTCTGCATTATCCTCAATAGCAGCTTTAACCGCTACCTCACGACTCTCTTCTTCATTAACCCCAAATTTCATATTGCTTACTCCTTCAGGCAATTCTACTGTAGGTGTATTCGGAAACAGACCCCATCTGTAGCTTTCTCCTGAATCTGAATAACTTAAAATTGCCTTACAGTCACTATAAGCAACTATCTTCTCGTCTTTGTCTCGCCATCTTATAACACCTTTTTCATAAAGATACTGATACTCAAAAACAGCAAGTTCTGCCAACTTATTAGATACTACTTCAAACTTTTTCTTATCCATAATTATTTAGTTTTATTAAAAATAGTTCATGTTACAAGTACTGTCATATAGTACCACACATAAACATTCATGCTTACTGTTTATATCGCTAGTAAATTGTATATATGCAACACATATTAAGCCAATATCAGAAATGATTTTATGCTTTCATACACACTTTTAGTGAATGGTAGCTTATAAGAAATGAGTGGCATTGCTAAATTTGTAAGCGGTTAAAAAATTACCAGTTTTATCTGTTTACTTCTTCTTTCAAATGGTCAGATGGAACTTTACATAATAATCATTCTCATGTATATGAAGAGTCTTTCTCATGCATAGTTTCTTGATGCTCCTGACAAAAACAATACAATAAGAGGTAACAGGCAGAATATTAACAGATAACTCAGGATATTACCCGTAAAATCATCGCTATGCATATTGTAACTACTCCTTAGTATAGCACTTATTACAAATGTAATAACAAACCCAGCTATTAGTGTTATATACCCGGCAAAACGTATCTGACCAGACAGGATATTTTTATATACATTAACTTCTGCGTTCTCATCTGTTTTCTCTAATTTACTGAGGCATCTGTGTTTAACTATAAGGCTTAACATCCATGGTAATATCAGGAGTGTAACAACCCATACAATTTTCCATCCCGGATAGTGAATGCTTACATGTTCAAATTGTTCGCTCAGTAATATTACCTGAAAAACAATCATAACCAGATACATTATGTAGAATATAACTACTGAAATTATTGGGTAGGTGTTTAGATAGAACTGTTTCATTCGTATATAATTTGTTTTTTATAAAAAGGGGTGCTCTTTACAGAACACCCCAAAAAGTAAATGGAATGACTCCTATTATAGTTTAGATGTTTATCTATTCACAATCTATTTTCTTCTGCGATCCTGACTCAAGTCCGTTATACAGCAATTTATCCATATATTTTGATCCATCGTATTGCTGTCTGAAAAAGAATACCTGAACAGTACAATGACCATCTGGCCATTTAGCAAAACAGTATGCAGAAATAGATCTACCCATTATAACTCCTGAGTTTTTATGCCTTATAATATACCACGAATCACTCTTTATCTTAGTTGAATAAAATATCTCTTTCCAACCATTTTTTCTGGCAACTCTATTAATAGCCTCCAAAGCACCTGCCTCTAAATCGGCATCTTCCATTCCAGCAGTAAAATCGGCCATGCGTTTACCTAGCAGAAGTTTATCACCCTCCTTTTTTACAATATTAAACGCCCCTGAAGCAACCTTATAATGTTCGTTATCCTCTTCATCCTGATCTAGAATAAGCATATAATCAACCTCAACCCTATGTGTTCCTGGACTCATGTTGTTAACAATATTAAACCATACACTATTATCTTCATAGTCTCTCTCTGTTGGATTCTGATTTATATACAGTTGCTGTGTTGTTCTCTGGCTAACCTGATCCTGAATTGAAAATACCTTAAACTTTGTATCAATTTTTTCGCCATCAATTGTCAGACTATAATAGCCCCTAAGCATATAGGCTCCTGAATTGTATTTCTCTTTTCTATAATATCCGGCAGAGTGCTCTGCATAGAATCGTCCGTATATTCTATCTGTTGCATTAAACTCTGTTTTAAACTTAGATTCATCCGGTGCCTGAAATGAAATTCTCTCTGTATTAAAAACTATCTTACCAACATAGTTTCTGTGTGTCTCATTTGTAATACCTTGCTCAGTAATTTTTTCTTTTTTCTCCTTTTTTGTAGCGTTTTTAATCTTGTTAAACAACCCTATTTGAGCATAAGAACTGTATAACATTGTAGATAGCAACAGGATAATAATTACTAACTTGTTTTTCATGTGTTTAATTTTAATATGTAATACATAACCAGCTTATTAATAAAATTTTATATACAAGAATTAATAGCTTGTCTGAATATTTCTTAGTGCAAAACCTAATCTGTTTTAATTAATTACGAGAATGTTTGAGCTATAGAGTACAAACCAAATAAAAAGTAACAACCGGCTACAATTGATATCAGCATCTGTTTGGGTTTGTCTTTTATTGCAAAACTCAGAGCTACAGGAATAAACTCCCATATTATGGCAACAAGTGTATTTAATACTACCCCATAGCTTTCGCTTATTACCGGGCTAATAAATTGCCAGAACACCTTTGTAAAAAACATCCACATTACTATAAATACAATTACTGAATCGCCAGATGATTTAGATATTGCAAACTCATCATGCTGCGTTTGTCGTGGATCATCTCCATATCTGTTACCACACCTGTTGCCATCAGCTAAAGTAAGAGCTAATAGCCATACCCATCCAACAAGAGGAATTAACGATATAAACATCATAAAACCACTTCTGCCGGAGTCATGTAAGCGTCTTACCAAAACAGACACTCTAGGAACAAGCGTTGCCAGAAAGTAAAAAACCGATATATATCCAAAAGGCAAATCTCCAAATGTAAGATTAAGCGAATTATCTGTTACAACTGAAATTAGCCACAGTATTATATCATACAGTACAAACATCCAATACTCTAGTCTGCTAGCTCTGCCAATAAAGCCTACATACCTACTTACAGATTTTAAATACCACTTCATCTGTTTATTTTATCTTTTTAATGGTCAGGTGAAACTCCGCATTATTAATAATCTCAGTGTGTGCGAAAATAGTTACTGATGCTTCGTCTCAATAGTTTACAACTATATTACAAATCAAGCATCTTTTTCTGTGTAAATATGATAAATGATTTTTTATCAAATCCTCACTTTTAATGAGTAGTAACTATATCAGCATGAAGTGCTGCTCTGATTTTGTGAATGGTAGTCAGGGAAGGGTATATTCTGTTTTAGAAAACAGAGACATATAGAAAAAAACAGAACTGATTAAAATATTGGTACGAGTTTTATTATCTGATAATCACAAGCTCTACAACTCTCAAATAACCGTACCAATATGCAATAAAACCTTTTAAAACTAATGTCTGAATAGCTTCTGTTTACGTCTTGCCATCTTTTTTGCTATAACAACAATATTACCAGAAGAGGACTCTTTCTTGTAGAAAAGCTCTAAATCTGATTCTTTCATGGTATCCATCTCTTCCGAACCTGGTATACTATATGTTAAAAGCAGATACTTATCACCTCTCTTCACAAGAATATAGTTTGAGTTATTAGGCTGTTTATCTGAATCTAACTTTTTTACATACTTTTTATACTCTTTCTTTGTTATACTTTTAAGCTGTTTACTCTCTTTAATAGCTCTCTTATATCTCTTTTGCAGATATTTAATATCACTACTACTTAGTTTATATACAATATTTAACTGCTGATTACACTCTTGCTCACCATCAGAATCAATCTCCTTATAGTTAGTTGTAACCCTCAGTTTATTGTCTGTTATCTTAAACATATAGTGATTAAATGTTGTATCAGTCTTTACTTTCTGAGATATATACACTGAAATATCCTCAGTCTGTTGTGCAAATAACATGTTTGCATAAACTACTGCAATAGTTAGTAATAAGATCTTTTTCATCTGTTTATAATTGTTTTTTATTTACCAGATGGAACTCGCATTTATAATCATCTCTGTGTGTGTGAATGACCATTCTCATGCTTCGTTTCATCTGTCTTAATTCACATTTATAGTACCAGCCATTAAACATATACAGAACAGTGTAATAGCTGGTATAAATAATTATCTATATTTTATAACTCCTCTTCTTTCAACAACATTACTGTTTCAATCAACTTTATCATCTCTGCTCTATAACCTTCATCATCTTTTCCTTTCGATCTTTTTGCCATATCCATAGCTGTTTGCAATGTAGCATTACCTTTATACTCAGACTCCTTTAATATCATTCCGAACTCAGCAACAGATGCAGAGAATCTGAAATTATCAGATGTTTTGTCAAACAATACAGGATTATTATATATAATCTCTGATAAAAGCAGACTCTTTCTGCCCTTAGGTTCTTTATATCTCAGATTAACTGTTACCAACTCGTTACCCTCTTTTGCCAGATCAGTATACTCAGGCTTCTGATACTTCAAATCTCTTCTCTTTCTCCCTGATTTAGACAGTATAATCTCATAAAGAGCTGTAACAGTATGTCCTGCACCAATCTCTCCTGCATCTTTTTTATCATCATCAAAATCTTCCTCCTCTAACAATCTGTTCTCATAGCCTATTAATCTGTATTCTGATACCAGATAAGGGTTAAATTCCAGTTGCAGTTTAACATCTTTTGCAACAGTATGAAATGTTCCTCCAAATTCCGATACAAGAACCTTTTTTGCCTCAAGCAGATTATCAATATAGTAATAGTTACCATTACCTTTATTTGCAATAACCTCTAACATATTGTCTTTGTAGTTTCCCATTCCAAAACCCAACACAGAGATAAACACACCACTTTTTCTCTGCTCTTCAATCAGGTTCTCCATATCTGATACAGACGACTCACCAACATTAAAATCGCCATCGGTAGCCATTACTACCCTGTTGTTACCACCTTTTATAAAATTCTTCTTTGCAATCTTATATGCCAATCTTAACCCTTCGCCTCCTGCTGTAGATCCTGATGCATCCAAATCATCTAAAGCTTTAATGATCTTTGCTGTATTTTTACACGATGTAGATGGTAGTATTACACCTGAGTTTCCTGCATAAACAACAATAGCAACCCTGTCTTTATCTCCTAATTTTTTAAGCAACATCTTTAACGATGATTTTAACAGAGGTAACTTTTCTGGACTATCCATTGAGCCTGATACATCAAGTAAAAAAACTATGTTTGATGGAGGAATCTCATCCATTTCAATACTCTTACCCTTAAGACCTATATGCATAAGCATACTCTTTTTGTTCCACGGACATGATGAATACTCAGAGTATATGCTAAATGGTTCACCATTGTTTGGTTCCGGATAGTCATAACTAAAATAGTTTATCATCTCCTCTACTCTAACCGCATCTTTTCCTGGCACATCACCATAATCAATCATACGTCTGATATTGCTATATGAGGCTCCGTCAACATCAACAGAGAATGTTGAAAGAGGATTTCTGGAAACACGTTTAAAACCATTCTCAGATATCTTTGAGTAACTCTCATTATTATAAGATCCTGCACTAACAACACTGACAGATCCTGTAAACGATTTCTTCTTCGCTGTTCCATATGCTACAACAACCACTTCCTGAATTTTAATATCTGCAGGCTCTAATACAACATTTATCACCGATTGTCCATTTATGGCAACTGTTGCATCTTCAAACCCCATAGCACTATATACCAGCTTATCGGCATCTGGTGTTACATTAATAGTATACTTACCATCAATATCTGTAACACAACCAATATAAGTTCCTTCAATAACCACATTTGCTCCGGGAATTCCAGATCCATCTTCTGACGATGTTACGACTCCCTTTACTGTATGGGTAGCACTCAAACTAATATTAATAAATAGTAATCCGATAATCAAAAACTGTAATTTCTTTAATTTCATCTGTTTATTCTTTCTTTTTAATGGTCAGATGGAACTCCGCATAATGATGATTCCCGTGTGTGAGAAAACTCTTTCTCATGCTTCGTTTCATATTCTGTTTTTTTAGGTTTTTATATATATTCTATCTTATATCTCAAATAATTACTGTATCTAATCTCTGTTACGAGCTTTAATTCTTCTACGCCAAACAATAATGTATATAACTATACCAATTACAATAAAAATCCGGAAACTATACTCTCCTAACAGATATGCTAATTCGGAAGCTCTTGATATGCCCCTGAACTGACTTATATCAGCTTCTTTATTAACTGCAACGGAATTTATAAATCTCTTAATATCATCCTCATTCAATTTCTGATTACTAGCAGTACAAATACTATATATCTGTTTATTCAACAAAACAACCATTACAGAGGATCTTATAACACCATTATCATCGTAAAAAGCAGCTTTATAAGCAACAAAAGAGTCTATTAAAACTTCACTAACATCACTTAGTTTAAGCTGAGATTGTCTTGCCATTCCTTCAATAACAAAAACATACGCTTCTTTCAAACTCTCAATATCGTTTGGTAATTCACAAAACACCTGATTATTAACATCATCATCCAGGTTCATTTTTATAACAAGATATGCTGTATTATCATTTACTGAATAGAAATATTTGCTATTAAGACCCTTAACAAGGGTATCTATAATAGTAACGTCATCCGGAAAATCAACAGTAAGTAACGAGTCTAACTTATAACTTCTCCACTCCTTATTATTTGCAGAAGCTGTAACTGAATAAAAAACAACTGCTAAAACAACAAAAACATATCGCATATATTAAAATACATTTATTTAAATTTCATAAATCTTTAACCGGAGCATATTCTCTTACCGGACTTAAACCTCTCTTTACCTTACGTATACCTATAAACAATAGTAGTATTGATACCACAACACTTCCGATACCTAAATTAAGGCTATCATCTGATTCTATCTGTTCACGAGCAAATATCAGTTCCTTCTCAACATTTGCTTCGTTTATTGTTGGATCAGATTTAAGGTACATTATCTCTACATATTGTGCAGGTATCGAATCTGGATGATCAAAATATGAACTTCCCCGGTAGTTTACACTATCAACCATAAACTTATAACCCATTTTATACAGATTAACCTCTATACCTTTAATCTTAAAATGTGTCTCCTCATATGTACTATCTAATGTAGCAACAACAGATATCCCCTGAGTAAAAAGAGCTTCATATCTGTCAACTTTCTCTTTATTACCAACCAAATATGTATATAAAGATAGCCAGGCAAATGCCCCTACCAACAACCCAAAACCAATATTCGCTACACCCGAAAAAAGCTTCATTCTATCATTTATTTTTTAAACTAATCCCACCAAAACCACATACGTCTGTTCTCCTTAAGATATTTTATCAGCTCATCCATATCGCCGTGTCCCTGATCTATAACATCAGGACAGAACTGATATATATCGTTAGCCAATCTCTTATAACATGTTGGTTCAGTATTTATAACCGCCTCAATCCTGTCAACATCAGCAACAATAATATCAAACTCAAATTCTCTCTGTTTGTCCTTAAACCAGTTAACAACATCCAGATTAGTAAGATTGTAATTAACCGGTTCAATCTTGCTTAATCGTATTATCTCAAACTGATCTGTCTCCGGGGCAATCACAATATCGTAATAAGGTCTGTAACTTTCATCAAGACTTATATTGGTCATATAGATATACTTGCCTGATCTTTTAACATTGTCAAAATACTGTTCAACAATATCATATGCTCTCTGTTGCTCAACGGCTATATACCTTATACCCGGTACAATAGAGTCGTATAATTCATATCTGCCAGACGTTTTATCAACCAACCTGTACTTCTCAACACTGTTATCTACAGGCTCTTTTCCTGTAATATCATTTATAGCTGCAATTATCTCACTCTCTGTAAGCTGTTTAGTATCTTCATCAACCTTCAATTTACCCAATCCGCAAGAGCACAGCAATACTGTAACAAGTATTAATATCAGGTTATTTATATATCTGCATTTCTTATATATCATATCCTTAGTTCTTTAATTAATAGTACAAACACCATTGTCTGTTTATGCATAATCATTCTGCCACACTAAGCTAATCTGTTTTGTCACATTGAGCGGAGTTTTGCCATATTGAGCAAAGTCGAAATACCACAAAACTTCTGTAATACATTTAATTGCACTAGCTAACATCATAATAGGTTATTAATAACACCGTTTAGTTCACACAAAATATAACTCCTGAAAAATCGTATTAATACATTATAGATAGATAGGTATAAAGTACGTTAGTTAAGGAGTATGCCAAATATAACAATTTGTAGCGGTTAAGCAATAGACAAATAGCATATGCACTACATATAACAACCTGTTTGTTACAAAACTGGTAGTTGATACAAGATAGTATAACTTCTGTATATTCTTAGCTATTAGAAATTCATTCTCAATTAGATTCATGTAAATACTTAACTGAGCTGCGTATCTCTCTGACTTTACAGATCATTCTTTAAAATTCACGATGCAAATTGTAATTTATTAAAGTCGCCTTCCTTAAAGGTATGTCATGATAATAGTAAAACATTTACACCAATCTGTGAATTTGTATATACTATTGTGCTTTTATTTGTGAATAAACAACAATCTAATTTAAAATGAAAAACGAAATACTTAATTGGTTAGAAGAAATAGAAAATAGAGACGGAGTTCCTCCAGACACAGTTATAGCTTTTAATTTTGTACTAATAGAAAGCAAAAAAGGATACCTTATGTACTTTGTTGGTACATTTGAATATTCAGAAGATGATGATGACTGGGCATGTATTGATCCTCCAACAAAACCTTATAGGTATTTAAGATTACCTAATGAGATCCAAAATGAATCCTGGGAGACAATTTTAAACATTTGTACAGATACATTGACTGAACTGGAATCTAAAGGTAAACTAAATACAACTTTAGTTAAAAATGCCAAAGCGATAACAACTGGCTTTGATAACGGAGAATTAATAAAGATTCGGTAAAATGGGTTTAAATCCTTCCCGTAATGCTGGTTCGAGCTTTTTCTAGCTCGGATCGTGCCCGTTGCTATTAAGTAATATTTAGCGGTAATAGAGGAATAATCAGACAAACAAAATAACATTCGGTGTATATAATATTCTGTGTATGGTCAATTAAATAATCAGCCATGCATGGCAATACATGGCTTCCATATTCAGGAAATATTATCAGGCTGACAAATTATCTCTTCCTGTTTTCTGTATACAGACCCATCAATAGGGTCATTTACTATTTCAAAGCCTTTTCTTTCTAACAATCCGGGCAGTTTGATATTTGGTCTGGGGCAATCAACAGCATGAACAGTCCAGATAATCTCTCTGATATCATTATCCTTACAAAATTCCCGAAACAGGTTTATAAGTTTTATCAGAACACCTTCTCCCCCACCTGTAATATGAGAAAATAGTATTCTTAGTCTATCATCCTCTTTGGTAAATTGACCTAGTATCTCACTTGTTCCTGCCTTAAATATTATTGGTGCATCTGAAAATACAATGTCAATAAAATCATCTGTCTTTGACAATTCTTTTACCTCATCGTCATTAAAACCCTCTATTAGTATTTCATTATTAATATTCATGTTTAAATATTTGTAATAAACAACAGATATTACTTCTATTAAATAAGCACTCAATTATCAATAAACAAGAAATGTCAATACTAAGTTAGTTATAGATACTATTTCTTTATTACTCTGCCACCCTCAATTTTTAAGGATAAAGTGTATAAAAATGTTACAGCCTTTTCGTTTGATTTTGCAGGGCTCCAATCAGGCATCTCATTAATTATCTTTCTAATGGCTTCTGAGTCTATTTCAGATTCTGTCATATTTGCAATACTTTTGCAACAGGTTTTGCCATTATTAAAAATCAGAATCCCAATACTAATACTACCATCAATACCTTTAAGTAGTTTAGTATCTGAAAATTTTTGGTTTAAATAGTCGTATATATCCTGTCCTGAATTATCAAACTCCGGTCTATCATCTGCAACTGCATAAAAAGTTTCAACTTTGCAATCATTAAAATTCTCGATAGAAACCTGTGCAAAAGATTTAGCACCAATTAAAAGGAATAGAGTGATTAGAAAATTTTTCATAGTACTTAACTTTAAAATTTAAACTATTATTTATTATTGTTTAGTTCAGCGACAAATATATACAAAACAAACTCATCTATGAATACTTGTATAGGTATAAATTCAGAAAATACTGTCCTGGAAAAAACCGTTAAGCATTTTATGTGACGATGACATTTTTGAGTACTTTTTTTGCTATTGAAAAAAGTACTAAATAAAATATTAACAGAATAATAGCTAGTTCAAAACGCATATTGCAAGCAGAGTATCTTCGATAATATTATTCACTGGTTCTAATTTTATTAAAACCAAACCTGTAATAATCAGTTAGCCACAAACTGCCAATTCGTGGCTATATTGCAATAATGATAAAACAGGTAACAAAACCACTCACCCTCTACTCTAAGCGAGATATGTTTTAATAGTTAATACTATATTTACAGCAAATTATCTACATATAAACTTTTCCTAAGACCTACGCTAAGAGAGGCTACAGCTCATAAAGAACCTTAAACAGTAATAACACAACAAAAATCAACAGATAATTAATATATTTGGCAGAAGAATAAATCGTTTGTAACCCGTAATAAAACTATAATATGCATAAACTTAAACATTATCTTCCGCATATATTTCTACTAATCTACATTATTGAGTTTGTTATTTTAGCAATAAATCCTTTTGACAGAGCAGTATGGTTTGCGGAGAATTTACCTATTATAATTCCTGTAATAATTCTGATTTTTACATATAAGCGCTTCAGATTCTCAAACCTCTCCTATTTTCTGATAACACTCTTCTTTATGTTTCACACCTATGGTGGGCATTACACCTTTGAACTTGCACCTTTTAATGTAGGTAATAAGATATTGAGTGGTCTTAATATGGATTTTCTGTTTCCTGATGGTCGTAATAATTTTGACAGAGTTGGGCATTTTCTGGTTGGTATACTTGCCTTCCCTATTGCAGAGCTCTTTTTAAGAAAGCAATTGGTAAAAAATTATGCAACAGCTATTTTTCTGGGAGTTCTTGCTTTGGGTTTTTGGGGAGCCATATATGAAGTAATTGAGATGTATTATGCAGTATTAGAAGGTGGTGATTCAGGAGCTGCTTTTCTTGGTTCTCAGGGAGATATTTGGGATGCACAAAAAGATATGTTTCTGGATATCCTTGGTGCAATAACAGTATTTATAATTTGCGGATATTGGCTCAGTAAAAAGCCTTTAGAGGAAAAAATAACCGAATAAGATAAAGTTACATTCAGAGCTATTATAAAGCCGAAGCAATAATGGTTATTGATACTGAAGCCCAGTCAACAGCTGATACAAAAAAGGCTTTTTGTTAGATGATTCGAGCTTTTTTCCAGCTCGGACTGTGCCCGTTACAACATTAGTATACTTTACATTAAAGACATATGTAAAAGAAGTTCCGGTTGTTGTAGCCAGAGGCTAATGGTACAGACATAACACAAATTTATAGTCTCGTCAATATTAACTCGTAATCAGCCACGTATGGCCATACGTGGCAACAACTCAGCAACATTTATTTAACCAGCACTTTCAGTGCGTTTTATATACAATTATTATAGTTCAATGCGCTGTATTCAGCTACCCCGTTATTACCCACCTCTTTATCTCCTCCG
>JAOARD010000001.1 GCA_025210735.1 Bacteroidales bacterium
GAAAAGAGATCAGAATCAAATAATAAATAAGTAATAATAATTGCGGGAACAACCGCCCTGCCTCCTATGGAGGCGTAGGGCAATTTTATCCCCTTATAGGGGTTATTATAATGCCCCATCCTGTGGGTGGGGATATTTACTTATAGAGGAAGAATATAAATTACAAGTTGGAAACAATGATTATAAAATAGATTTACTCTTTTATCACAGAGAACTTAATTCCTTAGTTGCGTTAGAATTAAAAATTGGAGAATTTAAACCAGAATATATGGGGAAAATGGATTTTTATTTAGGAGCTTTAGACAAATATGTAAAAAAAGAACATGAAAATTCAAGTATAGGTATTATACTATGTAAATCAAAGGATAAAAATATTGTTGAAATTTCGTTAAATAGAAGTACTTCTCCAACAATTATAAGTCAATATGAAACAAAATTGATTGATAAAAAACTTCTAATGAATAAATTAGACGAATTATTTGCAACAGGATAGACAACCAGTCAGAACATAAGCTATAATTACTGCCATCTTATAATCCTGAAATCATACCCTCATATATATAAGTATTAAAGAAAGATACATAGTAATCTCTTAGCGCAGAAGATGAGGTTTCTTTAAAAACAGACAGAGTAATGATAGTGCAGAATACTACCATAAACCTGTCACGCTCAGAGTATAGCGACTTATCAAAGTACAAATCTATCATAATACACGGGCACTGTCTACTACCAGCTCGAACAAGCATTCTGGGAAGGTATATAGCTGTTTATCAGCACTCATTATTAGACAGTTTTGTCACATTGAGGGATAATGTTAAAAATAGGTTACGGGCTGAAGGCCCAGCTTAACCTAGCCCTATGCAACACGTAGGGCATTAAATAGAATTATATAATCGCGCTGAAAGTGCAGATTAAATAATTGATCAATTACAGCGTTTGTTATATCGTTAATTTACAGCTGTATTGTGTGATATTTTTACATAAAGAAAGAAGCATAGCAATCTCTTAGCTTAGAAGATGAGGTTAATAGTGGACTGAGCAATGATAATGCAGAATATACTATAGACATATCTCGCTCAGAGTAGAGCTAGTTACCAGAGCACAATTCTATCATAATGCAACAGGCACTGTCGGCTACCAGCTCGAACAAGCGTTCCGGGTAGGTATATAGAAAGAGCCATCCTACAATCCCGCAATCCTGTCCCAATCCTGTCCTTAATCCTGAAATAATGCAATCCTGTCCCAATCCTGTCCTCAATCCTGTAATCTTGTAATAATGAAATCCTGTCCCAATCCTGTAATCTTGTAATAATGAAATCCTGTCCCAATCCTGTCCCCAATTAATTACATGAATATTAACGATATTCCGAAAAAAATAGTTAATATTGCGGCTCCAATAGACAATACAATGATATACTGTTTCAATATTATTCCCTAAGGGGAATTATTTTTACATATTACACTTCAGCGTTTTATAGGTTTCCGATACCTATTACAGCTGCTTATTGTCTTTATTTTACCGAATTATAAAATATACTATATAAAACTATTATTCCGTTATGAGTAAAAAGTTTTCTGAATACAAAGGACTTAACCTGTCTGATGTAAACAAAGAGGTTTTGGCGCAGTGGGATGCGAACGATACTTTTCATAAGAGTATCACAACGCGCGAGGGTAAACCAACATTCGTTTTTTATGAAGGACCGCCATCGGCAAATGGTATGCCAGGTATACACCACGTAATGGCGCGTGCTATCAAAGATATTTTCTGTCGTTACAAAACACAGAAGGGGTACCTTGTACACCGTAAAGCAGGATGGGACACACACGGTCTGCCTGTTGAGCTTGGTGTTGAGAAAAAACTTGGTATCACAAAAGAGGATATAGGATCAAAAATTACTGTTAAAGAGTACAACCAGACCTGTAGAGAAGAGGTAATGAAGTATACCGATATGTGGGAAGATCTTACTCACAAAATGGGATACTGGGTAAATATGGACGATCCGTATATCACATACGATAACAAATATATAGAGACACTCTGGTGGATGCTTAAGGAGCTGTTTAATAAAGGCTACCTGTATAAAGGATTCACTATACAGCCATACTCTCCTGCAGCAGGAACAGGACTAAGTTCGCACGAGCTTAATATGCCCGGATGTTACCGCGATGTAAAAGATACAACTGCTGTAGCAAAATTCACTGTTGTAAGAGACGAGAAGTCGGAGAAACTATTTGCCGATTTCCCTGCAATTGATGCCTTTGCAAACCTTGATAAGGTATCGGTTATGGCATGGACAACAACACCATGGACACTACCATCTAACACAGCACTTGCTGTAGGATCGGGTATTAAGTATGTTAAGGTTGCTACATTCAACCCATACACAAACAATCCATCGGTTGTTATTCTTGCAAAAGATAGATTTAACGCATACTTCCCTGCAAAAAATGCTGAGTTAAAACTTGAGGATTACAATGCAGGTGATAAAAACATTCCGTTTAAGGTTCTTGCAGAGTACACAGGAGCAGAACTTGAAGGAATAAGATATGAGCAGCTGTTACCATGGATTAAACCAGACGGTGATGCATTCCGCATTATTGTAGGTGATTTTGTAACAACAGAGGATGGTACAGGTATTGTACACATTGCGCCTACATTTGGTGCTGATGACGACCGTGTTGCCAAAAAAGCAGGTATTGCACCACTTATTCTCATTGATAAGGATGGTAAGATAAACCCAATGGTTGACAGATCGGGTAAATTCTTTGACATTGCAGAACTTGATGAGGCATTTGTTAAGGAGTTTGTGAATGTTGAGGCATACTCAGAATTTGCAGGCCGTTTTGTAAAAAATGCTTACGATCCGGAACTTACAGAGAAAGACGCTACGCTTGATGTAGATATCTCGGTAAAACTTAAGAAAGAGGATAAAGCATTTAAGGTAGAGAAGCACATGCACAACTACCCTCACTGCTGGCGTACCGACAAGCCTGTATTATACTATCCGCTTGATTCGTGGTTTATTAAAACCACAGCGGTTAAAGAGCGCATGCTTGAGCTTAACAAAACAATTAACTGGAAACCAGAATCAACAGGTACAGGACGTTTTGGTAAGTGGCTTGAGAACCTTGTAGACTGGAACCTGTCGCGTTCACGCTACTGGGGAACTCCGCTGCCAATATGGGTTAGCGAAGATAAAGAGGAGATGATATGTATTGGATCTGTTGAGGAGCTACAAGCTGAGATAAACAAATCTATTGAGGCTGGTTTCATGACAGAGAACCCATATAAAGATTACGTTCCTGGCGATAACTCAAAAGAGAACTATCAGGGATTTGATATGCACCGTCCTATTGTTGATGAGATATTCCTTGTATCGGCAACAGGTAAAAAGATGTTCCGTGAGCCGGATCTTATTGATGTTTGGTTTGATTCTGGAGCAATGCCATATGCACAGGTTCACTATCCGTTTGAGAATAAAGAGGGATTTGAGAACATATATCCTGCCGACTTTATTGCAGAGGGTGTTGACCAGACTCGTGGATGGTTCTTTACACTACATGCACTTGCAACAATGTTGTTTGATACTGTAGCGTTTAAGAATATCATCTCTAACGGACTTGTTCTTGATAAGAATGGTAACAAGATGAGTAAACGTCTTGGTAATGGTGTTGATCCGTTTGAGACTATTGAGCAGTACGGATCAGACCCTGTACGTTGGTATATGATTACAAACGCACAGCCATGGGATAACCTTAAGTTTGACAAAGATGGTATAGACGAGGTTAAGCGTAAATTCTTCGGAACACTATATAACACATACTCATTCTTCTCGCTTTATGCAAATGTAGATGGATTTGATGCTACAAAAGAGCAGGTGGCAATAGAGAAACGCCCTGAGATTGACCGTTGGGTAATATCACTACTTAACTCGCTTGTTAAAGAGGTTGAGGGATACTATGAGACATATGAGCCAACAAAAGCAGGTAGAGCAATTCAGAACTTTGTTACTGAGAACCTGAGTAACTGGTACGTTCGTCTGAATCGTAAGCGTTACTGGGGTGGTGAGTTTGATGAGGATAAACTTGCAGCATATCAGACACTATACACATGTCTTGATACCATTGCACGTTTAATGGCTCCTATAGCTCCGTTCTATGCCGACAGACTATTTGTTGACCTTAACGCAGTTTCGGGTATAGATAAGTCAGAATCGGTACATATCTCAGAATTCCCATCGTTTAACGAGGATTATATTGATAAAGCACTTGAAGAGCGTATGGATATTGCACAGCGTGTATCGTCAATGGTTCTTGCACTACGCCGTAAGGTGAACATAAAGGTGCGTCAGCCACTTACAAAAATTATGATACCAGTACTTAAGGAGGGATTTGAGCAGCAGGTAGATGCTGTTAAACCACTTATCCTTTCTGAGGTGAACATAAAAGATATAGAGTATCTTACAGATACATCGGGAGTACTTGTTAAGAAGATTAAGCCAAACTTTAAGGCTCTTGGCCCTAAGTATGGTAAGATAATGAAGCAGATTGCTGCTGTTATTAATGCATTTACACAAGATGATATTGCAGCAATTGAGCGCGATGAGAAGTATGACATAACTGTAGCTGACCAGAATGTAACACTTACAATTGACGATGTTGAGATTCTGAGTGAGGATATTCCGGGATGGCTTGTTGCATCTGAAGGAAAACTTACTGTTGCACTTGATATAAATGTTACTCCTGAACTTAAAATGGAGGGTATTGCACGTGAGATGGTAAACAGAATTCAGAACATCCGTAAGGATAGCGACTTTGAGGTTACCGATAAAATAAAGGTTTATGTAAACAGACATGAGGCTATAAACAGTGCTATTGATACTCACGCAGAGTATATTGCATCGCAGACTCTTGCTGTTTCTGTTGAACTTTCTGAAGGGTTATCTGTTGATGATGGAAAAGAGATAGAACTGGATCAGGAAGTGACAACAATTATAAAAGTTGTTAAGATATAGCCCTAAAAGGTTTTGTGATTCAGTTTTTTTCTTATTTTTAGTGAAAAATAAATTTCTATGACAGATAAGACAAGATATTCAGATGAAGAGCTTCAGGAATTCAAAGAGCTTATTCTGGTAAAACTAGATAAAGCACGTAAGGATTACGAGCTTTTGAAGAATTCACTGGATAATAGTGAAGGGAACGATACACAAGACACATCGCCTACTTTTAAGGTATTAGAAGAGGGCGCATCGGTATTATCAAAAGAGGAGGCAGGAAGACTGGCTCAAAGACAGTTTAAGTTTATACAGCATCTTGAGGCTGCACTTATACGTATTGAAAACAAAACCTATGGTGTTTGCCGCGAGACGGGTAAACTTATTCAGAAAGAGAGGCTAAGAGCTGTACCTCATGCAACGTTAAGTATCGAAGCAAAAAATAGACAGTAAATAATCTGTTTTGAATATAAAAAATGATTGAAGCATAATTGTTTCAATCATTTTTTTATGTTTGTAATTCCAAAATATATAAAAGAGGAAAGTTATGACTCGTTTTCAGAAATCGGCACTGCTGGTATTTTTGGTTCTGTTAGTAGATCAGACCGTAAAAATATGGATTAAGACACACATGACACTTGGCGAAGAGGTGCATGTATTTGGTGACTGGTTCAGAATAAATTTTGTTGAGAATAACGGAATGGCATTCGGAATGGAGTTTTGGGGCGATTATGGTAAATTGTTTCTTAGCCTGTTTCGTATAGTAGCAGTTATTGGTATAGGGTACTATATATACCGTCTGATTAAGAGCAAAGCTCATACAGGCTATATTCTGTCTATATCGCTTATATTTGCAGGTGCTATAGGTAACATTATAGATTCTGCCTTTTATGGCCTTATTTTTAACGAAAGCACCCCGTTTCAGGTAGCAAGTTTTATGCCTGAGGATGGCGGATATGCCGGGCTTCTGCACGGAAAGGTGGTTGATATGTTATATTTCCCGCTGTTTTCAGGAACATACCCTGAGTGGTTTCCTATAAATCCGGGTGGAGATTTCACCTTCTTCAGACCAGTATTTAATATTGCAGATTCGGCAATATCAGTTGGTGTGTTTATAATACTACTGTTTCAGCGCCGTCACCTTAAAGATAAATTATAAGATAATTTTCAACCAATATAATACATAAAGCCATCCTCTCAGATGGCTTTTGTTGTATCTATGGTTTTGTACCAAATACTATTTTGTACTGTCAATACTCTGTATATAAGCAAACAGATCGGTATTTTTATCTATATCTAACTTTGTTTTAAGCCTGCTCTTTGCAACATTAATAGTGTTGGCACTCTGCTTTGTAAAATCCGATATCTCTTTGGTAGAGAAATTAAGTTTTATGAGCGATGCCAAACGAATCTCGTTCTTGGTTAACCCCGGGTTTATCTTTATAAGGCTCTTTATAAAATTAGGATGTACCTTGGTAAAGTGCTGCTCAAACTCAATATTTATCTCATCCTTAATATTTGTAGATATAAGATTGTTAATTCTGTTTAGCTTTTTATCAATATCGTTGCCAGATCTATCCTTTGTAACCTCAGTAAGCTCTTTTGATATATTCTCCAGAAACTTCTGTTTCTCGTAGAATTTAAGACTCTTATACAGTAACTCCTGCTGGGTTAATTTACGCTCCTTATTTAACGACAATACATTGCTGTTCAGTTTATCGTTAAGCGTTGATATCAGCTTAATATTGTTCCTCAATTTTAAACGGTGAAGCAGAAACCATGTAATACTTGTTATAAGCAGAACAATAAGGGTTATGCTGATATAGAGGTTCTGTGTGGCTCTCCTCTTTAGTTGAACCTCCATCTTTTTTATAGCCAGAAACTCCTCTGCTATCCTGTTACCCTTCTGTATATTTAACTTACGCTGAGCTTTAAATGTACTATCGGTTTTTATCTTTAGCCTGTAGTATCTGTATGCATCTTTGTAGTTATCGGTCTCACTATTGAATATATCGAGCCAACTATAAACATTCTCAAGCTGTTTAAGATCGTTACGGTTTTGTAGTCCCGATATCTCACTCTCAAGCATATTAATCCCCTTGTTATACTCACCATTTTTAGCATTCAGAATACCTAAATGAATATTTATCTCGCCAAGATAGCTGTATAGGTTATTATCAGTAGCCATCTTCTTTGATAAGCTCAACAGACTATCAGCAGATTTTAGATTGCCTCTGTTAATCTCTATAGCACCCAGATTCAGCATACAGAACGTACGCATCATATTATCGTTAGGTTTAACACCTCTTAAAGCCTGCTCGGTAAATATATACGACGAATCCAGATTGTTGTGGTGATACGCTTTGTTAAACAGACATCCGAACGCCAGATTCAGATTGCCATCTGCCATATCTACACCCCTGTTAAAGTATATAAAAGCAGTATCGTAAACACCCTCCTGCGCATACAGATGCCCTATATTGTTATGTATTGTAATAATATCCTTTATAGAGTCCTTGTAGTTTCTGTTTAGCGCAGTAAGAGCCTCTTTATACAGCGATATTGCCATCTTACCATTCTGCAAATATGTGTGTATTGTAGCCAGCCCATTGAATGCATCAATACGGTTATATACAGTTAAAGAGTCCTTGTTAAGCGCTTTGTAATAGTTATTGGCAGCCGTCTGGTAGTCTCTTGCAATAACAACCTGATAATTCCCCAGCGCAATAAGAAAATTGTTCTGTTTTGTAAGCGGGTATTGTTTCAGGTTACTATCTACATCCAACAGCTCCTTCTGCGATATATCAACATCAAACCTCTTAAGCTTTTGTATAATAGTATCAATACTGGTGCCCTGAGCCCTCAGCAAATATGGGGTTAGCAATAATAATACAGAGATTAATATAATAAAGCGCTTCATGTTCTACTGATATTAAGAAACTACAAGTTTAACAAAATTTTAAAACATGTTATTATAACGATGTGTTTGGGCTATATCTCAATAGTTATATACCATCTCTTATTAGACCGATAACTCTGAATATTACCTGATTATCCTATCTGTTTATGGTTTGATAGTTTATATTAAGGGTTTGTGCGGGATCATCTAACTCCTTTTGCAAACAAACGGTTTGTAACTAGGTTTTATAAAGTTTTTAATTACATTTGCTAATAAGATAAAACAACTATATGTATTGGTTTGGTAGATTGAGTTGGTTGGTTTGTTGGGACGTTGCCAAACATATAAAAAGTAAAACCTACAGATGAAATCGATAAACAAAAAAATCACAACAAACACAAGGGTAGTAAAAGACCTATTGACTAACTATAGGGATACTTTTCAGGCGTTACGTGAATTGATTAATAATGCAATTCAAGCAAATGCTAAGACAATAGAGCTAAATATTGAGTATTCTGATTCAATTGCTAGTAAAGCTCCAATTGAAAGTATAGAAATACTTGATGACGGTTATGGAGTTCCATTCTCTGAATTTGACAAAAGGATATTAGAAATCGGGACAACCGTAAAGCATAAAGGACAAGGTATAGGGCGTTTTAGTGCACTTCAGATTGGAGATTTAATGCATATTGAAACTATAGCACATGATGCTCAGAAAAAGGAATATTCAAAGACTAAATTCGGTATCGACTCTCTCGATTTGAAAAACACCCAATTTGAGGAAACTGAGTTTAAAGTTGATTATGAGTATCTAGGTGAAAAACACATTAAGTCATATTATAAAGTTCGAATTGAAAACTTACACCATAATAAACAGGAAAAGGTTTCTAAAAGGAATAAACTCACAGAAGGATTTTTAAAGGAAAATATTAATCAATCGGTTTTTGAAAATTACCCATTTGAAGTTTTTAATAACAAAGTAACCTTTAAAGTAAATGGAACACCATTGAAGAGGGAAGATTTTGTAATAGGAAAGCCAACAACAAAAAAGACAATTTATACTGACAGAAAAGGAAATGAGCATGAAATGTCGTTTTACTTTTACAATATAAAATCCGATTTAAATAAAGTGAAAGTGTTTTTTCAGATAGAAAACGCTGGAATAAAAAGTGTTGCACATGAATATACATATTCATCAGATTGGTATACACCTGATTTAAAAACTTGGTTTATATACATTGAATCACCAATATTGGATAGTGATTTATTTAGAAATGTAGATTTGGAGGCTCTTGGTGAGGAAGAAATTAAAAAATTGAAAAATCATACTAAGGAAGTAATAAACGATTTCTTTCAAGCCAAGAATAAAAGATTTGATAAGTTTATTAGGAATCTTGAAGAAGATAAATATTACCCATATAATGGCTACCAGCCCGCATCAAAATCACAAGAAGTACTCTTTAAGAAAGTAGCCTATATTGTTGAAGACGAACACCAGTTGATTAGCAAGGATAATAAAATTCGTGATTTTCTATATCAGCTTCTCGACAAAGCAATTTCTAATGGATACATAGAGGATATTTTCAAAAAAGTATTGAAACTGTCAGAAGAGGGAATTGAAAAGTTTCATTGTCTACTTGAAAAAACCGATTTAGAAGAGGTTGTTCATTTTGCAAGTCAGGTCTCGGATAAACTCGAATTCCTTGATTTCCTTCATGAGCTAACTTACGGTGACTTATCTAAAGTTCTAAAAGAGCGTAGTCAGCTACATAAAATAATTGAAAAGCAACTATGGATTTTTGGAGAGAACTATAATGGTAGTCCTAAACTTTGGTCTGACAAGAAAATTGGCAATATCCTTACAGAATTAAGAAACAAGTATTTCTCATATGAGCCCACCGAAGAAGATGAAAATCTTATTAAGCAGAATGGAGAGGGTTTAGATGATATTACAGACTTGTTTTTCTTTAACGAAAAAATTATTGATAACGGTGCTAAAGAAATAATGATTGTTGAATTAAAATCTCCTAAATGCGCCATTAGCAATAAAGAACTTGAACAAGCAAATCGTTATGCTTTTACAATTGAACAACATTCTGGCTTGCCAAATGAAAAGGTGAAATATAAAGTTCTCTTAATTTCATCTCGTTTGACCAAGTATGCAAAGTCTCAAGTTAAATCTCGTCGAGATACTTATGACAAGCCATTTCTTTATGACGTAAAAACAGAAAAGGATGTTGAAGTCTACGTTATGGAATGGTCAGAGTTAATGGAGCTGAATAAGAGAAGATTAGGTTATTTGTCTACTCAATTACAAGTAAAAGATAAGACTGTAAGAACTAAGTTTGAAGAGGAATATTCTGAATTAATTGATGAGAAGATTTCTTCACGATTAACTTTAGTAAAATAAATACGTTTGGCAACAATGGCTCATAAAGCATAGCTTGTCGCAGGCGCAACAAAAGCAACGCTTCATAGCCTTACACGTTGGAGGGCATTGTGATAAACTCTAAAAGATATTTATTTTAAAATTATATGATTAATTTACAAGAACTTATATTATTAAAAACTGATATTTTCTCAAGATCAAGAGTTAAATTGGTAAGACATCGAGACAGAAGGATTGAATACAGAGATGTAATTAAGGATAGACAAAGTTTAATTGAATATCAAAAAGAGCAGACTAATGATGTTTTTGGAAAAACAGATTATTTAGTTTCATTTATAGGACAAGAAGGAACAAAAGCCTTACTTTTTGGATTCTTTAAAGTTGGAAAAGTTGAGCAAAAAGGAACTGGTAAATTCTATTATGAATTGGAAGAGTTAGATGTTTGTTCCGAATATGTTGATAGAATTATTATTGATTGGGGAAATGGAACTAGAGCATGGCATCAAGATTATTCAAAACAAAAAAAAGAAGTATTAGAGATTTTACCTAAAGGTTATATTGGTAATTTCCCCGGCTTAACTGATTTCGTTTTAGATTATTCTGAATTGAAAAGGTTATTTGACAATTCAGATTCAAATAGAGACTGGAAAATTCACTTATCATCAGTTAATGGGGTTTATATGATATTAGATAAAACCACAGGAAATCAATATATCGGTTCTGCTTGTGGAAATAAAGGAATTTGGCAAAGATGGGAAGATTATGCAAAAACAAAACATGGTGACAATAAAAAGTTAGTTAAATTATTTGAAGAAGATAATGATTATCAACGTAATCTTCAATACACAGTATTACAAGCATTACCAAGTAATTTAACAAGCAAGGAAACTGTTAAAATTGAGAATTTGTTTAAGAAAAAATTTGGAACAAAGACTCATGGATTAAATGACAATTAAATCAAAACGCCCTACAACATTGGCTAATACAGAACTTGGGTTTCGTGCTAGATTGAGAGTTTGGTATAAGAAATAAACACCGCCAAAACCCTAATTTAGGTTTTGGTAAAAAAATATAAACAAAATTACGGTTTTGGCTAAGTGGGTAAACGAAAGTTAGGTTCTTTAAAATGCCAAACACACCATATTCAAACCGTGTGTGCCCGGCATGGGTATTAACTATAGGGTGTAAGTCCTGAACAGGCGGAGGTAAACCGAACTGTTAGCAAGTGGCAAGGTGCCTCGGGGCAACCCGACCACTGAAGAAATACGAAGTATTCACTAATTCAAAATAAAGAGATCACAGATGAGTAAAGCCAGACTGCAAAATCCTGTTCTTAAGACAACAATAACCAATACCAAACTACAACAGCGAGGATTTGTACCACTAGTCAATAATTTACGGAAAATTTCGCCATGTTTAGCGAACCGCCGTATACCGGTTGGTATGTACGGTGGTACTTCGACATAACTCAGTAGAACTGTGAGAGGGTGGAGATACGAATTCTTTTCGTATTTTGCTCTACTTGATTAGCAAACATTAAAAACATTATAGTGTTATTTAAAGAAAAGCGGAGAAATTTAATTAGCAGTATTCTTATTTAAGAATTTTGTATTTTTCTTAAATAAGAATTGTCTTTATTAAGATTATTAAAGAATGAAGAATTTTAAATCGGGTAGATATATAAGTCAAGGTTCATACAATTTACCGTGTGTGCCCGGCATGGGTATTAACTATAGGGTGTAAGTCCTGAACAGGTGGAGGTAAACTGAACTGTTAGCAAGTGGCAAGGTGTCTTGTGGCAACCCGACCACTGAAGAAATACGAAGTATTCACGAACTCAAAATAAAGAGATCACAGATGAGTAAAGCCAGACTGCAAAATCCTGTTCTTAAGACAACAATAACCAATGCCAGACTACAACAGCGAGGATTTGTACCACTAGTCAATATTTACGTAAAATTTCGCCATGTTTAGCAAATCGCGTATACCAACCGGTACGTACGGTGGTACTTCGACATAACTCAGTAGAACTGTGAGAGGGTGGAGATACGAATTCTTTTCATATCTTGCTCTACTTGATTAGAAACAATAAAATGGAACTTTACCAACTAGGAGAATATAATGCTAGAACCGATTTAAGTGAACAAGCTTCTCGAATTAGAGATATTGTAAAAACAACTTTTGATTATCAGATTATCACAAGTTTCGTAAATCAATTCGAAATATTAGAAGAGACTAGTGTTATCATTCTTAAAAAAGCTATTCTTGCTGGGTACTGGACTTCTTATTATGGATTTGGTTGGTCTAAAGAACAAGAAATCAGTTTTTGGGAACTTGTTTATGAAAAACGGGAACCAAAAGGAACTGTACCAATTTTGACATTAGCGGAATCGTATAGGGGAAATGAAATAAAAACTCTTAAAGAAGTGATTGATCTTTATTGGGATGCTATCGCTCTAGAGCCTCAACATTACTATTCTTTGTCTCAAGAAGGAGGAGATGAACTAGATGTACTTATGAAAAATCCCAGTTTTTTCAAAAAGTGTCTATTGATTGAATTTGACATAAATGAAAACATAAATAATTACTCAATAGAAGAAGTCGAAGAGGAAAAACCATACTTGCTAAAGCGTTGTAATGGCAATAAAGAACTTGAATCATTTATAGAAACAGAAGTGAAAAAATTAATAGAAAGAATAAAAGTTTCTAACAAAATCTAAACTGCATTAAAGCCATGGTTCATGTAGTTAGATTTGCTAAGATTAAATGCTAAATGTTCATAATTTGAATAAATATGGACATATACTTTAAATGTGTACAATTTGTTGTTTTGAAATCTGTAATGTTCAAAAAAGTGGAAATAAATGAACAAATGCCTGGATAATAACAGTAAATATAAGTAATCCGGGTATGTAGTAAATTTGAATATCCAAGCATTTAATAAATAACATAGCAGTTTGATAGTGAAACTACTTGAGATTTCTCACTACACATATTTGAGTCGTTAATTATATACATAATATCTATGATAGGATTAAAAATAGAGATAGTTAAGAGTAAAGAGTTGTTAAAAGGTGAGTTTTACAATCTATACAAGCTAATACTGATACGAAAAATGTCCGATACCAGCAACAGCGTAGCTAAACACATTTGCAATTCCCTTAATGCGCGCTTCCCACAGTTAGATGGAACTGCCAATTTACTCAACGGATGTAATGTTTGAGTCCTCAAAATAGTGGTTTTCAGATGATATATTGTTTCACGGTTGGCAACTATGATATTAACGATTCGACTAAGTTCAATACACGACAAACAATAGAAAAACTTGACGGTTGATTTGACGGCTAACGCGATTTCTTGGATAGTTTTCGATTCAACGATACGATCAAGTTCAAAATTCTTAATTATGTACATGCTAAATCTAAAAAACATATATTAAGGAAATAAATAATATAGAAATGATTTTAAATAATTATTATTTCTTTAGAGCACACTATAGCCGTATCGTAAATATAATTCAGATACAATATTTTATCAATAATTTATATATTTTGATAAATAAATTATACAAATTCGGAGATCATACTATGACTAATTCATGAAATTATAGATGATGAATTTTAATGAGACAAAGATTAACAAGTTAAATAACCTCGTATTTTACAAAAAATGAGAATAATTAAATATGCAGTTGTCGGAATAATTTTAATATTTATTTCCTGTAATAAAGAGACTAATCTATACCCTTATAACAACGAAAATTACAAATGGGGATTTATAGATATTGATGGGAAGGTAGTTGTTGAACCTCAATTTGATTGGGCAATGAGTTTTGGAGGAAAAAATTTAGCACGGGTTAAACAGTATGGTAAATATGGTTTTATCGATAAACGGGGAAAAATTGTTATTCGTCCTCAGTTCGATAATGTTTCTAATTTTGGAGATGCTAATCTTGCAATTATTAAACTAAATGAGAAATATGGATTTATAAACGAAGAGGGTGAAATAGTCATTGAGCCACAGTATGAAGATGCCTATTCCTTTAATTTAGACTTTGCACGAATCAAACTTAATGGAAAATGGGGCTTAGTTGATAAACAGGGAAATATTATTATCCAACCTCAATTTGACGACATAAAAAAGTTTGGTAAATCTGATATAGCAGCTATTAAGTTAAATGAGAAGTGGGGTTATATAAATAGTAAAGGAAAAATTATTGTTCAACCAAAATTTGATAAAGCTCTAATATTTGGGGATTCAGAATTAGCCCCTTTTTTACTTGATGGGAAGTATGGCTATGTCAACAAAGAAGGCAAAATAGCTGTCTCTCCTAAATTTGATTATGCTTATGTTTTTGGAGAATCTGAGTTAACGCCTATTAGCTATAATGGGAAATATGGCTTTATTAACAAACAAGGTAAGATTGCCATTCAGCCCCAATTTTATCTTGTTGGAAATTTTGAAAAATCAAATTTAGCACCGGTTATGAAGAATGGGAAGTGGGGATTTATTAATAAACAAGGAAAAATAATTATTCCATTTCAGTTCGATGATGCAAGTGATTTTGGAGAATCAGATTTAGCTCCGATTAAACAGAATGAGAAATGGGGATATGTTAGTAAAAATGGTAAAATTTCTATTCTGCCTCAATTTGATTATGTCCATAGTTTTGGCGAATCAGATTTAGCTCCGATTAAACAGAATGATAAATGGGGACTAATTGACAAACAGGGGCATATTGTCTTCTCGCCTCAATTTGATGAAGTCAATTATTTAAATGATGGAGTTTATAAAGTTCGATATGGATATAGATATGCAATTGTTAATTCCCGAGGCGAACTATTGGGTGCTACTAAAGAAGTTTTTTTCAAGGATAGATAAAAATAGATTAATTAAGTCACAATAGTTATCAAAAATATGTTTTAATAAAAGTTTAAAACAAAAGGTAAAGATGAGTTCAATTAATGAATTAAACAAAAATCCGGAAATGCAGATATAATTTAAGATCTTTTACATTCATTCCATCAACACCTACGGCTCCTTTGTTTTTAAAACATAGTAACATATTTATGTTAATACAGAGTGTTTAGAGATTCATAATTACGCCTCTTGCAAACAAACGGTTTGTAGTTGTATTTACAAAGGTTTTGATTATATTTATTACAATAAGGCACTGCCTATGCATATTTTATATACAAACAATATATCAAACATAAAAGTTAGGTTATGGCTCATGCGGACAAAACACAAGAGACCCAAAAGAAATCGGTTACAAATGAGGTTTCTCAAAGGCATAACAGCGTAGACTCTACTTTTCAGTTTGTAGACAACAGACCAGAAGCCATTGCACAAAGAAAACTGCAAGAGATAGTTAATAATAGTCCGCAAATAAAACAGATAGCTCAATTACAGGCTATGGCTAATAATAAAAGTCAAGAAAAAGTAATTACTCCTTTTGTGAAACCTACTACTATTTCTCCACTAATTATAGGAGGTGGATTAGTTCTAGGAGCGGCGGCTGCAATCTATGCAAGGAAGCGCAGATCAGGAATCAATGTAACATTAGAGCTTCATCCTGCTGAAATTGTTAAGGAACGACTACATGCTGGTGTTGCCGTTCAAGCAACAGGTCTACAAAAAGGAGATTGGGTTGATTATCAAATTAGGTGGGCACAAGGTGCTGTCCCTGGCTTCAATGGTGAAAATGTTGTAAACCCTCATTTAGGACAACGGGTAGGACAAGCAGGTGGATGGAAAACAGATGAGCCTCCTAAAGGGAATCCTAGTCCATTACGTAGAAATCCAAATAATCTACGATACGAAGATCAAGGGGATGGCACTGCAAATTTCACATTTATTGACAATATAGAACAATCTGTAAATATGCTTCAAGGAAACGCAAATGATAGAAGGTGGTGGTTCAGAGCTATAGTAAGAAATTCTTGGGGCATTCCAATAAAGACTTCAAATACAATAATTGTTCAATGGCCCTAATGAATATTGTCAAAAGGTAAAAAAAGCCCATAGCAAAACCTAAACCACATTAAAACGATAGTTTAGCCAAATAGTTAGATTTTGTTAAGATTTAATGTTCATAATTTGCATAAATATGGACGTATACTTTAAATGTGTACAATTTGTTCTCTTGAAATTGGCAATGTTCAAAAAAGTGAAAATAAATGAACAAATGCCGGGATAATAACAATAAATATAAGTAATCTGGGTATGTAGTAAATTTGAATATTCAAGCATTTAATAAATAACATAGCAGTTTGATAGTGAAACTACTTGAGATTTCTCACTACACATATTTGAGTCGTTAATTATATGCATAATATCTATGATAGGATTGAAAATAGAGATAGTTAAGAGTAAAAAGTTGTTAAAAGGTGAGTTTTACAATCTATACAAGCTAATACTGATACAAAAAATATCCGATAAAATAGGATTATGTCCGATACCAGCAACAGCATTGCTAATCACATTTGTAATTCCCGCAATGCGCCTCTCACAGCCTACTGAGTTATACTGAATACCACCGTACATGCACTGGTTTTGCCCTTCCTTTTTCAGGAACATATACGTAGGATCTTTAAATTATAAGAAACATTTAGATAGATAATTAAATACTATTAGCCTTCCTGAACAAATAACGCAATGCCTCATAAAGCACACTTCGTAACCGAGTAATTGGGTATCACACAACAAATAAAGTAGTTTACCATATTTCACGAATAATGACAAATAATAATCATTTTTCATGTATTGTAATTGTTTTTCATACTATATTTGTAATTATAATTCATAAAATAAAGCTATGAGTAATTTTTTTTCACATAAAAAAACTATTTTTCATGGACGAGAATTACCTGAAGAAGGATTTCTTGTAGGCTATTCATTAATAATTGATGTAATTGAAAAAGAAACCAATATTTCGTTACCGTTACCTGAGCAAATGGCAATAGTAACCGAAAAACATCAAAGATATAATTCTAAAAACTGGCAAGTATTCACTATAAGGCATAAACCTGATGAAAATTTAATAAGTAATTTGGTATTTGCGCTAAAATATGAGGGAATAGAATTATTAATAATTAAGAAATTATTTCAATTTATTGATGAAAGGCTTGTAATTCAAATGATTGAAAAAGAGCCAACGAGTCAATATTCCCGAAAAATTTGGTTTTTGTATGAATGGTTAATGGATATAAAATTGAATATCCCAGATTTAAAAACAGGAACTTATGTTGAAATAGTAAATTCAAAATACCAATATGCAGGTCCCACAATAAACTCGACAAGACATCGAATAAAAAATAATCTGCCTGGTGTTCCCGCTTATTGTCCAATGATAAGGAAAACCGAAAAGTTGGAAGTCTTTTTAAATGCAAATTTATCTCAACAAATTGAAATAGGTTTAAGTAAACATGATAAAGAATTAGTTAGAAGAACAGCAGCATTTCTGTTATTAAAAGATTCTAAAGCTTCTTTTGCAATTGAAGGAGAATATCCACCAAATCTTAGAGCGCGTAATTGGGGTAAAATTATTGGGCAAGCAGGTAAAATCAAGTTATCCATTAATGAAATTGAACGATTACAAGATGTGGTAATTGGTTCCAAGAAGTTAAAAACCATGGGACTGAGAAAAGATGAGGGATTTATAGGTGAACATGATCGAGATACTTTTTCTCCAATGCCAGATCATATTTCTGCTAAGTCAAGTGATTTATTATTTTTACTAAATGGATTGATTAGCGTTAATAACCTTCTTAATAAAGATAATTATGATTCTGTTTTAATTGCAACAACAATAGCATTTGGTTTTGTTTTTATACATCCATTATCAGACGGAAATGGCAGAATTCATAGATACTTGATACATCACATTCTTGCAGAAACAGGTTATATAAAGCGAGATATGATTTTTCCTGTTTCTACCGCAATTCTTGAAAGGATAAGTGACTATAGAGATGTTTTAGAATCATACTCACAACCAAGATTAGATTTGATTCAATGGGAGGAAACTATAAATCACAGTGTACGAATTTTGAATGACACAATTGATTTATATCGTTATTTTGATTTAACTAGACATGCCGAGTTTTTATATGAATGTGTAGAAGAAACAATAAAAACAATAATTCCAGAGGAGTTAGATTATATTAGAAAATATGATTTAATGAATCATTTTATTAATAATTTAGTTTCTCTAGAAGACAACAAAGTAGATTTATTAATAAAATTCTTAGGACAAAATAGTGGAAAATTATTAAAGAAACGACGGTTAAACGAATTTCAAGAATTATCAAGTGAAGAAATTGAAGCAATTGAGAGATATTATTTGGAAGTATTCCTTTCTTCTGAGTAAAAGAATGAATGCCAAATTGAGTGGACGGACGTGAGTTATAGAACCCACGTTGCGCCTCTCACAACTCTACTGAGTTATGCTGAAGTACCACCGTACGTATGCTTATTTTGCTCTTTTCTTTCATTAATACCGCCTCTTGCAAACAAACGGTTTGTAGTTGTATTTATAAAGGTTTTGATTATATTTATTACAATAAAAAACTGACTATACATATTTTTTATACGCAACCAGAGCATGTTTTATATATAAACAATAGGTCAAACTTAAAAGTTAGATTATGACTCATGCGGACAAAACACAAGAGACCCCAAAAAAATCGGTTACAAATGAGGTTTCTCAAAGGCATAACAGGGTAAACTCTACTTTTCAGTTTGTAGACAACAGACCAGAAGCCATTGCACAAAGAAAACTGCAAGAGATAGCTAATAATAGTCCGCAAATAAAACAGATAGCTCAACTGCAGGTTACGGCTAATAATTATTCTGCTAAACAGAATAATCCAGTTCAACAGAAAAAAAGTCCAGAGCTTAATCTAAGAAAAAACAACACTGGTTTACCTGATAATTTAAAAACAGGGATAGAGAACCTCTCCGGTTACTCAATGGATGATGTAAAAGTACATTACAACTCCAATAAACCAGTCCAATTACACGCGCATGCCTATACCCAAGGAACAGATATTCACGTAGCATCCGGACAGGAAAAACATTTACCTCACGAAGCATGGCATGTGGTACAACAAAAGCAAGGGCGAGTTAAGCCTACAATCCAAATGAAAGGTAATGTAAATGTGAATGATGATACGGGATTAGAGAAAGAGGCGGATGTAATGGGAACTAAGGCATTAGCGCTAATCACAACTTCCAGCAAGTCTCGAACAGCGAACGTTAATGCTTCTACTGTCGGTGGCTCTTTCTCTTCAGTAAAACAATTGAAAGAATCCGCTACTTTAGTTGCTGGTGGATTAAATATGATTGGTGAGACGCATTCCGATTATTCAGGAAAAGAAGAAAGAGGTGTAGAAGCCAATAAAATAAGGTCTCTTTTGGGAGGTGGCAATAAATACTTTACAGAGAGTATGCTGAAAACTAAGCCTCAAAATTTAGATTATTCAGATCCTATTTATTTGAGACTTGAGCAAGTGTTTGGCTTCATATTAGAAAGCGGTGGTAATATTCTGCAACAATTAAGAAAAATAGATCCTTCGGTATTAGCGGAAAAAACATTAGCTACAAAAGCTGTAAATGAAAAAATAGCGCTCATTGTACTAGATCTTGCACCTTATATTGCTTCAGATACATTTACTGTAGAAACGATTCTGGATACTGTGGAAAGTAAACATTTAACCAAGGCTGAATTGCAACGTTTAGGAAGTGTGGAAGCCTGGAATTTATCAGAATTGGATCCTGAAGATAAGTATGAGGATAATTTTTACAATGTCCAAGATAGGGTTGAAGAAATGGCTGAATCTATTGTTGAAGAAGCTTCAAGTGCTAGTGAAGAAGTCGTAGTAGATCCATTTATTATGGCCAACAAGTTAGTGTATGTCGATTTTTTTAATTTTTATGACATGTATAAAGGACGGTTACCACTAACATTAAAGCTTTATTACGATCTAAAAAAGAAAGAGCATGTAACCACAAAACTCTCTAGATTTAACTTTGATATTGATGCAATCAAACCCCTACTAGCGGAGTGGGATAAAATAGAAAGCCTTAGAGGTATTGTTACTGATGTTATGACAAAGCACAGGATAGATCTCATACCAGATATAGTTAAAACAGTCATATGTAAAATAGAAAAGCTCATTCAATTAATTCGTGAAGGGCAACTGGGCTCAGGATCAGAAGACCATACTAATGTGATTAGAAGACACAGAAGTATAGAAATGGATCAGGCGGCAGAAGAACTAAAAAGTGAAAACATCGCTTGGAAAGTGGGCAACCTTCATGTGGAGGATATCAAGTTTATGGAAAGCTTAGGAACAGCCAATACAGGGTATACCTATATCACGAAAGAAAATTTTAAAGCTCAAATAGAACATGTCTCTGAATTAGACGCTAGCATAGACCCTTCAGAAAAAGTTGGTGCTGATTACCTAGAAGCTGATAAAACAACAAAAGGAATAATTAGTACTGTAGATGAAGATTTGGATCGCTAATGATCAAACTGGATCAACTAACATGTAGGTATTTGGTCTAATCCCATTCATATGAGAACAGCTCAAACCCATAAAAGAAAGAGAGTTTAGTTAAGGAAGAATTGCTACTACCTAAGATGTTTGGGAGGTAGAAAAGCCTATAACAATAAATAAACCCATTAAAACGAGGGTTCATTCAAACCGTTACGGAAAATTTCGCCATGTTTAGCAAACCGCCGTATACCGGCCGGTACATACGGTGATACTTCGACATAACTCAGTAGAACTGTGAGAGGGTGGAGATACGAATTCTTTTCGTAATCTTGCTATACTCGATTGTGTGCCATTTGAATCCAAGTAGATTATATGCAAAAGAGTATAAAATAGTTTTTCTGCTGTTGTATTATATCTAATAGCATATAATTTATTCATATTTGCTGTATTTTATATTTAGATACATATAGAGTAAGAGTTAGCGGAGTTTGTAAAAGAACCGAGAAAATAGATAAATATGACACAGGAAAAGTTTGCTGAGTATATTCATTTATCAACCTTTCCACTTATTTGAAAAACAGACTACATAAATGAAAATTAGGGATAGAATATTAATCACTATTGCCTGTATAATTGGGGCAGTGGAAGGTGAAATAGAGTATGAATATAAAAGAGAAGTATTAATCGGATTATTAATATTTACTGTGATTGATCATTGTATCTCTATAATTAGAGTTTTTAGAAACTATACATTATTACAGACAAGCTATGATATTATATTCAGAGCCGGGAATCTGGTTTTAGGTTGTACTATGGTTGTATTTTTTATAATAAGCATTAATCATCTCTTATATTTTGCATGGTTTTTTCTATTATTTGCATTTATTAGTTTAACTAATGCAATTGTATATCAATACTCAATACAACTGAGAAAAAGATCGGAAACACTTATTATTAATTACAAACAGAGAAGGAAAATAACAATTAAATATTTAGATTCTGTGATACTAAGAAGTGACAAAATAATTCTGAGTGAGCAGGAAAGAGTTGTTGAGATAAATGATTTAAAGAACACAGAAAAGAACAGAACTAATATATCTGATTTCTTTAAAGAGAACTATCCTGATATCAGATTAATAATGGAATAAAAACGTGGGAGATAACAAATTTTTGGTATATTCAACGGTTACTATTGTGGTTAGTTTTAAACTAATATAAAACCTTAAATATGCGAACGTTATTATTAATAGTTGTAGCGGTAGTTATCTCGGTAAATGTAAAAGCTCAAAACAGTGATATAACTACAAAAGAGAAGTTAGATTACTTCATAAAAGTTACAGACACATTACGACAAAATAGTAAAAACGCGGGAATGGCAATAGCCATTATCTATAAGAACGAGCTTATATTTAAAGAGGTTTTTGGTTATCGTGATGTAAAAAAGAAGCTACCTGTTACTGACAATACTCTGTTTGAGATAGCCTCCTTAACAAAAGCATTTACAGGTGTAATAGCATCTAAATTAGAGAAGCAGAATAAACTAAACTGGGATGATAAAGTTGTTAAGTATCTGCCGGATTTTAAGTTGAAAGATGATTATGCCACTCAAAATGCCACACTGAAGGATCTGTTTACCCATAATGTTGGTCTTGCACAACATTTTTATATGATATATGGTCCGCATATAACAAAGAGCGAACTACTGGAAAGAATACCGTTTTTAAGCTTTGACGGTAGTTTTCGTGAGAAATTTCTTTACAATAATTTTATGTATGCTGTTGCAGGAATGGTTGAGGAGAAGGTTACCAATAAAACATGGCATGAATTAATGAAGGATAGTATTTTCAGCCCATTAGGAATGAATCACTCATTTACAAAGTTTGATGAGTTCTTAAATAGTGAAGATATGACAACCAGTTATAAGAACGATGGTATTACAGTAATTCCGCATCACAAAACAAGTGATTCTAATGCTCCGTCGGGAAATACTACAACATCTACTATTAACGATATGGCAATATGGTCAAAAATGCTTGCCAACTCAGGAAATTTAGACGGAAAAGAGTTTCTGACAAAAGAACAATTTAACTACCTGACAAGTCCGTTTGTGACCAGAGATCCATCATCAAAAGTTTTTTATGGTATTGGCTGGAATATAGATGCCGAACGAAATGTAATTTATCATAAAGGTAGTTCTCCGGGTCAAAGAGCAATACTGGCATTTCAGCCTAAGGATGGCTATGCAATAGTTATACTAACCAATCAGGAGAGTCCTTTGCCTTTTTTGTTGGAATTCTACGCTGGTAAAATATTCCGGGAAGATGATTTCAGCAGATATCTTAACTATGAAAAGGCAGTTGAAAGAATTGCAAATGCAGAAGAGGGCAAATTAGAAACCTATACAATTGAAGATAAAAAGGTATTTAAAGAGTTAAAGAACCTGAGTGGCAAATATGTTCATCCGGCATATGGAACTGTTGAAATTGATATGATTAACAAAAAACAGTTCTCATTTAAATATTATGGATTTAAGGGCACAATAAAGCATAATAAGGGGCTTGAGTTTACAGCATTTGTCGATCACTTTATGGGAAAGGATAAATTTAATTTTAAGGTATTAAAAGGAGATGGGAAGAAGATTAATAGTATTGAGGTTCATATGCCATTCTCTGATCCATTAAATTTTGTAAAGAACTAACCTTATTAGTGAAACAAAGTATGAGTAAAAGGTATGAGAAGTACAGCTTTTCATACCTTTTACATGTTATAAGAAATTTGACTGAATACAAAACAGATAATGAACAGACTTGACAGATTAACAAGCATACTTATACAACTTCAGTCTAAACGACTGGTAACTGCCACCGAAATAGCAAAACGTTTTGAGGTAACAAACAGGACAATTTACAGAGATATCAGAACATTAAGGCTTGCGGGTGTTCCTATTGGCGAGGAGGAAGGAAAAGGGTACTTTCTGGTTGACGATTATAAGTTACCTCCTGTAATGTTTACAATGGAAGAGGCAAGAGCTTTAATTACAACAAGTAAAATTTTAGATTATCATACCGAGGATTCTGTTAAGCAAAACTACGAATCTGCACTTCTGAAGATAAAGGCAGTTCTGTCAACCAAAGATAAAGACAAACTGGAATTCTTAAATTCAAGAATCGGATTTCAGGAGCCCTGGGCGCCTACAAGTCTGTATTTAGACAGAATACAACACTCAATTGCCGAGAGTCTGAAACTGAAGATAAAGTATCAGGCAAGAGATCAGGAAGAGGTAACAGAACGAATAATACAGCCTTATGCTGTATATTTTAGTGGTGCTGTCTGGTCAACTATTGCCTTTTGTGAGTTACGGCAAGAGGTAAGAGAGTTTCGCCTTGATAGAATAAAGGAGTTTGAATTGCAGCAAACTCATTTTGAAACAGACAAGACGTTCAGACTTGAGCACTATTTAAAAAAACGTTCTAAAAGATTATTTCCGAACCCCTGACACAGGGCTGTCATATGTGTCATATAGATTTGCTTAAAATTGAAACAAGAATGCGTAAAAAAGCAATTTTATTAATGGTTATTGCTACACTTTAATTTAATGTGAGCAAGGCACAAACAGAAGAGAAAATGACAGCAAAGCAGATTGTAATCAGAGACAAACAGGTTGAAATCAGTTATCTTAAACAAGGAGATGGCGACACAACACTTCTTTTTTTGCACGGTTGGTGTATAAACGGAACTTACTGGAAAAGTCAGATAGAGTATTTCTCTGCAAATTACACAGTTTATGCAATTGACCTGCCGGGTTTTGGTAAATCAAAAGCCAAAAGAACAAACTGGACAATTGAGGAGTACGCCAATGATGTAACTGCATTTATTAAGACAATGAACCTTAAGAATGTTGTAATAATCGGGCACTCTATGGCAGGCGAGATTATGCTGCAAACAGCACTGACTAACAACCCCGGAATAAAGGGTATTGTAGGTGTAGACAATTTTAAAGTAATTGATGTTGAGTTTACACCGGAGCAGATGAAACAGATGACCGACTTTTTTCCAATGCTAGAAAAAGATTTTAAAAATTCAGCACCTGTGTATGCTGATATGATGCTTTTTCATCCATCAACATCAAATGAGATAAAAGACAGGGTAAAAACTGATTTTGCAACCAGCAATTCTGTTATTGGCTACAATACATTTATGAACCAGATGCAATATGCATATGGTGATGCACAACGATTAGAACAGCTTAATTACAGGTTATATTTAATAAATAGTGATGGCTTTCCGACAAATGAGACAGGATTGAAAAACCACTGTAAAAACAGCTTTCAGGTAGAGACTATATCTGCAACAGGACATTACCCGATGATAGAGAAACCAACAGAGTTTAATTTAATATTAGAGAAGGTACTGGCAGAGATAAAATAGCAGCACTATGTAAAGATAATCTATACAATACTCAAATGTACTGTATAGATTGTCTTGATTGTTCATATTGTTATAAGGCTTAAGTTTGCCTGATAATGATATTCGTTTTTGTATACAAACAGGTATAAAATGTATACAATTATAGAGCTTAATCTTGAGATATTTGTAGGTGTAGATGAATACGACTATAAGTATCAACACTAAATTATTTTTATTATGAGGTTAAGTTTAATTTTTATTTGTGCTCTGATTTTAAGCACATTTACCAGTTGCGAAAAGGATCAAGTTAGCAGCCCTGAGGAGTATGGGGTATTAAGTTTTGGAACAGTTTCCTCTACGGTAACGCCTGAGCTAAGGTCAGTTGATAAGCAGAAGTTAAGTGACGTTAGAAGTGCCGTTATAACTATTACCAAAGATGGTAAGGTTTATGAAGATTTTAAGCTTAAGACTATTAAAGTTAATCTTTGGGGTGGTTCTAATTTTACTACAGAGGATGTAAAGCTTAAGATTGGTAGTGGTTATAAGCTGGAGCATTTTGCACTTAAAAACGATGAAGGAAAGGTGATTTTTGCTTCGCCTAAAAAGGGTTCTGCTCTTGCATCTAAGGTATCAAAACCTTTGTCTATAGATTTTGCTATTAAAAAGGATGAGAGAACAGCGGTTGAGGTTGAGGTTATTAGTACAGCAAATACAACCCCTGCAGATTTTGGGTATGCATATTTTGTAATTAAGGTTCCTGGCAATAAGTACAGATTAATAAAAAAGGATATCTACAGAGATAGTGATAAAGCTTCGTTTATTTTTGATTACACATACAGCACCGGAGATCAGATTAACTACTTTACTATTAACGGAAAGGATAAGACCTTCTGTAAGTACGATGATAAAGGAAGAATTATTGAGGAGTATGAGGGTGATCTGAAAAATACATACACTTATAATGACAAAGGTCAGCTTACAGAATATCATGTAGGAATAGTTAAGGTATTCTGGAGAAAAGATGTTAAGCATATTTACAGCTATGACGCTAAGGGTAATAGAACATTTGAGAATATGTATTATGTTCAGCACGATGGAAGTCTTGAACTAATTATGAGGATTGATTATCAGTATAAAAACTCTGTATGTGATATGAAGATTGTTAACAGAGCAGACAAGGACGGTAAACTGTATAAAACAGAGTATATTAAGGTTATAACAGATGCAAATAATAATGTTGAATCTGAAACCGAGTACTCATACACTGATAATAAGAAGGTAATGACCACAAAGTTCTTCTATGAGGAGTTTTAATATATAGTTATATCAAGGTTAGTTAAAGTAACAGAAGAGAGTGTCTTAAACCAACACTCTCTTTTTTTGAAGCTATTGAAAATAATGAGTTATAGTTGCAATAATAATTGCAAGCCTACTCTACTATAAAATCCTTATTAATTAACATTTTGCCTCTGTTGTCGTAAGCGGCAATATTATAGGTTCCGGGAATAATCTCATTGGCATCCTGAAACATCCATCCCATAAATATATCTGTATTGCTATAGCCATTCTGTCTCCACTGACTCTTATTTATATACAGAGTACCACAGCTATCCTTTTGCGGATGAGTAACAATTACAGTATGTTCAATAATTTCTGGTTCTTTATCCTGATCTGTTGCTGTGAATCTCAGACCAAACAGGGCTCCTTTTTCTGCCTTTATCTTATCTGTCTCTTCAATATGTTTTATCTCATCGGCAATCTTTTTTGCAGCACCATTGTTTGTGTCTGTAGCTGAGCTCATATTGTAAAGACCATAGTCAGATATCTTAAATAAATCAGGTTTTGGCTCCTTAAGTTTGAATTTATCTATAAGCATGTTCACATGTCGTTTTAGCTTCTCAGATCTGCTTTTCTCCTGACTTAAAACAAATTTATGATATTGCGCATAATTACTTACAACAGACAGAAGGTTCATTCGTTGTTGTATCTTCTCTTTAACTATATATGGCGAGATATCAATTTTAAGTGCCAGAGTTGATATAAGCATCATATCGTTTTTGCTCATCAGATATTTAAATATGGCATATCTGTCTATTCCAAAATCCATTAACTGATTAAAATAATCTCTGGGACTCATATTTGTTCTGCTGTTCAGAAATTCAGGACTGATAAGAGCCATTGCATTAAATGCAAGGAATTTCTGTCTGTCGTTAAGGTACTTTATTGCCCTATCTATAGTGTAATCGTTGTAGTTTGCCAGTCCATAGGGGTTATCATCAACACCACAACTAAGGTAGTATTTTACATTACCAATCTCTTCGCTGCCATACAGGTAGTTTAGTATAGAGTCTCTGAATAACTTCTTATGATCTTCACCTAACAGATAAAATAGCTCGTCTATATTCTCCTTTGGGCAACTCTTGTCTATAATTACTGCATGTGTGTGCGATTGATCTATATCGTCTTTATTGAAACCTTTTTGCAACAGAGCAACTCTCTCATTACCCAAAACAGGAATCAGCTTATCATCAGTCTCCTGAAGTACAATATATCCCCATCCTTTGTGATCATACACAGCCTGTCTGCACTCTTCAGGGCTAATTTGTAAATCAATGCCTGTCTCAACCTCTGTTAGTATTCTACTAAGCAGATCTTTGTTTCTGCCCCACTCTGTCCAGTTAACATATTTGCAATATATGTTTTCGTATTCAAGACGTTTATAGAAGTATATAGGTGCATCTTTAATTATATATTCACCTTCAAGATAGCGTTTGAATCGTTGTATAAAGAACTCAGAATATATGGCATCAAAGTTTATATCAGTCAGCTCTTTTTTAGCATCGTTAACTATATCTAACTGTGTCTCATATTTTAGTAACTCAAATCCACCCTTTACTATAGCTTGCTGCTGCGGATCTGTATTACTGTCCGGATCAAACAGGGTTTTTATAAATAACTGATACTGCTCTTTACCTTGTATGTATTCAGTTTTGTTTAACTGCTCTAACAGATATCCGCAATAACCTTCAGCCGATAAACCCTGATGGTGCAGAGTCTCAAGCATGGTTGTAATATCTGAGTAGTTCTCAAAAGAATTATTATTGTTACTATAGAATTTACCAATCATATGGCTTACTCTTACCGGAGCAGCTTTAAATGCTATTCTGAGCGAACGGGATATTGCACTATGACATTTTAAGCCATTGGTGCAGCATAACATATGCGAGAAAAGCAGTAGTTTATGTGTTATATCTTTGTGATCTGTAAGCCAATCTATGGTTTTTTGTTTGTCAGATACAGCGCCTTTATCTTTCTCAAGATATTTGTATATTATATCAAATGCTTTCTGTTCCGATTCTGCTACCGACAATTCAGGTGAGGATAAAAAGCTACCATTAATAATGTAGTTCTTATACTCTAACCAGTCGTTATATTTGATTCTGTATGATTCTCTGTCCTTACTGCTCATATAGTCTAAAGCGCCCTCTTCTAACGACTGCATAAGACTATCGTCAGGTATTGTTGATGATTGTTGTATATCACTCAACACTCTTTCTGTTCCGTAGTGCTCAATATATGTTTCTGCGGCATTTGTAATAGCATCATCTATAGCGTTCTGAGCATCGGTAATTAACAGATACATAGCTATGCACAGAGTATCTTCAACAGATCGTTTTTTTCTGGTTACCAGATAGTCATTATCATCATTCTCATTTATAACAAATATGGTATCTGTTAAATGTGTTTTGGCTTCATCGCGGTTGTCATTTATCAGTTTCATACATCTGTCAAGATGTTTACGGGTAACTACAGATCTGTATCCCTGAAACTCCTTAATAGCATCGTTAAATTGGGTTTTCCAGTTAACGGCGTATCTGGTATTAAACTCCTCTATGGTACAAATATGATTTCTCTCTGTAATATAATCAATGTAGTCATCATGGAATGTTGCCTCTCCCATCAATCTGAATATTACGTCTGTAAATCTCAGAATGGTTTCGTTGCAGTTTAACTCATAACCAAGCGTTTTCAATAACTTTGGCGATGATAATTCAAGAAACAGACCATTTAGAATGGTATCCAGATCTTTCATCAGATCGTCAAGGTCGTATGCATCTTCCAGTACATTGTCATACAGATCGTAATCGCCATCCTCTGCCAATCTCAGGATATTCTGTTTCTCTATGTGTTGTAATATATCGCTGTTATCTCCTGATATTATATACGCCCATATCTCAGAACCTCTTTTAAGTGCCGACTGAATAAAGACTCTCCACATATCAATATCAGCGGTGCCACCACTATTCTCCTTATCGTTTTCTGTTTCGTCTTCATACTCCTCGTCTGATACCGATACCGTTTCCTGAATTAGTCTGTTTATCTCTTCAATCTCAAGCTCAGCAGATTTATGTATTAATCGTTTTATAAGGAATTCGTCAATATCAAAGTCATCATCCATAGTGTCGCATGGCTCTACAGAGAGCAGCATCTGAATGGCAATTATTGTCACAGGATCTTCTATATAGTCATCGTAACCATAACCATATGAATCATCGGTCAGAGGCCTCTCTTTGCAACGCTCTACCAGTTGGTTAACAAATTTGGCCATAGCTCCACTGGTATTTCTCAGATATTTAACCAGACCAAACTCCTCGCTGACCTCTGTATCCTCACTTATGCCATCCCAGGTATCGTAGCCAAGCATCATCTCTCTTGCTCTGCTATTATCGCAGTAGCAGAATGCCTTTATAGTATTACGGTTTACTCCAATTTTACCTGCCCAATCTGCCAAAATAAACAGAGGTAACGACATATGCTCATCGTCCCAGTTCTGGATAAAGAAACTTGCCAACAGGTAACCATATTCAGGGTGTACTGTTGCTATAACATGTAGTGGTTCAACACCAAATGGCATCTCGCAGTTTATCCACATACACGATGAATCGCCTGTATCTTGTGCAAATGCCACAATAACCTCACAGGCAGATTTCAGATCCTGCTCAAGTTCCGGATATTTAGTAGCACACAGAAAAAACAGTGTTTCGGTAAAGATGTGGTCAATAAGATTATCAGCCTCGCTGATATCAGAACAGCCATAGCAAGACTTTATAATGTGTCTTTTTAGTACATCAACATCATCAAAGAATGATAGCGATATTCTATCCATTTCAGGTTTAAAACCAACAACCATATAGTCGTCTTTGAATGCTTTGCCGGACTCTATAATATCTGTATACTGTTTTAAAGCTGTACGTATTGTTCCAACATCTTCGGGGTTATAATCTATTATATACTTTGGTTCTCTCTCTTCTAATCTCATTATTCTTTTATTGGTATCTTATTGTCTATTTGTAGCTATTCAACTATCAATAATACTTTATTAAAGTAATAGATAGCAGTAAGGTGCTATTGTTTATACTTAGCAATATATTCTGAATAGGTATGCTTGTAGAGTAATAGCTTTAGATAACCCGGGCTAATTAAAAAACCGTGGATATAAAGTAAAAGTATAAAAATGAATCTTACTAACGTTATACGAAACCTCATAATATTTATGCGTTTTGATGACAGTCTGATTTTTATATATGATGAAGGTTAACTTATATGTAAAGTAACACGTGAGGGTAGTGGATTGTATTTTCAATGTGACAATGATTACAAGTACGGGTTAATTCTAACAATTTTTGCAAGAAACATGGTAATCCACTTATTACTAAATTATATATATTTGTGTTATTGATTTATGTGTGATTTGAATATCATTTATCTTTAGATAGAGGATTGTTTTTTAGTCGGGATTTAAATTCCTGTTTGCGTTTTAATTAGATCTGTAAAGTTGTTGTATTATATGTGTCTGATATAAGAAACTTTATTATTCCGGGGTTGAAGATTGTTAACAGGTATGATATTTGATGTATATCGGTTATTTAAATTAATATTATACGTTATGTATATTAACTGTTTTGGAGCTAAGAAACAGTTATACTGATTAAACCAAACTTACATAACTATTATCTATTATGGTGAGATTTAGAATTATCTGATATAAATATTGAATCACAGTAAAAGAGTAAACTAAACAGAGATGAAGTATCTTATTCTATTGCTTTTTATTGTAACAGCATCACTAAATGCACAGGTTTGTCCGCATAAACAGCTGACTGTGAATAGTGGTTTGCCTTGTTCTGAGATTTATCATGTTATACAGGATAGTAAAGGGTTTATCTGGATTGCATCTGATAAAGGTGTAAGCATGTATAATGGGTATGAATTTACTAATTATGATCTTAATGATGGGCTGCCACGAATAGTTGTGTTTGAGTTGCTGGAGGATAAAAACGGGCGTATTTGGTGTGTTACGGTTAGCGGAGAGTTGGCAATTATAGAAGATGGTAAGATAAGACCATATAAGTTTAACGATGTAATTGTTAATAATAAAAAACGAGGTAGATATCCAATAAAAAGTAGTTTCTATGCCGATACACTAGACAATGTTTATATATGTTTTGAGAATAGTCCGGTATTCTATATATCTCCGTTGGGAGAGTTAACAAAACTGGACAATGACGGGGCTCATAACAAGATGCAATATGTATACGATATTAATGATAATATAATATTTACCTCTAATCATACCCACAAAACAAATGACGTAAAGATAAATGTTGTATATGATAACAATAATATTGTATCTACTAAAACCGACGTTGACATTAAAAGAAGATCGAGCAACAGGTCAATTGCCACAAAGTATAATGATCATATAATATATACTCTTAATAAGCAGATTATTTCTATTAGTAGTAATGGAGGTATTAAAACATACCCTTATGATCAGGTTATACTGTGGGTTTCTGTTGATAATGATAATAATTTATGGATAGGATCTGTAAATGGCGGAGCAAGAGCTTATAATGATCTTAATTTTGAGAAACCTTTATATACACTTGCACCAGATATGTCTGTAAGTTCCGTAACCAGAGATAATGAAGGTGGCTATTGGGTAAGCACAATCTCTAATGGTATACTCTATTATCCATCGTTAGATATGGAGATTTTTAATGAGCAAACCGGTTTGGCAACATCAATTATTACAGAGATAGAGAATAACAGAGGTAATATATGGTTTGGTGGCAGATCTAAATATTTATACCGGTATAATTCAGGTAAGGTAGATAAATACGACATTAATTACCCCAATATATATGAATGCAGGCTAATATCGGGAATAGGTGATAGTATATTTGTTAGTTATTATGGTTCTGAGAATAACGTAAGTATGATAATAGATGGAGGTAAGGTTGTTAGTTATACCGGAAGATCATATTTTCATAGTGCTTTTAAGGGGCATGATAAAAAAATATATGGTACACTTGATTGTATATATGAAATTATTGACAAAAATCTGGCAAATAAAACCTGCTCTAATGATTTTACAAAAATATATGACACTGAACATTATAAAAATAATATAGTTCTTCTTGGCACCAATGTTGGTCTGTATAGCTTTAATACAGAAACAAAATTGATAGATAACTTTCTATCGTCAGACCTTCTTAAGGTAAGAGTAAACTGTATTTTTAACGATAAGCATGGTAATATCTGGATTGGAACCAAAGGTAATGGATTAATATTGTTGAGAAGCAACAGAGTAAGGCATTTTAAATTCGATGATAATTTTACAGGTAGCTCTGTTACCTCTATAAAACGAAAGGGAGATATACTGTGGATAGCAACAAACAACGGGGTGGCTAAAGCTGAGATTGTTTTAAATGGTGATTTCCTGAGTCTGGATAACATAATAAAGATACCAGGAATGCATAGCGATGAGGTTTATGACCTTACTATAGATTCAACTCATGTATTTGCTGCAACACAGAATGGATTGGTTAAATTTGATCAGGATTATAGTACAATATCACCGCAAACATACTTTACAGGAGTAAAGATTAATAATAAAGATACAATTGTTAAAAGCGATTATCTGTTGCCTAGTTATCAGAATAGTATAGAGATATCGTTTATTGGGTTAAGTTATGCCAATGCCGGAAGTATTGAGTATAAATACAAGTTAGATGGTATAGATTCTGAGTGGAGAACTACAGTAAACAGATCAGTTCAATATCCAATGCTTAATCCCGGAAATTACACATTTAAACTAAAGGCTGTAAACTATCAGGGGATAGAGACAGAAAGACCTTTGCATCTGAACTTTATTATCAAAAAACCATATTATGATACAATATGGTTTAGGACACTGATAGCGGCAGTAATATGCTTTATAATTCTGCTAATATTCACTATTAAGTTAAGGGTAGAGAAGAAAAGGGTATCATTAACACATAGTATGAATCTTTACAGGCAGCAAGCTCTTAGTGCACAAATGAATCCCCATTTTATATATAATTCGTTGAACTCAATACAGAATTATATACTACAGAATAACAGAGAGACTTCAAGCAAATACTTGTCACTGTTCAGTAGATTGATGAGGCAGATACTGGAAAATTCGCAAAACAGACTAATATCGCTTAAAGAGGAAGTTGATGCTCTGAAATTATATGTTGAACTTGAGCTTATCAGGTTTAGAGATAACTTTGACTTCAGGTTTGAGATTGATGATGAATTGCAGTTGAGAAATATATTTGTTCCTCCGTTGATCCTTCAGCCATATGTTGAGAATGCTATACATCATGGTTTAATACACAAAACTGGTAGTAAAGAGTTAGTAGTAAGAATAGTGTCTGAAAATGATTTTGTTACTATTGAGATAAGAGATAATGGCATAGGGCGTAAAAATGCTGAAGAGATTAAACGCAGGAAGGCAAATACTTACAAATCTATGGGGATGGATATTACAACCAAAAGGGTTGAATTATTTAAGACAATATATAGTAATAAAATCTCTGTAGAGATAAATGACCTTACGGACGACAGAAATATGCCGGAAGGAACATCAGTAAAGATTACACTAACAAATAACGATAATGATTTTTAAAGAGAATAATGTTAATAAACTTAACAGAAGATATATAATGTCTGTTAAGTTGATCATATAATAGTGCACAATTATCAAACAGAAAATTGATATATGATAATTGGGAGTTAAATTTATACAATGAAATAGTTGTTATATACAATCATACTATTTGTGTATGGTACGTTCCACCCTAAAATAAAACTATTATAAACAAATGAAGTTAAGAACAATAATTATTGACGACGAGGCGGATGCCCTTGATGCTATAGAGAATATATTGGTTAATGATTGCACCGATATTGAGGTAGTAGCAAAGGTTGATGATCCTGTAAAGGCATTAGAGATAATTGATAATGAATCGCCTGATTTTATATTCCTTGATATTGAAATGCCAGGAATGAATGGCTTTGAACTGCTTGAAAATATAGAGAATATTGATTTTGATGTAATATTTGCTACTGCATATGATGAGTATGCTCTGCAGGCGATAAAAAAGAATGCACTTGACTATATTCTTAAACCTGTTACAATAGACGATATTCAGGCAGCAATAAAAAAAGTAAGAATAAACAGGACAGACAAGATTGATAATAAGGATCGTTTTAGAGATCTGTTTAAGGATCTTAGTACTGTTACTGATAATAAGGTTAAGATAGCTACTGTAAATGGTTTTGAGCTAATTTGTGTTCATGATATAATTCGTGTTGAGGCTTCCGGGTCTTATACTGTTGTATTAATGAAAGACGGAGAGCAAATAGTTACATCAAAACTTATAAAAGAGATGGAGAAGATATTGTTAGATTATGACTTCTTCAGATCGCACAGATCGCACCTGATAAATATAAGGCAGGTAAAAAGATTTATCACTGAGAACGATGGTGAGATAATAATGGTTGATAATTCGCGTATACCACTATCAAGGCGCAGAAGAAACGAGTTTATTGAGGCTATTGATGCTACACTATAAAAGAAGTTAAAAGCTAGAAGTGGATAAATAGGAGTAAACTATTCACTTTTAGCAGGGTTCTGCACTATTAATTTTCATTTGCAAAGGAGTCTTAATCGGAGTCCTTTTTCTACTATTAATTTTCTGTTTGCAAAGCCATTCACAAAATAAGAGCTACCATTCATTCGTCAGAGGCTACCATTCATTTAATAGTATTATATCACATATATAATATCTCTATTATTACCCTAATTATGAGAAACCAACAGATGCGATAGGTTAGTAATATACCGACTTTGACACCAGATTATTGTACCCCATCTGTACTAAAAATTATTATGAACATGAAGAGAAGCTACATTTTTGCACTGCTGCAACTCCTTATATGCACAGGAGTATTTGCACAGAATGAGATCGTAAACATCCCCGATGAAAACTTTAAAAAGACTCTGTTAAGATTCCGGATTGATAAAAACAATGACGGAGAGATACAACAGTCTGAAGCAATTGCTTTTAAAGGAAAACTATCTGTAGGTAGTAAGGATATATCTGAACTAACAGGTATAGAGGCTTTTGTAAATATAACAGAGTTGGAGTGTTATGAAAATAAATTAACCACTCTCAATCTGTCAAATAATACAAAATTAGAATCGGTGCATTGTGCAAATAATCAGTTAACAGGGTTGAATGTATCAAATTGTACGAAACTTAAAAAGATACTATGTTATAATAATCAATTAACCCAATTAGATATAACAGACTGTTCTGAACTGGAAAACCTGCAATGCTATAGTAACAAATTGGAACAACTGGATGTATCAAATAATATAGAACTTAAGGCTTTGTTGTGCTCCAAAAATAGATTAACACAACTGGATGTATCAGCAAACATAAAATTATATCAGATATATATTAATCATAATCAATTAACTGAGCTGGATATAGCTAACAATGTTGAGTTGATATATCTAAACTGTTTTGATAATAAGTTAGCCCATATTGATTTATCAAATAATGTAAAGCTGGCCTCTTTATATTGTCAAAATAACCAGCTTACTAAATTAGATTTCAGTGTTAATAGTAAATTGGAATATGTACAATGCAATAACAATTTATTAAAGGAGATTGATGCCTATAAATGGAAAAATTATAAGGAGTTTGATTGTGAAAATAATAAACTATGTTTATCTGAATTATGGAAGATAAAATCCACTTTATCTGATAGGAGTAAGTTTGACTATAATCCACAGAATGAAATATTTGATATAAGCTATCAGGCTATAGGATCAGAAAAGGACTATAGTTCAGAACTGAATATTGATGATGTAATAACAGAATTTGAGTGGTATAATGCAACAGATGACACAAAGGTAGATGAAACTGTTGTGCAGAAAATAACCGACGGGAAATACAGATTCTTAAAGCCAGGCAAGTATTACTGTATTATGACCAATTATAAATTCAGATCATTAAAGCTAAAAACCAGTATTATATATATACTAAAAGATCAGGAGTTGGCTTTTGATCCACCAGCAACAGCTAATATAAATGATAAAATTACCCTTAACGCAACCTCTCTGTCAGGTTTAGATCCGGAATATAAAATTGTTTCGGGTAAGGCAACACTTAATGATAATACCCTGATACCAACAGCAGAAGGAACATTGGTTGTAAAGGCTGTTATGTCTGGTAATAATGAGTATTCAGCAACAGAGAAAGAGGCTACTATCATTGTTAATAAATGTTCTCAGACATTAACATTTACTCCACCTGCAAACGCTACAGTAAAAGATAAAATAACACTTCAGGCAACAGTATCGTCCGGGTTAAATGTTACATATAAAATTGTTTCAGGAGAGGCTACACTTAAAGGCAATGTCTTAACTCCAACAGCCGGAGGAGAACTGATAATAAAAGCAGTTCAGGATGGTAATGAGATATATGCTCCGGTAGAGAAACAGGCAAGCATACAGATTGATAAAATAAGACAGACACTATCATTTACACCACCTGAATTTGCTGATGTTGACGATAAAATAGTGCTTGAAGCAACAGCATCATCAGGATTGGATGTTGTATATAAGATTGTTTCTGGTAAAGCAATATTAAAAGAAAATGCACTTACCCCAACAGCCGGAGGAGATTTAATTATAAAAGCAATTCAGGCTGGTAATGATGAGTATTCAGCAGTTGAAAAAGAGTGTAAGATAAAGATATGGAGACTTAATCAGACATTAACATTTGCTCCTCAGGCAACAGCTAAAATAGGAGATGTAATAACTCTTGAGGCAACAACATCATCTGGTTTGGATGTTGCATTTAAGATTATCTCAGGTGAGGCAGAACTTAAGGGTAATAAACTTACCATAACATCTGGCGGAACAATTATTATAAAGGCCTTACAGACGGGTAATGAAAAATATCTTCCTGTTGAGAAAGAGGCTACCATTAAGATAGCTAAAAAGGATCATACTTTAATATTTACTTCTCAGACATCAGCTAAGGTGAATGATAAGATCAGCCTTAATGCAACAGTATCATCAGGGATTGATATTACATATGAGGTTGTTTCCGGTAAGGCAACACTTAATGGTAATATCATGACACCAACTGCAGAGGGCGAACTTATAGTAAAAGCAGTTTCAGGAAATAACGAATACAACACAGTTGAAAAAAGTGTTACAATTCAGGTAACTAAACGCGATCAGACAATAACCTTTGATTCACCTGTTAAGGCTAAGGTGAACGATAAAATCAATCTTAATGCAACATCATCGTCAGGATTAGATATTACATATGAGATTGTATCAGGTAAGGCTACACTTAATGGCAATATGCTAACACCAACAGCAGAAGGAATATTAGTTATAAAAGCAGTACAGGCAGGAGATAATGTGTATGTATCTGCATCAAAACAGTTGACAATAGATGTAGAGAAACGTCAACAAATCATCACGTTTGATTCGCCTGTTAAGGCTAAGGTGAACGATAAAATCAATCTTAATGCAACATCATCGTCAGGATTAGGTATTACATATGAGATTGTATCAGGAGAGGCTACACTTAATGGCAATTTGCTAACACCAACAGCAGTTGGATCATTAGTTCTAAAAGCAGTACAGGCAGGAGATAATGTGTATGAATCTGCATTAAAACAGTTGACAATAGATGTAGAGAAACGTCAACAAACTATCACGTTTGATTCGCCTGTTAAAGCTAAGGTGAACGATAAAATCAATCTTAACGCAACATCATCGTCAGGATTAGATATTACATATGAGATTGTATCAGGAGAGGCTACACTTAATGGCAATATACTAACACCAACAGCAGAAGGAATATTAGTTATAAAAGCAGTACAGGCAGGAGATAAAGAGTATGAATCTGCATTAAAACAGTTGACAATAGATGTAGAGAAACGTCAACAAACCATCACGTTTGATTCGCCTGTTAAAGCTAAGGTGAACGATAAAATCAATCTTAATGCAACATCATCGTCAGGATTAGATATTACATATGAGATTGTATCAGGAGAGGCTATTATTGATGGTAATATACTTACAGTAACAGCAGAGGGCGCAATTGTTATAAAAGCTGTTCAGGCTGGTAATACAGAGTATGCAAAGGCAGAGAAAGAGGTTACTATTCAAGTATCAAAACATGATCAGACCATTACATTCGATATTCAAAAAACAGTCTTTGTAAACGATAAAATTAATCTTAACGCAACAGTATCGTCAGGATTAGATATTACATATGAGGTAGTATCTGGTGAGGCTACGCTTGATGGCAATACATTAACACCAACAGCAGAGGGGGAATTAGTTATAAAAGCCGTTCAGGGTGGTAATACTGAATATAATTCTTTAGAGAAGGAAGTAACTATTCAGGTAACAAAACGTAATCAAACAATAACCTTTGATGTAAAAGAGACAGTAAAAGTAAACGATAAGATTACTCTGGCTGCAACAGCATCGTCGGGATTAGATATCACTTATAAGATAGTGTCTGGCAATGCAACACTTAATGGTAACACAGTAACGTTTACAGATGCCGGTAAGGTTCAGATAAAAGCAATACAGGCTGGGAATAATGAATATAAGGCAGTAGAGAAGACTGTAGACATTACTGTAACAAAAAGTACAGCGATTGATAATCTGTCTGCGATAGGAGCTAAAATATATCCTAATCCTGTGACAGGTATACTAAATATAGAGTTACCGGAAACAGGTAGCTATACAGTAACTGTATTTAACTCAACAGGAGATATTATAAGCCAAAAAACAACATCGTCAGTTAATACAGCAATTGATATGTCGGCATACAACAGCGGTATATACATAATAAAAGTTACAACTGGTAACAGAAGTTATACTGGTAAGGTAATTAAAAGATAATCAACACGTTTCTATAGAGGTTAAATTGTGGCGATTAACCTCTGTATCTATAGGGCTGCTCAAACAGAGCAGCCCTTTATTATTATCCTCAGAGCATGACCTGAGGTTTAACAGTACGGAACCCCACAGCTTTCCATTTTTCACTTTTCCCTCTTTATTTTTAAAAGTTTTTTCCGTTTACAAAATATGAGCTACCACTCATTGGTTAATAGCTACCATTCATTTTACAACACATAATACGTGCTGTTATTTGTGTATTATTGGCCTCATTTTTTTTAACACAATCATATGAGAAAAGTAATTTTTACACTTTTTGCACTACTCGTGTTGTTTGCAGGAGAGAGTGCTTTTGGTCAGGACAATGCCCTGATCTTAAAATGGAAAACCAGTAGCTCAGATCTTTCTATACCTATAGAAGATGGATATGACTATGATTTTAGCATAGACTGGGATAATGATGGAGTTTATGACGAAACAAATGTAACCAGTTCTGTAAGTCATAATTACGGTAATACTGCATCAGAAAGAGTTATCAGAATTAAAGGAAAGTTTCCGTACTTAAGCAGAGCAAACAAAGCTAATTTGTTAGAGATAAAGCAGTGGGGAACAGTAGAGTGGGCGCCGGATGCTTTTATAAAGTTGTTTAATAAAAACGATGGTTTTATAAATGCTGTTATTACAGCAACCGATGCACCAAACCTTTCGAAGGTTACAAGTTTGGTAAGAATGTGTTTGGATAATAAAACCTTTAACTATCCTCTAAATCATTGGAATGTATCTAATATAACAGATTTGAGTTATGCATTTTGGGGTGCAGAGACGTTTAATCAGGATCTGAATAACTGGGATGTATCTAACGTAACAGATATGTATGGTCTTTTCAGAGAAGCTAAGGTTTTTAACGGAGATATCAGTTCATGGAATATGTCTAATGTTACCAATACAGGAGCTATGTTTTATGAGGCAAAGAAATTTAATGGAGATATCAGTTCTTGGGATGTATCTAAGGTTGTAAGTATGGGAGAGATGTTTACCTGGGCAAGCTCTTTTAATGCAGATATTAGTGGCTGGGATATATCTAGTTTAACTTTTATGTGGAGAACCTTCTATTTTGCACGATCATTTAATTGTGATCTGAGCTCATGGGATGTATCAAAAGTGACTAAAATGGTAGAAACCTTTGCAGGAGCTTCTATGTTTAAAGCAGACCTAAGTTCATGGGATGTATCTAAAGTTAGAGATATGAGAGGAATGTTTTACCATGCCAGTAGGTTTAACTCAGATCTGAGCTCATGGGATGTATCTAAGGTTACAAATATGAGAGAGATGTTTGCAGGTGCTGGAGATTTTAATTGCGATGTCAGTAACTGGAATGTAAAAGGAGTTTATGATTTTACATTTATGTTTAGAGGAGTAGAGATACCAACCTCTACGTACGATAAAATACTTATAAATTGGAGTAAATTAGGGATAGGCGTATATGATCCTATTGTAAAGTTTGATGCCGGAAACTCATATTATAGCGAAAAAGGAGAGGCAGCTCGTCAGAAACTTATTACAGATAGTAAATGGGTAATCACAGATAAGGGAAGTGCTCCGAAGATTGAAGGCGAGCCTTTTATTATGACAATAAAACCAAGTGAATATAACTCAATATATTTAAGTGCGCCAGATACTTATAGTTTTGACTTTAGTGTTGACTGGGATAATGACGGAACATATGACGAGTATAACATAACAGAAACTAAGATACACTCTTGTATGTCTGGTGATGATGCTACTATAAGAATTGGAGGTGAATTTCCTGTTCTCAAGATATCTTCTAATATTAACCCTGTAAAAAATATACAGCAGTGGGGCGATATTAAATGGAAATCGTTTGAGAGGATATTCTACTCTACTGATGGTATAAAATCTACGGCAACAGATACACCTGACTTATCAAAAGTTGAGAATATGTCTTTAGCATTTGGTGCAGCTGATAACTTTAACATGGATATATCAGAGTGGGATGTATCTAATGTAAAGAATATGTATGCAACATTTTTCGGAACAAACTATAATCCTGATATAAGCAAATGGAATGTCTCTAACGTAACCAATATGAAACAGATGTTCTATAAAGCTTTCTCGTTCACGGGCGATATTAGTAAATGGAATGTATCAAACGTTACAGATATGTTTGCAACCTTTGGTAATGCATATGTATTTAATAGCGATATAAGCAGTTGGAATGTATCAAAGGTGACCAATATGTCATATGCCTTCTATAGAACAAAGCTTTTTAATCAGAATCTGAATAAATGGAATGTATCGGCAGTAGAGAATATGTCCGGAATGTTTTGTAATACCAATGCATTTAATAGTAATATAAATGATTGGGATGTCTCAGAAGTACAGAATATGGAGAGTATGTTTGAGGGTGCTAAGGTTTTTAATCAGGATCTTAATAACTGGGACATATCATCTGTTAACAATATAAAGAGGATGTTCAGAAATGCTGTAGCATTTAATGGCGATGTGAGTTCGTGGGATGTTTCAAAGATAACCTCTATGGATAGTATGTTTATGAATGCTACATCGTTTAACGCAAACATTACAGACTGGAAGGTTAAGAAAGTTTCATCTATGGTTGATATGTTTAAAGGTGTTACAATACCAACAGAAACATACGACCAAATCTTAATAAACTGGAGTAAGCTAAACCTTCAGGAGAATGTTAAGTTTCATGCCGGTAACTCACACTACTCTGCAAAAGCAAAAGAGGCACGCGATATTCTTATAAATAGATATAACTGGGAGATTACCGATTTAGGAATGGCTGGTAAGAACATACATCTTACAGCACCAAACGGAGGAGAATCTATAAGACAGAACAGTACCTTTGATATTACATGGACACATACAAATGTTACGGGTAATATTAAAATAGAACTGCTTAAAGGAACAGAAGCACCAGTAATAATTGCCGAGAATATTGATGTAGCAACAGGGAAATATTCATGGACAGTAGGAGCTGATATTGCTGATAACTACTCAATAAAAATAACATTGGCAGATGATAACAGTATTACCGATAAGAGCGATGCAGCATTTGCTGTTGTAGACGAGAATACAAAACTGTTAACTCTTACTGCTCCAAACGGAGGAGAGTCTGTTAAAAACGGTAGTACGTTTAATATCACATGGACATCGGCTAATTTAACAGGTAAAGTAAAAATAGTATTATCAAATGCAGATGCTAATATGGTAATACTTACCGAAGATGTTGATATAACAGTAGGGTCATATACATGGACAGTAGATGCAGCAGTTGGAGATAAATACTATATTAAAGTTGTCTCGGTTGATGATAACAATATTAGAGACAATAGTGATGAATATTTCTCTATTGTAGATGCTAATGCAAAAGAATTGACACTTACAGCACCTAATGGAGGCGAATCAGTTAAAAAGGGTAGTACATTTAATATCACATGGACATCGGCAAATATTACAGGTAATGTAAAAATAGAGCTTCTGAAAGGAACTGATAGCCCGGTATTAATTGCTGATAATGTTGATGTAACAACGGAATTATATGCATGGATAGTTAATGCTGAAGCCGGAGGTAACTACTCTGTTAAAATTACATCTGTAGAAGATAATACAGTTTCTGATAATAGCAATGCAGTGTTCTCAGTTGTTGAATCAGCTGCAAAAGAGCTTAAACTTACCTCACCAAAAGGAGGCGAGCAGATTAAAAAAGGGAGCACATTTACTATAACATGGACATCGGCAAATATTACCGGAAACATAAAGATTGAGCTGTTAAAGGATTCAGGTAATCCGGTAGTAATTGCAGATAATGTTGATGTATCAGCAGGATCATATGAGTGGAGTGTAAATGCCGATGCTGACGACAATTATTCAATAAGAATTACATCATCAGACAATAACTTTACCGATAAGAGTACAGCTACATTCTCAATAGTAACCACATCTGCAATAGATAATCTGTCGGTTATAGGAGCCAAAATATACCCTAACCCTGTAAAAGATATACTTAATATTGAATTACCAACAACTGGTAGCTACATAGTAACAGTATTTAATTCAACAGGAGATGTTGTAACACAAAAAACAGTATCGTCAGTAAATACAACAATTGATATGTCGGCATACAACAGCGGTATATACATAATAAAAATTACTACAGGTAACAGAAGTTATACTGGTAAGATAATTAAGAGATAGTTTACACGTTTATGCAGAGATTAAATTGTGGTGATTAGCCTCTGTATCTATTTGTTTATTTGAGATAACCTATCTCAATTCCGGGGCTGCCTTAACTGTGCAGCCCTTTTTTAATTAATATATCTTAGAAACTATAAATCAATTTTTAATACAGTCTAATATAGTAATACACTACTCTTTATCAACATATTGGTTGGTTTGTGGATATTTACCGTAAGGGCGAAAAAAGCTCAGGAAGTACAAAAGATATTTACCTTTTATGGTTCCGGTATGTTGGTTGGGTAAGCAGTAATAGTAAATTTATGTTTCGGAGAATCTTTCAGGCAAAAAACTATTTCTACAACCAATAATTTTTTTTGTCACCCAAAAAGCATTTACCGCAAGGGTGAGAAAAATTCAGAAAGAGCAAAAAGCATTTACCTTTTATGCTTCCGGCGCGTTGGTTAGGGTTACAGTAATAGCAAATTGATGTTTCGGCAGATCTTTCAGGCAAAAAGCTATTTCTACAACCTTAGTTTTTTCATACCCTCCAGAAAAAGTTGTTGCAGCTGTTGGAGATGTTGCATGCAACGTCTTTATTGTATAGTATAGTCTTATGAGTAAAGAGAGTTGCTATTATGTTGGGTGCAATGTATTTACTTTGTTGTTGAGAGGTACATACAGTTATTCACTTTTCTTCTTTTAGCATTCAGTTTTTCTTTACCGTTTACAAAATAAGAGCTACCATTCATTTGTTCTGAGTAGCCATTCATTTAATAGGGCAAAAAAAATTATCAATTCTTATTATACTTGCTTGCTGATATGAGAAGGTAAACTACATCTGATACAAATCCTGCAAAGAGATGCTAAAACCAATAGAGCTGTTTCTTTGCAGGACTGAATTTTAAGGAAAGGCTAAACATATATCGAGATAACTCATCTGATAAATTGAGGGATTTAACCAGATGATTTATTAAACCCGGACAAGCTGCCTTATTAGGCGGCTTTTGTTTTTGTATATATGAGTACTTAATAGTTTGTATTGATTATTCAAAATAATCAGTTTGACTGACTATTTTGAATAATCAAATGTAGCTCAATATTATTATTTTACCACTCCTCTTCTTTTTTATTCATAAACCTGATTAAATCGTTGACTAGATTGTCTATATTTTTTTTAGTAGATTCTTTAATAGCCTTTTCGAAATACTGCTGTTTCTTTTTTCCGAATGTTTTTGATTTGTCAATTATTTCAATAAGCCCTGTATTAAACACCTCGTATGGTGTTCTAAATGATAAATCAAAGTTCTGTACGCTATACTTAAACCTATTATCTTTGCAGTAGATTATAAATTTAAAGTTTAATACATATTGTCTAAAGGCTCTGACTTTTGTGGCATCATTTATTTCTTTATCAGGTATTATAATGTTTCCAGTAGCAACAATTTGATTACTATTTGTTCCATTCAGTTCAACCATATTGTCACCAGATTTAAGTGTTGATACAATCCAAGTTTTTGCTTTATTGTATATTTCATCCTTATTCATCTCTTTTATGTGGATCACATCTGTAAAAACAACTTTACCTGTTTCGTTGTCTACAGGTAATTGAGCAAATGCACTTGAAATGATTGAAAGAAATACAAATAATGATATTAGTCTAGATTTCATCTGTAATTAATTATTAATGAGTATTGAAAAAATATTGATTCTGTATTTGAAATATTTAATGTTTATAGGGTTGTAAATAATGTTTGAATAGCGAATATACTAACTGATTGTGACTTTTTGTATGTTGATTGGAATTATTTGGGTTGTTATTGTTATAAAGTTATTCAAACCTCACAATGCTGTTGTTTCTTATGTTCCGGAATGTCTTTACCTATAAGTTATTTTATTAGAACTAAGCTATCTGTATTCAGAATTCTTGTTCTGAGGACAACTACAGCAGAATCTCATGAAGTAGCAAGACTCTTTTACTTCCTCTTTACCATACAGGTATTTAATTAAAGAGGTTTCCTTCTTTTCATTCTCCTTGTAATTATCGTTACATCTTCTGTATCTGTGAATAATAAAATTGTCTTTTCGTATGTAAATACAACCTCCTTTTGAGAATACATCATAGTATAGCCTGATACTGTCTGCTGTAAATTTATATCTTAGATTTTGTTCTGTAAACAGATTGTATATTTTTCTAAAAGCTTGTTCTGTTGCGGTATCTGTTTTAAATTGTAATACAGAGAAGTTGCCATATCTGTATAGACATTCTGATTTATCAGAATCAAATGCATATAACGGATGTTTTAGTGCTTTGTATGTTGATTCTTTTGATATAGAATCGTCATCATCCATTATTGTAAAAGAGGACTCATATATGCTATTAATACTGTCTGTATAGGTAATGTTGAGTTTGTAACTGTTGGTTTTATATACAGAATCTATTATATCGGTAATATCTTTAATTGTTAACTCCTGTTCCTGTACAACTTCCTGATTAGTTATGTTGTATTGTTTCTGCTCAGATACAGCTCTGTTGTTGTGGTTGTTACTATTATTGCATCCGGTATAAACTAAGATTATAATTATAAAGGGGATAATGATTCTCATTTGCGTTGAATGTTTGTACAGATTTATTCAATTATCGTAGCTCTATAAGTAGTATATATAACAATCCTGCAATCTTGAAATCCTGTAACCCTGTAATCCTGTCCTACATGTCGTTAGCTATCCGTCTAAGTTTATTTACATCAAGTAGTTTAATCTTCTTCATGTTAAGCTCAATAAGATTATCGTTTTTAAACTCAGAGAAGAGTCTTATAACAGTCTCGGTAGCGGTACCAATAATATTGGCAAATTCTTGGCGGGTAAGTGATATTTGCAAATAACCATCGTTACTCTCGCCAAACTCATCCTGAAGTTTTAGTAACATCTCAGCCAAACGTTCACGTACCGATTTTTGTGCAATATCGGTAATATATGCGTTGGCATATTCAAGTTCGCGGCACGTTATTTTAAGCAGATTAAGCGCAAATACAGAGTTGTTCTGTACAAACTGAAATAGCAGATCAGAAGGAATAAAACATACGGCAGAATCCTCAATAACCTTTGTTGTGGTGCAGGCAGCCTCATTGCTCAGAACAGATCTGTAACCAATTATATCGCCACTTTTTGCAAAACCAATTATCTGATTTTTACCCTCAAGTCCTGTTTTGTAGATTTTTATAACCCCTTTGTTAATACAGTAACATCCACCTATCCTGTTGCCTTCATGATAGATAGTATCTCCCTTTTTATACAGATTGCAGTGTTTTTGCTGATCAAGTAAAAAAAGTTCGTCCTCAGTCAGATGCTGAAATATATGTGCCTGCTCTTTTGAACAATCCTGGCAACTGCTGTGTTTTGGAGTTAGCTTCATTTATCTACGTTATACTTAAGAACAATTTTGTATTACAAGTATAATGTATTTTTATGAGATTTTATCAAAATGCACCGTTCTGCTAATGATTTTTGTTGCTTTTAGAGCTGATTTTAGTCATAAACAATGTTTGGAGCAGTTGATAATCAGACCATATTTGAACTATATGTTGTGTTTGTAGTGATAAACTGAAGCTTTTGTGCTCACTTATAAAATTTAAACATATGAAGAAAGAGTTAAATGTTACCTGGAACAGCAATCTTGTATTTGAATCGGAGGTTGATAATGCCAAACTAAGATTAGATGGTGAAGGTGAGTTGGTTGGCTCAGTAAAGCCAAAAACACTTATGATGACTGCTCTTGCCGGATGTACAGCTATGGATGTTATATCTATACTTAAGAAGATGAAGATTGAGCCTGAATATTTTAATATTAAAGTTGAGGCGGATTTAACAGATGATCACCCAAAGCATTTTACAGGAATGCATCTTATATATCAGTTTAAAGGTGAAAATATAGATCTTGCAAAGGTTGAAAAAGCTATTACACTATCATTAGATAAGTATTGCGGGGTTAGTTACAGTTACTCTAAGGTTATGGATATAAAGTGGAGTGTTGAGCTCTTATAGATAAAAAAAGGGATCGTATTACCGATCCCTTTACTATATCTTTAACTTTGAGATTACTCGACAAAGGAGTTTGTTACTGTATTACAGATTTAAACTGATCTAAGAAACGTACATCGTTCTCAAAGTACAGACGCAGATCGTTTACACCAAACTTAAGCATTGCAATACGCTCTATACCCATTCCGAAAGCAAATCCGGTATATTTTTTACTGTCAATTCCGTTTAGCTCAAGAACGTTAGGGTCTACCATACCACAACCAAGAATCTCTAACCATCCTGTACCTTTACAAACATTACATCCTTTACCACCGCATAACGAACATGATACATCAACCTCAGCTGATGGCTCAGTAAATGGGAAGTATGACGGACGCAGTCTGATTTTAGTTTCTGGGCCAAAGAACTCCTTAGCAAAATGAAGCAGTGTCTGCTTAAGATCGGCAAAGCTTACATTCTCGTCTATATATAATCCCTCTATCTGATGGAATATACAGTGAGCACGTGCTGATATAGCCTCGTTTCTGAATACCCTTCCAGGATTTATTGTTCTTATAGGAGGCTTCTGATTCTCCATTACCCTGATCTGAATAGATGAGGTATGTGTTCTTAACAGAACATCCGGATTACTCTCAATAAAGAAGGTATCCTGCATGTCGCGTGCCGGATGCTCCTCAGCAAAGTTTAAAGCTGAGAATACATGCCAATCGTCTTCAATCTCTGGTCCTTCGGAGATAACGAATCCAAGGCGTTTAAATATGTCAGTTATCTGATTTCTAACTATTGAGAGAGGGTGTCTGCTACCAAGTTTAATAGCATCGCCCGGAGCAGTTAAATCAAACTCTCCTGTAGTTGATTCTGTCTCCTCAAGACTCTCTTTTAGCGAATTTATTTTATCTGTTACAGCAATTTTAAGGCTGTTGATCTTCTGACCCAACTCCTTTTTTTGCTCTGCCGGAACATTCTTAAACTCGTTAAACAGACGAACAAGTTCGCCATTTTTCTTGCTAAGAAAGCGAATTCTAAACTCCTCTATCTGTTCCGCTGTTGTTGCCGAATAGTTTTCAACTTCCGACATTAATTTATTTAACTGTTCTAGCATAGTATTAAATTTGAGCGCAAAGGTATAAAAAATGGTTTAATAGCTGAACTATTACTTAATTATAACCGCCTTTTTTATTATTACATCGGCAGTTGGTCTGTCATATTCGTCGGTTTCAGATGCTGCAATTTTGTCTATAATATCCAATCCCTCTATCACCTCGCCAAAAACAGTGTAGTTTCCGTCAAGGTGCGGAGTACCACCTACAGTTGTGTATATTTTCTTCTGATAATCTGTAAGTTCTACCTTAGGGAAGGTTGCAAACTCTTTCTCAACAAGTGGTTTAATAAGTGAATCTATCTTAATATTATCTATAACCTCACCAGCTTTTGATAATTCGCTGTACTTTGCACGAAAATGTTTCTGATATATCATGCTCTTAGCTCTGTGGTTATACTTCATTACAAGAGTATCAAGCTCACCCGATCTGAATACCTTACCCTGTACAATATAAAATTGCGATCCTGATGACTTCTTCTGTGGATTTACCTGATCGCCTTCGCGCGCAGCAGCAAGCACACCCTTTTTGTGAATCAATCCGTCAACAAACTCTGCATCTATTTTGTAACCAGGACCACCTTCGCCAAGACGTTTTCCTGCTTCAGCACCTTTTGAGTCCGGATCGCCACCCTGAATCATGAAGTTTTCAATAACTCTGTGGAATAGTAATCCTTCAAAGTAATTTTCCTTAACCAGTTTAATGTAGTTGTCTCTGTGCTTAGGAGTCTCGTTATACAGCTTAAGGGTTATGTTTCCCATGTTTGTCTGAAACTGTATTACACGCTCTTCTTGTTTTGTCTCTTTTTTCTCTGTTTTGGCATTACATGCAAAAAACATTGTTACGGCAAATAGTAGTAATAATTTTCTCATATTGTATTAATTAATTGTTGTTAAACTGTTTGTAGATACTATTCAGTTAGTTTATTAATATTATTCAATATCCATATATTCTCTGAAATAGTCAATAATTAATTCTCTCAGAATATCATTCTCTTTTGCGGGATCTATATCCTTAAGCTTTTTGAACTCAGGCCATCCATCATCAGAGGTACCATCTTTTGCATAATAACCGTCTTTTTCTAATAATGTGCCTTTAGCCAGTCTTATCAGATCCATCTTCTCCTCTTTGCTGTATCTCTCCTGATATCCCTCTCCATGTTCGTTTATTCCAATCATGAAAAGTATATGATTTATATCGTCGTCAATACCATACTTACTGTATAGTTTATCGGTAAAAATATTCCAATCCATTTTACAAGTATTTCTTGGTTAATTTTATTAACTTTTGGGTAAATATATATTTCTATTATGAGATTTTGTTTGGTTCTGGTACTGTTTTTTTTTCATGTAATATGTTCAGGTCAGAAAGTTGGTGTTGTTTTAAGCGGAGGAGGAGCCAGAGGACTTACACATATTGGTGTTTTAAAGGCATTAGAGGAGAATGATATTCCTGTTGATTATATAACCGGTACATCAATTGGTGCTATAGTGGGTAGTTTATACTCAATGGGGTTATCGCCCGATGAGATAATAGAAGTGTTTAAAGATCCCTCTTTTGACGATTGGGTTAACGGACGTATTAATGAGAAGTACCACTACCTGTATAAAGATAATTTTGAGAACCCTGCATTGCTTAAATTAAAAGTTGATTTCAGAGACTCTATACAACAGATTACATTCAGAACGCACCTTATACCATCGAGTCCTATGGATTTTGCATTTATGAAGTTGTATTCCGGGGTTGAGGATATTGCCAGAGACTCGTTTGATGAGCTTTTTGTACCATTCAGATGTGTTGCTGCTGATATTCATAATAAACGCTCTGTGATATTCCGAAAAGGGAATCTTGGTATGTCGGTTCGTGCATCTATGACATTTCCGTTCTATTTCAGACCAATAACTGTTGACTCTCTGCTATTGTATGATGGAGGTATATATAACAACTTTCCGTACGATATAATGGTTAATGATTTTGATCCCGGTTATGTTATTGGTAGCCAGGTTGCACGTAACTCTTCGCCTCCGGTTACATCTGATCTTATTTTGCAATTAGAGAATATGGTTGCTCACTATACAAACTATGAGGTTGATACAACAAAGGGAATAATGATTCGTAACTTCTATTCAGATATTGAACTGTTAGAGTTTGACAGGGTTGATGAGTTGGTAAAAAGGGGGTATGAATCAACTTTAGAGATAATTGATTCTATAAAACGACGTGTAACTGCCAGAATATCTAAAGATGAGCTGAATCTTAAACGCAGATTCTTCAGAGAACGTGTGCGTGATCTTAATTTTGATAAGATTAATATATCGGGTATTAAGGATAAGGAGAAGGGGTACATAATAAAGAGTTTACGGCGCGATTATAGGCTGTTTAATATCGGGCATCTTGAGAATGAGTATAATAAATTGCTGTTTGATGAGAATATCGTTTCGTTATATCCAACGGCAAAATTTAATGAGAATACCGGGTTTTACGAGCTTAATCTTCGTGTTGAACGTAATAAGCCGTTAACGTTGTATATTGGTGGTAATCTGTCATCAGGATCAATTAATCAGGGTTATTTCGGGTTGCAGTATAACTACTTTAGAAATAACTCTATATCGCTGTTGGGCGATATACAATACGGAAAAATATACAGTGCCGGAGCGCTTAAGTTACGTGCATATTTTGCCGGAGCCATTCCGTTCAGGATAAATAGTATGTTATCGTATAATAAGTACGACTACTATAAGCTGGACAGGGATCTGTTTTTTAAAGATTCTAAACCAATGTACGTTGAGTTTAGTGAGGCTAATTTTATGTTTGATCTTGGATTCTCTACCGGAAATAATTCGCTTATTGAGTTTGGCCTTTCCGGGGGCTACTTAACCAGCAGATATTACTCTACATATAATTTTGTTACAAACGATACCAAGGATCTCTCTGAGCTCTATAATTTGGGGTTATACTCAGTTTTTAGCTTCGATAATCATAACTATAAACTTTTCCCTACAGAGGGACGCAGAATGCGTTTTAAATTCGGATATTTTTATAATCATGAACGATATATTGCCGGAAGTACATCAATAATGTCAAGTAGGTTAGGACAGAAGAAATTTTATCCGCGTGGTAGTGCTGATATTAGCACCTATTTTAAGCTTAACAGGTATTTTGTAATTGGTGCTGATTTCTCCGGATATTATTCCGGTTCAGGTCTGTTTAGTAACTATATATCGTCGGCAGCTTTTAATCCTGCATATGAGCCTGTGCCTATAAGTAAGGTACTTTTTCTTCCTCACTACAGAGCCGATAGTTATCTTGCCGTTGGAGCCAAGGTTATATATAATATTACTAATCGTATACATTTCAGAGCTGAAGGATATTGTTTTGCACCAGCCAGAGGGTTTGAGGAGTTAAACTATAATCATATAAAGTATAACAGTAAGTACTTTTCCAGACAGATGTATATTGGTAATGCAACTGTTGTTTATCAAACTATATTGGGACCAGTTAGTTTTAGTGCTAATTATTTTGACAGAGCTCAGGATAATTGGTTTTTTCAACTTAATTTTGGTTATTTATTGTTTAATTCATCAGTTTTAAAATAATATAGTTTGAGTTCGTTAAAAAGATTAGCAGGGCAGACGGTTGTTTATGGTGTCAGCTCTATTCTTCAGAAATTTATATCGTTTTTGTTATTCCCATATATTACCCATCAGGTAGGTAAAGAAGATTTTGGAATATATACAGAGATGCTTGCCTATACAGGTTTGCTGAATATTGTTTTAACATATGGTCTGGAGACTGGTTTCTTCAGGTTTGCTAATAAATACGATCCTGGCAGGGTATTCTCTACGGCATTCTTGTCTATTGTATCAACATCGTCGTTTGTTATTGTTACATTCCTCTTTTTCAGAGATTATTTTACAGATCTGTCTGGATATACAGATTATAGCCTCTATCTGTTATTAGTGGTTATTGTAATTGTTATGGACTCGCTTTTGGCAATACCTTTTGCAAAGCTGCGCTTTAAAAACAGACCATTGCGTTTCTCAATAATTAAGCTTGTAAATGTTGTAACAACTATACTTATTGCACTGTTTTTCCTATCAGCGTGTCCATACCTGATAGAGAAGCATAATATGAAGGTATTGGCAACTATATATAACCCTGAGTTCAAGATTGGGTATGTGTTTGTTGCATATATTGCATCTGGTGTTGTATCATTTATAATGTTGTTTCCTGAAATTATTGAGGTTAGGTTTATATTTGATAAAAAGATATTTAAGGAGTTGATATACTACTCTTTTCCTATAATGATATCGCAGATTGCGGGTTTTTTACCTGATGCGTTTGATAAGATAATGCTGAAACATCTTGATAGTAGTTCAGACCCGTTAAAAGCTTTGGGTGTTTATGGAGCTAATATTAAGTTTGCGGCACTTGTAAATATTGCAATACAGATGTTCAGATATGCAGCAGAGCCATTCTTTTTCTCAGAATCTGGTAAGGATTCTGCCAATAAAACCTATGCCGATATAATTAAGTATGTATCTGTGTTTGGGTTTATTATATTTCTGTTTCTGACATTTAATCTGCCACTACTTAAGTATATTATTGGTGCCGATTTTCGCGATTCGCTTGATGTTGTGCATATACTTGTATTTTCATATGTACTTTATGGTATATTCTATAGTCTTTCTGTTTGGTATAAGGTATCTGATAATACGCATCTTGCATTTATATTTACAGGTGTTGGAGCAGTTATAACTATTGGTGCAAATTTATGGTTTATACCTCTGTTTGGTTACCATAGTTCTGCCTGGATAAGAGTAGCTACATACTTTGCTATGATTGTTATGTCGTATATTTTTAGCAGATATTACTATAAGATTGATATTAATGTAAAAAGAATACTATTTTATTTTGTAATTTGCTTTTCTTTGTATTTAATTGGAAAGAGTATACATTTTGATAATCTTTCCTTTGCATTAATATTTAAAAATATGCTGATACTGCTTTTTGTACTTATGATTGTACGTGTTGAAGGGCTGTATAAGTTAATTTTTAGACGTGTATTGAAACGTTAATGGCCTGATAATTGTTTAATATTGGGTTTGTGTATTATTGCTGATACAGATTAGTGTTATTAATAATTGAATTTATACGGTTTTATTTATCTGTTGAGGCTTTTGTAAAATAATTATGCAGATTGGTGTATGGTTGCCATTCTGTTGGAGGCAAAATAGTTGCAGCCGATTAATGAAATAGGATTGAAGATGAATGTTAGAATTGTAAATAAGAGTTCAAATGATTTACCGGGATATCAGACAGAATATTCGGCCGGTATGGATTTACGTGCAAATACAGATGAAGATATTATTATAAAACCTCTTGAGAGAGTTATGGTGCCAACCGGACTGTTTATTGAGTTACCTGAATCGTATGAGGCACAAATACGTCCGAGAAGTGGTTTGGCTGCAAAGCATGGAATTACGGTTTTAAACTCACCAGGGACTATTGATGCAGACTATAGAGGTGAGATAAAGGTTATTCTTGTAAACCTGTCTAATGATGAATTTACTCTTAAGCCAGGAGAACGTATATGTCAGATGATTGTGGCAAAGCATGAAACTGTTGAGTGGGTTGAAACTGATTCGCTAACAGAAACAGTTAGAGGAGAAGGTGGATTTGGGCATACCGGTGTTAATTAAGCATCGGTTATTGTTTTATGAAACGTGGCATGAGTAGAGACTTTTCTCACACACGAGGATGACTACATTGTGCGGGTTCTATCTGACAATTAAAAAACTGATTTGGACAGATTAAAAAGATTGAGATGAGAAAAGTATTATTAGGAATATGTTCTGTTTTGCTAATTGTTTCGTGTACTACTACAAAGAGTGTAGAGACAGAATCTTTTGATAAGCAGAATCAGGAGAACTACAAATATGCATTTAATGAGGCATTACGCTTTAAGTTGCAAGGTAATACTCGTGGAGCAGCAAAGATGTTTACACAGAGTATTGCATATAATCCGGAAGCTGATGCGGCTTATTATGAGTTAGCAAAGATATATCTGGGAATAAAAGATATAAAAACAGCTTATAATTTTGCACAAAAGGCCTATAATCTTTCAAAAGGGAATGAGTGGTACTGTCTGTTATACGGACAAACAGCAAAGGCTCTTAATAAGGTTGATACAGCAATAATAGCTTATAAACAACTAAATAAAATTAAGCCCGGAAATATTAATTATTCGTACGGATTAGGTGTGTTATTATTGCAGAATAATCAACCAAAGGAATCGCTTGAGGTATTTAAAACTATAGCTGCAAAGCATCCAGATAATGAGCAGATTAATCAGATTGTACTGGATCTTGTATTAGAGAGCAAAGATACTGAGGAGTATGCAAAGCTTATTGATGCTTATATTAAGAGAGATCCTTCTAACCCAAAGTATCTTATTCTTAAGGGTGAGTTTCTTATGCGTAATAATAAGCTAAAAGAGGCCGATGTGGTATATAATAAGGTTATTAGTGAGAACCCTGACTATGTACCTGCAAAGTTATCGTATCTTGATCTGTTATTGAAGACAGATGAGGTAAATAAGGTTTATAATATAGCAAACGATATTGTTGTAAATAAGAGCGTAGGTATCGACAGTAAATCGAGATTGATGTATGGTATTGTCTTTAAAGACTCTGTTTTTACTGATTCAGTAAAGATTACTAAGATGATAGGTAGTCTTAAGGAACAGTATCCTGATGATTCTCGTGTATATGATATTAGTTCTATATTCTATATAAAAAAGGATGCATATGATATTGCCTTAAAGGATCTTGATATGATTCTTAAGCTTGAGCCAAATAATGTTCAGGTACTTGCTCGTATTATAAAGATATATGAGTTTAACAGCAACTGGGCTATGATAAAGAAGTATGGTGATATTGCTTTAGGGCGTAAGATTATAAACCCTGAAATACTATTCTCTTTAGCCATAGCTGAATCATTTATGGGAAATGATAAAAAAGCTGTAGAACACCTTGAAAAGTTCCTTACATATGATGATCTTCCACGTGGAACAGTGATAACTGCTAATATGTTTTTGGGTGATATATACCATAAACTTGGCAATAGAGAATCATCTTATCTGCATTATGAGGTTGTACTGAAATACGATCCGACCAATATATATGTACTTAATAATTATAGTTACTACATATCTGTAAAGGGTGGTGATCTGAATAAGGCTGAGCGTATGAGTAGAATTACAATTGAAGCTGAGCCACAAAATCCTACATATCTTGATACATATGCCTGGATTCTTTATAAGAAGGAAGATTTTAAAGGTGCTCTTAAGTATATGAAACAAGCTATTGATTTTAGTGAGGAACCTAGTAAGGAGTTGTTTTTTCACTACGGAGTTATACTTGGTGCTAATAAACAATATATTGAGGCTTTAAAGTATCTTAACAAAGCAAAGGAGTTAGGAAAAAAAGATGTTGAGGAGTATTTGTTAAAGTTTACTAAATGAGACTAGTTTTTGGTGGTTTAATACTTGTTTTTGTACTTGTTGGGTGTAAGACGTCAAGAGTTGCTAAAACAAGCGTTAAACCGGAAATAAAGAGGATAAAGGCAAAGAGAGTAATAGCAAAATCGTTTAGGAACGATACTGATTTTGATTTTCTGAATCTGAATAAGGTTACCTATAAGGTTAAAATTGGCGATGAATCTCAGAGAACACTCAGGGGGAATCTTAAGCTTGTTAAAGATAGTCTTATAATTGGATCTATGCAGGTTGGTCTTGGTATAGAGGTTGCGCGATTCTATGCTGATTTTGACTCTATTATTGTTGTAAACAAACTTAAAAAAGAGGTTATCTCTTTTTCGTATGATGATCTGATAGATAGACTTGCTGTTAGACTTAGTTTCTTAGATCTTCAGGATATTATATGTAATGATCTGTTTGTATACAGGTATAAGATGATGAGAAGACCTTTTAATAATGCTAAGATTGATTATAGCGAATCTTATTCTATTGAAAGAGTAATCTATGATTATTTTGTTAAAGCTGAAGAAGCTTTCTTTAGAGATATTAGGAGATCTGAGATTAAGCAAAATTTTGTAATAAGCAGCGATTTCAGAACCATAAAGAATAGTTTATCTATGCCATCGGAGAGCAGTAGTGTTGAGTTGATATATCGTTTGGTTGATGACTCTATGATGCGCTATGATAAATTGGACATAAAATTGGGTAACAATAAATTTAAAGGTGATATCTCATTTAAGATAAATTCTGTTAGTGATGAATACCCCCGAATGAGATTTAAAATACCTAAAAAATATAAACGCATAGAATTCTGATGAAAGTTATAAAACCTCTCCTCCTGTTTTTGTTAATAACTGTTTTTTCTACCATTTCTGCACAGAATAGTAAAAAATCTGTACAGAAAAAACTGATGGATATTAAACTCGAAATTAACTATACTCAGAAGTTAATAGAGGAGACAAAATCGAATAGGAGTGAGGTTACGAGTTTGCTGGTTTTGCTTGATAAACAGCTGCGTTTGCGGAATTCATTAGTAACAGAGACGAAACAAGAGGTTGATGTTTTTGCTGGAAAAATTAAGAAGAAGAAGGTTGTTATAGCAGAGCTTAATGATGATATTAAGCGTCTGAGAAAAGAGTATTCTGATCTTATTAGATATAGTTATAAGAATAGGCAAAGCTATAATACACTAATGTTCATTTTTGCATCAAAAGATTTTGATCAGGCATATAAGCGTCTGAAGTATATTACAAATATTATCGAATATCAGAGATCAAAATCTGATGAGTTAAAAGGTGCGTTAAAGAGTGTCTCTTTCGAGTTGGATAAACTTGAGGTGTTAAATGCTGAGAAAAAGAAATTATTAAATTCTCATAAATCGGAGTTGAGGAATCTGAATAGTCTGAAAGGTGAGAAACAGAAGCTTCTGGTAAATCTTGAGAAAGATGAAAGGTCTCTGAAGAAGAAGTTAAAGAAGAAACAGAATGAACATAAATCGCTAACAAAAAGTCTTGAGAGGATAATCAGAAAAGAGCGTTTGGCAGCAAGATCAAAAGGTGATCCTCGTGAGCTTGCACTAATGTCAAAAGAATTTAAAAAATTAAAAGGAAAGTTACCATGGCCTGTTCGTAAAGGTGTTGTGGTCGAAAAGTTCGGTCAACACAGGCATTTAGTGTTAAAAAGGGTTGTTGTAAACAGGGATGATATACGTATTGCCGTTGCAAAAGATGCATCAGTTCGTGCAATTCATAGAGGATATGTCGCTAAAATTCAGTATATTCCCGGCGGAAATGTTGCTGTTATAATAAAGCACGGTGATTATTTTACTGTGTATGGCAATGTTGTAGATGTTTTGGTAAAGGAGGGCGATTATGTTGAAGTTAAAGAGATGATAGGCTCTGTATATTCAGGATCATCAGATGAAAGTTCAGTGATATCGTTGCGTATTATGGAGAAGAGTAAATGGGTTGATCCATTGAAATGGTTAGGAAATAGAAAAAAATGAGAATATAAAGAAACCTTATTTGTAATTAAACAGTATACCCAAATAAATGTTAGTTATGGAAAAAAAGATTAAAATATCTTCTAAACCTGAAAATATAACATGTGTTGAGAGAATAGTAGATGAAATCTGCGAGGAGTGCAATATTGGAAAAGAGGTATATGGTAAGATACTAATGGCTACCATTGAGGGAGTTAACAATTCAATATTTCACGGGAATAAGCTGGATGAACATAAAAGCGTAGTTGTTACAATTACATGCGACGACGATATGGTTGATATATCTATAGAGGATGAAGGAGATGGCTTTGATAAGTCTAAGGTTCCTGATCCAACCCTTCCTGATAATATTGAAGAGGATAGAGGCAGAGGGGTTTTTCTTATGGATAATTTGTCTGATGAAATTGAATATTTAAACAACGGGGCTAAAATTGATATGAAATTTAGAGTTAATTGATGGAATATTTTTATGAAGACACCGATTTTGTATTGCAAGATGGTGAACGTATTGGAAATTGGATAGAAGAGACAATTCTTAATGAGAGTATGAAATTAGGAGATGTCTCTTTTATTTTTTGCTCAGATGAGTATTTGTTACAAATGAATAAAGAGTATCTGGATCATGATTACTATACAGATGTAATTACATTTGATTATTGCGAAGGGGATATTGTTAGTGGCGATATTTTTATTAGCGTTGATACTGTAAAGTCAAATTCTGAAAAATTTATAACTAACTTTGCATCTGAAATTAAACGAGTTATAATACATGGTGTTTTGCATCTTATCGGATATAAAGATAAATCTGATGAAGAGAGTAAAGAGATGCGTGCCAAAGAGGATTATTATTTGAGTCTATATTAGAATGGATAGATATGATGTGATTGTTGTAGGTGGAGGACATGCTGGTAGCGAAGCTGCATACTCTGCTGCAACTATGGGGTGTAAAGTACTACTTGTAACAATGGATATAGGAAGGATTGCGCAGATGAGTTGTAATCCTGCTATTGGTGGAATTGCTAAAGGTCAGATTGTTAGGGAGATTGATGCTTTAGGTGGTATGACGGGAATTGTTACAGATACCAGTAGTATACAGTTTAGATTATTAAACAGATCAAAAGGGCCTGCAATGTGGAGTCCACGTTCGCAGTGCGACAGGAATATATTCAGTAATACCTGGCGTGATATACTTGAGAAGAATGAGAATATTGATTTTTGGCAGGATAAAGTAGTACGCTTAATTGTTGAAAATGACACTGTTGTTGGAGTAGAGTGTGGTTATGGACTTAAGTTTCATGCAAAAGCTGTTATTCTGACTACCGGAACCTTTGAGAATGGGCTAATGCATATTGGTTCATTACAGATTAAAGGGGGAAGGGTATCTGAGGGTACGTCTACAGGTATATCTCATCAGTTGAAAGAGCTTGGTTTTGAGGTTGGTAGAATGAAAACCGGAACTCCTGCTAGAATTGATGCCAGAAGTGTTGATTTTAGTGGGATGGTTAAACAGGGTGGTGATGATGAGTCAGAAGGATTCTCGTTCTATTCTGATATTAAGTATCCTGCTCTTAAGCAACGCGATTGCTATATTGCATATACAAATCCTGAAGTTCATGAGATACTTGCCTCTGCATTTGATCAGAGTCCTCTTTTTAATGGAACTATTAAGAGTATAGGTCCAAGATATTGCCCAAGTATTGAGGATAAGGTAGTTACATTCTCTGGAAAGGACAGACATCAACTGTTTCTTGAACCAGAGGGAGAAAATACTGTTGAGTACTATATAAATGGGTTTTCAAGTAGTCTTCCGTTGGATATTCAGATTAAAGCACTCAGAAAGGTTAAGGGACTTGAAAATGTTAAGATATTCAGACCCGGATATGCGATAGAATATGATTATTATCCTCCTACTCAGATAAAACATACGCTTGAAACAAAATTTGTTAACAATCTCTATTTTGCAGGACAAATTAATGGAACTACTGGTTATGAAGAAGCTGCTGCACAAGGATTAATGGCTGGTATTAATGCAGTTAGATCTATTAATGGTGAAGAGGAGTTTGTGTTGAGACGTGATCAGGCATATATTGGTGTCTTAATTGATGATCTTGTTACAAAGGGTGTGGATGAGCCATACAGAATGTTTACCAGTAGGGCTGAATATCGTATTTTATTAAGACATGATAATGCGGACACAAGACTTTCTGAATTAGGATTTAAGATTGGATTGTTATCTGAGGATAAATATAATAAGTGTATTGCAAAGCATGAGAGAATAGATAAAACTGTTGAGTACTTTAATAAAAAGAATATTAAACCAGAAACAGCAAATCCTATACTTGAGAGCCTTGGAACTTCTCCTATTAAAGAGAGTAAAAAGATAGCTGATCTTATAGGACGTCCACAGGTCTCTATTAACAATATTATCTCATCTATTGATTTTGTTAAAAACTTTTGCGATTCAAACAAGGTGAATAAGGTAGAGGTTGAATCAGCGGAGATACTTACTAAATATAAAGGGTATATTACAAGGGAGCGTAATCTTGCCGACAAGATTGTAAGACTCGAAAATCTTAATATTCCTGACAATATAAACTACGATCAGTTTGTTTCAATATCAACTGAGGGACGTCAAAAATTAGGTAAAATAAGACCTAAAACAATTGGACAGGCAAGTCGTATTAGCGGAATTAGCCCGTCTGATATCAGTGTTTTATTGGTGTTTTTAGGGAGGTAGTTCCACGTGAAACATACAGGATAATCCATAAGAAAAGGCATTTTTCTTATGGATTATTTAATAAGCGGGTACTATCTGGTGTATAAAATTTAAATTTTTACAGATGAAAATATCCGGAAATATCTATAGTTTTGAGCATAATTGCTTTCTAAAATCTGAAATTTTTATTGCTGACGGGGTGATAAAATCCATGGTTCCACGTGAAACAGTGCCTGATATTTGGGTTGTTCCTGGGTTTGTGGACGCTCATGTTCATGTAGAAAGCTCCATGGTGTCGCCGGTGGAATATGCTCGTATTTCGTTGAAAAACGGTGTTCTTGGGGCTGTTTCTGACCCTCATGAAATAGCTAATGTTTGTGGTTTGAATGGGGTTCGGTACATGAAAATGTTAGCCGATCTTGTGCCTTTTTCTTTCGTTTTTGGTGCTCCCTCGTGTGTTCCGTCAACCGAATTTGATGGTTCTGGTTATAGTATAGATGCGTCTGATGTTGAAGTTTTACTTGAAGAAGGAGCTGTGTCTTTTATTGCAGAGGTAATGGATTATCCGGGTATTATTTCAGGTAAAAATAGGGTCTGTGATATTGTGAAGATAGGGAAGGAGCGAGGCTTGCCTGTTGATGGTCATGCTCCGGGATTATCGGGAGAAGATCTGGAATTATACATTGAAACAGGGATTGGGACAGATCATGAATGTAGTAACGAAAATGAAGCAAGAGAGAAGTTGGCTCTTGGAATGAAGATACTAATACGCGAAGGGAGTGCTGCAAAAGATTTTGAAGCGTTATTTGGTCTAGTGTCTGAATTTGTTGATGATGTTATGATCTGTACAGATGATACACATACAGATTATCTTATAGATGGATGTTTGAAGAAGATCTTTTTACATGCTCGTAAGAAAGGTATATCATTCTCTGATCTTTTTAAGGTTATGTGCAAGAATCCGGTTGAACATTATAATGTTAATCTGGGACTATTAAGAGAGGGTGATGATGCAGATTTTGTTGTTCTTAGTGATCTTGAAAGCTACGCTATTTCAGATGTTTTTTATAAAGGAAATAGTGTTGTTGATTATAGATATACGAGAGATAAAATACCGATAATTAATAATTTCTTAGCATCAAATATATCTGAAGATGATATAAAGATAGAGTATACCGGCGAGAGGATAAAAGTTATAAAGTGTACTGATAAATCTCTGATTACCGAAAAGCTTTTAATAGAACCTGCGATAGACGGATCTCTAATAGTGCCGGATGTTGATAGAGATATTCTGAAGATTGTTGTGCTTAACAGGTATGGAAAAGCAAAACCTTCGGTTGGATTTATACATGGTTTTGGTCTTAATAAAGGAGCAATAGTTAGTACTGTTTCGCACGATTCACACAATATTGTTGCTATAGGAACAGATGACAAAAGCATTGTATCTGCTATTAATTCTATTGTAGAAATACATGGTGGGATAGGGGTAATGTCTGATTCGAAATGTGAATTATTACCTCTGCCAATTGCCGGTTTAATGAGTGATGAACCTGCCGAGATAGTGAGAAATAGATATGAATTTCTTGTTAAAAGTGTAGCAGAATCAGGATGCGAATTGGATTCTCCTTTTATGACAATGGCATTTATGTCGTTAATTGTTGTGCCATCATTAAAGATATCTGACAGAGGTTTGTTTGATGTTGATGCATTTAAATTTGTGAATTTGTATGGTAGATGATAAAAAAAGTTTGCTACAAGAGAAGGTGAAATCATTGCCCCTTTTGCCAGGGGTTTACAGATTTTATGATTCCGAAGGCAATATAATATATATTGGTAAAGCTAAATTTTTAAAGAAAAGAGTGTCGTCTTATTTTGTTCAGAGTAATAATACTTCGTTCAAAATACGTAGTATGATCAGAAAGATTTCTGATATATCACATATTGTAGTTGATTCGGAATCTGATGCTCTGTTGCTAGAGAATAATCTTATAAAACAGTATAAACCCCGATACAACTCTCTGCTTAAGGATGATAAAACCTATCCGTGGATTGTTGTAACGAATGAGGAATTTCCGCGTGTATTCTTTTCAAGAAATAAGAATCATGGTAGCGCAAGATACTTTGGTCCATTTACTTCAAAGAAGATGGTTAATGTGTTACTTGAGTTGTTTAAGCGAATATATAAGGTACGCACATGTAAACTGGATATGACTAAAGACACTGTTGCTGAAGGTAAACATAAGGTGTGTTTAGAATATCATATTAAGAACTGCTTAGGACCGTGTGTAGGTAAGCAGAGTTATGAAGATTACAACTCCTCAATAAAAGAGATTGTAAGCATATTGAAAGGTAATATACCTTCGCTTATTTCTGATCTTAAAAACAGGATGAAAGAATTTGCTTCAAATTATATGTTTGAAGAGGCTCAGACAATGAAGGATAAGATACTTGCATTGGAAGGATATCAATCTAAATCAACAATTGTAAGTCCTACTATTCATAATATTGATGTATTCGGATATTATTCTACTGATAAGGTATTCTGTGTAAACTATCTGAAGATTGTTAATGGAAGTATTGTTCAATCGCATAATACATTTGTAGAGCTAAAATTTCTTACAGAGATAGAGGATGTAATAAAAAGATCTGTTGTTGCTATACGCGATATTTTTAAGAGCACCTCTAAAGAGATTATAGTTGCCGACAGAATTGATATATCAGGCTTGAATGCAGGATTTGTGATTCCGAAGATAGGGGATAAGAAAAAACTACTTGAACTATCTGAACGAAATGCTAAATATTACTACAACGATTATCTGATAGCTAAGGAGGGGAAGCGAAAGGATAAATCGGAGATAGTGCTGGATAGATTGAAACGAGATTTGAATATGGATGTTTTACCGAAGCATATTGAGTGTTTTGATAACAGTAATATTCAGGGAGCATTTCCGGTTGCTGCATGCGTTGTGTTTAAGAACGGAAAACCGAGCAAAAGAGATTACAGGCATTTTAATGTTAAGACTGTTGTTGGTCCTGATGATTTTGCCAGTATGTATGAAATATTGCACAGACGCTATAGCAGGTTGCTTGCAGAAGATGAGCCATTACCGCAACTGATAATTATTGATGGTGGTAAAGGGCAGTTAGGAATGGCAGTAAAAGTCTTGAATGAACTGAATATTTTACACCGTGTTACGGTTGTAGGTATCGCAAAAAGACTTGAAGAGATTTTCTTTCCCGGCGACCCTGTTCCTTTATATATTGATAAAACGTCATCTTCATTGAAGATTATTCAACATTTACGAAACGAAGCGCACAGATTTGGAATAACGTTTCACAGGAATCAGCGCTCAAAGAATTTTGTTGACTCAACATTATTATCAATACCCGGTGTTGGTGGTAAAACAGCAGATAAACTCTTATCTCATTTTGGTTCTGTGGCTATGATAAAGAAAGCATCTGTGGAAGATTTAGCAGCCTTAATAGGTCAATCAAAGGCTAATACGATATATGAAAAAATTAAAAAACTATAATTAATGTCGGCAATATTGTTATTTTTGCTTTAGAACCAATTTTAACCCGTTTATGAGGCACTTCTACACTATTGTAATGATTACCGTGCTTTTCTCTTGTAACGCCCCTAAAAATGGGCAAAAAAGCACGCCTGAGTTACACCCACCAAAGCCGGCTTTAATAGAAAAATCAGTTTATGATATAGAGGTTTTACGAAAAGACAGTACAAACTTCTATATAGTATCGGTTATACGAATACATGAGAATGGCAGAGGTATGCCATTAGTAACTGAGAACGATAGTCTACCATTACATTCAGAGTATATACTGGATATTCATAAGCAATACAAAGTAGTTGTTGAAGCTCCACCAAGATCATTCGGCAAGAACTATATTCATTGGAATCTATTAGATATAATAAAACAAAACTCTTAAAAACAATTTATTATGAGAAAACAAATAGGAAGGCTGTCATTAGTTGCAGCAGCAATTATTGGTTTCTCTTTTGCTTTATCCTCAATATTTACAAGTAAAAGAGATAGTTATAACGATGATTTCCCGAGGGTAAGATCCACTTTTTCACCTAAGGCATCGTTAGATAAGAAAGAAGGAAGAGATTTATACTTCTTTAATATGTTAAGAGATCCTGCTTCAGGAAAGATTCCTGAGAATATAAGAAGTAGAGAACTAAGGTTTGCTGAAAATTTTGATTCAAGAAAAAGAGGTCGCGCTGTAGTTTCGGCAGATTATGACTGGAAAGAGGCAGGGCCAAATGATGTTGGAGGAAGAACTCGTGCAATAGGTATTGATAAAAGAAATAGTAATATTATTCTTGCGGGTGGTGTTTCAGGAGGTCTGTATCGCTCAACTGACAAAGGAACAACCTGGACTTTGGAAAATGACCCTAATGAGTACAATGGTATCACCTCAATTGCTCAGGATCCTAGAGCAGGAGAAGAAGACGTATGGTACTATGCCACAGGTGAATTCACTGGTAATTCAGCAACCGCACAGGGGTGGTCAGCATCATATTCGGGCAATGGGCTGTTCAAGAGTACAGATAATGGATTGTCGTGGAGTTTAATTTCCGGAACTGATAGTGATTTTACAAAATGGAACAAGGCGTATGATTATGTCTCTAAAATAATGGTTAGTCCAACATCAGGAAATTTGTTTGTTTGTGCAAATGGTTATGGTATTATAAAATATGATGTAACAGCAAATACTGATGCAATATCATTAGGAGGGGCAAATAATCACTACTGGGCCGATATTGATATTGATGCATCCGGAAATATTATAGCTTTTCTTTCGGAGAGCAGACATTCTAGTGTAGCTAACCCAACAAATAATCCAGGAGTATACAGATCAACAGATGATGGTGCTACTTGGACAAGAATTGGATCAGATTCTGATCTGAACGCTCAGTATGACAGAGGACTTGTTAGAATAGCACCGTCAAATACAAATGTTGCTTATCTGTTTATGGTAGATAATAAAGAGCCATATTTTTATAAGATTGATATTGCCGGGGGTAGTATTACTAACAGAACAAGTAATGCTAATGGTGTATATCAGGGTGCTAGCTCTGGTATACAGGAAAGATTGGGAAAACAGGGTGCTTATAATATGACTCTTGCGGTTCACCCTACAGATGAGAATTTTGTTATTGCAGGAAGCACCTCGTTGTTCAGAAGTAAAGATGGATTTGCTACAAAACCTACGGCAAGTTATTCATGGATAGGTGGATATGGAAATCCGGCAACTGGAGCATTTATGTATCCTAATCATCATCCTGATTGCCACGTAACAGTTTTTGTACCGGGAGGTTCAGGTGCTGTATGGAGTGGTCATGATGGTGGACTTAGTTATGCTGCTGATGCAAAGTTAGATACAGAGAGTTATTTGACATGGATTGATAAAAATACAGGATATAATATTACTCAATTCTACGTTGTAGCTTTGCCTCATTATCCTGATGATCAGAATCTTTTTATTGGAGGAACACAGGATAATGGATCGCCTATGTTTACGTTTAATGGAACAACTACATCTGCATCTTCTGACAGGAGTAGTGGAGATGGTGCTTTCTGTGCGTTTGGTAAGGATTATTATTATGCATCATCTCAGGAAGGAACATTAGTTAGATGGAAGGGAAGTACTTATTCAATTGTACATCCATCACAAGCATCAGGTCAGATGTTTATACATCCTTTTGAGATAGACGAGAATAATACTAATGTAATATACTATCCTGCATTGGGTAATTTGTATATAAATTCTGATATAAGTGAGGTTGCTAATGGTTTGCAGAATGGAACAATGACGAACTGGACTAAGATAAATGTAGCACCATCAGGTTACTCTATTACAGCGCTTGCAAGTACAACAAATCCTGCAAATATTTTATATGTTGCAGCATATAGTACTTCAGGAACTCCAAAGATTTACAAAATAGAAAGTCCGGCTAATAGTAAAAACAGAAAGATTACAGAGCTTAATATCTCCGGAGTACAAGGAGGTGTATATCCTCACGATTTGTATGTTAACCCTCTTGATGGTAATGAGTTTATAGTTGTATTCTCTAATTATAATATAACTGGTGTATATCATACAACAGATGGCGGTGCCTCTTTCAATGCTATTGAAGGTGATCTAACCGGAGACGCATCCAATCCTGGACCATCTATCCGTACAGCTGCTATTGTTAATCACGGAGATACAAAAATATATTACCTTGGAACAAGTACAGGCTTGTACAAGACAAAAACACTTAATGGTGCAAGTACTGCATGGGTAAAAGTTAAATCTGATATTATTGGTAGTGTAATTGTTAATGATATAGATGTTAATCCATCAGATGGTAAGATTGCAGTAGGAACTCATGGTAGAGGTATATTTGCAGGTTCATCTAATTATGGATTGTATGTTAAGAAGACGATTGATAATCAATATCTAAAGGTTAATCAAAAAACCTCAGTAGATATAGATCTTAATGGTGTTTTTGGAGGAGCAAGTTCATTTGATATAGTTGTTGATAGTAACAGTAATACAGATTTCTTAACTACATCGATAAGTGGTTCTACATTAACAGTAACAATTAAAGCTGATGTTGAGGCAGAGGGTACAATTGTACTTAAGGCAACTGATGGTGGTAAATTTGTTAAAACATCGTTTGTAATATCAACAGTAAGTGAAACTGATCCTTCACCGGTTAATACGGAGAAGAGCAATGAGTTTAAAATTTACCCTAATCCAACAAGGGGTATAAGTAATATAATTATGGAGAATGAGATCTCAGAGAATGTGATAATTGAGGTAATAAACTCAAATGGTCAGGTTATTCTGAGAAAGGAGACTAATAATTATATTGAGACAATAGATATATCTAATAGTCCGACAGGAATATATTTTGTTAAGGTATCTAACGGAACAAAAACTGGTATATCTAAGCTTATAAAGAGATAGAAATTTCTTATATAAATGGTTAAAGGGGGCTTTATGTCCCCTTTGTCATTATTATACCATATATTGATTAGTTTAATATCAGGCAGTTGTTAGTTTATTATTATATTTGGCTCAAAATTTTGTGATATGTTTGGACAAATACTGGCTTTTATACGATTTTTATTAGTTGTATTATTTTCGTTTTTGGCTATTACTATAGGTAGTGTACATGTTATGCTTAATAAAAAGAATTCGGATTTACCATATTGGTATATTCGTTTTTGGGCACGTACTAACCTTTGGTTAATGGGAGTGAAGGTTGAGCTTATAGGAGAAACAATAAATACTGGTTGTATTGTTATGCCAAACCATAGATCATATATTGATATCATGGTTGTTATGGGACTTGCACCAAGTTCAATAGTGGCAAAAAAAGAGGTTGGTAGCTGGCCTGTATTAGGAATGGCTGTAAAGTGTTTTAAGATTATACTTGTTGATCGAAAGAGTTCTAAAAGCATGATACAAACTATGCGATCTATTAAAGCTCATTACGATGTTGGAGGCAGAGTTATAATTTTTCCTGAAGGAACAACGCATATTGGTCCGCTGACAAAGAACTTTAAACCAGGGTCATTTAAGATAGCATCAGAAGGTAAAATACCTGTTGTTCCTGTTGCTATTGATTATAAAGACGATAATGATGCCTGGATAGGGAAGGATAAGCTTATTCCACACTGGCAAAGACAACTGAGTAAACTTAAAACACCTGTAAAAGTTAAAATAGGTTATCCTATTAGTAATAATGATCATATGGAGTTGCTAAAAGAGACTAAACAGTGGGTTGATGAAGGACTAACAGATATAAGAAAACAGTGGGGAAAGTTAGAAAGTAATTAGACTCCGGTATATAAGAGCTGATCTTAAGATCAGCTTTTTTTGTATAAGAGTGTGGTGTGATTAGGTTTTTGGTTGTTGTGTTTATGTTTGCATGTTTGTAGGAAATAATGTTCTGTTCACGAGTTTGGTTGAACCTTTTTTAAGAGGTCTCGTATACCAACAGAAATACCATGGCAACACAGAACATTGTTAAGTTAATTGCATCAGTCAACAAACTAGATTCAAGGAGTTATAATCAACTAAAGGATGCAATAGAGAAGCGTGATTCAGTCAAATTTGTATCACGTCTGTTAAATGAAAATAGCGGAGATATCAGTTGTCCGTATTGTAAATCACAATCTATTCATAAATGGGGAATGCGCAGCGATATGCAACGCTATAGATGTAAAGAGTGCAGACGAACATTCAACACTTTAACATCTACACCATTGGCATATTTACATAAGAAAGGCAGATGGCTTGATTATGCCAAATGTCTGAAGGATGGACTGAGTATAAGAAAAGCAGCAGCAAAGTGTGGTGTTCATAAGAATACATCATTCCGATGGCGACACAGATTCTTACAGAATGCAAATGAGATCAAACCAGAGAAGTTATCAGGTATAGTTGAGGTAAATGAACTGATATTTGCTTGGTCGGATAAAGGGTGTAAGAAACTAAGGAGAAAACCACGCAAAAGAGGATACAAATCACCAAAACATATTCCATCAAAGAGCAGGGTGTTTACACTGTTTTGCAGGGACAGAGGAAAGAATACATTTGATGATATTTTCTACAGATTTAGTGCAGATAATCTAAAACCAGATCTTTCGTCACTTCTTACTAAAGACACACTGTTTTGTAGTCAGAATAAGGCAGTTTATCTGAAATACACCAAGGAGAATAGTGTAAGACATGGTGTACTTAGTATACCTAAACAGGAATCGGTAAAGAAGGATATTGTGCATATAAAGAATGTGGAAAAATATCAGTTTGATCTACAGGTTTGGATGGTCCGATTCAGAGGTGTGGCAACCAAATATCTGCATAATTACTTGTCGTGGTACCGTGAGATGGATGAATTTGACTTTAAAATCACTCCTGAGACAGTACTGATAAGGGCTATGAGACCAGAGAGATACAATACCAACCATTTTCGTTGACAGAACAGGAAATAGCCTACAAACCTTACACCTTTTACAAAAAAATTACATCCTCACAATTGAGCCTCCGCAACTATCAGTTATAGCTCCGGTAACAGATTTAATAGTATTAGTCTCTTTAATTACACGCAGATAGCCGAGTAGTGCGAATATAAGAGCTTCTTTAAAATCTATTATTGTATCGTCAGGAATAACAATCTCTGATCTGGTATTTTTTTTAATACAATCTGTTAACTTCTTATTATATGCACCGCCACCAGTAATTAAAACATTACTGTTAGTGTCAGTAATACATTGACCAATCATATAACCTGTGTGCTCATAGATAGTTGTTAACATATTATTTATAGGGATATCGTATTTGTCTGTAATATTTAAGAACTTAGATTCAAACCATTCTCTGCCAAGTGATTTTGGTGCAGATAAAGAGTAGTATGTGAGATTATTTAATTTGTTTAAGAGAGTATTATTTACAGACCCTCCATTACTTAGTACATTTTCCTTATCATATTCATAATTATGTTTTCTGCAGAAGTAGTTTAAAGCAATATTTGCAGGACATATATCATAAGCTATGATACTATCATCATTTTTGACAGATATATTAGCAAAACCACCGAGGTTAATACAATATTTATATTCCGGAAACAGTAGTTTATCGCCAATTGGAACAAGAGGTGCTCCATGTCCTTTTAATGCAACGTCTAGGCTTCTGAAGTCAAACACAGTTGTAATGCCAGACTCAGCAGCAATATTTGCACCATTCCCTATCTGTAACGTAATACCTTTTTCTGGCTGATGAAAAACTGTATGACCATGTGAGGATATAATATCGGCTTTTATATTATGTTTTTTGATGAATTTTAAAGCCTCCTGACCAAGATAAACACCATACAGGTTATGTAGTTCCAAAAGATCAAAACCGCTTAAAAAATGAGCATTTTTTAAGCGGTTTTGCATTTGTATATCATATTTGATTGTCTCGGCGTGTAATATTTGAGTATTACTAATATCCTGTTTGTCAATTTTACATATTGCAATATCTAAACCATCAAGTGAGGTACCGGACATTAATCCTACAGATATGAAATCATTTTTAGTCATTAATCTTATTAATAAGTTTGTCAATAGCTTTATCAAACAGGTTAAAAAGAGTCTCTCTCTCTTCCCATTCATTTCTATTTAAAACTCCGTCAAGGAATATTGGTTCAGTATAATTATATAAATTTTCAGCTTTGCTACTATAAATATACTTATCAACAGGTATGTACCCTCTGTTATTATACACATATACAGATAAAATTACTTCAGGCATAAAAGGATTGAGATTCAAAGTATCTGCTTTAGCAATAGAATCGTTAACAGACTCTTTCTTACCAAATTCAACACGTCCCTTTTCAAGTGTTTCATTAATATCTATCTCCACTCTGATGTAGCACTTGCTACTGCCTCTTCTAATGGCTTTCTGTATCGATATTGATGGAAATCCGGCATCATCATACTTTGCAGATCTCATAAAACTTCTTATCGGAAGAAAGTCCAGTCCACACTCCATTCTTAATCGCCCCTCAAGATGACCATAAAGCATAACCTTAATGTTTTTCTTAACATCATTAATAGGTTCGTTGTAAGCTAATAATGGAGGCATTGCTTCTTCGCTGATATTCAGATTAAAATCAAATAGAGCAATAGTTCTGTTTTTTAGATCGTAAGAATAAGCTGTAATTGCAGTGAATAGAATCAGAACACTGGTAAATAAAATTTTTTTCATTGCTATAAATCTGTTTTTTTCATATTCACATGAAGCAAACTGCGAGCCAAAAATTGAAATCTTAGTAAAGACAATAATCAGATCGTGGTTTATTTCATCTGACAGTTCTGTTTTATTAATGTAGAATTATTAGTTAATACAAATATAAAAATTCATTTAAACACTTTTTGAATATCAATACGACTATTGATTGTAAATTATTGTTGATTTGTGTAACTTCTTTTTAGCTTTGCTGTTTGTTTTTTGTATTAAGTGTACTATTTGAATATAACAAATTACTATATACATGTGTGTTAGATGCGGGATGCATTATCGACATGCTATTTATTTTACTACTATGAGTAAAGAAAAATATTATTGTTATCGTAGCATTGGTGTGCTATTTAGAGAGAGGGTGTCTCAGTTTGGTGATAGAACTGCAATAAAATATCACGAAGGTGATATTAATTGCTGGAAAGATATGTCATGGAACTCTCTAAAGAATAATGTGGATATGGTTAGTTCCGGGTTGCTTACACTTGGAGCAAAAGAGCATGAGTTTATAGGTATCTATGCTGCAAATTATCACTATTGGCATATGGTTGATATTGCATCATTTGGATTCAGAGGAGTTACAATACCTGTTTTTGCAACCAGTAGCTCTGCTCAGATTAAATATATAGTTGATGAAACTGAACTTAAATACCTTTTTGTTGGTGATCAGGAGCAGTATGATAATGTTTTATCTTTTTATAAAGGTTCATCTATAGAAAAGATTATAGTATTTGATGAAAGAACTGATCTAAAAGATTGTGATATAGCGATATATTTTAAGGATTTGTTGTTATTAGGAGATGAGAATATAGATGATAATTTATCATTGATAGATACATATCTTGATAGAGCTTCAGTTGATGATATTGTTACTATAATTTATACTTCAGGAACAACAGGAGAACAAAAAGGAGTTATACTAAAGAATTCAAATTTTATGTTCGCGCTCTATACACATGATAGGCGGATAGATGTAACACCTAATGATAGTTCATTGGCATTTTTGCCAATGAGTCATGTATATGAAAGATCATGGTCGTACTATATAATGCATAGTGGTGCTGTAAATAATTTTATGATCAGTCCGCGAGATGTTCTTGATGGAATGCGTATTGTGAAACCGACTATGATGTGTACGGTTCCTCGCTTTTATGAGAAGGTTTATGATGGAATATGGGAAAAAGTTTCAGGATGGAGTTCTATAAAACAATCTATTGTAAAATGGGCTGTAGTTGTTGGTAAAAGGTATGCTTATAGAAAGAAAGAAGGTAAAAAATTATTTTGGTTATTACAAATAAAGAATCTTATAGCTAATATTCTTGTTTTTAATAAAATAAAGAAAATATTTGGAGGAAGACTTCATATGAGTGCATGTGGTGGGGCAGCACTATCTCCACGTATTGTTGAATTCTTTCATGCAATGGGAATATTTGTAAATCATGGTTATGGACTAACTGAAACAACTGCAACAGTTACTTGTTATAAAGATCTTAATTATGAGTATGATAGTGTAGGGGAGCACCTTGATGATGTTGAGGTTCTTATAAATGAAGATAATGAAATTCTTGTAAAAGGAGATCTGCTTTTTCACGGATATTATAAGAAACAGAAAGAGACAGATGCTGTGTTTGATGGTGGCTGGTTCAGAACAGGTGATGCAGGAATATTTACCGATCGTGGGAATTTGAGAATTACTGACAGAATTAAAGATATAATTAAGACATCCGGAGGTAAATATGTTGCTCCTCAGAAACTTGAAGGGATATTCATACAAAGTAAATATATTGAACAAATAGCTGTTATAGGGAATAAGCGTAAGTATATATCAGCTCTTATAGTTCCTGCTTTTGAGAAGATAAAAGAATTTGCTGTTGAGAATGGTATTATATATAATTCAATTAAGGAATTGGTGTCTAATGAGCTTATAAATAAGCTTATATCTGTTGATATTGATAAGATGTCAATTGATTTGGCTCCATTTGAGCACATTGGAAGATTTACATTACTTGACAGAGAATTCTCTATTGATAGTGGTGAGTTAACTGCTACATTAAAGATAAGACGTAAAGCTATTAATACTATATATAAAGATCAGATAGACTCTATGTATTAGTATTTTATATAAAATTATATTAAGAATATCGGGTATCTTCAATTATTTGTTGATGCTCGATTTTTTTTACCTCAATACTTACATGACCATACTCAATAATTACCTTACCATTGATTTTATAAACACCTTTTCCTGAAAAAGGATATAACTTAGCAGAGTCAGGAAAATGTACAGTATCAATAAAATCCCCGTTTACATCAAGAAAAGTACCAAAGTACATTATATCTCTGTTCTTTGTCTTAGTATACTTAATGGCAACAAGCTCTCCATAGATAATTACATTTTTATTCCCCATTCTAATAAGATCTTTGGATTGTAACATATTATGAGGTCTGTTTTTTAGAATGGTATAGTATGATTTTACTGTAAAGCCAAGAAATTCAATCTCGTCAAATATATCATCAGTAATAGAATCCTCAAATTTCGGAATATCAGATGATTTAATCTCGGAATAAAATAACTTGTTATGTTTAGCCTCTTTACCTCTGTTTTTATTGATCTGCATCTTCCACATAGCAGATTTTTTACTTTCAGATATGTTTCTGAAAGCACCTGTATTTATCAATATTTTTATCTGTTCATGATCTATAGTGACCCTATCTGTAAAGTTATCAATAGATGTAAATAATCCGCCTAATCTTCTTTCGTTTAGAATATTATATATTGTGTTGCTCTCAAGCGATTGTACAAGTCCTAATCCTAACCATACTGTATTTCCGTCGAGTTTAGTTAACTCATTACTGTTATTTATACAAGGAAGTTCAATTATACCACCAAGTTTTTTAGCTTCTTTTATATATAGTTCGCTGGAGTAAAACCCTCCAAAATTGTTTATCACACTTACAATGAACTCTAAAGGATAATATGTTTTCAGGAACAGACTTTGATAACTCTCAACGGCGTATGAAGCAGAGTGTCCTTTGGCAAAGGCATAACCCGCGAAACTCTCAATCTGATTCCAAACCTCTTCAGTTAATCTTTTATTATGACCTCTCTCTTTGCAATTAAAGAAGAACTGACTTTTTATATCTTTTAATCTATTCTCCCTGTCTCTCTTTCCTGACATTATTCTTCTTAGTACATCAGCTTCAGCCAAACTAATACCTCCAAAAATATGTGCTACTTTAATTACATCCTCCTGGTATACCATAATACCATATGTGTCTGGCATTATTGAATATAAAATATTGTGTTTTTTACTGTTATACTCTTTATCTAAACTTCTTTTAATGTATTCATTCATCATACCACTTTTTGCTACTCCTGGTCTTATTATAGAGCTGGCAGCAACAAGTTTATTATATCCGTCAGCATTCAGTTTTGTGAGTAACATACGCATGGCAGGAGACTCAATATAGAATGCTCCAATAGTATCGCCTCTGTTTATTTTGTCATTTATTCTTTTATCCTTTTTGTAGCTCTCAACATCATCTACATTTATATCTATTCCACGGGTTTTCTTAACAAGCTCAAGCGTATCTCTGATATGCCCTAATCCTCGTTGACTTAATATATCCAGTTTGCAGTAACCTATATCTTCGGCCTCTACCATACTGAATTGTGTTGTATGAAAACCTTTTGGAGGTTTGAATGTTGCAATTACTTTTTGCAGAGGTTCTTTTGATATAATAATACCACTGGCATGTACACTTAACTGATTAGGAATACCATCAAGTAATTTACTATATTTTATAACAAGTTTTCTGTATCTATCCTTCGCCGGATCAGATGTTTTCCTATTCTTACTTATTTCATCAATTTCATGCTTTGGCAAACCAAAAACCTTACCAATTTCTCTTATTGCTGATTTAACAGAGAATGATACATACGTTGCAAGCAGAGCTGTATGTTTGTATTTGTTGAAGATATAACGGGTAATATCATCTCTGTCTTTCCAGGAGAAATCTATATCAAAGTCAGGAGGAGAGGATCTGTACAGATTAATAAATCGCTCAAAGTACAAATCCAGTTCAATTGGATCTACGTTGGTTATACCAAGACTATATGCAACGATGCTGTTAGCTCCACTTCCCCGACCAACATAATAATACCCTTTACTCTTTGCATATCTTATTATATCCCAATTTATAAGGAAGTATGAGCTAAACCCTTTTTCTTTTATCAGATTTAACTCTTTACTAGTTCTTTCTGTTATCTGTTTTGTAAGAAATTTATATCTGGTTATAAGTCCTTTATATACAAGTTCTCTTAGTTTAGTATGATCATCGCTATCGTTATTTAATAGATTAGGTTCTCTTCTTTTATATTCAAATTCACTGCAATCTATTTGACAGGAGTCAAATATGTTTCTGGTATTTTTAATTATGTTCGGGAAATCAATGTAATCAGATATAATATCTTTCGGATTAATGAGTATGTCATTCTCATCAGCCTCTTCCGTTTTAGGTAGTCTTGATAGTAGAGTATTATTATCTATAGCCCTTAATATTCTATGTATATTATGATCTGTTTTGTTCAGGAATGTTGCAGAAAGATGAATTACTGTGTTCTCAGAAGGAATATTGTTTTTATTGAATTTGAAACGATTTAAATCCTTGGGTTTTATACCTATATATTCATTATCATTTAGTTTATGTGTTATAGCCTTTTCATATGGATAAATTACTATGCAGTCATCTGATATGTTTACTCTTTCTGGAACTTCTCTATTGTTCACTAATATATCAGATAGTAGATTATTTATCTCATGTATACCTTTGTTGTTTCGGGCAATTGCTATAAACTCTTGATTACTATTATTTCTGAAATCGACACCAATTATTGGCTTCAGACCTTTGCTTTTTGCATACTTAATATAGGTAACAATACCTGATGTACTATTTATATCTGTTAAAGCAATGTATTCTATTTTGTTAGATATAGCTGTATCAACAATTTTATTGATGGTTAATGCCCCATATCTTAAACTATATTGTGAGTGGCAGTTAATAAACATATGTATGTTATTTTATTCCTATAGCTCTTCTTACTGTTTTGTCACCATATCTGTTATTTAACTTATCTAAAGTTTGATACAGTTTTATCATTTCGCTCTTATCTTCAAACATATTTATCTGATATGCACCATCAGACAGTTTAGAGAATCTAACTCCTATAAGTCTAACTAATAGTCTTTTATTGTATAAATTCCTGAAGATATCTTTGACTTTTGGAATAAGTATATGATCCATATTAGAAGGATTTACACGTATCTGTTTTGTATTAGTATTGAAGTCGGAATATCGTATTTTTACAGATACTTCAGCTGTAAGCTTACTTTTGTTTCTTAATGAATGAGTTAACTGTTCTGTCATTCTGATAATATCCCTTTCTAGTTTATTGTAATCTGTTGTATCAACCTCAAAGGTTCTTTCAGACGATATTGATTTTTGATCGTAGTATGGAACAACGGGTGTGTTATCTATTCCATTTGCTTTTTGCCATATAGTTGCTCCGTTTTTACCAAGAACATTTAGTAAAATTTGTGGATTTAACTCCTGAATAGTTCTTATATATTTAATGCCAAGCTGCCTTAGACTTTTATAGGTTACAGATCCTACCATTGGTATTTTGTTAACTGTGAGAGGAGCGAGAAAACCAATCTCAGAACCATATTTTATAATCATATTACCATTTGGTTTTGATTCTGTAGTGGCAATTTTTGAGACTGTTTTATTCTTTGAGATACCATATGATATAGGCAAACCTAGCTCTTTTTTAATCTTAGTTTTAATATCATTTATTAATAGTGACGAACTATAGAATTTATCCATTCCACTCATATCTATATAGAACTCATCAATTGATGTTTTTTCAAACAGAGGAACATTCTCTTTAATTATTTCTGTCACAGCTTTTGAGTTACTACTATATTTGTCAAAATCACCGCTTAAATATATAGCGTTAGGACATAGTCTTTTAGCCATCTTTATTGGCATAGCAGAATGAACACCAAATTTTCTTGCCTCGTAGCTGCACGCTGCAACCACACCTCTGTCGCTGGTGCCTCCAATTACAATTGGTTTGTTGAGTAAACTGTTATCATACAGCCTCTCAACCGAAACAAAAAAGGAGTCCAGATCCATATGTACAATTACTCTGTTTTGCATTTTTTAATTATAATATCTATTTTTGATTAAAATACAGTCAAAATACCGACTATAATATAATCATTTTACGATATAACTTAATCTTTGTTATGTTTTTTGGACAAAATATTAAGCTTTTGAGGAGACGCAGAAAACTATCACAGGCTGATGTTGCTTCATCAATTGATATTCCCAGAAGTTCTTATAGCGGATATGAGAATCAGGTGGTTCAACCTCCGTTTATCACACTTGTAAAGATATCTGAGTTCTTTAACCTATCTATCGACAAGCTTATAAAGTATGATCTGTCAACGGTATCGGAATTTCAGTTATCTGAACTTGAAAAAGGATTTGATGTAGATGTAAAAGGGGATAAGATCAGAGTACTTGCAACTACTGTTGATTCTGACAACAGAGAGAATGTTGAGCTGATTCCACATAAAGCAAAAGCCGGTTATACTGCTGGTTATAGCGATCCTGAATATATAAATTCACTACCGGTAATTAAATTGCCGTTTTTATCAGATAGTAAAAAGTACAGAGCTTTTCCGATATCGGGCGACTCTATGTTACCATTGGTTGATGGGACAATAATTATAGCAGAGTATATTAAAGATTGGAGAGATATCTCTGACGGAGATAACTGTATTGTTGTAACAGCAAATGATGGGTTAGTTCTTAAGAAAGTATTTAACCGTATTAATGATGAGAGATCTCTATTGCTGATTTCATCTAATCCTGTTTATAAGCCATACTTTGTTGACATTAACGATGTTCTTGAGGTATGGAAACAGGTTGCATATATTGGAACAGATGATTTATTTATAGGTGATGAAGATTCTTATAATAAGAGTATTATAACTGATATGCAAAAGGATATAGCTCTTATTAAAAAGCGGATATTTGATTAATACTGTTTTATGTTTGTTAGCAGAGAGGCTATTAGAAATATTATAAGCAGTATCTTTGCTCCAAAATAGATTAATATATTATGGAGTTTCTTTCAAATACTTATTTTGCTTTTTTTCTGATTGTTGCTTTAGGTTTTATATTAGGAAATATAAAAATCAAGGGTATATCTCTTGATATATCAGCGGTTATTTTTGTAGCTCTTATATTCGGGCATTACGGAATAATGATTCCAAAAGATTTTCAGTATATAGGCCTTGTACTGTTTATTTTTACTGTAGGAATACAAGCTGGCCCCGGTTTTTTCGATTCATTTAAAGCAAAAGGAAAACAGATTCTTATTGTTGCAACAGTAATTGTTATTGCAGGAGCACTGTCAACGGTGGGAGTCTCTTATATTTTTGGAATAGATCCTAATATAGCAATAGGAATGTTTACAGGTGCACTTACCAGTTCTCCTGGTCTTGCAGCTGCTATTGATACCACAAATTCACCTTTAGCTTCTATAGGATATGGTATAGCTTACCCGTTTGGTGTTCTTGGAGTTATATTATTTGTGAGATTCCTTCCGAATATGGTAAGATCAAATGTAAAGGATGCAGAAAAGGTTATTGCACGCGAACATAGAGCTGATCATCCGGAGATAATATTTAAACAGTTTGAGGTACAGAACGATAATGTTATAGGTAAAGCGATAGGAGAGATGAAGGTACGAGCAATGACAGGTGCTAGTATATCTCGTGTACGCCATAATGACGTTACGTTTACACCAAACCCATCAACAATACTTAACAGAGGAGATGTGATAAGGGCTGTAGGAACAAACAGTTCATTAGATAAAATAGAAGTACTTATTGGAAGAGAGACAGATAAAGATGTTACTTTAAGTTCAAAGTATGAAGTTCAGTCAATTCTTGTTACAAATAAAGAGATTGTAAACAAAACTATACGACAACTTAACTTAATGACTACTTTCAATGCTCTTATTACCCGTATACGTAGAAGTGGTATTGATATTACACCTCATTCAGGTTCATATATAAAGTTTGGAGATAAACTTATGGTTTCATGTGACAAAGGTAATATGAAACAGGTTGTTTCTCTTCTGGGTAATGATAGTCGTCGACTTTCTGATACAGATTTGTTTCCTGTTGCAGCAGGTATTATTCTCGGAGTTCTTGTAGGTAAAATGAATATACAGTTTACTGATGGTTTTTCATTTAGTCCGGGACTTACCGGAGGGGTACTCGCTGTGGCTTTAATACTTAGTAATATTGGAAAAACCGGACCAATAATATGGACAATGACAGGATCTGCAAATCAACTTTTACGACAGTTGGGATTACTATTCTTTTTAGCTCCTGTAGGAACAAATGCCGGAGCACAACTGGTATCAACATACAATCAGTATGGTATTAAGCTATTTGTTATTGGTGCTTTAATAACTATATTACCAATGATTATTGGAGCAATTGTAGGTAAGTTAGTGTATAAGATTAATATACTTACTCTTATGGGAACAATAACCGGAGGAATGACCAGTACTCCGGGTTTAGCTGCTGCTGATACTATGACAACAACAGATGCTCCAAGTGTAGCTTATGCAACCGTATATCCAATAGCAATGGTTTTGCTTATCCTTGTTGTTCAAATAATAAGTATAATACTCTAAATATATGTATGTTCAGGTTATAGTTGGACAGATATTTATATTGTCTGTGGTTATTGTTGTTGGTATACTGGCAACAAGATTTAAGATAATTACAGACGATTTGCGTAAAGGTCTGTCCAGACTTATAATTAATGTAACACTACCTTTGTTACTTGTTACTAAGCTGGCTAACCTTAAACTTACATCATCATTAATGTATAGCTCTTTAGGGTTATTTGTTTTTACATTTCTGGCTTTAGCTATACTTTATATTACCGGACGATTATCTTCAAAAGCTAATGGGTTATCACATGAACATACTGTAATACATACCTTGCATACAATGTTCGGTAATATAATATTTATAGGATTCCCTCTTCTTGATGCTCTGTTTCCGAATGGAGAAGGAATACTGTATGCATCTATATTTCAGTTAGCATCAAACAGTGTATTGTGGACATTTGGTATATTAATGATTGATAAGAGAGGGGAGAAGGTAAAAGTTAAACATCTTCTTAATATAAATACCATAGCTTTTATTGTAGGAGTATTGCTTTTAAGTTTCTCTGTAAAGATACCTCAGTTTGTTGATAGTTCACTTGGTGGTTTAGGACGAACAACTATATATCTGTCTATGCTCTATATTGGTTCTGTATTATACACAGGAAATTTTAAACGATTACTATTTAAGCGTAGGTTATATGCTATAGCAATTAATAAGTTAATATTATCTCCTGTAATTATTCTGATAATAACACTGATTATCATTAAACTAATAGGTATTAATATATCTGATACTGCAATTATAGTTCTTACTCTTCAGTCAGGAATGCCATGTATGGCAATTGTAGTAATGTTGTGTGCAGAATATAAACTTGATGTTGAGATGGCTACCGAAAATCTCTTTTTTACCACTGTTTTATCTGTTTTTACATTACCATTACTATATGCGGTATCAGAATATATGGTTGGTGTAATACTTTAGCTTATTTGTCTTTTTTTAGTAATATCCTGAATGTAGTACCTTTGTTTATCTCTGAAGCTGCAACATATATTTTACCTTTGTGGTAATCTTCAATTATTCTTTTTGCAAGAGACAATCCTAATCCCCATCCTCGTTGTTTTGTGGTAAAACCGGGTTTAAATACATTACGTCTGTTTTTTGATGATATCCCTTTGCCTGTATCTTTTATATCAATAGCAACATAATCTCTGTTTTTTGAGTCTACCAAAATCTGTAATTTTCCGGCCCCATTCATAGCATCAATAGCATTCTTGCACAAATTCTCAATAACCCACTCAAAAAGTTGTATGTTCAGCTTTGCAATAGTATCCCTCTCATCGCATAACAGTGATATTTCAATCTTCTTTTTCGAAGTTCTTTTACTTATATAATCTATACCATTCTCAAGGATTTCAATCAGATTCTCGTCTTTTAGTATAGGCTCTGAACCTATTTTAGAGAACCTGTCAGCAATTCTTTCAAGACGCATAACATCTTTTTCCAATTCAAGGCCAACCTTTTCTGAACCTTCGCCCATTTTTATTAACTCTACCCATCCCATTAATGATGAAACTGGTGTACCTAACTGATGAGCTGTTTCTCTTGCCATACCAACCCATACGCGGTTCTGTTCGTCATTTCTCATTGTTCTGTATATAGAGTAGAAAATAGCAAGCAGAAGTATTATTATAATAAATTGAATAATTGGGTAATAGGCAAGTTTTGTCAGAAGTATAGAGGTGTCGTAATATACGTAGTTTATATCATCCTCAAGCCAGTGCAGAACAATAGGGGCTTCCTGATTCTGCATTTTTGCAAACTTCTTTTCAACTATTTTATATCCTCTTCCGGTCGTGTCAATATTTTTGAAAGCAATAATATTGTTGCTAGAGTCAGCAAGGATAACAGGAATTGTTGTGTTGCCTGCAATTACATCAGATATAAATGTAATATCAACAGAGGGTCCCTCAATTTTATTAAGCTCTTTTATTCCTTTGGCCCATATTTCAATTTTCTTTTTTTCCTCTATCTCAAACTCGTTAACTAACTTATTTGTAAAGTATAGTATGCCTCCACCTACAATTATTATAGATATAACAAGAGCCCATCGCCAGATTTGTGTTTTCATGTTTGTTTTTAGGTTAACTATAAGTATGTTGTTTCTGTTTTAATCATCATCCCACTCTAATTCAAACTTCTTTTTCTTTGTTTTAGTACTATCTTTCTTCTTTTTTCCAAACTCTTTTCTAAAAGCATCTCTTAATTCACTGCCTTGTCTTTTGAATGTCTCTTTCATTTTTCTTCCGGCACCTCTTGTATCATACTGTATTTTATAATCAGAAGGGTTTCCAATTATTTTTAAGAATATTGAGGTATGACCAGCTCCGTCATCCTTTATCTTTCCGAATTCAGTATCTCTTCTCTTTTTTAGTTTCTTCTTGCCTATTATCAAATCTGATAATCTGAGTTTTAACCTGTAGTCGAAATTATTGTTAAAGTTATGGTCACCAGAAACGGTAATATCAGCAGAAGAACTCTTTATCTCCATGTCAGGTAAATGAATATTACTATTGCTTATAGTGATAGTACTATTCATAGATTCAAAATCAAGTCTTTTTAAATCCTTCTCTTTAAGATATTTTCCTATTTTATATACAGGTTCATAATCAAATAGAGCACCATTTTCTATATTAAAGTTAATTGTAGATATAATTTTTTCTTGATTGTGTTTAAGGTTCTTATCCCATTCAGATTTGAAATCTATATCTCCTGAGAAGCTACCTTCGATATTTTTATGTGAGATAGCTTTCTGATTGAAGTCTTTGAATGATCTGAACAACATCTTTACATCAATTCTATTTAATCTGCACTGAGATGTTAATGTAAAGTCGCCATTATACTTTTGTACTACTATGCCGCCACCACTTATCTTACCATGCATACTATTCATAGTTATCGATTTAAGTGTTATCATTTTGGGCTTGTAGTTAAACATTCCTTTGATATTATGGGCAGAGATATCTTTATATCTGAATTGTCCAACATCTAATCTGAAATCAAACACAACCCTGTCTGGTAAGTTTATCTCTACATCTTGCGTTTTATTATTATCACTTTTTTTGATGTCGTCAATAATTATATTCTCAGATTTAAGGTTAGCATCTATTGATAGAGGATAATTATCTGATTTAAAATATTCTATAATATTACGTATTCTTCCGTTAAGAGTAAAGTCACTTTTGTTGATATTGAAAGACAGGTTTTCAATGGAACTCTCTCTGTTATATCTTAATGCACCATTAAGATTAGTTATAGGATGGTTTAAAGCAGATGTGTTTAATGATATGTTTTTCAGAACTATAAACGATCCCTTATCGATCTTTATGTTTGATATTTTTTTTCTGTTATATATAACATTAGCACCTACGTTTAATGTAGCTTCACCATTTGTAATTTCTCTGTAATCTGATTCCAAAAACGGGGCAATATCATCAGCATTTACATCTCCACTTGCTTTAAAATATGTACTACCAGTATTTGTATTGTATCTGAAATTACCTGAAACAGACGAGTTCCTTAATGACAGATTGTATTTTGATACGTTAACACTATTACTGTTATTGCTGTATATACCCTCAATATGTTTAAGTTTAAGTAATGTTCCATTATAGTTTACATCAACTGTTCCGCTGTTTGCAAAGGCAATTCTGAAATTATTAAATCTCTTTATACTTCCGCTATATACAAATCTCCAATCTATATTTCCTTTGATATCAGAATGCTTTAACTTCTTGTTAGTTAACTCTTCTGCGAGATTAATAATCCTCTGTATAGATGCATTTGATGATTGAGCCTTTATTTCTGAATGCCAGTTCTTTTTAATCTTTTTTAGTACTACCTGAGCTAAAATCCTCTCTTTGTTAAATACAATAACATTGTCTTTGAATGTTATGTTGTCTTTTTGAGGAATTATTAAGGTTTTAATCATTACATGTTTGTTGGTTAATGATATATTGCCTGAGATCAGGTTATTAATGTATGTGTCTGTAACAATTTTATAGCTTTCTTTAGTTATCTCAACGCCTGTTTTTTTTGTCTTTGATTTTATTAATAATTTACTTCTGGCATCGTAATATTTTATCTCTGTGTTTGTAGCTATTATATAGTTTATTATTACATCATTCTTAGAGGTGCTATTGCTTTTGTTCTTGATAATATTGTAGTTAGATCTGCCTCGTCTATCAATATTGATATTTATTTTTCCGTTTTTAATGTGAATCTCTGATATCTGAACTTCTCCTTTTAATAATTTTCTTGAATCAAGGTTAAGGAAAATATTCTCGGCTGTAATTAATTTTTCTTTTGTTTTATCAGAAGAGTTTATCGAAACATTATTAAGAACAATACTTATGTGAGGAAACTGTTTAAATAGGCTAAACTCTACATTAGATACAGATATCTTGGTATTTACATTACTGTTTATTTTATCAAGAGCTTTTTGGGTTATTTCATCTTTAAAAATGTATGCAGTTGTCAGAGCTGTTGATATAAGTAGCACTAATATCACTGTTATATAAATAAAAAATCTCTTTAATATTCTTTTCATCAGTAATTTAATATTAATAGTTCAGTAGTTATGATGCAATATCTGTTCTGGTAATAACTCTTATAACAGGTATTATGTTATCTCAAAAATAGGAATTAATGAGGTATTAAACGAGCAAGGATAAATATTATCTCTTATTTGGAGATTATTGGACTGCTATGTTTTTATATAGTATTGTATAGGAAATATTGATTTATGCTTGTATCTATTTTCTTAGTCAAGAACAAATATTAGTTCTCTATTTGTAAATGAATTGTATATTTTTTGTTAAGTTTACTGTTACCCAATATTGTAGGTAAGGCACGTTTATTGTGTTTAATGTATTATAAAACACCACGTTTTGAGAAATATTGTAATATATCTTTTATTGATGTTTTTTTATATCTCAACAATTAATATATATTGTCAGAGTAATAAGAAGATAGATAGGTTTATTGCAACTGATAATATAGATTCTCTCAAATACTATTCAGAAGAAACCAAATCATACAGAGATCAGAATGGTAATTCGTTAATGCTTATTGCAATTGCAACTGATAATTATAAGTTATTTAATTGGTTATTAAATAACAATATAGCAGTAAACACTTTGTGTAATAATTATACACCGTTAATGTTAGCTGCAAAGCAGAATAAACTAAAGTTTATAAAACGTTTATTGAAACATGGAGTCTCTGTAAATACAGTGAATATATTAAATAATAATGCACTGTTTTATGCGGTCTCATTTTCTGATTTAGAGATTATTGAGTTACTGCTTGAGGCAGGAATAGATCCAACTCAGGTAAACAGAAGTAAAAGAACAGTTGATATTATTGCTATAGAGAGAGGCGATAAAGAGTTGGCAAAGTTTCTTAGAGATCAGATGATTGCTTACAGAATTAATAGGCTACCTGGTTTTGTTGATGGACCTCATGTTAAACTTTATGACGATAAGCTTAAGATAGAGTTTTTTGTAAGTGACTCTGGTAAGAGATCAATTAAACACATAAAAAGGAGTATCCCTGTAAAAGGGGGTGACTCAACTATTTTAGCCAAAACAAAAGTTCCGAATATAATTACTCCTCAGATTAATACTAAACGATATAGCTACAAATCAATATTCCCTGAATCAGATTCAATTGTAGTGGTTGGTGATGTGCATGGTGAGTTTGAGGTTATGGTTGAGTTACTTAAGGGTAATAATGTTATTGATAGTAACTTAAACTGGATATATGGTAAGGGACATCTGGTTTTTATTGGTGATATTTTTGACAGAGGAGATGAGGTGACAAATAGCCTCTGGTTAATATATAATCTTGAACAACAGGCACGAAGGAGTGGGGGTGTTGTTCATCTTATTTTAGGAAACCATGAGTTGATGGTACTTAAGGAAGATAAAAGATATTTTGCCGACAGATATAAAGCAATAGAGAGGAAGTTGGAGATTAATTACTCTGCAATGTTTAGTAATGATTATCTGTTAGGAGAGTGGTTACGTAAGAAAAACTGTATTGAACGAATAGGCAATTTTCTTTTTACACACGCAGGAGTATCAGATTCTATGCGTATAAAGAATATCTCAATTGAGTATGCAAATAAACTTATGCATACATTTCTGAATGATGATTTTAATAGTTATACAGAGAAGGATGTAGATAACCTGAGTTTTATCTTAACAGATAATGGTCTTTTGTGGTATAGAGGAATGCTGATGGATTATGACGGAGAACCAAGAATGAAGCAAAATACTTTAGAGGAGGTTCTTGAATTCTATGATTCAGAATATGTTATAATAGGACATACTGGTGTTAAAAAGATAGTTCCTCTATATAAAGGAAAGGTTTTTCCTATTGATGTCTCATTTTCACGTGGAACAGACGTATCGCATATTCTTGTTATAGAGAATGGATTTATTTATTCGGGTTATGCAGATGGTAAAAGAAATATGCTATTAGAGCTGTAGGTTATTATGAGTGATTTAAAGGTGCTTAAGATAGATCTTATTCGTTCGGTTTTGTTTATTATTCCGTTCTGGATTGTATTTATTATTACATGGTTTTACGATATTGAATTGGTAACAAGTGGTGTGTATCCCAGACATATAAAAGGTGTTACTGGTATATTTACTTCAGTATTTATACATTCAGGATGGCAGCATATTATTGCAAATACAACATCATTCTTTACATTGTCGTTCTTTTTGTTTCATTTCTATAAAAAGATTGCATACCAAAGTCTTCTGTTTAACTATGTAGTTGGAGGAGTTATTCTGTGGATCATAGGAAGAGAGTACTGGCATATTGGTGTTAGCGGTGTTGTTTATGGAATGGCCTTTCAGATATGTTTTCTAGGAATATTTTCAAAGCGTATTGCTCTATCGGCAGTATCATTGGTTGTAATATTTTTGTACGGAAGCTTTGTATGGGGGCTTATGCCAATTAATACAGCTATTTCGTGGGAAGGACATCTTTCGGGAGCTTTAACAGGATTGGCATTGGCAATAATGTTCAGGAAACGATACAGGGTTGTCAAGAAGTATGATCTTGACACAAGAGATGATGAGCACTATATAGAATATTCATATAAGCCCAAAAAACCAACCGTTTTTGATCTTTTAAAGGATTTGCCTGATAGTTATTATGAGAGGGTGAAAAAGAAGAAAAAAAGCCGCTAAAAAGCGGCTTCAGTAATTATTCAAATAAGAAATCAATATCATCGTTGTTGCCAAGTTCTTGTGGCTCCATATCTTTCTTAAATACTCTTAATGGTTTTGGACCTATAAGGTTGATATCTCCATTCTCAACCTTAAGCATACAACCCTCTCTTAAACCAACAACATATACAAAAGGATCCATCTCAAGGAACTCTTCAATACGCTGCTCACGAGTCTCTCCTGCATGTCCGTCAGGATGTGCATCAAGATAGTGTGGATTAATCTGGAAACGTACAAGGTTTAATGCATTAAAGCTGTCCGGCTCTGTTATAGGCATATCGTTTGTTGTACATATTGTAGGAGCAGCAATATTTGATCCTGCACTCCATCCAATATATGGAGTATTGTCAAGTACTTTGTTTCTGATTGCCTCTGTAAGGTCAAATTGCTGAATCATTTTAAGAAGTCTGAAAGTATTTCCTCCTCCAACAACAATTGCATCAGCCATCTGTACAGCTTTTTTTGGATCCGGATATTTGTGAACAGAATCTACTTCAATACCGAATTCAGAAAGTCTGTTCTGAACTTTTTGCTGATACTCATCAAATGAGAATGTAACAGCTGCATAAGGGATGAAAAGAACCTTCTTTACATCACCAAGAAAATCTGCAATATTCTGCTTTGGGTACTCTAAGTACTCCTCACCAGCATTAGTTGAATTGCTAATTAATAATAATCTCATACTGTACTGTTTTTGTATTTTAAGTGCTAAATGTACAAAATATTGTGATTTTATACAGAGCATTTAGTCTATATAAATCTTTATATAGTGTAAAATGATATCTCTTTCTGTTTCTGTTAAGAGTATAGAGATTATAAATAGGTTGGTGGTATGATTATATCTATGATGATTATGCTGTAAATGAAAAAAAGGAGGGAAGCCCTCCTTTTTTTGATATTCTTAGTTTTTCAAAATCTCTTTGTATCTGTCCGGATCTCTGAGAACATTTACAGCTTCTTTTACTGTTTTATCTTCTGATAGACTAACCTCAATTAATCCTCTTCTGAAATAGTATCTGGTAACAATCTCTTGTTTAATCATCTGTACTATCTCATCTTTGAATGTTATAAAGTCTTTGCTCTCTTCTTTTGAGAACTTATCTTTAAGTTGTTTAAACAGATCTTTAGACTTTTCGTAATACTTCTCTTTTTTAGCAATTTTAATCACCTTATCAATCTCTTTTTCAGTCTCTGTTTCAAACTTAAAGTCATGATTATTTACAAATGTTATAAAATCCTGATACTCTTTATCTGTAAGATTAAAATCTTTGACCGCCGGAATAGATGGATGTTCAGCAGCGTATTTTGTAGCAAAGTCAAATACCATATTCTGTCTTATTAACTCAACACTTAGCTTTGATAGGTATTCTGGTTCAATTTTAATATCCGGAGTAATACCTCCACCATCTTTTACAATACGTCCGTTTCTTGTCTTAAACTCAGATATTAGTGAATCAGGAATAAATCCAACACTTCCGTCATCATTTCTGTGTGAGAAATCAATAGCCTGAACACATCGTCCGCTAGGGATATAATACTTTGCTGTAGTTACTTTAAGTATTGTGTTGTAACTCATTGGAATAGTTTTTTGTACCAGACCTTTTCCGAATGTACGTTGTCCAATAATAACACCCCTGTCCATATCCTGAAACGATCCTGCAAGAATCTCAGAGCTTGAAGCAGTACTGCGGCTTACAAGGAAAACAATCGGGATTTTTGTATCAACAGGTCTCTTTTTAGTAGCATAACTGCGCTCCTCTGTTTTATCTTTACCTCTGGTAGTTACAATAGTTTCGTTTTTAGGAACAAACAGGTTGGCAATCTCAACGGCTTGTCCTAACAGTCCTCCAAGATTTCCTCTAAGATCAATTATTATTCCGTTAAGGTTTTTGTTCTTCTTTAATTCATTATATGCTTCAAGAACCTCATTGTTACTATTTGATTTAAAACCTGATAGATTTATGTATCCCACAGAGTCAGTAATCATTGATGAATACTGTACAGTTGGAATTGATATCTCTTTTCTAACAAGCTTTATTGTAAGCGTATCTTTAGAAGCTTCTCTGTTTATAAATAGTACTAAATCAGATTCAGGTGTACCCTTAAGCATACTGCTGACTTTATCAAGCGGAAGATCTTTTACTGATTTACCATTAATCTCCAATATTATATCGCCTGCTTTAAGTCCTGCTTTGTGTGCAGGAGTATTTTCATAAGGTTCAGCAATCATTGCATAATGACCCTTTTTTCTTATTCCTGAACCAATACCACCATATTTACCTGTAGTAACAAATTGTAAGTCAGATAATTCATTCTCAGGGATGTAGGTTGTATACGGATCTAATTCTTCAAGCATAGAGTCTATACTCTTTTTAATTAGTTTCTCAGAGTCAACACCATCAACGTAATATGAGCTAAGGTTTTTTATAACCGAGAAGTATATCTCAAGGTTTTTTGATAATTTAAAGTCTTCACTTATAGTAAATGCAAATAGGCCCCCTGTAGCAATCACAAGTGATATCAGGATAACTGTTTTTCTTACACCTGTGAAAAGATTCTTTATTCTCATGTTCTTCACTTTATGTTTATTTGTCGGAAATAATTATATACTTTCCCCGAAACTACAAATCTATTTTAACAAATGTAAGCAAATGAATTGTAATTTCTGGATATAAGATACCGATTAACTTTTTTTAACCAGATTAATAGTGTGGGTGTTTTACAGATTATTTATAATTCTGTTAAGCAAGTCAACAACACTTTTTTCTATTATTTTATAATCTAACTTGTCTTTACTGATGTATACAAAAGCTATATTTAGCTTTTTGTCAGAGTCGTTAAGCTTCCTGTATAACAGGTTTTTATTTAATCTGTAGCTCTCTCTGAATAATCTTTTTATAAGATTTCTGGCTACGGCTCTTTTATGATTTCTTTTGGGAACAGATATCAGAACTTTTGCAGGGAATCGGCTATCAGAATCGGTATATGAATATATTACTTTAAAAGGATATACGAATAACGATTTACCATTGGCAAACAGGTTGTCAATCTCTATCTTACTGCAAAGACGCTCTTCCTTCTTAAATGTAAATCGCTGTTGTATCATGGCGTTAAAAAAAGAGGGCTTAGCCCTCTTTTCTATATCTATTTTCCTTTGTTTATCTTGGTAATATACTGGTCGAGTGCCATTGTCATTGATGGTGAACTTGGAACCGGAGCCGGAATGTCAAGATTTAATTTCTGATCTTTAACAGCTTTATGTGTTGTTGGTCCAAATGCTGCAATAGCTGTGCTGTTCTGTTTAAATTCCGGGAAATTCTGGAACAGTGATTTTATACCTGATGGACTATAGAATACAAGAATATCGTAATTCACCTCAGCAAGATCAGAAAGATCACTACTTACAGTGCGATACATTATTGCTTTTGTATAGTTGATTTTAGCCTTATCAAGCGATGCCGGAATTTCAGCCTTATGAATATCAGACAACGGAACAAGGAACTTCTCACTCTTATGTTTTACAATAAGATCCATTAAATCTGAGAATTTTACCTGACCAAAGAATACTTTTCTTTTTCTGTAAACGATATATTTCTGAAGATATACTGCAGTGGCTTCTGAAATACAGAAATATTTCATTGTTTCAGGTATAGCAATTCTTAGTTCGTTTGCTATTCTGAAATAGTGATCAATTGCCGTTCTACTGGTGAAAATAACTGCGGTATGCTCAAGAATGTCAATACGTTCCTGACGAAATTCCTTTGTAGGAACACCCTCAACCTGAATGAATGGTCTGAAATCAATCTTCAGATTGTGTTTCTTTGCTAGTTCAAAGTAAGGCGACTTGTCAGTGCTTGGTTTAGGCTGCGATACGAGTATACTTTTGATTTTCAAAGCTGATAAATTTTTAATTCAACATCAATACCCTAGTTTTATGCTTTTCCTATTATTAAAGATATTGCTATCAGAATAGGTAGTATTTCAAGCGCACAAAGATACAAAATCCAAAATAGAGTTGAAACACCTTTTCGACGGAATATTTTAAATAGTCTGATACAGCTGTTAAAATAGAATACAATTATGATTATAAAGGAAACTAATATAGTAATATTAATCATCTGGTAGTTAATAAAATACATTGCTATAGCAATAGGCCATAACAGTAAGCTTTGTGATTTATTACTAATATTAAATCCGGAATTATGTTTTGAGAAAATTTCTCTTTCGTTAGATATATAGCCTACAACAGATAGTAATAATCTTTTATATCCAATATATAACCCTAATCCTCCAATAATAATAAGGTAGAGATTAATGTTTGATATATCTGTGTATGGAGAGTAGTATATTATTGTGGTTTTTAATATAACAGAGAAGATTAGTATATAAAAAACATTAAGTATTGTATTTACTCTTATAATAGACAGGTTGTTCTCTTCATATAGCTTCTGAAATTCGCGATGATTTACAGTAGCTTGTAGGATTCTGTTTATATAATCTTTCCATGAAAATCTTATTATTGCAATTATAAATGTTGCAGTAATAAGTATCAGAAGAGTTATATCTGTACCTCTGTTAAGAGTAGTCTCTACTTTTTTTGTAACAGATCTTTTTTCCTGAACAGATTCGTTTGTTATTAGTACGGGTTCAAAAACCTCTTCCTTTTTTAACTCTTTGTTTACAGGAGTATAATAATTAATATCTAATTGCTTGTGTAAATCAAAAGAAGTTAAGGTGTTGCTCTTAATGTTATTGTTGATTATATAGGGTATTGTATCGGGGTTGTAATCATACCTTTTTATCGAGTCTTGTTCTGCTTTCCACTTTTTATACTTTTCCCATCTGGCAATTCGCTCTTTACGTTGTTGCTCTTTTATTGCAGCTGAATCTAATACCTGAATACTATTCTGAACCTCAACACTATCTGTCTGATAAGAGGAGCCTTTAGTCTGTTCAGGTAAAACAAAGTATGTATTTTCTGATGATATATCCATAACTATGGCCACAAAGGTAGCCAGAAATAACTTTGGAGCAAAGAACCGAAATGTTTTTTAGTTAACTCTTTAGATAAAGAAAAAGGCGATTGTAATTAATAATTAACAACCGCCTTACATATATCTATGTTGATATTTAGTTCTTATTTCTCCTTTATCAGGAATACATAAACCGGAAAGTGGTCACTGTATCCACCCTGATATGTATTACCCACAAATGTTCTGTAAGGGTACCCTTTCCATCGACCTTCTTGTCTTTTAAGGAATTTACGACTGAATATTTTTGTCTTATAATATGTCCAGTCAGAGTAATCTTTATTTACCATGCTTGAAGATAATATTAGTTGATCAAACAGACTCCAGTTATCTCTGTATGCTGTTGTTCCAATACCATTTTTGTATATTTTCTCCATAGGGTTGTACATATCTTTTTCGCCCAGTTTGTCTTTGCGCATTTTTGCACCAATATGTCTCTTAACACTATGGTTTGTAGGGTCATCATTAAGGTCACCCATAAGAATAATTTTTGCTTTAGGCTCGCTATTTTGTATAGAGTCAATAATCTCTTTAGAAAGATCTGCAGCAGCATTCCTTAAGTGTCGGCTACGTTTTTCACCACCACGTCTTGATGGCCAGTGGTTAACTATTACATGAATACGCTCTCCATGAAAATCTCCTGACACTAACAATTGATCTCTGGTATAAAAGTTATCCATTCCTGGTACAGTAAGTGTATAACTTTTACTGCTTGTTGGTGTAAACTTATCCTTCTGGTATAAGAATCCTACGTCGATACCTCTTTTATCCGGCGAATTGTAGTGTACAATACCATAGTCCATACCTTTAAGCTGATCAGTTTTTATAAGATCTTCAAGAACCGACTTGTTTTCAACCTCACATACTCCAAGTATTGCAGGACCAGTCTTAATATACTCTTCGCCCATTCTTGCAATAACAGAAGCCATATTATTTAGCTTCTCGTTGTATCTTTTTCCTGACCAACTTTTTGGGCCATTTGGAGTAAACTCAGTATCTCTTACATTTGGAGTATCAAGTGTATCAAATAGATTTTCGAGGTTGTAAAATCCAACGCAGGAGATCTGGTACTGTTTTTTTTGCTGTGCATTTGTTGAGGTAAGTGTAACAAATAACACTAGCAATGTTCCTAAAATACTTTTGTAATGCTTCATGTGTCTATTTTTTCGCTATAGAATTACTTTCCTTGATTAGCAGTTTCTTTCTATAAATTAGTGTTTGTGAGTGCAAATATAGTTTGTTGATTCATTAATCAAAAAACAGTGTGTATATTAATTGTATGCTTAATATTAATATAATGTAAATATATCAGCAATGAGTATAGTGTGTATCTATTTGGTAAACAGTGGATTTTGATGTGCTGAAAAAATGTAGTGATGAGCATAGCAAGATATAAACATTGTATATATCTCCAAAAATTATTTTCTGTTTTTATTTTAAGTTAAATGTTGATTTTATATAAAAATGATTATAAATAACACAATTATTCGGTTGTAATTAACTTAAAATAACAATGTTTACATTTTGTTAACATATAAATATTATAAATATTAACAAAATGCATTCGTAATATTCTGTAAATTCATAACTTTGACGCCCTTAATAATATTTTTTAACCAGCTAGAATGAAAAAAACTGTTCTCTCTCTTTTGCTGATGACATTGTTCGGCATTGTCGCGTTCGGACAATCAGCAAGCGTGAAAGGAAGGGTGTTAGGCAAGGAAACTAATGCCCCTCTGGAAAAAGCAACAGTCTACTCTTCACTGAGAGCCCAAAAGGGTTTCACAGGCGGAGATGGAGTGTTTCAAATCGATTTGCCTTTGGGTAAACAGACTCTGTTTATCGAGAAGGAAGGTTACAAAAAATTTAGTTTAGAGATCACCAACATTGGTGGCCTTGATCTGGGAACACTGTTCCTTGAGAGTCTGCGTACAGAAACGGTTCATAACGATGCTGTTGTAGTAGAGCTTAGCGAAACTGAGCTTACAGAAGATTCTCAATCTCAGGATATCTCAGGTTTACTACAGTCTTCAAACGATGTGTTTGTATCAACTGCCGGATATGTTTTTGGTCCTGCTCGTTTCCGCATGCGTGGATACGATTCAGAGAACACAAAGGTATCTATCAACGGAGTTAATCTTAACGATGTTGAGAGCGGAAGAGCTTACTGGTCTGTTTGGGGAGGTCTTAATGATGCAACAAGAGAAAAAGAGGTTGTTAACTCACTTAACAAATCTGATTTTACTTTTGGAGCTATTGGTGGAGCAACCAATATTGAGACAAGAGCATCTCAGTTCAGAAAAGGTGTAAAGGCATCTTACTCGTATGCTAACAGAAGTTACAACAACCGTGCAATGGTAACATATGCTACCGGATTAATGGAAAATGGTTGGGCTTTTGCAGCGTCAGGATCGAGACGTTGGGCTGAAGAAGGCTATCAGGAAGGAACATTTTATGATGCATGGGCATACTTCTTATCTGCTGAGAAAAGACTTGGTAATAAGCATGTGCTTAACCTAACTGCATTTGGAGCTCCAAACCGCAGAGGAAAAGCAGGTGCTACAACAAAGGATATGTATGAACTTGCAGGAACAAACTATTATAACCCATATTGGGGATTCCAGGATGGTGAGAAGAGAAATTCAAGAATTGCAAATCACCACAAACCTGTAATAATACTTAACCACGACTATAAGATATCTCCAAAACTGGATCTTAAGTCGTCTGTACTTTACACCTTCGGAAAAGGTGGAAACAGTGCTCTTAACTGGGTTGGAAGCGATCCAAGACCTGATTACTACCGTAAGATGCCTAATTATTATAGAGATGATAAATTGAAGTTTGATAAACTAACTGATCTTTATAAGAACAACGAATCTGCTCGTCAATTAGATTTTGATCGTATGTATGCACTGAACAGAAATGGTGCTTTTATAAATGAAGGATATGATGAAGGTAACAGAAGTGGATACATTATAGAGGAGCGTAGAGATGATATCAGCAGATTTGCGTTTAACACAATTGCTACTTACGATGTAAACGAAGACCTTAAAGTTAAGGTTGGAGGAAACTACGAGATGTATCTTGGTAAACACTTTAAGGTTGTTGATGATCTTCTTGGTGGTGATTTTTACCTTGATATTGATAAATTTGCTGAGCGTGATATTAGCCAACTTTACGGAGAAGATGCGATTCAGAGTGACCTGAATAACCCTGACAGAACAGTTAAAGAGGGTGACACATTCGGATACGATTATGAGACTCATGTAAATACAGGTAAAGGTTGGTTGCAGGCAGAGTACTCAATTAATAATACAGATGTTTTTGTTGCAGCAGAGGTGTCAAATACACAGTTCTGGCGTACAGGAAATATGAAGAATGGTAAATTCCCTACTAACTCATATGGCGATTCTGAAAAAACATCATTCACAAATTTTGGTGGAAAAATTGGAGCATTACATAAGATATCAGGTCGTCATTATATTTCAGCAAATGCAATGTATCTGACGAGAGCTCCAAAGATTCGTTATGCATTTACATCTCCGCGTACAAGAAACGAAGTTGTTCCTAATCTTAAAGAGGAGAAGATAATGTCTGGTGAGTTATCATATTCATATCGTTCTCCTATTATCTCAGGACGATTAACCGGTTACTATACAAAGTTTATGGATCAGATGAATATGCTTAATTTCTATAACGATGCTGAGAGTACATTTGGTAGCTATATAATGCGCGATATAGATAAACAGCATATGGGTATTGAGTTTGCTGTTGAGGCAAAGGTTATACCTGAGCTAAAAGTTAAAGCTGTTGCTGCTGTTGGTGAGTATATCTATACAAACCGCCCTAAGGCATCACTTTATCAGGATAACAATGCTAACGCTATCTTCGAAGATCGTACAATATTCTATGAGAATTACAGAGTTAACGGAACTCCACAACAGGCATTCTCTGTTGGTGTAAAGTACGATTCTCCAAAATACTGGTGGGTTGGTGTTGATGCAAACCTTTTCCGTGAGGCATACCTGTCAATGAATCCTGAGCGCAGAACTGATGTAGCAGTTAAAGATGTTGACAAAGAGACAGAATCGGCTAAGTTCTACTCAATTATTGAGCAGGAGAAACTTGACGATGCATTTACACTGAATCTTTTTGCTGGAAAATCATGGAAGGTTAAAGATTATTATATCTCACTTTCTGCTAACGTAACAAATATTCTTAACAATCAGGATTTTATTACCGGAGGTTATGAGCAGTTACGTTTTGATTATGAAACAAAGGATGTATCTAAATATGGTAATAAATATTACTACATGCCGGGTACTCAGTTCTTTTTAAATTTGAGTGTTCGTTTTTAATAATTTATAAAGTTAAAATGTACCCGGGGTATAATTTAATTACCACCGGATAACTAAACAGAAAATTACAGACAGATGAAAACAATACGTTTTATTAAAAGTTTAGGATTTGTTGCAGCAATAGCAGCAATTGCTACCTCATGTGTGAAGAAGGATTTTGATGAGCCGGACATGGGTTCTTTTTGTACAAGAAAAGCAACATTTGTTGCAAACACAACTATTAAGAATGTAAAAGAGAAGTATGAGATCTACTCAGCAATTGAAGGATCTACTTCTATAAAGTTAATAAATGATAAATCAGTTCTAAAGGGTGTTGTTATTGCTAACGATGTTTCTGGTAACTTGTATAAGAGTATCTATATTAGAGACGTTGATACAGGAGAGGGAATTGAGGTTTCTATTGATGAGAACTCACTTTATACTGTATTTCCTGTAGGTCAGATTATATATATTAACCTTGAAGGAAAATATCTTGATAAGTTTGGAGCAGTTAAACTTGGTGGTAGTACCTATAAAAAAGGCGAGGATCTTAGATTAGGAGGTATCCCATCTGCATTTATTAAAACAGATTTTGATTACGAGAGTTGTGCAAAGGCAGATCAGGCAACTCCTGTTGAGAAGAAGATTACTGAGCTTACTGATGATGATTTTGGTAAACTGATTAAGATTACCGGAGTACAGTTTGTTCAGGGCGATATTGATGATGCTACTCCAAAGTTCTATAACTCTTCTAAGGATCAGGGTAACGCAACAAACAGAACTGTTGAGGATTCAGAAGGTAACTCTCTTACAGTACGTAACAGTAAGTTTGCAAAGTTTGCTGCAACAGATCTACCAAAAGGTAGTGGTTCTATTATTGGTGTTTATTCAGCATATGGTACATCAAAGCAGTTCTTAATAAGAACTGTTAAAGATGTTGATATGACAGCTCCACGTCTTAAGAGTACTCCTGCTGTTATTGATCCTGTTCTTACACTTAATGATGATTTCTCAAGTCATACAAAAGGCGATGATATTAAGAAGAATGGTTGGAGATCTATTAAGGAAAAAGGAGACAGAGCATGGTATTGTGATGAGTATAATTCAGATAAGTATGCTAAGATGTCTGTTTACAAATCAACTGATGCAGAGAATGTAGGTTGGTTAATTACTCCTCCGCTAAAAGTTGGTGAAGCACCTAAGAAAGTGTTCTCATTTGATAGTAAGAACGGATTTAATACAGGTGCAGAGCTTAAGGTACTTATATCTTCAGACTATGATGGTAGTGCTACTCCACAGAACGCAACATGGACAGAGCTTAACCCAACATTGGCACCTGTAACAGCATCAAACTACTCGGCATGGACTCCTTCAGGAGATGTTGACTTAAGTGCATACTCAGGAAATGTATATATCGCATTTAGATATACAGGTTCAGAGCCTTCAAAAGCTGCAACATGGAATATTGATAATGTTAAATTTAACAGTGATGGATCAGTAACACCTCCGGGACCAGGAGCAGGTTCAGGAACACAGGCAGATCCTTATACTGTAGCTGATGCTATAGCTAGTAATTCTGGTACTGCAAAATGGGTTACAGGTTATTTGGTAGGTTCAATTGATGGTAAAACAGTTGCTGATGCATCATTTACAGCACCATTCACAGGCGCTACAAATGTTATTATTGCACCTACAGCTGACGAAACAGATATCGCAAAATGTCTTATAGTTCAACTTCCTTCAGGTAAGGTAAGAACAGATATTAACCTTAAAGATAATGCTGCAAACCATAAGAAAACTGTTAAGCTTCGTGGTGATTTAACAGCTTATTTCGGAAAACCAGGACTTAAAGTTGTAGATGCTTATGAGTTTGAAGGAACAACATATATCCCAACTACAGCAACAGGTTTCTTTGTAGAGAAATTTGCTACTGATAAAGGAACATTTGCAGTTCACTCAATAACTGATGATGCTCACGCATGGAAATGGGCAAAATACGGATCTGAGACTTATATGTCAATGTCTGGTTTTGATAAGCCTTCAAACACTACAGTTGATAATAACGACTGGTTAGTGTCATCTGCAATTGATTTAACTGGTAAATCAGATGTTAAGTTCTTTATTAAATATAAAGCTAAACTATTTGGTGCTGATTTCGCTACCTGTTATAAAGTAAAGATCTCAACTGATTATGATGGAACGTCAAAACCAACTGAGAATGGTACCTGGGAAGAGTTAACAGGAATGACTCCGGTTGATGACTGGAAAGCAGGAGAGCATACTTTTACACTAGATTCAAAATATAATGGAAAAACAGTTTATGTTGCATTCCAATATATTTCAGCTAGCAATAAAGGAGGTACATGGCAGATTATTGAGACTTCAATGTCAGAATAATAAAGATTAATATTATAAAGCAAAAAAGGGGTAGTTTTAATAACTGCCCCTTTTTTTATACTATATCTACCTCTATAATAAAAAGTCAGATCTTTTTTTGATACCTTTAAAGCATCCATTTATAATGCCTGTTTAAGGCCTTTTAAATGTCTGTTTTTGCATATAAATAAGATATAACATATGGCTTTTATAAATAGTATTGCATACTACCTACCTCAAAAGGAGCTTACAAATAGCGATATTGATAAAATATTCCCGGAACTGAATATTAATAAGATTGCGAAAAAAATAGGTATTGAGAAAAGACATATAGCTGCAGAAGATGAAACAGCTTCTGATATGGCATTTATGGCAGCTGAGAAAGTACTCAAAGATTATGATAAGAGTAAAATAGATTTTGTTCTGTTTTGTACACAGAGCCCGGACTACTATTTACCAACATCTGCATGTATATTGCAGGATAGGTTAGGGCTTAAGAATATTGGTGCATTAGACTTTAATTTGGGTTGTTCTGGTTACATATATGGTTTGGCAATGGCAAAAGGACTTATTGCAGCAAATATTGCAAATAATGTGCTGCTATTAACCGGAGAGACATATTCAAAACATATGCATTCGGGAGATAAAGCAAATGTCTCGATATTTGGAGATGGCGCATCTGCTACAATTGTAGAGAGAGGATCAGAAAATATTGGTGAGTTTGAGTTAGGAACCGATGGTAGTGGATTTGGTAATTTGATTGTAAAGAATGGTGCATTCAGAAACCATAAAGAGGATAACCCTGAGCAGAAGTCGTATGGGACGGATAATACTTATGATGATAACCATCTGTATATGAATGGTCCGGAGATCTTTAATTTTACTATTGATAAGGTGCCGGAATGTATTAATAATACGCTCATAAAGAATAATATATCAATTGAGGATATTGACTATTTTATCTTCCATCAGGCAAACAAGTATATGCTTAATCATTTAAGAATGAAGCTTGATATTTCTAAAGGTAAATTTTATAACAACCTGAGCGATACAGGTAATACAGTATCAGCAACAATACCTGTGGCATTAAAAAGAGCTATTGATTCAGGAGATGTTAAGAGTGGAGATAAGGTGATGCTTGTAGGATTTGGTGTAGGTTTATCGTGGGGGGCGACAGTTATTACACTTTAATTACTTAGTTGTAAGTTGTTTATTTATAATATTTAATAAATAGAATTTATATATGAAAACACAGGAGTTTATTGATTTAATTGTAGAGGAGCTTGAGATAGAAGATAATGTAATTACGGAGAGCACAACACTGGACTCAATAGAGGAGTGGGATTCAATGGCAGAACTGGTTATAATTAGTATTGCCGATAGTAAGTTCGATGTAAAGCTTAAATCTAAAGATATATCTGCATTTAAGACTATTCATGATATAATGAATGGTATTGGACTGGATAAGTTTGAGTAGAAAATAATCTGTTATGATAAAGGTACTGCTCACATTTGACTATGAACCTCCATTAGGAGGTTTTAAATCGGCACATAAAGCCTTGTTTGATCCTACAGAAAAGATTATTAATCTCGCTTCAGAGAAAAAAGTTCCGTTGGTTCTGTTTGCTGATGTATGTTCTTTACAGCGTTATAAAGAGTGGGATTATGAAGGTTATTATAAACCATTTGTAGATCAGATTAAAAAGGCTGTTTCACTTAAACATGATGTTCAATTACATCTGCATCCGCATTGGCTTACATCAGAGTTTAATGATGGAAAGTATATACCATCAAAAGATTTTTCATTAAGCGATTTTAAAACCGAGAAAAAAGGATATACTATTCCCGGAATAGTAAGTAAAGGAGTTGATATTCTTAAGGATATATGTTCTTCTGTTGATTCAGAATATCGCTGTGTTGCATATAGAGCAGGAGGGTATAGAATAGCATCTGCAACAAGTGATATTGTATCTGCAATGTTAGATAATGATATAAAAGTGGATAGCTCTGTAATCTCAGGGTTCTTTAGTAAGTCAGAACTCTACACAACTAACTTTCCAAAAGTTAAACGTAATCACTGGTATATATCGTCTGATCAGGATTTGTTTGATGCTGCTGAAAGTGGACTGTTAGAGATTCCAATAACATCAAAACCTGTTGGAATCAATGGTATCTTATCCAGACGAATTCGTAAAATGAGATATAAAAAGGAGTTGAAGGAGAGAAGTTATAATAATACCGGCAGAGGATTTCATGATGGCAACTATTCACTATCTCTTAAAGAGAAGATAAAGATGATTACAAATCCGGTAAGATTAACATTTGATTCAAGCTATATGGGAGTTAAAGATCTTGCAGGAATAGTATCGCATAGCATTAAATATAATTCTGATAATAGTGGTGATACATACATTACTGCAATAAGTCATCCAAAGAGTATGGGGAATTATCATATATCACTAATGGGCGATTTTATAGATTATATGAGAGAGCAATATGCCGGAGAAATAGAATTTGTTACATATCAGACACTTTTTAATGATAAAGGTAATTTATAATATACTTCAGGTAGTTTTGCCTAAAAACAAGGTGAAACGTATCAAAAAACAGTATAATAGAGCAAAGAAAGGTATTCTGGGTAGAAACAGGTTTAAGGATGTTGAGGATGTTCTTTGTAACAGAATGGGAATAAAAAAGGGTGATACAGTTTTTGTACACTCCTCAATAGAGAAACTGAATATAAACTTTGAACCATCTGAGGTTTTTAAGCTTTTGCTTGATATTGTTGGTGAAGAGGGTACTTTACTCTTTCCTTGTTGGCATTTTAAAACAAGGGCAGAGGAGTATTTTTCAAAACCGCATAAAACATTTAATGTTAGAAGAACACGTTCAAAGATGGGATACCTTACTGAGTTTGCGCGTCTGCAAACCTATTCGGTAAGAAGTCTGCACCCAACAAATTCAATTGTTGCAGTAGGTAAGCATGCTGAAATTATTATAAAAGAACATCATAAAGATATTTATCCTTGCGGAAATTATAGTCCGTTTTACAGAATGATGAATTATGATGCTAAGATTATTGGTTTAGGTGTAGATGTGGATAATATGTCGTTTCTGCATTGTGTTGAGGATGTTGAGAACGAAACCTTTCCTTTAGAAACAAGAAAGGATAAGGTTTACTCAGAGCCGGTTATTGATATAGATGGAAAAGAGACTTTTGTTGATGTTCTTGTGCCTTCAGATAAAATATCAGACAGAAATCCAAGACAGTTCTTTACAAGACATGTATCAGAAAATATCTGCAACAGATTTAAAATTAGAGGAGCAGAGTTTTTTTGTGCAGATTCTGTAAAATTATATGATAAACTATCTGAGCTTCATAAAAGAGGTATTACAATATATAATTTGTAATTTTGTTGCTTAAAATTATAGCGATTTGGAAAAAGGATTAGTAGTTAAGTCAACAGGTAGTTGGTATAATGTAAAGAGAGAAGATGGCTCTGTTGTTAAATGTGCAGCAAGAGGTAAATTCAGGATGAAGGGTATACGTAGTACAAACCCTATTGCAGTGGGCGATATTGTAGAGTATACTTATGACTCTGTTGCTGAATCAGGTGTAATAAAAACTATTCTTGACAGAAGAAACTACATTATACGTCGCTCAACAAATCTTAGCAAGGAGTCGCATATTATAGCTTCAAATATAGATCAGGCCCTTCTTTTTGTTACACTTACTAATCCAGTAACCAATATAGAGTTTGTTGATAGATTTCTTGTTGCTGCTGAAGCATATGGTATTCCTGTAGTAATAGTATTTAACAAGTGCGATCTGTATAATGAAGAGTTAAGAGAGGATTATGAATATTACAGACTGTCTTATAAACATGTAGGTTATACATGTATCGAAACCTCTACAGTTACAGGACATAATCTTGATAAACTTAAAGATATAATGCAAGGTAAGGTTAATCTGCTATCAGGAAATTCAGGTGTTGGTAAATCTACATTAATTAACTCAATTGAACCTGACCTTGATCTTAAAACCTCAGCTATATCTGATGCTCATCTTAAAGGAAAACATACAACAACATTTGCTGAAATGTTTCCTTTAACAGGTGGTGGCTATATTATTGATACACCTGGTATTAGAGGGTTTGGAATTGTGCATATTGAACGCGAAGAGGTTTCTCATTTCTTTCCTGAGATATTTAAACTGTCAGAGGGTTGTCAGTACAATAACTGTTTGCACCTTAATGAGCCTAAATGTGCAGTAAAAGATGCTTATGAGAATGGATTAATGCCCCCATTCAGATACGAGAGCTATGTAAGTATTCTTATGAATGACGATAATAAATACCGACAATAATCTTTTGATTTATAATACTTTTTTCCGTAACTTAATTATCAATTAGCGTTTAATTTAATCAATATAATACTATTGAGCCATTATGCGCTAAATATTGTATTCTGCTAATTAAAAGGAGTTGATAAATTGGTAGATTACTTTTGTCTAATATAGTTCGGGAAAAATTATTATCAGATGAAGAAAAGGACTGTAGCAATTGTAATAATTTCGGTAACTGTTTTTACTGTAGGTGTTATAGTGTCTTTAGGCTTCTATAATCATCGTCTTAAGGCAATGGTCAGAAGTATATCTGTTCAGGGAGAGAACTGTGCTGAGATTGCATATGGCAGAATAAACGATATGAAATCTGATGCAAAAATGTTTATTCCCAATAATCAAAATCATAGTCTTCATAATCATTCAGATTCTCTTAAGCTTAAGATTTTTCTTACAACCTATTCTGATCTGCTTAAGGAGGTTTCAATAATTAACCCCAATGGAATTGGAAATAGTTACTCTGTAACCTCAGATAATCTGCTGAAAACTGTGCCATACAATATTTCAAGTCAATCTGATTTGTCGAAGAATAAACATTGTTATAAGGTAGATCTTATCTCAGATGATTCGGGTTCTGTTACTGCCTGGTTAAGATTAGAAGAGTATCTGTTTTCTGTTCTTGACAGATTTTATGTTGGAGAGGGAATATATAAATGGATAGTAACACCGGGTGGCGATGCTATTTTGTCAACATCGCGAACTACAGTTATAAAAGTAGATAATGAGGATTATATTAATAACCTTATAGTAAACGGAAATAAGGAGGTATTTACTCATACAATTGAGAATAGTAACGGACGGAGATTTAAGTTGCTGTCATCATGTGTTCCTGTAGATTTTTACGGAAACAGATTTGCTCTGATTTTTTCATTTAACCAGAATGCAATATTCTACTCTGTGTTTGAAGAGAGCTTGATTCTTAGTCTGTTTCTTGCTTTGGTAATATCTATAATGATAATTGTTATGTTTAATCTGTTAAAGCATAAGAAAAGTCATGAGGAGGTGCTGAAGAGATCAGAAAATGAACTTGGACGAATATCTGATATTTTACCTATAGGGATTATATTCTTAGATAGAAGAGGGGCTATTGCATATGCCAATGGTTTTGCAGTAGATTACTTTGGGTTTGATAGTTTTGACAAGTTTAAAAGTGAGTTTTCGTTGTCAGATATTGTACCTTATTATGTAAGCTCAGATGAGGCATCAGATAAACATCTGTATGTTAAACGAAATGGTAGCGAAATATACTTTATAAAGAGTGATGTAAAGCTTACAACAACAGGTGTTTATGATCTGTTGATATCTATTGTTGATGTTACTGAGATAGAAGAGGGTCGGAAACGAGAGATTGCAGAGAATAGTGCTAAGAGTGAGTTTCTTGCAAAGATGAGTCATGAGATAAGAACTCCACTTACCGGAATAATTGGACTGACAGAGAATTTGTTACTAAATCAGTTTCCTGACAAACAACAGGCAGATTTAGAAACGGTAAAGCATTCAGCTGATATGCTTTTGTCAATACTAAATGATATTCTGGATTTGAGTAAGATAGAGGCTGGTAAAATGATTCTTGAAGAGATTCCGTTTAATCTTGATGATGAAATAGAGGATACTATAAACCTATTTCAACCTAAACTTTTTGAGAAGCAGATAATGCTTTCTAAAACAGTTCAGTATGATATACCATTAAACTATATTGGAGATCCTTACAGATTAAAGCAGATACTTAATAATGTTATTAGTAATGCTGTAAAATTTACAGAATATGGTAAGCTCTCAATAAAGGTATCTATTGATGAAATAGTAAATGATTATGCTGTATTAACATTCTTAATATTAGATAGTGGTATTGGTATATCAAAGAAGAAAATAGAGGAGATATTTAACTCGTATGTTCAGGAAGATAATTCAGTATCGCGTATTTATGGAGGAACAGGTTTAGGTGTGTCTATATCTAAACAACTGGTTGAGATGATGGGGGGGAGTATAAGTATATCAAGCCCTTCCGGTATATCTGATGATGCTAAAAATCCGGGAACAAAGGTGCAGTTCTCTGTAAAGCTATTTATTGACAGACCACGTGTTAAGAGTTTTGAATTCGATTTACCTGAAAAAGGTAGTGATATTGGAGTAATGTTGCTTACAAGTCAGAACAGGGTTGCTGATAAGTATATAAGATGTTTTAACAGGTTTGGTATTACAAGAATAACTGCGCTTGATCCGGATGTTGGTGTAATTGAGTTGAAACGCAGATTAGTAAAGGATAAAAATATGTATCATATAGTGGTTGTAATGGATTCTGTTGATGTAGACGGGTTTGAGAAAGCCTATCTTTTGCATGAGCAGGAGTTGTCTGATCACTTTATAGTATTTATGATAAGTTCCAGTCCCGGAACCAGAAACCTTATTTTATCACGTAAATTAGGTGTTGATTATCTGTATAAAGAGCCGTTTGAGTTTAACGAAATTATTGATGTACTAAAATCGGTTTATCAATTTAGTATGTTATCTGAACAAGAAAACGCATGTGATATGACTTTACCAAAACACCTTAAAATTCTGGTTGCAGAAGACAATATTATTAATCAAAAAGTTGCGATATCGTTGCTGTCATCGCTTGGTTATAATGATGTAGAGATTGCAAATAATGGCGAAGAAGCTGTTGACATGGTTAACAGAAAAGCTTATGATATTATATTTATGGATATAATTATGCCTGAAATGGATGGAATAACGGCCACAAAAGAGATAAGAGCAAAAGGTATAGAAATCCCTATAGTTGCAATGTCTGCAAATGTGAGAGATAAGGATATTAAAGAGGCTTTAAAGAATAAGATGAATGGTTATCTTACTAAACCAGCATCAAAGGATAGTATAAAAGAGTTTATTCAACAGTGGTTTTCAGATGATAAAACAGTTATAGAATAAACTCTTAATTGATTTGTTTAATTACCGTTGCAATAATATTCCAACACCTAATCCGATATAAGAGTTAGTGTTGTAGTTTTTGCTTATAGGCAGACTATTGTCAGATGGAGTATCTTTAGTTATATCTCCAAAGCTATTATAGTAACTTAACTCAATAAACATACCCATTTCAAATTTATAACCAAATGATATTCTACCTCCAACATCAAATCTGTTAAGAGATTCTGTTACAGATTCATTCTCGAAATATGTAAAGTTACCTTTGTATTTATGATATCCTTTGGCTGATACAAGAAAATTTACCTGAGGCCCTAAAGCAGCGTAAAAATTACTCAAATCAAACCGAACCTGTATTGGAAGTGATATATAGTGAAATCTGTAATTTACATTTTCGCTTTTAATTGCTGCCGGAGGGTTTGCGTTATCAACACTTGAACCATAATAAGCATATGAAGGAGAAACTATAAGGTATGCATCCTGGGCAAACTGATATGAACCAACCATACCAAGTTCTGTTCCAAACTTGAATTTTCCGGCATTGGCATTGAATTTTCCGTATACATTAGATGCTCCGAATGTTACCTTTGCCCCATAAAGCATTGTTCCTATCCTCTGTTTGCTTCTAAAAGATCTGCGCCTTCTCTTTTTTGCCATGGCATCAGTTGCAATTGATAGCAGAATAGATATTATTAGTAGCGTAGCTATTTTTTTCATATACAGATCGCTTTAAATTAAAAATAGTTTCTGAGGCTATATAATTATTAACCCTTATAAATAACAAATTGTTTAATTATTACTTACACTTTATTATGTATAAAGAGCAATTCTGGTGTCTTTTGCAAATATAATCATATATTATCGGCAACCAATATACAAAATTGATATGTTAACTTTAATTGATATTGTTTTAATATTTTGTGTAACTTAATAGAGATATTTAAAACTTAAAACAAATGTGCTATGATAGAGTTAACAGGTCATATAACAAAGCTGGAAAAGCTGATAACGTTATCTGCAAATATCCTTCCTAATACAATGGTTCTGGAGAATGAAGAACCATATCCGGGATATCACAATAGTGCATTCCCTAACTCTTTGGTTCCTCAATCTGTTTTTCTTATTACCCAAGACAGGTGTTCAATGGAGAAGGTTTATAGAGCAACTGAAAAGGTTAAAGAGTGCATATCATATAGCTTTCAGGCTACACCGTGTACTATAATGTATAATCATGTTAAGTATGACGGAATTCGTATAAAGTATATTGATGATATATCAAGGGTTGAAGATTTGCAGAAGAGATATCAGGTAAATGGCATATTCTTCAGGAAGTATAAAAAGATAGATGGACAGGCGTATATAAGGGTGAAAAAACCATTTATGTTAGATGATTTTTGCGATGATGACTATAAATCGTCAGTAAGAGATAATAAGTGGTTTATTTGCCTTGAAAAGGAGATTGAATTTGATGAGTTTGATCAGATAACCCGACATGTAAAGAATAATGTGATTAATAATAATTTTGATGCTGCTCTGGTCTCTGTATTTAAATCGTATTCAGTTATAGATATGGTAAGAATTGTAGGGGAGATGTCAGAGAAAGATATTCTGGAGATAAAGAGTGTTTATAATCGTGAGATAATGAAGTTATAAAAAAAGAGAGATCAACTGATCTCTCTTTTTTTTATCTTTTAATGAATCTCTTATGGAAATTTAATTGATCGCTATATATGTAAAGTATATATACCCCTTGCTTAAATCCAGAGATATCTATTCGTCGGCTTAACGATTTTACATGTCTGTCAGAATATATCTTTTTTCCTTCCAGATTATATATGTAGACATCATAATCAATAACAGACTTGTTGTTAATTGTTATATTAATGTAATCTGTGGCAGGGTTAGGATATACTATCAGGTTATTAATGTCTCTGTTTGGAATATCAGTTGTTCCATTATGTGTGTAAGTGCCTGAATATACAGACTTCTGATTACTATTGTCAGATACCTCTATTTTGTATGTAACCTTAACACCTCCATTAAATCCAGGAATGGCAGCTTTATATTTACCTTCTGAAAGTTTCATAGTGATACTTTTGCTTTGTGAATTATCAGAGCTGCTATATATAAGTTTTACCGATTTTGGAGAGAATCCATCTTTAAGTGTTACTATAACATGTACACTCTCATTGGCAACTGGTACTTCCGGAATTGTTCTTACGTTATTGATAACAGATATATTACCGCTGGTAATGGTGTATGTTATTGATGCTACGTTACTGTTTGATAAACCACTTTTTACGGCAATAGCCTTTACAGTAGTTGTTTCTGTAACATTAAATGGAGTACTATATTTGTTTGAAGATTTGGTTGGTGTTGAACCATCGGTTGTATAATATATTGACGCGCCTGATGTAGCACACGTTATAGATACCGATACTGAATTATTATGCACTGTGGTTGAAGGTGTAAATACCGGTGTGGCAATTTGTGACCCCTGAAAACCCCATGCTCTGGCAACAAGTTCCGGATACTCAATATATGGGTTACTGTTTCCCTGTTTTTTCTTAATGCGTTTATTTCTTTCTATATCCCACGCTGTAACAGGATCTTGTTTATGCCACTCATATAATGTGTTAATGTTTGCAACCCTGCTAATATCTCCTGCTTGTGTTGGATACATTGTATAGAAATAGAATATTGCTCTTGCTACATCTCCTTTATGATCCTCTCTTGGTTCAAATGAGTTTGTACCATCTGTCTCTAATTCACTGTATGCATCAATATTTGATGATGGGATATTTGATTGAGTTATATATTTGCCATCATAAATAAACCACTTGTCGGTATAACTATCATTTATCTCTTTAAACGGATAATTACTTCTTGAAGAGTTTACTCTGTTGTGTGTAGGAAACAGATGATGAATATCGGATTTCATAGGATCTTTTTTTCCGAAATATGATTGAGGAACAGTGTGCTCGCAATTAATATCTCCTACATCTTTTGTATTGTAACTCGATTTATATTTGTATCCTGTATATACACATTGAATTTTGTCGTCTTTTTCAAATATATAACCATACATCTGGCTTCTGGCATCTCCATAATCTAAGGTACTACATTTGCCATCGTACCAGTTACTTTTTAGCCATGTTCTAAGACTGCTACCAGTCAGGTTACTTGGAGGTGCTGATTGCGACCATACTATTTGTGCTGCAATAAACAGTACAAAGAGAGTAAATATTGCTTTTCTCATCCTTATTAAAATTGTATTGGAGGACAAATATAGTGCAAATATTAATATTATGTACTGTAAACTAGATAGTAGTAATGTTATAGGGAGTAAATAAAAAAAGACGAGGATGAATCTCCTCGTCTTTTACATTTATTGTTTAATAAATTTGATTTGTGTCTTTTGGCTTCCGGTATCTGCTACAATCAGATAAACGCCCGGTTTTAGCTTCGATATATCAATATAATTACTATTGTTGTTCAGCCTGTTTATTACAAGCTTTCCTTGCATAGTATATATGTGTATATTCAGGTTGTTATCTGTATCAGAACTTTGTATATAAAGTTTGTCTGAGGCTGGATTCGGATGTACTCTTAATGATAGTTTATTGTTGTCTTCTACATCAGTACCACCATCTTTATGTTTATAGTTACCAGTAAGAGATGAGCTTTTATTATTATTATCAGTAGCTTCTATCTTATACGTTACCGTTACACCACCCGATTGTCCTGGTATTTCTGTCTCGTACTTATTGTTATTAAGAGTCATGTTTATACTCTTCTCATTGTTGTCAGCAGATGTGCTATATTTAATAACAACATTCTTTGCAGTAGATCCACTTTTTAGTGTTACAATTACATGAACCTTTTCGTTTGCAGAGGGCGACGTTGGGATTACTTTAACATTTTCAATGATATTATTAGTATTTCCGTTAATCGTAAATGTTTTTGTTACAATATCGCTGTTTGTCATTCCTGATTTAACGGCAATAGCTTTTATTGTAGTTGTTGAAGTTATATTAATAGCTGAGCTATACAGGTTGTCAGAGTCAGAAGGTTCCGATCCATCTGTAGTGTAATATATCTTTGCTCCGGCTGTAGCACAACTTATCGATACATTTGTTGATCCGTTAAACGATCCGCCATCAGGGCTGAATGTTGGAGATGATACTTTACCCGGTGTATTGTTAATAGTGAACTTTTTAGTTATGATATCACTGTTTGTTAATCCGGTTTTAATAGCAATTGCTTTAATTGTAGTTGTTGAAGTTATATTAATAGCAGAGCTATACAGATTATCAGAATCGGAAGGTTCCGACCCGTCTGTAGTATAATATATCTTTGCTTCGGCTGTAGCACAACTTAAAGATACATTTGTTGATCCGTTAAACGATCCGCCATCAGGAGTGAATGTTGGCGATGCAACCTTACCCTGTGTAGTATTAATAGTGAATGTTTTAGTTATAATATCACTGTTTGTTAATCCGGTTTTAATAGCAACTGCCTTAATTGTAGTTGATGATGTTACACTGATAGGAGAACTATACAGATTATCAGAATCTGATGGTACAGATCCGTCTGTAGTATAGTATATCTTTGCTCCGGCTGTAGTACAGCTTAGAGATACATTTGTTGATCCATTAAAAGATCCGCCATCAGGGCTGAATGTTGGCGATGCAACTTTATCAGGTGTTCCACCATCATTTTTTACACCTTTAACTTCAATGTCATCTATCTGCATTGTGGTTGACTTACCAGGGTTAGCGCCAATATATTTAAATCCAATATATATGGTTTGTCCTTTATATGACGATAGATCTATAGTACCACTCTCTGTATAATTACTTGCATAACCAGATGTAGATCCTGATGCAATAGTAGGATTCAGATCAGTCCAGTCGCCATTAGCACCGTCAAGTGCAGAGTTGTAATTTGTTGATACCATTACAAACAGAGTTTGTCCTTTGTCATGAGAGTCCTTGCTACGGAACGAGAACTCAATGCTTTTATATGTAGATAGATCTAATGCAGGTGTTATAAGCCACGATTCATAACTTCCTGTTTTAGGATATATCTTCATCTCTGCATACTTATTCTTATTGTATGTCTTAATTGTCCATTGTATATCTCCGGTTATGACCTTGCTGAACCACCCGTTTTTATTTACAAGACTGCTCTCATTGAAGCTTTCAAAATCCTCCTCAAAAATTACCTTAGAATCTCCTGTTCCACCACTATTGTATGTGAATGTAGCAGAAGCGGTGTAACTATTGTCTATACCGCTCTTTACACCAATAGCTTTTACAGTAGTAGTTTTTGATACGGTAAAAGGCATTGTGTATTGTGTTGAAGATGTTGTTGGGTTAGATCCGTCTGTAGTGTAATATATAGTAGCACCTGTGGTTCCGCATGTAATGGTTACATCTGTTGCAGAAGAGATGTTTCCTCCATTAGGAGATATTGATGGGGTTTCAACCTTTGGTGTTGTTACAAATCCCCATGCTTTAGCAACAAGTTCGGGATATTCAACATAAGGATTACTATTTCCTTGTTCTGTTTTTATTCTTGTATTTCTTGTTATTTCCCATTCGTCAACAGGGTCATTAATATGCCACTCATATAATGTGTTAATATCTCCAATCTTACTTATATTCCCTGCTTGTGTTGGATACATAGTGTAGAAATAAAATACTGATCTGGCTACATTACCTTTATGGTCTTCTCTTGGTTCAAATGCAACATTTGTATTCAGCTCACTATAACTATCAATATCAGATGATGGTATACTGCTTCCTGATTGCATTCCTCCACTGTATATGTACCATTTGTCTGTCTGGCTATCTGGTATCTCTGCAAAAGGCAGGTGTCCTCTGGCACCATTAACTCTTTCGTGTGTTGGGTACAGATGATGTAAATCAGAACGCATAGGTTGTGCTTTGTTGAAAAATGATTGCGGAACAGTGTGTTCGCAGTTCATAGGCATGGCAGAGCCAGAAGTTGGAGGGATTGTGAAATTAGAATACACACAGTGTATTTTATTGTCATCTTTTTTGTCAATAGACTTATACATCTTTGCTTTTGATGTGGTATACGAACTTGTTGTGTGATACCCATCGTACCAGTTGCTTTTTAGCCATGTTCTAAGGCTCTGTCCTGAAAGGTTGCTCGGAGGGGTTGATTGCGTCCATCCTGTCTGTACAAGTAGCAGTGTACAGAGAGCAAAAATTATTCTCCTCATTCTAAATAAATTAATTATGGAGGGCAAAGATAGTGTATTAGATAATACTATTAAATCTTTATCTTTATAAACTTTATTATAACAAAGAAAAATTTATGAGGGTTGTTGTACAAAGAGTTAAGAGATGTTCTGTAACTGTTGATAATTCTGTGGTATCGGAAATAGGAAAAGGATTACTTCTGCTAGTTGGTATAACTGACGATGATACACAAGAAGATATTGATTATCTGGTAAAGAAGGTATCGCAGTTGAGAATATTTGATGATGAGAATGGGGTAATGAACTTGTCTGTAAAAGATATTGATGGCGATGTGCTTTCTGTTAGCCAGTTTACTTTATATGCCTCAACAAAGAAAGGAAACAGACCTTCTTATATACGTGCAGCTAAAGGTGAGGTGTCTGAAGGTTTATATCAGAAATTCAGAGCAGATTTAGCAATGGTGATTAATAAACCAGTTCCGGATGGTGTTTTTGGAGCTTATATGGATGTTGATCTTGTTAATGATGGTCCTGTTACAATTATTATAGATAGTAAACAAAGAGATTTTTAAGTAATGGATATTAAAGAGGCTCAGCAAAAGGTAGATGATTGGATTAAGAAATATGGTGTACGATATTTTAGTGAACTTACAAATATGGCAATACTAACCGAAGAGGTAGGAGAGGTTGCACGTATTATGTCTCGTAAATTCGGAGATCAATCATTTAAGGATGGAGAGAATGGTATAGATCTTGCAGATGAATTGGCTGATGTTCTTTGGGTATTAATATGTATTGCAAATCAAACAGGTGTTGATCTTGATAAAGCTTTAGAAGACAATATGAAAAAGAAGACAGATCGGGATAAGTTCAGACATATAAAAAACAAAAAACTTTAAGACCTGTTTTGTAGTATGATGTGGTAGATTGTTTTTATTACATCATTTTATCATATTTGTGTAAGGTCTTACCTTTACATGGTATATGTATTTTAGCCTAAAAAGCAGGTTAACTGTTTTTTTATCTTAAAAAGGGTTGTTTTTAGTATGAGTATAGCAGATAAAGTATTAACAAGTGGCAGAGTATCTGTTGATAGAGTGAGAAATAATATTTATTCTTTTATCTTTTCGGGAGAGTATAAGAAGAGGTTTTATGTGTACTCTATTAATGGAGTTTTATTGTTTTCCGGAATAATATCTTCAGCAGATACTGTTGATTTGTCGTTTTTATCTGTAGGAATATTTATGCTAAAGATTGATGATATGGAAAAATTTATTGAGATATCTCTATAGTATTGCACGTAATAATATTTGTACCAGACTCACTATAACCTTTTAGTTTATTACCATTAACATTCCCTTTTAATGTAATCTTGTTCTTGTTCAGAAGTATCTCGCATCTGAAATAGTTATTAGCAATGTACATATTGCCAATTATATCGTGATTGATGTTTTTAACAACACCATTGTTGTCTATTTCAAGTTGCTGATTGCTACTATTATCCTGATTTGTTAAAGATGCGGTTATGTTATGCTTTTTATTAAATTTATTAGTTCTGTACATAACTCCCTCTATTTTTGGTTCTCCAGGTATTGTAATTGAACAATTAATGCAGTTTATATCTTTGAACTTACCAACAAAATGAAGTATGTAACTATTGCAATTTATTGTCCCGGCAATATTTCCGTTTTTATTAATAGATATATCACCTGATGTATCTTCATGTAATATGCTGAAGTATTTGATATGTCCACTATTGTCAAATGTCATTATATAATCTGCTGTAGATGTATTGTTGTCTACAATAAGCCATGTTCCTGTTATGTCGTTGTTAGTATAATTACGCTCTGTATTATAATTGCTTAATGCAAAAATTAAAGAAAAAAGGTAGTAGATAGTTAACATTTCATTTCAGTTTTCTCGTTGTACGATAAATGAGATGACATGTTTCAGAGAAAGATATAATTAATGCATTTTTTAAATCTGTGAGAAATGAAATATTTAAATAGTACATTTGCAAAAAAAATATGCAATGAGAACTGTTGACAGAGAATATTTTGAGATAATGGCACCAGTTGGTTCTTACGAATCTTTAATGGCTGCAATTCAGGGTGGGGCTAACTCTGTATATTTTGGACTGGAGCATCTTAATATGCGTTCCAGATCAGCAAACAATTTTACTATTGAGGATCTAAAGAAGATAGTTTCTATCTGTAAAGAAAATAATGTAAAGACATATCTTACAATAAACACAGTAATATTTGATCATGATATTGAGGTAATGCATATGCTTGTTGATGCAGCTAAAGAGAATGGTGTATCTGCGGTAATTGCATCTGATATATCGGTAATACAATATGCCAGATCTATAGGTGTTGAGATTCATATGTCAACTCAGGTGAATATTACAAATATTGAAGAGGTGAAATTCTGGTCGACTTTTGCTGATGTTATGGTACTGGCAAGAGAGATGAGTCTTAAACAGGTGAAGGAGATAACAGCTGCAATTGAAAGAGAATCAATATGCGGGCCTTCAGGAAAGGTGATTGAGATAGAGATGTTTGTTCACGGCGCTTTGTGTATGGCAGTTTCTGGTAAGTGTTACCTGAGTCTTCATGAGAATAATGCATCGGCAAATAGAGGTGCTTGTTTGCAAACATGTCGTAAAGGATATGTTGTGACAGAGAAGGAGACTGGGAATCAACTTGATATAGATAACGAATATATAATGTCTCCTAAGGATTTATGTACGGTTAATTTCCTTAACAAGCTTCTTGATGCCGGAGTAAAAGTTTTAAAAATAGAGGGACGTGCCCGCGGGCCTGAATATGTGAAAACGGTTGTTAAAACATATAATGAGGCTATTAATGCTTATTTGAATAATGACTTTACTCAGGATAATATAGATAATTGGATGACAGATCTTTCTGCTGTTTATAACAGAGGTTATTGGGGTGGCTATTATCTTGGACGCAGACTAGGTGAGTGGAACCACATATATGGCTCAAGAGCAACTAAAAGAAAGGTTTATGTAGGAAAGATAACCAACTACTTTAAGAATATTGGAGTTGCCGAGATAAAGATGGAAACAGGAGAGATATCTGTAGGTGATGAGATATTGGTAATAGGTCCAACTACAGGTGTTTATGAAGATACAATTAAGGAGATTAGAGTTGATCTTAAACCTGTTGAAACAACTGTTAAAGGAGATTTGTGCTCGATGGTAACATCAGAACTTGTGAGGAGAGCTGATAAGGTATATAAACTTGTTACTGTTGTAGAGGAGTTAGATTAACCTTAATGGTGCGTATTAAACATAAACGTAGTAAGTGTATTGGATGTGGTTATTGCGAGCATTTAGATTCACTTATGTGGCAAATGGATAATTCTGATGGAAAAGCAAATCTTATTGGTTCTCATCAAATTAACAATATATTTTATGTTGATATACCGGATAGTGAATTGGTGTATCTGAAAAGAGTAATTTCTATTTGCCCGGTTAATGTAATCACTATAGATAAGTAATATTAAAGCAATGACAGATAAAGATATAAGAAGATTTGAAAGGCATATTCAACTCAAGGAAGTAGGGTTTGAGGGACAGAAGAAGATATTAAATGCCAGAGTACTTGTTGTAGGAGCGGGTGGTCTTGGTTGTCCGGTGCTTATTTATCTTGCTGCTGCTGGTGTTGGTAATATAGGAATAGTTGATTGTGATATAATAAGTGAGAATAATCTTCAGCGTCAGATTCTGTATAATTTTACTGATGTAGGTAAACAGAAGGCAATTGTTGCAAAAGAGAAGATAGTGAGTCAGAATCCGGAGTGCAGGGTTAAAGTGTTTAATACCTTTGTTACCGAAAGTAATATTGATAAAATAGCCGAGAATTATGATATTATAGTGGCTGCAACGGATAATTATAAGTCAAGATACCTTATTGATGATTTATGCAGTAAAACAGATAAAATAATGGTGTTTGGGTCTATAAAGGAGTATGAAGGACAGGTTTCTGTTTTTAATTATAAAGACGGACCATCGTACTCAGATCTTTTTCCTGATATTCCATTAAACTGGGACGAAAGGCCTGCAACAGGTGTAATTGGTGTTCTTCCGGGAATAACAGGAACTATGATGGCAGCTGAGGTAATTAAAGTAATACTTAATATGGGAGATATTATGAGCGGTAAGCTTATGGTATTTGATATGAATAGTATTAGTTACAATGTTATGCAGTTTAATTGATTGTTTTGTAGTGTTTAACAACATTGTTGTCTGATATTTGGTTTTAATTTCGAATTTTATGGCATATATTTGAACGAATATGGAAGAAAAACAGGAGAATTATGGCCGAAAACTATCAAATTGATAATGTTGACAGAAAAATACTGTCGTTGCTTATGCGTAATGCGCGTATGCCATTTCTTGAAATTGCAAGGATATGTGGGGTTTCTGGTGCTGCAATACATCAACGTGTTAAAAAGCTTGAAGATGCCGGGGTTATTGAGGGATCAAGGTTTGTTGTAAAACCAAAAGCTTTGGGTTATGGTGTTTGTGCGTATATAGGGTTATTGCTTACCAGCTCAAATAAATATCTGGAGGTTATTGATGCTCTGAATGAAGTACCAGAGATTGTAGAGTGTAATTTTGTAACAGGAGATTACTCTTTAATTATAAAGGTTTTTTGTAAAGATAATGAACATCTTATGCATGTTTTGGTAGATCATATGCAACATATATCTGGTATAGCAAGTACAAGAACATTTATATCGTTAGCACAACCAATAAGCAGAGAGTTTGAGATACCTGAGGAATAGAAAATATTATTATATAAACAAAAAAGCAGCATTTGTATAAGTGCTGCTTTTTCGTTTATATCTTATGACATTTACTTACTTATTGCCATCGTATCCCCATTTAAGATACATAGATCCCCATGTAAATCCGGCACCAAATGTAGCAAGTATTATGTTATCGCCTTTTTTAAGCTGTTTTTCCCATTGCCAAATGCATAACGGAAGCGTTGCGGCAGTTGTGTTACCAAACTCCTGAATGTTTATCATAACCTTCTCTTTAGGTAGGTTCATTCTTTTTGCCGTAGCTTCAATAATACGCATATTAGCCTGATGAGGAACAAGCCATGCAATATCATCTGATGTAAGATTGTTTCTGTCCATTATCTCAACAGATACATCTGCCATGTTAGATACAGCTGCTTTAAATACAGGCTGTCCTTCCTGATAGATGAAATGCTCTCTTGCATCAACAGTTTCGTGAGATGCTGGTTTAACAGATCCTCCCGCTTTCATATGAAGATGAGCTCTTCCGTATCCATCAGACTGAAGTATCATATCCTGAATACCAGAACCATCTGTTGTAGGTTCTAAAAGAACAGCTCCTGCGCCATCACCAAATATAGGACATGTTGTTCTGTCTTGGTAATTTACTATAGAAGACATCTTTTCAGCTCCTACAACAATTACCTTTTTATACATACCAGACTCAACATACATTCTAGCTGTAGCTAATGAGTAAAGGAAGCCTGAACATCCGGCATTCAGATCAAATCCGAATGCATTTTTAATGCCAACTTTGTCTGAAATGATGTTTGCAGTTGCCGGAAATGGCATATCAGGAGTTACTGTAGCACAAATAATAAGATCAATCTCTTCTGGTTTAGTATTTGTTTTCTGAAGTAACTGATTAACTGCTTCTGCACCTAAGTCAGACGAACCTTTGCCCTCTTCTTTAAGTATATGGCGGGTTTTGATGCCAATACGGGTCATTATCCATTCATCGGTAGTGTCTACCATTTTACTTAACTCTTCATTGTTAAGTACGTATTCAGGTAGAGCGGCACCAATTCCAGTGATTGTAGCGTTGATTTTTGTCATTAGTTAAATGCCTCCTTGATTTTAGTAGATAGATCAGCTTCAATAACCTTTTTGGTTTGAAGCACCATGTTCTTAATGGCAGTTTTGTTAGAAATACCATGACCAATAATTACAGGTTTATTTATTCCTAAAACAGGAGTTCCACCATAGTTCTCAAAGTTAAACTGATCGAAATATGAGTCGTTAATACCTCTCTGTTTTATTAATTTATAAAACCCTTCGGCCTCTTTAAGTATTACATTACCAACAAAACCGTCACAAACAAAAACGTCAGCCTTATCTCCGGCAAATATATCATTACCTTCAACGTTTCCTACAAAATTAAAATCTGTAGAGTCTGACATAAGTTCATGAGTACTCTGAACAAGAAGGTTCCCCTTCTCTTTTTCTGATCCTATATTTATCAGACCAACTCTTGGGGCTTCAATACCCATTACTGAGCTGGCATAAATCTTACCTAGTATTGCATACTGATATAACACATCCGGTCGGCAATCAGGATTTAACCCTACATCAAGTATAAGAGAATACTTGTCGTTATCAACCGGTACGTAACTACCAATACAAGGTCTGATAATACCCGGAATAGCTTTTACAGTATACATTGCACCAACTAGCATAGCTCCTGTGTTTCCGGCACTCGCAAAACCATCAATTTTATTCTGATGAAGCAGTCCGAAACCAATTGCTACACTTGAGTTAGGCTTTTGTTTAAAAGCTTTTGCTGGATGTTCGCCCATACCAATACACTCAGTGGTATGAACAATATCAAAGTTAGAAGCATCGTAATTCTCCTCTTTAAGAATCGCTTCAATCTTTGTTTGGTCACCTATCAATACCAATCTTACGTCTGAAGAAAGTACCTTGTGGGCTTCTATAGCTCCTAAAACTATCGCTTCAGGAGCATAATCTCCACCCATAATATCTAATCCGATTCTCATGCAGTATTATTTTGGCTTCTGTTTTTAAAGGCAGAAATATACCAATTTTATTCTGCAATTTGTTTCTCGATTACTAACTTTCCTCTGTAGTGTCCACATTCCGGACATACACGGTGATACTGAACTGTTGTTCCACAGTTTTGGCATGCCATTACAGTAGGAACTTTAGCCTTGTCATGAGTTCTTCTCTTATCTCTTCTTGACTTGGATTGTCGTCTCTTAGGATGTGCCATTTCTACTAATTTATTTAATTAATGATTCTTATTATTTTAACTTTTTAAGTGCCTCCCAACGCGGATCAATCTCTGTTGAATCATCTTCCTCATTGTCCTCTTCTTCGAGATCAATACCAAGGTCGCTAAAGAATTCATCATCAATATCATCGTTGCCAAAAGACATCAACTCTCTGTATTTTTCCATCATTTCGGCATTACACGTACTCTCACCATCCTCATCGTCTGGGTGTATGCGTTGTGCCGGAAGACTCAAACAGATACTTTCATAAATGTATTTTGAAAGATCTATATGACTCTCTTTGTTTGAGAGTACCCAAAGCTCTTCGTTTTCTTCAACGGTTTCAGCTCCGAATTTAATATATATTCTGCCTTCGTAACTTATACTTTGGCTGTATATATCAAGACATCTGTCACACTCTATATCAACACTACCCTCTAAAAAAACAGAAAGAACTATCATTTCGGTTTTTTTGTCAAGTAGTATCCTAGTCTTTACGTCCCCACTTTCTATTTCCGACTCTTCAAAAAGCTCAAAGAACTCTCTGTTAATGTCTAAACTGTACTCATGCAATCCTACCTTTAATCCAACAAAAGGTATTTTTAATTCATTCTTCATTCCAGCTTCCCATTAAAAAAGTGTGCCGTTTTTATCACGCAAAAGTAATTATTATAATTAGAATAAAAAAAGAAAAAGGCTTAGGCTAATATTTCTGTTTATTAATATGTTTTGTTTATTTGATAAACAGGCAGGTTAGTTAAAGTAAAGTTTTGTGTTAATCGATTGATTATCTTGGTTAATCAGGGTTTTTGAGATTAAAAGCTGCTTTACTGTAAACAGCTTTTAATAAATATTATTAGCATGCACATTTGTTAAGACATTCAATAATGTCGGCCAAATTTTCATTTTTCATAAAATAAAAAGTGTTTTTACCTTCTCGTTTTGAACATAAAACACCTTTATCTTTTAAAATTCCCAAATGATGTGATGTTGTTGATTGCTCAATTTTAAGCATTTCGTGAATTTGGGTAACAGTAAGTTTTTTCCCTCCGTCAAGGTAATTTAATATAGCAATCCTTATAGGATGGGCTATAGCTTTAAGCATGCTTGCAGCTTTTTCCAGTTGTTCTATCTGTAATTCTTTAATTTCCATCTTAATAATTAGGTGGTTATCTATATAAGTTAAGAATGCAAATATATAAATATATAATGATATTCCTTTCTTTGTATTGAAAATCTGTTAATTTGTTACTGTGTAGGAATCTGTTTGTTTCTAAAAATTGATTTTCACACAATCTTTTCTCTATATTTGATCTTTACTTTACACATATTATATATGAAGATATATGTTATGATAAACAAACTATTTGCTAATGAGTAAGTCGGCTATAATAAAGGCTCCGGTAAATGAAGAGATGAAGAGTTTTGAGAAACACTTTCTTGAAGCTATGGATACCAATATACCGCTTCTAAAGACTATTGTTAATTATATGTATCGTCGGAAAGGAAAACAGTTGCGTCCGGTAATTGTATTTCTAACGGCAAAATTGTTGGGTGAGGTTACAGACAAGACGTATACTGCGGCATCTATGTTAGAGCTACTACATACTGCAACACTTATTCATGACGATGTTGTTGATGAGGCATATCAGCGCAGAGGAGCGTTCTCTATAAATGCTTTGTGGCGATCTAAGATAGCTGTGCTTGTTGGTGATTTTTTATTGTCTAAAGGATTATTGCTTTCTGTAAAGCATAAGACTTACGATCTTTTGGAGATAATGAGTGAGGCAGTGCGAGAGATGAGTGAGGGGGAGTTGTTGCAGATAGAAAAATCTAGAAAGCAGGATGTTGATGAAGATACCTACTTTGAGATTATAAGAAAGAAAACTGCTACATTGATTGCTTCATGTGCTGCAAATGGGGCATGTTCTGTTAATGCTAGTGACGAAACTATAGAGGAGATGAGGTTATTTGGAGAGTATTTGGGTATTGCTTTTCAGATTAAAGATGATTTGCTTGATTATACCTCTAGTTCTGTTATTGGTAAACCCTCGTATCAGGACATTAAAGAAAAAAAACTTACTCTGCCACTTATCTTTGCTCTTAGTAAAGCATCGTCTAAAGAGAAGCATAGAGTACTTAAGATTGTAAGACGTCACAATAAAAATAGTACAAAGGTTAAAGAGGTTGTTAACTTTGTAAAGAGTAGTGGAGGAATTGAGTATACTATTGATAGAATGAATCAATATAGGGATAAAGCAATAGATATCTTGAATAAATATCCGGATTCTGATGAGCGTAAAGCACTTATTACACTAGTAGAATATGCCGTAGAACGTGTTAAATAGCAATATATATTGAATTTTACTATTTGTTTATTGATTGGCAAGTGGTAATTTTGTGATCAAAATAATAAAATTAAAGTCATGTATAAAAATTTTCAAGAGCACCTTCAGAAAGAGCTGCAGGATATAAAAGAGGCAGGTCTGTATAAGGAGGAGAGAATTATTACATCTCCGCAGGATGCAGAAATTTCTGTATCAACAGGTGAGAAAGTGTTGAACTTTTGTATGAACAACTATCTTGGGTTGTCAAATGATCAGAGACTGATTGATGCATCTAAAGAGGCTCTTGATCAGAGAGGATACGGAATGTCTTCAGTACGTTTTATCTGTGGTACACAGGATATGCACAAAGAGCTTGAAGCTAAGATTGCTGAGTTTTTTGGTACAGAGGATACAATTCTTTATGCTGCATGTTTTGATGCTAATGGTGGTGTTTTTGAACCATTATTAACAGCTGAGGATGCTATTATTTCAGATTCACTTAACCATGCATCAATTATTGATGGAGTTCGTTTGTGTAAAGCTCAGCGTTACAGATATAAGAATGCTGACATGGCTGATCTTGAAGAGCAACTTAAGCTTGCACAAGCACAACGTTTTCGTTTAATTGTTACCGATGGAGTTTTCTCTATGGACGGTAATGTTGCTCCTCTTGATAAGATTTTAGAGCTTGCAGAGAAGTACAATGCAATGGTAATGGTTGATGAGAGTCACTCTGCAGGTGTTGTTGGAAAGACAGGTAGAGGTGTTTCTGAATTATACAACGCTAAGGGAGAGGTTGATATTATTACAGGTACTTTAGGAAAAGCATTTGGTGGTGCTATTGGTGGTTTTACTACTGGTCGTAAAGAGGTTATTGATATGCTTCGTCAGCGTTCACGTCCTTATCTATTCTCAAACTCTATTCCTCCAATGGTTGCAAATGCAGGTATCAGAATGTTTGATATCATGAAGGAGAGTAACGAACTTCAGGACAGATTACATGAGAACACTTCGTATTTTGTTGAGAAGATGAAATCAGCTGGTTTTGATATTAAACCTACTGAATCTGCAATATGTGCGGTTATGTTGTATGATGCAAAGCTTTCGCAAGATTTTGCTTCAGCTCTTCTTAAAGAAGGTATTTATGTAATTGGTTTCTACTTCCCGGTAGTTCCGAAGAACGAAGCTCGTATTCGTGTTCAGCTTTCTGCGGCTCATACTCGTGAGCAACTTGATAAAGCTATAGATGCTTTTGCTAAGGTTGGTAAGGAGCTAGGTGTACTTAAGTAAGAATTATATCTGATATAATAATCAGGTGATTATATAAATTAAGGGAGAGGTGATTTGGCGCCTTTCCCTTTGTTTTTGGTTAGCAAAAGGTAAACAATCGAAAAAAATACTTTTCATAACAGTTTGATATATAGTTAATTTCTTTCGTTAGGTTTTCTGTTTGATATTTAGCAGGTTGATTTTTTTGTTTTTGTGTATTATCTTTATTTACATGAATTTAAGACATCTCTCTATATACACTTAATACGCTAATTGTATTTCTTTTACATTTTAGCATATCCCAGAACTGCTAATACAGTTTACACAACGAAAGTCGCTCTGTCCCCAACAGGCGACTTTTCTTTTATAATTAAATTAGTTGTTGTGTACAACTAATTTAATTATGTTTACATTGTTAAAATAATTATACTGAATAATTTGTATTGAGAAATCAGATAGTTGTGTGTTGCAACTAATGTTTATTGTATTTTATATAATACATATTTTAAAACTAAAGATGAAGAATTGATGAAAAAATACAGAGTTAGTTTAGTATTATTATTAACAGTAGGATTGTTAATGATAATTGCGACATTATCAGCTATTAAAGAGTCAGTTTATAGTGAGCGTTGTATAACTATTGTTCAGAATTCGGTTCCGGTTGATATGTTAGGTCTGTTTACAGGGGAACCAACATTGCCGGGAGAGGAATCTTCATTTGACCGATGGTTTGGTGAGGATGTAGTATTTACAGAGGATGATTATAAACGTGTTAAAGAATCAGGAATAAGGTTATTTTCTCATGGTGAGTTGTTTTATGATTATCAGGAAATGATAAATTCTGTAAAACAGTGGAAAAGATTAACTGAAGAGGCATCGGAATATCTTATGTGTATTGAGTCGGCTGAGGATCTGGATAATTTGCAGAGAAGTGATAAGATTGGGGTGATAATATCATATCAGAATTCAGTTCATTTCAGATCTGTGGATGATGTAGAGTTGTTTTATAATCTTGGTCAAAGAGTGTCTCAACTAACATATAACGAACAGAATAATATTGGTAGTGGAGCATTTTGTGATATTGATAGCGGTCTTACAGGTTTTGGAAGGAGTATTATTGGTAAAATGAATGAGCTGGGAATGGTTGTTGATCTTTCGCATTGTGGAACAAGAACCACTCTAGATGCGATTGAATGTTCTAATAAACCAGTGCTTTTTACTCATGCTGTTTGTGAAGCATTAATGCCTGAATATCCCAGATCTAAAACAGATGAAGAGATTATTAAAATGGCAGAGAAGGGGGGAGTAATTGGAATTCCTGTTTTGCGATTTATGATCCGTGATAAGGAGCCTGTTACGATAGAGCATTTTCTGGATCATATTGATCATGTTGTTAATCTTGTTGGTGTTGATCATGTAGGCATTGGTAGTGACCAGAATCTTGAATCGGAGGATGCATATCCGGTGGAGTATAGAAGAGATAGGTTAGAGAATGCTCCAGCAAAGTACAGATGCCATACAAATGAAGATTATTTGATTAGTATAGAGGACTTGAATCATAGACTAAGAACATTTGATATTGTTGAAGGACTTATACGAAGAGGCTATTCAGACGAAGATATAGAAAAGATTATTGGAGGGAATTTTGTTCGTGTATTGAAACAAATTTTATAATTATTGAGATGTTAAAAGTAGTACGAATCTTGTATATCATATAGAAATATTGTGTTTGCTACTAAAAAAAGTTAATAAGGCTCTATTGTTAGGATGTAATTTTTTGCAAAGGGTATCAGGTTTGTAGGCTATTTCCTGTTCTGTCAACGAAAATGGTTGGTATTATATCTCTCTGGTCTCATAGCCCTTACCAACACTGTCTCAGGAGTGATTTCAAAATCAAATTCATCCATCTCACGGTACCATGACAGGTAATTGTGTAGGTATTTCGTTGCCACTCCTCTGAAACGTACCATCCAAACCTGTAGATCGAACTGATATTTTTCCACATTTTTTATGTGTACAATATCCTTCTTTACAGATTCCTGTTTAGGTATACTCAATACACCATGTCTTACACTATTCTCCTTGGTATATTTCAGATACACTGCCTTATTCTGACTACAAAACAGAGTGTCCTTTGTAAGAAGTGATGAAAGATCTGGTTTTAGATTATCTGCACTAAATCTGTAGAAAATATCATCAAATGTGTTCTTTCCTCTATCTCTGCAAAACATTGTGAATACTCTGTCCTTTGATGGAATATGTTTTGGTGATTTGTATCCTCTTTTGCGTGGTTTTCTCCTTAATTTCTTACTCCCTTTATCTGACCATGCAAATATCAACTCATTTACTTCAACTATACCAGATAACTTGTCCGGTTTGATCTCATTTGCATTCTGTAAGAACCTGTGTCGCCATCGGAATGATGTATTCTTATGAACTCCACACTTTGCTGCTGCTTTTCTTATGCTTAATCCATCCTTCAAGCATTTTGCATACTCAAGCCATCTTCCTTTCTTATGTAGATACGCCAATGGAGTAGATGTTAATGTGTTGAATGTTCGCCTGCACTCTTTACATCTGTAGCGTTGCATATCGCTACGGATTCCCCACTTCTGAATAGATTGTGACTTACAATA
>JAOARD010000031.1 GCA_025210735.1 Bacteroidales bacterium
ATAACTTTCTAAATCGACTCATATGCTATTCTTTTTTAAGTTGCGGGAACAACTTTCTTAAGATAGCAATGAGTCATTTAAAGGCAGAGCCCAATGACTCTGACCACGCCCATAGGACGTGGTTTTATACATTAGAATAAAAAATCCTTCCCAAATTCCAGGATAAAGTCTTTTAAATTTGTTAAGATTGCTTTTTGGAAATTGTATTCACTATAATTATTTTTGAGTTGAAGGAATTCAAGAGAATAGATATCTCTAATATTGTTTGATATCTCTGGATATTTTTCTTTGGCTACAGGTGAAATATTATTTTTCGACAGGATTGTCCTCTCATAAAACCCACTATTTAGTTGTCTTTGTAACTCTCTTTTAGAATAATTCTCTTTAGAACATAACCTTAAGTAAAATTCTTTCTCTTCATCTGATTTGGTCTGTGAAAGGATTAATAAGTTATTTGTCCATCCGATTTCTCTCACCAGTGGTGAGAGTTTTTTGTTAGGAGAATAAAATTCATAGAATTGTTTCATTCTCCATAAATTCTGAGATGAAAATCCCTTAGATTTAGGCTCCTTTTTCTTTAAATATAATGCTAAACTTTTAACAACAGAATTACCCCAGTTTGAATTATTACATTTATCTGAAATATATTTACCAATTTCCCAATACAAATCTATTAGTTCATTGTTAATTACTTTGACTGCCTTTGCTCTAGCTTGAGATATTAAACTTTTAACCTCAGCAAAAGAGGATTCGTAGTTTTCCTCTAATTTATTCATATACTAAATTTAGTAATTATGGTTAGTTTTTCATAGAAAGTATAGGTTTATATTTTGGTTAGGTGTAAATGTGAGATAATCAGTAATGATGGCTGGTTTTTACTTACCCAAAACATTTGCTTCATCTACCTGCTCAGACAGTGCCCGTTGTGTTATGATAGAACAGAACTCTTACATGATTGCAGGATTTGGAACAGGATTTTAGGATTAAGGACAGGATTACAAGATGACAAGATTGCAGGATGGCAGGATGGCAGGATTAAGACATGATTGTGCTATGTTTCCTTCAAGGAGTTTGTTGTGGCGTGTAGTTTGTAAGTTTGAGCGGAATTGGTAACATATGTTCTGATTCCGCTCAATGTGATAGTGGTTTTGTTGTATTGTGTGTGTTTTAGTGTTGTATCATCTCTTTTATGTCTGTATGGTTGTATTCTCCTTTTTTGAGTTTGTCTGATACCTCTTTTAGCGATTTTACGGTGTATAGAATATCCTTTTTGGTGTGTGTTGTATTTGTCGCCAGTCTTATAAGTATAACACCTTTTGGTACAACGGGGTATTTTACCATTGTGCAGAATATTCTGTAATTCTCGCGCAGGTCTATAATAAGTTTTATAGCCTGTTGTATATCGCATTTAAGGTATACCGGGGTTATTGTTGCATCTGAGTCTCCTATATTTAGTCCGGCTCTGTTAAGTTCGCTCTTTAACAGTTTAATATTTTGCCATAGATTTTTGCGTAGTTCCGGTTCGCGTTTAATTATCTCAAGGCGTTTAAGTGCTCCTATAACTACTGTAAGGGGCATAGCTCTGGAGTATATTTGCGATCGCATATTGAATTTAAGATAGTGTATTACATCTTTATTGGCAGCTATAAAGGCTCCCATACTTGCCATTGATTTTGTAAAGGTTGTAAAGTATATATCTATATCGTCTGTAACATCAAGGTGTTCACCTATTCCTCCTCCGTTTTTGCCCAGTGTGCCAAATCCATGTGCGTCATCTACAAGCAGACGGAAGTTATATCTCTTTTTAAGAGCGGCAATTTTATCTATTTTACCAATGCTGCCTACCATACCAAATATACCCTCTGATATTACCAGTATAGCGCCGTTCTGTTTCTCACAAAGCTTTGTTGCAGTAATGAGTCTCTTCTCAAGGCTCTCCATATCGTTATGTCTGTATACAAACTTTTTACCTATATGAAATCTGGTTCCGTCTATAATAGATGCGTGGCACTCAGAATCATATATTATTACATCATTACGTCCTACAAGCGAGTCTATTAACGATATCATTGCCGGAAAACCAAGGTTAACAGCAAATGCCGCCTCTTTACCAACAAAATCAGCCAGTTGGTTCTCTAACTGCTGGTGGTATTTTGTGTGTCCTGACATCATTCTTGATCCCATTGGGTATGATGCACCCCACTTTGCCGATGCTTTACTATCGATCTTTTTCACTTCAGGGTGGTTGGCTAGCCCCAGATAGTTGTTTATGCTCCAAACCAACATCTCTTTGCCTCTGAATTTCATATAGGTTTTAGTCTCGCCCTCTAACTCTGGATATACAAGGTAGCCGTATATCTGGTCTGAGCAGATACCTAGTTCGCCCAGATTTTTAATCTTATTAAACAGATCCATTATGGTACGTTTTGTAATTGTAGATATTTGTTTTCATGTTCTGATAGAATCCCCTGAACGGGATTGTGTCAGGGGATATTTTGTTTTACGACAACGTCATGTTGCTTATCTCTACTTTGTCGTATACGCCATTTTTAAGTTTATCTGATACCTCTTTAATTGATTTTACTGTATACATTATATCGGCATCGGTATGGCTTGTATTTGCCACTAATCTTATTAATATAATGCCTTTTGGAACAACGGGGTATTTTACCATTGAGCAGAATATTTTATAGTTCTCGCGCAGGTCTATTATTAGTTTCATAGCCTGATATACATCGCATTTAAGATACACTGGGGTAACTGTAGCGTCAGAGTCTCCTATATTAAGCCCTTCGTTTTTTAGCTCACTTTTTAGCTTGTTTATATTACGCCATAGTTTTTTGCGTAGTTCAGGCTCTCTTTTTATAATCTCAAGGCGTTTAAGTGCCCCTATAACTATTGGCATAGGCATAGATTTTGAGAATATCTGCGATCGCATATTCAGTTTAAGGTAGTATATTATATCTCTCTTAGCTGCTATAAAGGCTCCTATGCTAGCCATTGATTTTGCAAAGGTTGAGAAGTATATGTCTATATCGTCTGTAACACCAAGATGCTCTCCAACTCCGCCTCCGTTTTTGCCCAGTGTACCAAATCCATGTGCGTCATCTACAAGCAGACGGAAGTTATACCGCTTTTTAAGGGCAGCAATTTTATCTATTTTGCCAATGTTGCCTACCATACCAAATATACCCTCTGATATTACCAGTATAGCGCCGTTCTGTTTCTCACAAAGCTTTGTTGCAGTAATGAGTCTCTTCTCAAGACTCTCCATATCGTTATGTTTGTATACAAATCGTTTTCCGCTATGAATTCTCATACCATCAATAATACATGCATGACAGTCGGAGTCGTATATTATTACATCGTTACGTCCTACAAGCGAGTCTATTAACGATATCATTGCCTGAAAGCCAAGGTTAACGGCAAATGCTGCCTCTTTACCAACAAAATCAGCCAGTTCATCTTCTAATTGCTGATGGTATTTTGTCTGCCCCGACATTATACGCGATCCCATAGGGTAAGCTAATCCCCATTTTGCCGATGATTCGCAGTCGGCAGCTTTTACCTCAGGATGATTGGCTAATCCTAAGTAGTTGTTTATACTCCATACTAACATCTCTTTGCCTTTGAATTTCATATAGGGTTCAATTTCACCTTCCAGTTCTGGATATGCTATATATCCGAAAACATCAGTTGCATACTCTCCTAACTCTCCAAGGTTCTTGGTTTTATCAAACAGATCCATTGTAAATTATATTGGTTTATATATATAAGATATTACATTTATGAACACAAGTCAATAACAGAAACCGTTTATATATGAGAAAAACAGAATTGGGACAGGATTAGGACAGGATAACAGGATTTCAGGATGGCAGGATTGGGACAGGATTTCAGGATAACAGGATTTCAAGATTAAGAAGAGATTTACTGGTAGCTCCGACAGTGACGGTTGTATTATGATAGAACATTACTTTGACAATTCGCTCTACTCTAAGCGAGATTGGTTTATGGTATATTCTACATTATCATTGCTTTGTCTATTCTCAATAGACCTCTTCTTCTACGCTAAGAGATCGCTATATCTCTTTATTTGATACTGTTAGTGGTTGGCTATTTTGTGTATTTATCAAGTAGTTTAATAAGTTCAGGGTTTTTTATCTCTTTTACTGCATAGTCATAAGCGGTAAATGTTGATATGCGCGGGTCGCCTTCGCTATATTGTTCATAGATAGTGGGGTCTGCTCCTTTTTGCAGAAGATACTCTATAAAATTGAGGTTGGTATGGTTGTCTGATATAAATCTTGCAATTGCAGTTCTGTCATATCTGTTTTTTGCATTTATATTGGCACCATTCTCTATTAGTAGCTTAGCAATGTCTGTATCTCCATTTTTGCAGCAGGTTATAAGGGGTGTATCTGTATAGATATCTCTATTGTTCAGATCAGCTCCTTTTGTTATACAGTACTCTGCAATATCTCTGTTTTTAAAAATACATGCTACATTAAGTGGGGTTCCTATGTCGTGTATAACACAATTAACGCCAAGTTTTTCAAGTATCTCAATTACCTCAGTGTTCTTACCCCGTTTAATCTTAAGTCTTAAACTATTGGCTAGTTTTATCTCGTTATCTGTCATTGTTTTTTTATACTATTTACCTTATAACAAGGTGGTTTAAATATGAATGCTTTTTTAATAGCTATACCTCTATTACATCGTGCTCAGAGTCATGACCAGTAATATATGCTTTTAGTCTTCTTTTATCCTCAATATTCATTGTCTGTTTATCTCTTTTCCCAATATATCTTGCCTTTGGTAAATGTTCCGTTGTTCCATACTAACACCATTCTATCGCCTATACCATACTCTCTGTATGCTTCCTGTCCGTCCATATTACCCCATTTGGCAATAATATTCTTTCCTCTGCGTGGTAGTTGATATATTACCGATGCATATGTTTCATCTTCTCCCATTTTCTTTAGTTTAGCCTCTTTATTATCGCCTAAAAAATCGTCAAAAACGTCTGGTATTACTTTGTCTCTATCTATTGGTTTATAGCTTTTCCCGTTATACTCATAAAAACATAGGCTTCCTACAACAGCACCTAAGGTATGGTGATCCTCACAGTATACAGCAATAAATTTATTTCCGTTTTTCAGGTTCCAATAACACATCTGGAATCTTCCCTCGAAAAAACCGGTAAGACTCAGATAACCATTCCTTATATCAACCACATTAAAGGCGTAATTTACACCATCAATATTCAAATCCTTATGTGCATCATCGTCAGATCTGTTATCTATAGATTGTTTTACTATTTTTTCGCGCTCATATTTAGATATATTCATAATAGCGCTATCGGGTACGTTCTTAAAGAAGTGGATAATATTCTGTGAATATCCACTTGCTGTTATGCTTAACGCTGCAATAAGGGTTACTATAATCTTTTTCATATGTCTAAATTTGTTTTTTAAAGGTCATATGGAACTCGCATAATTTAATCATTCACGTGTATGTGAAAATTCTTTCTCCTGCTTCGTTTCATCTGTTTATATTTGTTTTTCATTTGTCAGATGGAACTCCGCATAATAATCATCCTCGTGTGTGTGAATGACTATTCTCATGTTTCGTTTCATATGTCTAAATTTGTCTTTTAAAGGTCAGATGTAACTCCGTATTTATAATCATCCTCCTGTGTTTGAAAACTCTTTACCATACTTAGTTTCATACAGTTGTTTTGTTTTTGGTTTAAGAGGAGTGTAAAACAGCTTCTCTTAAACCAAAAAATTACAACAGGGATATTACTACACCTTACCAAACGGGAATAATGAACCTGTAACTATTCCATCAGATTCTGGTGCCGATTCTATATATTTATCGTGATATGTTACCGGAACAAGATTCCACTCATCTGTATCTTTGAACTCTTTAATTATAGCCTCTCTTGCCGCTGATGCTTTGCTATTATCGCTGTTTCTTAGTTTATCTGCTATAAGCCACTTGCTATCTACAGGTTTAATGTTTACAAGAAGAATCTCTTCGTTATTCAGTTTTGCACTTTTGGGTACGTTTTTAGATTCTGTTCCTAACATTACTGCAAAGCTATCGTCGTTATAGAATCTATCTTTAACAAGGAAGCTATCTGCATTATGGTTTGCATGGTTCTCTTTGTTTATCCACAACTCTATATTATCATCTCTGAACTCAATTGTAGTATGATTATTTCTTAACATAAAGTCTTTAAAGGTCTGATGCTGTATTGCTATTTGCGATGTAGTATTTATAAGCGCCATGGCAAAATGCTCATGTATTATCTTAAACGGAACCTTTCCGCAGAACTCCATATAGAACTCTACTCCAAGGCCATTATATTCAAGATTCTCATCCAGACTCTTTTTAGAGTATACATCTGTTAATCCGTCGGTTATTAATATTGTTGAGTTATCGGTATATATAACCCTCATCTTTGCGGAGCTATGTGTTGTGCTATCCTCAGGCCATGAGTGATCTCTGAATCCACCAATACGCAGGTATAATACACGTTCGTCCATATCGCCAATTGAACGAAACAGATCATGGCGCATTTTTACCGCCTCATTATGCGAATCTTTACGTTTCTTAAATTCTGGTTCCAGTTCAATATCAAATATGGTCTGCTTTTTCATACCATACTGCTCCATTGCGGGCTCTGACTGTATCTCAATTTTGTTATCGCAATAGCTTATATATAAACTTTCTGGTTTATCCTCCAGTTTACTATATATAGACTTTACTATTTCGTTATCGTCCGGAGCAAAGAAATCATATGATGAAGGAGTATTGTTTACCCACTCTGTACACTCAATAAAACTTCCCAGTTCATCAGCCTCCTGTCTGAATCTTATTACTGTCTCTGTTCTGTATTCTTCTCCGTTTTCTTTTGCTTCCTGAGCTGCAAACGATTGTTCTATCCCATTTTTCAGATCATCTATAAGCTCTGTTATACCAAAGGCTTTAACATTAAACTCACCTCCTTTTTCAAAGTTTATATTTATTTTTGTATCAGCAGGGTAGATACTCTTTAATTTCATAAAAACATCTCCAACTATATCTTCTATTGGCTCTGTATGTTCTTCAAAATCGCTATCACTGCATTTATTAAGTTTTTCACAATTCATTACTGTTATCAATACATCATCTTCATAGAAGTTTATTATACCTCCTGAATATCCGTATGAGTCAGTTTTGATATCTGTAACGTAACGTCTTCCTTCAACAAGCAGTGCGTCTATTCTCTCCATTACCGACCCTGTAATCTCTTTAAGCTTCTCTTTTTCTTCTATCTCTGTCATATTTATTTAGTTTATAAATCTGCTTAAGCAGATGTATGTATATCTGTTATTGTTTTTATGGCTGTATAGCGTTCCAGAATAGTACACCCATTATTATTGCAGCTATAACTGAATTTATTGAGAATAGCAATGCAGCTTCTTTTTTCTTTATTATAAGAAGAATGAGGGCTATAACCATATTTATTATGAATGCTAATGGTACTACAAATATTATATATATAGCAACACCGTTTGCTGGTTTTACACCTGATGTCCAGAGCCAAATTAGCATGAAATCTATTATTGCAAGTATTAATAATTTTATAGGGAGTTTCATGTTTATATTATTTTAAGTTAATAGCTTATATAGTACAATAGATGTAGCTAAAAAGGATGTTGCTATATCTGTGTTTCTGATTAATCTGACTCTTTGTTGAGTGTGTATAAGATAACTAATGGTTGGTCTGATTATTAACTGAGATGTAAATAGTATAAACAGCATTGTGTGTTTAAAATTTATACCTGTTATATTGCCATTCAGTAGTGATTTAAATGATCTTGTAAGTCCACATGTAGGGCACTCTATACCTGCCTTAGCGTATGGACATGTTAATGTTACTATATTGGTTTTGAGTATTATTATAAGAGCAACAATGGCAAGAAACAGTAGCAGATTGAATATATGATAGTCGCTGTTTGGTCTGCTTAGTTGTATCTTAAACCAGGTTAACATATATACTCTATTTATTATGATTGTCCTGAATCTGTTCTATATGGTCCATATACTCTTTCTGAAAGTCTATTGCAAAACCAAAGAAGTAGTACTGCATAATGCATATTACTATTGCCAACACTCCAATACTAAGAGCTACTATTGCAATTGTGCTTCTTCTTTTGCTTTTAATGAACAGTATAAGCGATACTGTAGATAGTGCTACAGCAACAATAGCAGGTGTTAATGCATAGAAGCCAAAACATGGTATGGCGCCAAATATCAACGACAGTATTGCCAGTATAAGACCCAGTATTCCTAATACTTTTGCTAATAGAGTATATTCCATAAAGACACTATTACTTATTATCAACCGGATTTTGTATAACAAGAGCTGTATTGTTACTCCGGCTTTTGACATAGTAATTATAGTGATATTTATTCTATGTTCTTATGTTGTAAAATGAATGGCTGCTCTCAGTTTGTGGGTGGTTGGTATTTTTTAATGGAGTGTACTTGTAAAGGAATAAGCGGTTAGTTTTATTAACTAAATATTTTTTGGTTATATGAATAAAAACATTAGCTCTTTGGCGGTTGCAATGCGTTTAATATCTTGTGCAAAGTGTTTAAACACAGGTGTAAGATCCGGCAGTTTTTTTACAAATAACGGAACAAACAGCCCTGAGAATATCTCTTTAACCTCTAACATTGTTGTACCATCAGTTTGTTCTGAGAGTTTGTAACTTCTTTTACCCAGAAGTGTTACAGGAGATCCATTTGTCCATAACATCCTTTTGTATGGTACAATCTCTTTTACCTTTGCTCTGAATACTTTGCCTTCTACCTCTGGTACTGTCATCTCAATTGTATTACCCTCAACAAATTCGCCTTTAAAAGTCTTTACGGTCGAGTTCCAATCAGAGTAGTCTCTGTGATCTGTAAGTAGTTCCCAGACTCTTTTTGAGTCTGATTTAATATTAATTGTATGAGAATATTCAAGTCTGAACAGACTCCTTCTCTTTTTTACTCCCTCATGAATCATCTTATTGCAATTTTATATTTGATCATATTCTGTTATACCACTCCTTTAACTCCTTGCCAATTGTGTGTGGATAATCTTCCTGAACAAAGTGTGTTCCTTTACCAAGTGGCACTGCAGTAATGTTCGGGAAGTTTGATTTTATCCATTCAACCTCTTCAATAGGTATTAACATTCCCGGATCGGCATAGAACAATATCTTTGGTATATCTGTCTGTTGCAGCCATCTGTTATAAGAGTCAACGGCATTGGCAGAGTACTCGGGTTTGCCTTTAATTGGTACATCGCCCGGAAATCTGTAAACAGGTTTTCTGCTTTTTAGTGTTTTAAAGGGCATAAGATAATTAGCCATCTCATCTTTGCTTAAACCTCTCTCTACCCAGTCAGGAAGCATCTTTTTTACAAACATGTTTCCAACACCAAGCATCAGCCAACTTATTGGTTTAGATCGCATAATATTCATTGCCATCTTAAGGCTGAAGGAGAGATTATCCCACTTCTTTTGCTCATACATTGCCTCCATAAATGCTATACCTTTTATATTATCGCGATGCCTGTTTGCATAATGAAAACCGAGCCCTGATCCCCAATCCTGAACAACAATGGTGATATTCTTCAGATTTAACTTCTTTATAAATGCCTCCAGATATGCATAGGTATCTGTAAAACCATAGTTTATATCAGGTTTATCTGATTTACCAAAGCCTATTAAATCTACAGCTATTGCTCTGGCATTGTCGGTTACATACGGTATAATATTCCGCCATATGTATGACCATGTTGGATTACCATGAATAAACAGTATCGGATCGCCTTCACCTTCGTCTACATAGTGAATCTTGCTTCCTTTAACATCAATATATTTTGATTCGAACGGAAATTTTGCTGAAATATTTTTGTCCATAACTATATATGTTTTAATGTACTGGCAGCTTATTATGCTGCCAGTACTTATGAGAACAATTTACTGATTGTCTATAATCTCAAGACACTCCTCTACATTATACATTTTACCTGACTCTTTAAGTTCTGTAACAGCTTTATAAACTCTGGCTGTATCGTAAGCAGATACCGAGAATGGTACATCAAGTTTGTACAGTTCCATTGATTCTGTTACCATTGCCGGACGCACTACATTAACCCTGATATCTTTATCCTTCTCTATCTCAACGGATTTAACAAACGCCTCTACTCCAGCACATGCCATGCTAATTGATGATCCTCCCGGAAATGGAGTGTGGCTTGCAGCTCCTGTTGTAACGGTAATAAAACCTCCCTCTTTAACATGTTTTAATCCTTCTCTTATCAGGTTAACAGAACCTTTTAGTTTATTATTAAGAGCCATATCTATATCGGCATCAGTCAACATATTAAGTGGTGCCAGATTGCCATGACCTGCTGTTAATATAACTCCGTCTATATCCTTAATATCCTGAAACATTTTGGCTATTGCTGCACTATCTTCTATATCCAGCTTATAATCGCCATTGTTTTTACCTGTTGCAATAACTTCATGCTCTTCTTTAAGGATATTAACTACTGCTTTTCCTATAATTCCTGTTCCGCCTACTACTAAAATTTTCATATGTCTAAATTTGTTTTTAAAAGGTCATATGGAACCAGCATGATTTAGTATTTCTAATGCTCGTTTCATACCTCTATAAGTTTTAAATTATACCCCTTGCTTAATCTATTTTGCAAGGGCTCTGATATATGTTTGTAATTAAAATTTTGTATCGTTTAACCAGTTTAATATCCTGGTTAGCAACATCTCTGTCTGGTCTTCCTGCAAAAAGTGCGATGCATTTGTTACCGTGATATGTGGTTGACCTTTGGCTCCTTTAAAGTTTTTCTGAAACTTCTTATCGTATCCCTGATCTTTCAGAAACGGATCTTCATCGCTGAACAGTGTAAGTACCGGATTATTCCACCTTTTTAACTTTTCCCAATCTTTATTTACTGCTGTAAGGTCTGTTGCAACAATCTCCGGCATTTTACGCGGTGCTGCATAGTATGTCTCGTCCGGAAACGGAGCATTATAGGCTCTCATCTCATCCCTATCCAGTTCGCTTGTGGTTAGAATCTGCATTACTTTACCAATATCCAGTCTCTCTGAACTTCTGAAATATCCTACCCAGTTTTTATAGTCTGTTTTTGCTTCAAGATTTATTAATGTTGGTTTACCACTTTTGGCAATTGTTCTGTTAATCATTTTAGGAACCAACCACTTTGTTAAACCTTTAAACTCTGCAAGCGCTGTATTTGCAACTACCAATCGTTTCAGCCATGTTGGGTTGTTTGCCAATACACGTAACCCTATCATTCCGCCCCAATCCTGCATAAATGCAGCTGCATTAGTTATTCCTAGTTTATTCACAAATTCCGACATCCATGTAACATGGTTCTGGAATGTTATATCTTCAGAGTTTACTGGTTTGTCTGATTTTCCAAAACCTATAAGGTCTGGTGCAATTACTCTGAATCCTGCATTAACCAACTGAGGAATCATATGACGATACAGATAACTCCATGATGGCTGACCGTGAAGCAAAAAGATAGTTTTTGGATTCTCTTTACCTTCATCTACATAATGTAATCTTAAACCTCCGGTTACCTCAATGTAATTTGGTGCAAAAGGGTAATCTTTTAGATTTCTGAATTCTGTTTCCGGTGTCCTGACTTTCTCTATTGTTCTCATATCTATTATATTTTGTAATTGTTCTTGTGCAAATATATAGCAGATCGATCTATTTTAGGTACTAAGTATCCAAAAGATACTAGTATCCTTGAATATACCATTAATAAAACCGGGCATTACAAAGGCATTACTGTATTTTACAGATTGTATATGGTATTCCAAACCAGAAACAACCTACAATACCATGCATATAATCAGCATATTACATACGTATTACCTCTTATTTACAGATGACTGTATTAAGCAGCCATTTTGGATATATCTATTATAAGATGTAGATTTGTAACCAGATATATAATATATACCAATATTCAGAAGTATACCAGATAGAGATATGGCATTAGAGATAAAAAGAGTTGGCGAGAAGAAGACAGATATGAAGGAGTGCAGTACTAAGATACTTGCTGTCCGCGATGCATTAGAGATATTTAGTGGCAAATGGAAGATACCAATTATTGGAGCATTAATATATCTGGAGACCTCTGGTTTTAAGGAGTTACAGAGAATGATTGGAGATATTACACCAAAGATGTTATCAAAAGAGCTTAAAGAGCTTGAGATGAACCTGCTTGTTAAGAGAACTGTTGAAGATACAAGACCTGTAACTGTAACGTACAGCATAACTGAGTACGGTAAAACATGCCAGTCGGTTATATTTGAGCTTTACCAGTGGGGCGAGAATCACAGAAATAAGATAAAGGAGGAGATGTAACAGGTTATATTAGATCTATATCTATAAAAGGCAGAGGCTACCCACATCATATATGAGTAGCCTCTTAATCGGACTTTAGATAACTTTTACATACAGACCAATCTAATGTCTGGTAATGGTTCTGTATAAGTTAATCGAATAGACATTATCTTTTAATAATTTGCAAAGTACTCTGTTTTGTCCCTTGTGTAACTTTAAGAATATATACGCCTGAGTTTATATTCTGAGTATCAATTGTACCTGTTGCATCATTGCTCTGCTTATTCAGATAGCTTTGTGAAACTTTAAAACCACTAAGACTATATAACTCAAATATTACATTGCCACGGTAACTATTGTTAAGGTTTACATTCAACGTTCCGTTTACAGGATTTGGATAGACTCTGGCACTTGTTACATCATCTATGTTGATAATATTGGTTCCCTGACTATTTGTTGGTATATACAGATCAAAATCCTGTTCATGATCAAATTCTCCATCGTTGGCTATAACTGTTATTGTAAACCTGTTACCATGATCACCAATATCCTTATTTAATTTAAGAGTGCCGTTATCAATAATAAAATAATCGTTATCATCGCCTGATTTCAGTGTAATGCTTATATCCTGATCACTATTATCGTCATTAACACTTACTTTTGCTATCTCTGTTCCTGCTGTCCAGTCAGACATTACTATAAAGTTACTCAGACCAATATTATTAGGTTTTTTGTTTGCAGCTCTGCCCAATAACTCAAATTTATGTGTAATGGTAAATTGTCCGTCTGTTGCCGATATATTTACCGGATAAACAGCTTTATCTGCATCCTTAATCAATATTAAATCATCATTCTCAACCTTAAAATACTCAGATGACTCTATAGTGAATATACCCATATCGGCATCCTCATCTTTCATAATCAGTTTACTAACAATATCCCCCACTTTAGCATCATCGCTTATTCTGAACTTGGTTAATCCTATTGATATTGGCTCCTCGTTAATATTACGTACAATTACATCAATTGGAGTCTCAATTGTTCCTGCTTTTACACGTATATTCAGTAGTTTAACAGTCTCATAGTTTACCTTTTTTATTAATCTAAGCTCTCTTCCTTCTATCTCAAACCAACTATTATGCTCTGCATTTTCGCCGGATATCAATTCATAGGCATAGTTACCCCCCTGGTTTACCGATAGATTACCTACCTTCTGCAACTGATTTTCATCTGCAATATAGTTACTCAGAACAACTGCCGCTTTTGTTGGATCTGCATTATCTACAACCTCTATATTCAGGGTAAACACAGATTTAGCGTTCTGATCATCCTTTACGTTTACTTTTATAGGATATGTGTTAATATCGCTCCTGATAAACTCCTTTTTGCTTTGTAGTTGGTTTCCGTTACGAATTATAAACTCTTCTGAGCTACCCTCGGCAAATGAGTATTCAAAAACTGTATCGTCCGGATCATCATCTGTTGCAACCAACAGACCTATTAATGTACCCGGTTGCTTTCCTATCTCAATCTTGTTTGAGGTAATAATTAAGCCACCTGGTGCATCGTTAACGTTAATTGCCTCTACAACAAAATCTTTTGTTATTGATACATCGCCTTTTGTTGCAGTAACACGAACTGTGTAATAGCGCTGCTCCTCATAATTAAGCTCTATTTTGGTTTTTAACGTTGCTCCTGATACTGTAAAAAATCTATTATCCTTTACATTATCAGATAAGGTAAATGTAAACTCTGAGGTCTCAACACCCGATAACTTAAAATCTCCAACATTACCAATCTTATCTTCATCAATAGTCAGATTACTAAGTTTTACGGCTGTTGGTACAGCTCCTGTAACCTCTCCTTTGGTAATAGTTATCTCTTTGTTATAGGTTCCTCCATAAATATCATAAGCCTGTATGCGTACATTATATTCTGTTTTATACGTCCACTCAAACAGTATAGTTGACGATACCAATGTGTTACCATCAATTATACGGAAATCTGCATTATCTCCCTCAAAATCAACTAAGCGAAAATATAATTTATCACTATCAGGGTCCTCACCATCTAACTGACCAATTACAGTCCATTGTGGCGAATTTGCCAGAGCTCTGTTATTATTTATATTAAAATCTGTAGGGGCACTATTATCTGGCTTATCCAGAAATCGCATTTGCGCCTTAGAGTAAATTGTTAACTCCGGCAAAGCGGGATTAGTAACCTTACAACGATACATTCCTGCGCGTGCAGTACTCATATCTGCACTAAATGTTTTACCCTCAGTTAATGGAATCTCCTTTCCGTTTAGTTCCCATATATATTTATTATCAGCATCAGGTAATTCAAAACTCAGGCTGAAATTATCACCGGCCGCAAGTGTTTTGGTAGTAGCTGTACCCTGAGGTAGCTGCGGTGCGTATGTAAATTTAAACTCCGGATCTCGTTTAACTCCTCCAAGAGTCCATTTATAATTCACCCTCTCCTCTACCTTATTGTATAGTTTTTTCATCTCCTTAAAATTGAACATGTTATTCTCAATCCTAAAGAACTTTGCGCTACTCCTCATAAACCACAACATATCACCATGCCAATAAGTTCCCCATTCAGAATTATAAGCAGATAGTTTATTGTTATTTAACCATATTCTAATGGCTCCGTGAGAATCTCCTCCGCCTCCATAATGCAATGAGATATTAAATTCTGTTATCTGATTATGATCAAATGCCATAAACTGAGTTCCCTGATATGCAGTATAACCATGCATAAAGTCAGCTGTTACTGATGTTAATTTATTATAACTGAAATAGAACTCTGATAAAACGCTAAAAATACCATGTTCATATCCTCCTGCATCACTCCATCTGTATATTGGATTATCAGCAAGAGCTCCTGTAAGATTATTATTACTTAAATCGCATCTGTGTAACGTACCCGGATAACGCTGCTGTCCTTCTCCTGTACCAAATGGTATATCCATCTGATATGCCTCTTTAGTTACAGTCCAATATGGAGATTGTTTATTTCTTAAAAATTCAGATGCTTTCTTCACTGTCCAGTTTTCGCCACCATTATACTTCTTTAATGTATCTATCCAGTGTTTAGATATCTTCCAGCTAAGTCCTGCATAAGTATTAATTCTTGATGAGGACTCTTCTGGTACTTTCTGAGCACATATATTGAGCGTAAAAAGTGTTAAAATAATAGCAAAGTATAACTTTCTCATGATCTATTGTTTTGGTTAAACATTAATTATTAGCTAGGAGTCAAAAGTAGATTTAACATGAGAAAACCCGTTTGCATAGATTATTACAATACTTTTACAGTGATACTACAATGCTTTTACATAGTCTGATTTTGTATTTGTAGAGGTACCATACTCTATATTTACATACAAAAAACATGCGCTATCTGATCTTAATATCATATCTGTTTTTTACTCCGTTTTTCTTGTTTTCGCAGCAATCAAAAGAGTATAATTTCATCTCCGACATAGAAAACAACAGATACATTTTTCCTAATGACAGTTGTTGGAGAAGCTATAAAAACAAAACTAATATTGCGAAAGCAATATATTTACGAAACAGAGCTAAGTACTATCTCAAAAATGATTCAATACCGGAAAGTATGAAGATTATAATGTTATCGAATAACTTGTTTAATAGTACTGGTAACAGATCTGAGTTAGGAAAAAACTATCTGTTCACAGGAGATATGTATGAACAATCTAATATGTTACAAAAAGCAAAACAGGAGTATCTTAAAGCTAAAGATATGTTAGAGGTTGATAGCTCCTCTTATCTGTTTAATGCCTATATATCAGTTGCTCGTATTTATGATAAAATGGGCAACCATAGTCAGGCTGTGCTGTATATAGAAAAAGCTGAACAGATATCAGATACAGATAATGCAAGTAATATATCTGAACTTATGAATTTTAAGGCTATTGTTTATAAAAGAGCTAAACACTACAATATGGCTCTAACTATTATTGATTCAGCAATAAGGATAAATAAAAACATATCAGATACTTTAGCAATGGCTGTAAATTACACAACAAAAGGTAATATACACTTTGCAAAACACGATTATAATCAAGCATTAAACTGTTATAAATTATCATACAGTTTAAGTAAAACCAATAACAATAAAAAAGTATCAGCAATAAGAGGAATTAATCTGGCTTCGGTTATGCACATGACCAACAGGCATCTGGAGGCATATAGATTATATGATGAGATGTATAAACAAGGTTTAGATTACTCAGATTATAACATAATGGCTGCATTCTACTATAATCTGTTTCTGTTAAATACCGATTACGACTCATCGGGTAAAAAATACTGTTTTACAGACAGCGCACTACATTACTGTAAAGCAAACAAAGATTACAAACAAACAAGTTCAATATATCTTACATTAGCAGATAAAGCCTTTAACAGAGAAGATATAAATGATTTGTACTCAAACTTTGTAAATGCAAAAAAATATCTGGATAGTGCAAACACTAAGTATAATCAGAACTATTTTTATAAATATCAGTTAGAAACTGATTTAAATGCAATATGTTTATCAGATAATGAAACAAAGAAACAGTTAGAAAACTTACAAAAACAGAAGCAAATACAACTATTTATAATAGTATTAATTGCCATAATTTTTACTCTTGTTATTATACTATTTGTGGTAATAATAAGACACAAAAGAGGCACTCTTAACAATAAACAACAGGAACTTGAACGTACAAATTATAAACTGAATCTTTCAAAAGAGAAGGCAAATGCTGCATATAACTTCTCTGAACAGTTACAGCATAACTTTAATACATTTATTCTAAAGATAAAACATGGTAACAGCATAAACAGTCAAATAATTAAAGAGCTTAATAATCATTCAGATACCAATACCAGAATGTATAATGAACATTGTATTAAAATGCGCAGTATTTTTGAGGATATTCTTGCTGTTCAGGACGAATTTGAGGAAAATTTTGTGGAGATTAAAGCCAGAATAAAAGTTCATTTTCCTGATCTTACAAAAAACGAAGAGTTGGTCTGTTTTCTGCTGAAACTAAACTACTCTGTAAAAGAGATAGCCGCTCAGATGAACATATCAGCACAAGGTGTAGAGATGATAAAGTACAGAATGCGTAAAAAAAATGGTTTCGAATCAATGGATAAGTTTATGGAGCATCTGAAAAGCATTTAAAAAAAGAGGCTGCCAAATATCCTATTAATAATATATCTACTTTTTGTCTGATATTATCTTCAAAACCTTTGGTATTACAGGCGCTATGCCTCCATTTTGCCAACGCTGACTATAGTTTGCTGCAATGGCTGTTTTAATCTCTGGTATATAAACAACCTGTGTACCCCAGAATCCGGAGTGAGTAAATGCCTCTTTACCATCTATCTCAATACGCCATATACCCATTCTGTAATCTAATGGTTGTTCAGTATCATACTCTACAGGTTTAAGCATTGTATCAAGTGTACTTCTGTTGTTAAATACTCTGTTATTAAACAAACTCTGAAAAAACCCGCACAAATCAGCTGTTGTAGATAACAATCCTCCGCCACCATAATAATCTAACGATGGATGAAAATTGTACGTATCAACACCTTCGTGATACTGATGAACTCTACGTCCGGTAAAATCACCATCAAAATCCTCCATATATATATCATTCAGTCCAAGCTCTTTTAGTTTTAGCTGCTCGGTAATTGCATTGCCCATAGATTTTCCGGTAACATGCTCAATTATCTCTCCCAGCAGAATATAACCAGTATCAGAATAGCTAAACCTCTCTCCTACACCACCCGCCGGTTCTGAGAATTTAATAAGATCGTTAACCTGCTCAGTGCGAAACCATACATGTCTGGCCTTCAGAAAATCTGCTTTAAATTTATACGAAGAGGTGTGCTCTGACATTCCGCTTGAGTGGGTAAGCAGGTGTCTTATTGTAATATTATCTACATCATACCCTCCGCTCTTAAGTGTATCAGTATGATTTTTTGAGATATATTTGGTAATCGCATCATCAAGATTCAGTCTGTTATCTTCCCATAATCTGAGAATAGTTGCAGCCACAAACGTTTTTGTTACGCTGGCAATTCTGAATGTCTGCGATCTCTTTAACTCTGTTTTACTCTCTATATCAGACACTCCTGAAGCTCCTGAAAATATTATGTTATTATCAGGGGCATTTACAGCAACAAGTATACCCGGATTATCACGTGTAACCTCTTTGTCTAACTCCGATTGAACAATGGCTTTGTATCTGCTCTGTTTTTCAGAACATCCCACAATAAAAAATGTGGCTACTGCAATAATTAAAACGTATCTCATTTGTGTAATATTTTAGCTGTAAGAGTATAGCAATATAGTAATAATATTACTTTATCTCTATCACTATAGCTCAATAGAGTACTTCATAAATTATGCTTATCTCCTTACAACTCTCTTTCGCACCCTGTCTCTTTTTGATGATAGATAACCCGATATGTTCACATAACATACATCTCTGAACTCATAAGGTTTAAACGACTCTTCATCTGTTTTATTGGTATCTATAACACAAAGCAGATAGCTGCTCCTGTTATTATCAAGTTTATCATCTTTGTTTATCTGTATGGCATAACTCTTATTGCCATTTAATCTGTCAAGAATTAGCATATACTTATCATCACCAAACGAATATATACTAACTACATGAGCAACAAATCTGTCTATTTTATCAGAATCTACAGGCTTTATAACCTGCTTTCTGAAATAGTTCATATACCTTTTTCTAAACAGCGATATCTTAAACAGGGTTATTACAATAAAATTTACACGAAATGATGTCATCAATACTCCACCGTCCGCATCATAAGATTCAAACCAGAATCCTAAAGGAAGTGATATTGCCTGCGACAGATCTATCTTAAAATATGGCAAATAATCAACCTCAACCAACTGCAATAACAACCATATAAACATTATCTTTTCGCCCTCGGGTCGGTTATTATGTATTAACCAAAATGCATATATTCCTGTTAAACTTAACATAACAGATCCAACACTATTCAGATCCTGTACAAAAAATAGCCTTGGCAACAACAGCATCAGGTTAATAAAGCTTAGTGCTAAAACCAGTAAATGCAAATGCTTTCCAATAATAAATAGTACTCTCTTCTCTCTTTTAACTTCCATAGTTCAGAACAGGTATGTTAAGGGGTATATTAAACTGTTTTATTCAGAAACTACTGATAGTATACAATCTCTCTCTCAATAACAAAACAGCTGCCTTTATCTTCTTTTGTATACATTATTTGTTTAGTCCAGTTGCCATTCTCATCAAACTCTAAGAACTCTACAAAAAGGATTACTTTATTACTCTCGCCATCGAAATCAGTTTCAGAAATTGTTTTATATATATCGCCGGCTTTATTTAACTTAAAAACAGAACTCTGCGACATAGATAACCCAATATAATTCACATCTTTTTGTACACATAAACCATTCTCAAACAGCATAGTTTGTTCATACAAAAGATCATTGGTTTTTGAACTGTAGCACTCCAACATCATGCTGCTACCAGAGTTGGTAACAACCCTCATTGTACTCTTCTTTTCACCATCTTTATTAAACTCATCAAACCCATTAAATCTGTCAGATTCAGAATAATTAAATATGGTATAGGTAATTAGCGTACTATCCTTATCAAAATCTTTATAAGATTCTACAAACCCTCTCTTATTAAAATATTTATTATGAATTGATTGATACTCTGTAAGCGAGGTATCAACAATTGTGTTCCAGTCACTATCTAATAGTATTGAAGGAGTAGTTCTTTGAGAGGTATATTTTACTCTTCCTTTAAGGTTATTCGATTTTAACGATAATACATTCTCTTCAGATTTATCTGCACCTGAGAATACTGAAAACATTACTATTAATGATAAAAGAATCTGTTGCATAGTTTATTTAGGGTTAAAAATTTATACAGAACAAAAATATAAAACAACAAATAAATAATCCATAAAAGCTTATTAAAATATGGCTTACAGACTTTTTTTTATATAAAAACAGATAGTATAAACAAAAATAAAATATACACAAATAGTATAGTTACAGTTTGGTTTGTTACCGAACACAAATTATATTAGCTACCTGATTAAACTCAATGTAAAAAAACACTTTCAGCAATAAATTAAATTATAACCTATGAAAAAACAGACATTAGCGTTAATAACGCTATTACTTAGTGGTATCTTAAACATATCGGCACAGGAAGAGAATAGTAAGGGTACAACAGGAATGTTCTTTAACTATGGATTTGCTCAGCAAATTGGTGGTGAATCAAATGATTATACCAGATCTAAAATGAATAACTGTTTTGAATTTGGGGCATTTGCCGAGAGTAAATTTGCCAACTCAAATACATATGCAAAAATAGAGTTCAGTTACAGATTCTTAAATGCCGATTATAAATTCGGAGATAAAATTCCCGGAATAGCAAAACAGATGGTACCATCAATAAATTTTAAGGTTGGTCGTGGTAAGGATAACTTCAAATGTTATTTAGGAACCGGAATTTATACCGTTGCGCAGAACAGAATTGCCGATCCTGTATTTTCTGATCTACCAAAGATAAAGGATGGCTTTTTTGCCTATTGGGGTATGAATGTTGAGCTTGAAGTTCAGGGTACAATTAAAGTAGACAGGTATACTACAGGAGTGTCCGTACGTTTCTTTGTTCAACCTCCTTTTACAATTGCCTCAAAGAAAGATGTTCCTAAGTTCTACCATTCCGGAATAACCCTTGGTATTATGTTTGGTGCTTAACCGGGTTAAGCAAAATACTATATATTAAAACAGAATTACATTCGCCATAGTATTACAACCCAATATACTTATTTTATGGATAAACTGAACTGGTTAGTTTATCTGGTGATTAGCATTAACTATATTTTAATATGGACAACCTCAGTACTACAATGAATATCATATTAGCCATACTAGCTTATGCAGCTGCATGGTTTTATATTCTTTACATTATTCCTAAAATCCTCCGATTGTTTAAGAAAAAATCACATCATCATATAGTACCGCCAAAACCTAAAAAAGATAAAAATTGGAAACCAATAGATTTTTCTAAATACAAGTGTTTTATTTTTATTAATGATTCATCCATTGAACATTTAAACAGAAAGATAAATAGATACCGCAATTCTAATCAATTATCTATACAGAAAATTAAATCATGCAAACAGGATAATTGGGTTGTGTTGAAAGTGAAAGTTGCTTCTTTTCACAGGTTTAAATCTTTAGTCTGGAAATTAGGTGATTATTCAGAAAATTACGAATCGCCTAATGAGGTTATTGGGTTTTGCCAACATAAAAAAATACCTTCTGAAGACTATATTTTTAAAGCTGACAAAGAATCAGTATATGGATATTTTATTGGTTCATTCAGAACAGGAAAAAATTTTGGAATTTATTTACCAGATTCCAGCTCTCATAAATCCGGAAATATTTCGTTATCGAGAAATCATGAAGTTAATTTTTATTCTGAAATTTCGGTTTTACCAATGGAATGCTTAAATATACAGGAAAGTAAAACCTCTCCTAACAAAGATTAAATTGTCATGATATGAACATTGAATTTGAAGCTCTGCATACAATCACCAATTCTTCTCTATAACAAAGAACCTATAAATATCTATAGTGCAAGACTATGTATATATTAAAATCTATTCTTATCAGCTTTTTACACAACAGCTCAAAAACAATACCCTATTCCACTTCGAGTTACAATGTATATACTCACCTGTAATACCTTTCCAACAAGCTGATTTATCGAGATGTTACCTGCAAGCAAAATACTCACATTGCACAGCGGATACAACAAAAACACAAATTATTGCACTATTGAATTATCACAATAAGGCAAAATTGCACTTTTTGTTGTGCACTTGTTTATTTTGCAAAATTCAAAGACTCGGTAAAGTTGACAAGGTTTATCTTGACAACACCAATCTAATATTTAGCTTAGCTGGTGAAAAGTCTAATATTGGTAATATAAGAGAAACATTCTTTCTCAACCAAATGAGAGTAAAAAACGAAGTTATATCATCAAAAAATGCTGATTTTATAATAAAGGATTACACGTTTGAAATTGGTGGGAAGAACAAACAACAAAAACAAATAGAAAAGGATGGAAAATCTTACATAGTTAAGGATGATATTGAATTTGGATATATGAATATAATCCCCTTGTGGACTTTGGGATTGAACTACTAGATGAATTGCCTAGCGATAGTAGAATAGGTAAAGGAGAATCTCACCACTAAACCACTCACACCTCTACTAACCATACCCGTACTGGAAGCCACGTATGGCCATACGTGGCAACAGGTAGTCTGTTGTTGCAAGCTTCATTAAATTTTACACTGTGTTTACAGTGAGTTATAATGTATATACCCCATACAAAATCTTCTATATAAGTAGGTTTATCAATATGTTATATCAAATTAAGACAGAGTAAATTGGTTAAATATACCAGATAAATAATATCATATTTGTTATCCTACTAAGTAAGTATATGGGTAACAAAAAGAAATTACAAGTCCGAAATAGTACAGCCGAGTTTTTGGTATTTACTAATCAAAATAAAACTTCAACAATTGAAGTGAGGTATGAAGATAAAACCATTTGGTTAAGTCAAAAACTAATGGCTGAGTTGTTCGATGTGGAGGTAAATACTATAAATTATCATCTTAAGGAAATTTACAAAAGCCTTGAGATTCAAGAGGAAGGAACTATTCGAAAATTTAGAATAGTTCGTCAAGAGGGAAGCAGACAAGTAAGTCGTGAAATTGATTACTACAATTTGGATGCAATAATATCAGTCGGATATCGGGTAAACAGTAAGAGAGCAACACAATTCAGACAATGGGCAACACAAGTTTTGAAAGAATATGCCATAAAAGGATACGTTTTAGATAAAGAACGCATGAAGAATGGGGCATTTCTAAACGAAGATTATTTCGAGCACTTACTTGAAGAAATCCGGGAAATCAGGTTAAGTGAACGCCGATTCTATCAAAAGATAACAGATATTTATTCAACAAGTGTTGACTACAACCTTGATGCTCCAACAACAAAAGAGTTTTTTGCAAAGGTTCAGAACAAACTACATTATGCAATCCATCATCATACTGCTGCATAACTCATTGTTAAGCGAGCAGACAGTAAGAAAGATAATATGGGGCTAACATCATGGAAAAACAGTCCTGACGGGAAAGTTCTTAAAAATGATGTTTCTATAGCTAAAAATTATCTGAGTAAAGACGAACTAGAATCTCTGGGTAGAATAGTTAATGCTTATCTTGAACTTGCAGAAGATAGGGCTAAACGTAAGATCCCAATGACAATGGAGGATTGGGCAAAACGATTGGATCTATTTTTACAATTTGATGATAGGCAGATATTGCAAAATGCAGGTAAAATTAGCGCAGCAATAGCAAAGTCTCATGACGAAACAGAATTTGAAAAATACAGAATAGTTCAAGACAGATTGTTTCAATCTGATTTTGACAGACTTATTAACAATTTAGACAATGAGAATATGTAATAGATAAGCATAATACAGGTTATATGCTATGCGTGTTTAATCTAAAATCATAACATCTAAATTCTATAGTAACTTACCCCAGTTGGCACAAGCTTTAATAACATTTTCCTATAGGCTGGTTATCCTCAAACAAACTACAATAAAACCTCTTAAATAAAGGTTGTAATAAATATTAATTACATTTGCTGGTAAGACAAAACAACTATACGTATTAACCGGATATACCTAACAGGTTAGTTTATCGAAACGCTGTATACAGTATTGTGATAAACGTGTAGAAAAACCTAATGTTGTTAATAATGAATAATAAATGAAGCTAAAACCAATTTTTAGTAAAAAAAAAGTAGTAATAACTTTTGTAACAATCGTTTCTGTTTTAACTATAAATGCAAATACGTTAAATGATAATAGCAAAATAAGCGGAACAGTAAAAGATATTCAGAATAATGAAGGAATTCCGTTTGCAAATATTCAGATTCTTAATGAACAGGACTCAAGTTTTGTAACTGGAATAGTAACAGATTTAGATGGTAATTACAGTAACAATATAAGCAAAGGTAAATATATAATTGTTGTCTCATTCATTGGATATATGAATGAAATTAGAACAACAAACATCCAAGAGGATATCGAAAAAATTGATTTCTTACTATCTCCAAAAGCTATAGCACTTTCCGAAGTGTCTGTGACGGCTGAAAGAAACATTGTTGAGCAAAGTATAGAAAAGACAACAGTTAACATATCAAAAGACAAAACCGTTTCAGGAGGAACTGCAATAGATGCGCTTAGAAATATACCTTTTGTAAATATTGATATGAATGGGAAAGTATATTATCGGGGCAGTGATAAGGTAATGGTATTGATTAATGGCAACAAATCAGGACTTTCCGGCTCATTAGAACAGATATCTGCCGATCAGATTGAGAAAATTGAAGTAGTAAACAACCCTTCTGCAAAATACGAATCGGAAGGGGCTACAGGTATTATTAACATAGTTTTCAAGACTTCAAAAGCCGGGCAGAACAAAACCAGCTTTAAGTTGAATGTGGGTTACCCTAAAACATTAGGTGGAAACATTGGCTATTCTATGGTGAAAAAGAAGACCCAATTTTTTATTAATGCAGGAATAAACCATAAAACAAGATTTCAGACAAAAGAACATTTTCGCGACAATTATGGAAATAATAATACTTATAACTATTATCAGTACGACAGGCAAGACGGTGATATAAATGCAGTTGTAATAAACTCAAATATAAGGCAAGCAATAAATGACAAGCATAAGATAGGTGCTTCACTCATGGGAAGTAGAAAATTTAATGGAGCAAACCGAGAAATAAATTATAAGGCGTTAAACAAATTAGGAGATATTGAAAACGAATCCTTTAAAGAGATTTCTATTGATTTAGACAATTATTCGATTGATGGAAGTCTAGACCATCGTTTTGATATTAAAAAGGGGAACTATCTTACATCTAAACTTCATTATTCTTACTTTGACCAGATAGAAAAAATGAATAACACCTTTTATCCGAATACCTTTAGTGCTATTCATGAGTTGCAAAACACGGAGTCAGAGCAAGTAAATAAAATACTTGACTTATCTTTTGATTACAAACACAGCCTAAATGATACCATGTTTTTTGAGACAGGCTACAGGCTTGAAAACCAAGACTTACTAAATGGTTTTGATTCAAAAATCTACAATAAACAAACAGAGAGCTGGGAAAACAATACTATATCGGGTAATTTCAAATATCTGCAAACAATTAACGCTTTATACCTAGTTTTTAATGCCAACATAAACAATTGGAAATTACAAGCAGGTGTAAGAGGGGAGTACACCACAACCAAACAGAGCGATGACAGGCAAGATAACTATCTCGAAATATTTCCTTCGGCAAATATCTCACGTAAGTTAAATACAAACCACACCGTTTTTATTGGGTGTAATCGCAGAATAAATCGTCCTACAATTAAAATGTTAAACCCATATTTTGGAGAATATGCAGATGCATTGAATATGCACATAGGTAATCCTTATTTAAAACCGGAATTTGTAAATATGATTGAAGGAGGCAACCACTTTGTTTATAACAAATTTTCCGGTAAAATATCTGTTTATTATCAACATATAAATCAAGCCATATCAAGAGTAAAATCGGCGGTTAATGATAGTGCATTAGTAGTTTCTTATACCAACCTTAAGAAAGCAACTCACACAGGAGGAGAATTATCGCTATCATACAAACCATTTAAGGTGTGGGGTGTAAGTTTTAACGGAGATGTATTTTATACAACTTTAGTAGGAAAGTACAACAACAACATAATTGATAAAAGCAGAACAGGCTGGAATCTTAGCCTAGCAAACAACATTAAGCTCCCTTATGGTATAAACATGCAAATATTGGCTTATTACAAATCAAAAATTGCATCAGCCTTAGAGGTTTACAAAGAACGGTATTATATTGATATAGCTTTGAGTAAAAAGATTTTGAAGGATAAAGCCTTGATCAACTTCAGAATTTCTGACGTATTTAATACGAATAAATTTAGCCCATTTGTAAATGCCAGAGATGATAATGGCTATTGGTACAGCCAAACCAATACCCGAAAAATTGAAACACGCTATTTTGTTGTCTCAATTGTTTATAATGTTGGTAAAAAGTCATCTGCAAACAAAAAGAAAAAAGGAAAATTCTTTTTAGATGATTTGGTTAAATAATTTAGAACCGAAAGAATAAATAACATACAACATATAATTGAGTAAACAGACGTGAGCTGTAAATCTCACACTGCGCCTCTAACAGCTGTACTGACCATGCCAGTAACTGGATGCCACTTATGGCCATACATGGCAACAGGTAGTCTTAATCTCTATACACATTTTGCACAGTAACTACAATGTATATACCCAGTTAGTGCGAGCTTTAATAACATTATCGTGTGCAGTATCAGTTTAGATATAGCTCGTACCTCGAAATACAAGATATGCTGCAACTACCTATTATATTATACTCCCCTCCAAGATGGCACAAGCTTTAATAACATTTTACAATAAGTTGGTTTATCCCAAACATACTATAATAAAACTCCTTTAAATAAAGGGCTGTAAGAAATATTAATTACATTTGCCAGTAGAATGAAACAACCATACGTATTAATTTATCCAGACATTAGGGTTTACGAAAAACTCAACGCGCAAATAGCACGTTTGCAAGTCCTAACACTCAAAAGCTGCCACTTCAGATTGCAAAAGAGCTATTTTCACCATCACACGATGACATAATGTCATACTGATTTATTTGGCACACATATTGAAATGATTGTGATGCCTTTGATAAAGATTAAAGGGTGTATGGTTTAAGTTACGAACTTCTTTGATCATTAGCAAAACTGATGACAAGAAAGTTATGATGACTGACAATTCTTCTGAATTTATTCCAAATAGTATAAAACCTATATGGATAATAAAGTTGTTACAAAGTTTCATAATCATACTGTTGTTCTAACTCCCTCTTAACCCTTGCGAAAGCTAGGTTATGAATGCCGCAGAAGAAATTCTGGGTTAGGTTGTTGAAGCGGAAACGCTAAGTTGCGACCTGAAGTGCCGTACTGAGATTATATCAAAGTAATCGTGCCATGGGTTGGAGATAGAGCTTTTATGAGGTGTAATTCCTCAATGGATTGGAGGGCATGTTAATACATGGTATCAAACTGATACGTCCATAGCTCAGGCTCCCATTGAAAAAGAAATTATGGTTTACAGCAAAGATTTATGGGATAGATACGTTGAAAAGGTTGAAGATAACTTCACTATAAAAAAGTACCCACACTTTGACCCTTATTTTAATTTTCCAGAGAGCAAAGATAAACTTCACGATATAGTAAAGGATATTACAGGGAAAGCAATCACTGAACATCCTTTTTTGCCTCTAGTAAAAATACTGATTAAAACCCCAAGATATCGATATCAAGAAAATGAGAAAAAATACAATCTTGAAACAAAGATTAGACCTATATCATTTGCATCTCATTTTGACAATTATATTTTCGGATTTTACTCATTTGCTCTAAATGAAATATACCAATATTATATTAGAAAAAAAGGATTTGACGATTGTGTATTAGCATATCGTTCCGATTTGGATGGCAAGTGTAATATTCAATTCGCAAAAGAGGTGTTTGATTGCGTAAAAGGTCGAGAATCATGCACTGCAATTGCTTTAGATATTAAAGGTTATTTCGACAATATTGACCATAAGATATTAAAAGAAAAATGGTGTAAAGTAATTGGTAAAGAAAACTTACCTTCCGACCAGTATAAGATATATCGAACTCTTACGAAGTACAGTTATGTAAACAAAAATAGTATTCTTAAGCATTTTTCCATTAAACTAGACAAATTAAAAAAACAAAAAGTTTACTGGCAATCCTTACTTGATTTAATACCTGATGATATTGCAGGGAAATCATTCAAAGATAAATTCAATCTCCTAAGACAAAGAAAACTTATTGTTACAAATAAGCCAAGGTTCAATGATGACGGCTCTATTGATTTCAAAGGTATTCCACAAGGTTCAGCTTTGAGTGCGCTTTTATCAAACGTTTATTTAATAGATTTTGATGAACACCTTAAGAAGTTGGGAGTAAAGCTTGGCTTTACTTATAGAAGATACTGTGATGATTTAATAGTTATTTGTTCTATGGAAAAAGCAAGTGAAATTAAAGATTTTATCATCAATGAAATTTCAGATAAATATAAACTGATTATTCAGAATAAAAAAACAGAAATTATAGATTTTAAACCGAATGAAAAAGGGATAATTAGAGGATTTAAGCGTCAATATGATATTGAAACAAGGTCATTTAAATCACTTGACAATAAGGAATGCAACTACAAAAACTTGCAATATCTTGGTTTTGAATACAATGGTCAAAAAACATATATTAGACCAGGTAGTCTATCACGTTACTTTAGAAAAATGAAAGGGAGAATTGTAAAATCTGTAATGATGTCTTATAGTAAAAACTCTAAATCTTCTGTTATAAATAAACAACAGATTTATCATCGTTATTCTCATCTGGGTAAAAGAAATTTTCTTCAGTATGCTTATAATGCATCGAAAAAATACTATACAAATTCTGAGGGTGTAAAAAGAGAGGGATTTAATTCACCTAGTATAAAAAGGCAGATTTCTACTCATTTTAGTATCATTGAGCAAGAAATAAAAAAAACAAGTGAACAGCGAGCTAGTCAACTGGGGAAGACTAAGATTAAGCTATAGTTGTCAAGCTTGTACAGAACCACTTACAACTCTATTGACCATGCCAGTAACTGAATGCCACGTATAGCCATACGTGGCCACAGATAGTCTGTTGTTGTATGCTCTATATACATTTTGCACAATGCGTATCTGGTTGACTGTAGCTCTTACATTGTAGTAACATAATCAGCTTGCTAATGGTTAGAACACTAACTTTCACCTTTCAGAATAAATAACACATAACATATTGCTAAGTTATAGCTGTATTAGCATTGAATTGACATCACATATTCTGGTATAACCTTTAGCTTTGTGTCTGGTTATTACCTGATAAGGTATCATATGTTAAATCACCTCTCAATCATCTCAAACCCATCAATATCTATAGCATGAGCCGATATGAGGTCTCCGGTGATGTTAAAGTGGATTCTTATTAGTTTTTCGGCTTTATTGTTTACGCTGCCGGTGTTTTGGGCTCTCTTTAATATGTATACAACTGAGAATCCTATAGTATTGTTTCCGGATTTAGATTTAACAGCTTTATAGGTAGGGTTTACCTCATCCGGTTCTGTAAGTATCTCTACAACCTGATATATACTCATCCCCTTCACTAGCCTATTCATATTGTCAACTATAACTGCCTCTCTTTTATCTGTGGCAATATAGGGGTAACTTATACTTTTCTGAAAAAGTCTGATATCATCAATATTCACATGTTTCTCTTGCATATGCTTTAATGTTGCTGTTTGTAGTAAAACCAATACCAATATTAACTGTTTTAACACCATGTCTTATATATAAATATTATATGCTGCTTTTATCATCTGCATAAGTGTCAGTTCTGGTGGAGTCGGGAACTAAAGCCTTCGCCGAATGTAACAAACCAACTTCATTCAGTGCGATACGGTAGAGTAACAAAATCCGTGCTATTATTTTACCTTATCCATAAACCGTAATGTAACCTCAAGTATTTTTACCACCTTTTTGTTAACTATATTTCTTGCAACTTCTCTCTTTTTGTCGTTATACAGATAGTCGTAATCAATACCTGCCTGATATGCACTAGAACTGTGTTTTGCGGCAAGAAGTGAAAGAATAATAAAAGGCATAATCAAAGCCCACTTCAAAATACTGATAAACTTCTCTTTTCTGCTTCTTGGTATCAAATCCAGTTCACTATCTTTTATAACCGGAACACCACTTTTAAACCCTAAAAAGTTCTCATTTAACGCATAATGTCGCTGCCCGTAGCTATCAATATCATCCAGTTTTTTTACAATATATATAACCGCATCAACATTGCAGTTGTTACACAAAAAACCATCGCACAGATAGTACATATCCTTTAATTTACGCCTTAACTCTTTATCCTCTATCATCAAAACAGTTTATTTAGTCATAACACGAAAACGCCAAATAGATAGTTTCTCCCGTTTTACTTATCAGATACACAAAATTAACAGTGTAAATCATAAAATCTTATTGTAATACAGCTCAGGTTGGTTCATTCTCTATTATGATGTTAGTTTGTGTAACAAATATATAAGAAGTTGTTTAGAATTAATCCTTCAGTTTTTTTATATGTAAATACGAAGCCTAATTTCGTTAAATTTCATTTGAATGGAACCACCATTCGCATAAAATTTGCCTCATTATGCTTCAATTTTCATTGATAAAAAATTCAAAAAACAAATTTAAACAGCTTCTAAATTAATACCATCTTACTACATCTGATTATAATAGTAAACAGACGCCAGTTCTTACACCCTACATTTTGTTATACAACTTATTTACAGTTTTTTATAAAATTATTCTTCTAAATATTGACTTTGGTATTTATATGTCATAAATTGATTATATATGTTTTTTAAACTAAATTTTTAGATATGAAACAAAGAACCTTAGCACATTTTATGGTATTTGTGCAGAAGTTTATTCTAAACTGTAAAAACCCCGAAATACTTAATGTTTTAGCCAGATTTGGTGTAACAGAAGCTCGCATAGACGAAGGTATAACGCTCTATAACGATACACAGAAGAGTATTGATGATCAAAAGCGTGAGCATCAGGAGAAACAGGAAGCCTATGATGAGTTCTTTGCCAAAAAGGGTGAGTGTTTAGAGGAGTTTAAACTATTCAACACCTTTGGTAGATTAGCAGTAAAAGGTAATAAAGATATGCACATCAGAATAGGATTTAACCAACCAAAAGAGCTTAGTACGTTTGGCTGGATGAAACAGGCAGAGGAGAGATATAAAGCGAGTCTTACAGAACCTGACTTTATTACAAAGATGAACAGGTATAATATAACTACAGAAGATATAGAGGAGTATAAGACAAATATTGAGAATCTGATATTGTTAAGAGCAAAATATGATAGAGAAAAAGGTCAGGCAGAGAACTCTACAAATATAAAGAGGGATAAAGTAGAGGAGCTTGAGGATTATATACAAGAGCTTAAAACAATAGCAAAGTTTGCGCTTAAAGATAGCCCTCAGTTACTTGAGGAACTCGGAATAGTGGTACGTTAAATACAGCAAATATTTTATTGAATCTAAATACTGTATTTATCTGTGTTTTAACAAACTATTTAATTATTATATTCGTTTAATAAATAAGAGAAACTAATGAGTTAAAATATCTTATCGACCATTCTGGATATGTTAGTGTTGAATAAGAAACGAAGCCGTACTTAAAGTTGCGGCTTCTGCTTTTATACATAATACCATAGAATCTGTTTACAGAACAGCTACTTATAAAAACATTGTGGCTATTAATTAATGTTTAGCCTCTTATTAATATTACACTGTGAGCGATAAAGTTACATTGTCCGTGATATAACTTAAAATATGACTGATAACAGATGCAATGCGCATGATTTAAGCTACTTTGCCAATGATTGGCTTTACATCATCACTTATTAAAAAAGGGCTGAGGCTAATTAACATTACAATGCGATTGATAAAAAAATATATTGCCAGTAAAATAGTTTACAATGCCTCTGATAACAGTTACAATGCACATGATTTAAATTACGTTGTCAATGATTGGCTTTACATTACATCTTTTTAGAAAAGGACTGAGGCTGATTATCATAACAATGCGATTGATAAAGAATATATTGCCAGTAAAATAGTTTACAATGCCTCTGATAATAGTTGCAATACACATGATTTAAGTTACTTTGCCAATGATTGGCTTTACATTACATCTTTTAAAA
>JAOARD010000032.1 GCA_025210735.1 Bacteroidales bacterium
CAGATGAGATGGTTAATGAATATTTGGAGCATCATCGAAAATCAGGAGATACCGATAATTCCAATTTTATATTGGAATGAGGGGATGACTTTCAGTCATCCGAGTTAAACCTATGGACTTTCAGTCCATAGTGGTTTAGTTCAGATATTCTTGATGAGGAGTTAAGTAGAGTAAACCTTGGGTATAACAACATGATTAAAGCAAAGCAGATAATTTCGTGCGAAGTATCTTTCATAGATTATGAATGTATTGAGAACTGGTTTGAAAGCAGGAATTGTGATAGAGGGCATAGAAAATTACCACGATTAATACCGGATTTAAATATAGTTGAAGATATTATTGGAGAGGATATTCTTAAATCAGCAGAGTTTGCAGGTAACTGATTGTTGTTAATCAGGTTTTCTGTAAATGAAATGGGTTCAGATTAACCTTTAGTCTGAATCCATTCTTATATTTATATGTTAATCTGACATTACTATTTAGTGAGTTTAGTATCGTGTAATTTTAAGTAAAGTGGTATATGGATATTGTAACCAACTTTGGTTACGTTTGTAAAAGTATGAATTACAAATGTGTGTTTACATATCAGACACTTGACATATCGGCTATTACTCCTCTTACTACAGATAACAAATTGCCGGGCGATAACTCTATTTGCAAACCTATTTTACCAGCACTTACAACCATTGTTTCAAGGTTATTAGCCGATGAGTGAATGTATGTAGTAAACTGTTTTTTCATACCTATAGGTGAGCACCCACCTTTTATATATCCGGTTGTTTGTAACAGGGTTTTAGATGGTATCATATCTATCTTCTTTACTCCTGCAATCTTTGCTGCACTTTTAAGGTTTAGTTCACTATTTACAGGAATAACAAATACATAAAAATTCTTATTATTTGCTATAGTTACAAGTGTTTTAAATACCTGACTTTCCGGTCTGTCAATCTTTTTAGCTACAGATATACCATCTGTTTTATTATCGTTAACAGGGTAGGAGAGAGTGGTATATTTTACACCAGCCTTATCTAGTATGCGCATAGCATTTGTTTTTGCCATAGTTGCTGAATTAAGTTATTAAAAAAAGGTCACCCTTATGCAGAGTGACCTTTTGAAATATGATAATATTATAAATTATCTTAGGTTAGCCTGAGCTGCTGCAAGACGTGCAATAGGTACACGGAATGGAGAACAAGAAACGTAATCTAATCCTGTTCTGTGGCAGAACTCAACAGATGATGGCTCACCACCGTGCTCACCACAGATACCTAATTTAAGATCTGAACGTGTAGCGCGACCTTTTTGAGCACCCATCTCTACAAGCTGTCCAACACCAGTCTGATCAAGAGCCTGGAATGGATCGTGCTTAAGGATACCTTTCTCAATATAGATAGGTAAGAATTTACCAGCATCGTCACGTGAGTAACCGAATGTCATCTGAGTAAGGTCGTTAGTACCGAATGAGAAGAACTCAGCAACTTCAGCAACTTCATTTGCAGTAAGTGCAGCACGAGGAATCTCGATCATTGTACCTACCATGTAGTCAACCTTAGCACCTCTCTCTTCAAATACTTTAGCAGCAGTAGATCTGATGATCTCTTCCTGCATCTTAAGCTCTTTAACAGTACCAATAAGCGGAACCATAATCTCTGGCTTAGGATCAAATCCTTCAGCTTTAAGATCACAAGCAGCCTCAATAATTGCGCGTGCCTGCATCTCAGTGATTTCTGGATATGTATTTCCAAGACGACAACCACGGTGACCTAACATAGGGTTGAACTCGTGTAGAGACTCAACTTTCTCTTTTACTATGTTTATGTCAACACCAAGTCTTTCAGCCATCTCTTTCTGAGAAGCATCGTCGTTTGGAGTAAACTCATGTAATGGTGGATCCAGTAGACGAATAGTAACACCAAATCCGTCCATTGCTTTAAGGATACCATGGAAATCTTCTCTTTGAATAGGAAGAAGTTTAGCTAGAGCAGCTTTACGTCCCTCTTCAGTCTCAGCAAGAATCATCTCACGCATCTTCCAGATTCTGTCTCCCTCAAAGAACATGTGCTCTGTACGGCAAAGACCAATACCTTTAGCACCAAATTCGCGAGCAGTTTGTGCATCAGCAGGAGTATCTGCGTTAGTACGAACGTACATGCGAGTGTTCTTCTCAGCAAGATCCATGATCTTACCAAAGTCACCGTCAAGTGATGGAGTAATTGTAGCAACTTTACCTTCGTAAACAATACCAGTAGTACCGTTTAGTGAGATGAAATCACCCTCTTTGTACTCAACACCGTTAATAGTCATTTTAGTACCTGAAACTAAAACACCTGCAGCAGATGAGATACAACATTTACCCATACCACGAGCAACAACAGCGGCGTGTGATGTCATACCACCGCGCTCTGTAAGGATACCCTCAGCAGCGTACATTCCTTTAAGATCCTCAGGAGATGTCTCACGACGAACAAGAATGACTTTCTTACCCGCAGCAGCCCACTCTTCAGCAGCTGTAGCAGAGAAAACAATCTGTCCTGTAGCAGCACCCGGAGATGCAGGAAGACCTTTAGAAAGTTCTGTTGCAGCATCAAGAGCAGCTTTGTCAAATACAGGGTGAAGAAGCTCATCAAGTTTGTTTGCCTCAAGACGAAGAATTGCAGTTTTCTCATCAATAAGACCTTCTGCTAACATATCAACTGCCATTTTTACCATAGCAGCACCAGTACGCTTACCACTACGAGTCTGAAGCATCCAAAGTTTACCTTGCTGTATAGTAAACTCCATATCCTGCATATCGTGGTAGTGATCTTCAAGGTTTTGCTGAATAGTGTCAAGCTCTTTGTATAGCTCTGGCATAGCCTCTTCAAGTGAAAGGAAGCTTGCTTTACGATCTTCTTCTGAAGTACCGTTACGCTCAGCCCAACGCTGCGAACCAATCTTTGTAATCTCAAGTGGAGTACGAACACCAGCAACAACATCTTCACCTTGTGCATTGATAAGGTACTCACCATTGAATAGATCTTCACCAGTAGCAGCATCACGAGAGAAACATACTCCTGTAGCAGAAGTCTCACCCATGTTACCATATACCATTGCCTGTACGTTTACAGCTGTACCCCACTCATCAGGAATATTCTCCATTCTTCTGTAAAGAATAGCTCTTTCAGTATTCCATGAATCAAATACTGCACAGATAGCTCCCCAAAGCTGATCGTATGGATTAGTTGGGAAATCAACACCTGCGTGCTCACGAACTACAGCTTTGTAATCCTCAACAAGTTGTTTAAGATCATCAACAGTAAGTTCTGTATCTAATTTGTATCCTTTGTTTTCTTTAGCTTTATCAAGAACAACCTCAAATGGATTGTGCTCTCCCTCTTCAGCTTCAACGCCCATTACCACGTCACCATACATATGGATGAAACGACGGTATGAATCGTAAGCAAATTTCTCGTTACCTGATTTCTCTGCAATGATTTTTACAGTGTCGTCATTCATACCTAGGTTTAGAACAGTGTTCATCATACCTGGCATAGAAGCACGTGCACCTGAACGTACAGATAAAAGAAGTGGGAACTCTCCACCTTTTGCATCAAATTTAGCGTTCATTGCTATCTCAGTTGCTGCAATACCTGCCTCAACTTCTGCTTTCATAAGAGCAACAACCTCTTCTTTACCTTTAAGGTTATACTCTGTACACACATCAGTTGTGATAGTGAATCCTGCAGGAACCGGAACCCCAATAAGGTTCATTTCGGCAAGGTTAGCACCTTTACCACCCAACAAGTTTTTCATGTCGGCTTTACCTTCTGCTTTCCCGTCACCGAAGGTATAAACGCGTTTTACTTGACTCATGATATTTATTTTATTGTTAATAAATTATTTAACTCCTAGTGTTTGTAAAAACAGCAGACAAAGGTATAAAATAATTGCTGTTTTTAAAAGCAAAATTTGTTACCTTTTTGTTACGAATTTGTTGATGATAACCATATTACATTATTGTATATTTTGAATGGTACCATGTACTGCATGTACGGATATTTGCAAATAATGGTAAGTGGCTTGTTTACAGTATATATTTAATGATAATTTACGCTTCTTACAGAACTCACAACTTTCAAAAAAAATATATCCGGATAATAGTTATTTTGTGGTTATTATCTGCATATTACACTCTTTACAGTTAAATTGTAGCCTGAATCTCTCTTTGTTGTTGCTTATATACATAGGCTCTTTGTATACCTTATTTGGTTTTTGATACTTCGGGCATATATTGGCCATAAATTTAAGGCAGTGTTTGGTTGTCATAACCACCTTATTATCGCTGTTTTTAAGTAACTCAAAACCTCTTTCGGCAATAGCTGTGTTGTGGTTATTATAAAACTGTTCTGCCATGCTGTTTGTAACGTTACCATTAAACATCAGCATTTTTTCCGGATAGTCCGGTTTTAGTTCCGATAACTTGTAATCATCAGGTCGGTTGTTCTTTATTCTGCGTATTGTAAGCGATTCAAGTATCTCTCTGCGCAGTTGATTCATTACCGATGCTGTTACAAATGTATTTAGAGGCTCTTCTACAATTATATCAGATACGTTGTATGGAGTTCCTCCTGTTTTTGAGAACTGTGTCTCAAGTTGATTTTTTAATCTCTCTGGATTATTTACAGCGTTATACGATATCTCTTTTGAGTGCGATATCAGCGTGTTGTCTTCATCGGCAACTGTTGCTGTAATGCTGTTTTGCGATACCGATACAGCTAACTTTACATCTATTTTACGTACTGTGGTAGCGTTCTTAAGAGTTTTGTCAAACTCATGGTTAAAGTTTCGGTATATCTCCGTACCAACTCTCAACTGAGGTTGTCTGTTAGGGTATATCTTACTTTTGTTTGATCTGTTTACCTTTATACCTTCCAGCTCTCCTTTTTTATTAAAGAAGCAGAGTCCATCGCCATTAGCAAGATTTTTATCAGTATCTATTATAAAGTGATCTTTTTTTACAGTTGTAACTTTACCAATATATTCACCTTTTGATTTAGGCGTTTTAGGCGAAGCTATATGTTTTGTTCTGTTATTAGCAAAGTAATCGGTAAAACCTCTGTTAAAGCTTTTTTCCGGATCAGGTTCAAAACCAACTGCGGATACCCCTGAAGAGGCTTTTATAAATTTCGGGTGTTTAGCTATAACCAGATCCAGCTGTTTTCTGTACCAACTTGTAACATTCTTAACATAGCTGATATCCTTTAATCTACCCTCTATTTTAAACGATTTTATCCCTGCCAGAGCCAGTTCCTCAATATTTTTTGTGTTGTTCAGGTCTTTTAACGATAACAGGTGCGATTCAGGAATAACTGTTTCGTCATTACTATCGGTCATGCTGTATTTTAGTCGGCATGGTTGTCCGCACTCTCCTCTGTTGGCGCTTCGTTTACCAATGTGGTGACTCATATAGCACTGTCCGGAGTACGATACACACAATGCACCGTGTATGAAGTATTCAAGCTCTATATCTGTATTTGCAGATATCTCTTTTATATTATCTATGCTTAACTCTCTTGCCAGTACAGCTCTCTGCAAGCCTTTCTGATCAAAGAATTTTATCTTATTTATATCTGTATTGTGTGTTTGTGTGCTTGCGTGTATAGCAACAGGAGGTAGTTTCATCTCCATAATTGCCATATCCTGAATTATTATTGCATCAACACCAATGTTGTATAGTTCATGAATTAGTGCCTCGGCTCTCTCAATATCGCTATCGTAAAGTATTGTATTTATTGTAACAAATACCTTAGATCTGTATATATGTGCATATTCAGTAAGTTCTTTAATATCGTCTAAACTGTTGCCTGCTGCACTGCGTGCACCAAATTCCTGCGATCCTATATATACAGCATCTGCACCACAATCAATTGCAGCTTTTCCGCATTCCAGATTTTTTGCCGGAGCTAATAACTCTAATTCAACACTCATTTGTTTCCAAATTTTTTCAAATATAGTGAGAAAAGTATATTGTGTACAGGTTGAAGCACTATTTAAAGGTGTGATGAGTGAAATGTTGACTAGTGAACTGTAATTTGTGATAAATTGAATAGTTGTGTATGTTGTTTCTGTCGTTTTGATATGTTAACTTTATTGTTGCATATATAATGTACGTGTTATGGATATTATAGAGAAACTTAAATGGCGTTATGCCGTTAAGGAGTTTAATACAAACCGGCATATTACGGTAAACCACGAGCAGACACTTCGCGAATCGATATTACTTACGCCTTCGTCGTACGGATTACAGCCATACAGAGTAGTATGGATTAAGGATGAGGAGTTACGTAAAACTCTTGTTCCGCATTCATTTAATCAGGATAAGGTTGCTAAGTCAAACATACTTGCAGTTATATGTTCAGAGACAAAGTTAGACGATGCCTATGTTGACAACTATATAGAGCGGATAGGAGAGGTGCGCAATATTCCTGTTGAGGAACTTAAAAGTGTTGCAGATAATATGAAACGTACCCTTAACAATATGAGTGCTCAGGCAAGACGTAATTGGGCAGGCAGACAGGCGTATATTGCTTTGGGCAATTTACTTACTGTGGCAGCAGTTATAAATATAGACGCATGCCCAATGGAGGGATTTGTTAAAAAGGAGTATGATAAGATATTAGAGCTTGATAAATATGGTTTGAGATCGGAAGTGATTGTTACGTTAGGATTCAGATCGGCAAATGACAGATATCAATTTAATGCGAAGGTTCGTAAAAAGGAGAGTGCCTTTTTTATAGATTTATAGTTACTTACGGTTCTTCGGAGAGCCGTGGTTTAAATAATCATACTATATTCCCGGAGATATGATTAAAGAGTTGTACAGATTAAAAATATGCAGATATGAGCGTTTCATTAAGATTCAGAAGGTGCCCGAATTGTGGAGCAGGGTTGAGTATTAAGGATATATTGTCTGTGTATCTGTTATTCCCTGTTAAGTGCCGTAGCTGCGGTAGTACCGTTATTCCTCACAAACGTATTTATCCGTTTGCATCGTTACTGCTTTTGTTATTTCTATTTACACTGATGTTAAGGGTTGGTGTTCCTGCCATTTATGATATAGATAGTACCCTTGTAAGGGTAATCTTGTTTTTGGGGGAGTTATCTGTCCTCACATTATTTATATCTTATCTGTTTAACTGTTTTGTTCCGCTTGTAATAAAAACTGAAAACAAGAAGAATTAATACAATATAGATTTATTAATACTGCTTCTATTTCTGTTCATCATATTTCAGATAAGTGAATTATAGTAACTATTGATATAAAAAAAGAGGACAGAAACCTGTCCTCTTAGTGCACTTATTTAATTTGTTTATTGTATTCTAAGCTAATTACTTTACTTTATTTACAATCTCTTTGAAAGCAGCAGGATTGTTCATAGCTAGATCCGCAAGAGTTTTACGGTTAAGCTCAATACCAGCTTTTTTCATTTTACCCATAAATTCAGAGTAAGACATACCTTCAAGACGAGCTGCAGCATTAATACGCTGAATCCAAAGCTTACGGAATTGAATTTTCTTCTTCTTTCTGTCGCGGTAAGCGTAAGTCAAACCTTTTTCAAGGCTGTTTTTTGCTACAGTTAGTACATTTTTTCTTGCACCAAACTGACCTTTCGTCTGCTTAAGTACCTTTTTTCTTCTTGCACGAGATGCAACTGTGTTTACTGATCTTGGCATTTCTTCTAAAAGTTTATGAATGAATAGCGTTCCACTCCAGTTGGAATCTTGTACTGCTATTTCACTCGGTTAAAAAATTGTGTTATACTAAAATTGTATAACGATTTTACTTCATACAAAGTAACAACTTAGCGTTACTCTCATCAGCCTTATGTACTTCACCGAAGTATGTAAGGTTTCTTTTTCTCTTTGTAGATTTTTTTGTCAAGATATGGCTTTTATAAGCATGTTTTCTCTTGATTTTTCCGCTTCCAGTCAAAGTAAATCTCTTCTTTGCGCTGGAATTTGTTTTCATTTTTGGCATTCTTCTTCTTTTTTATAGGTTCTTATAAATAAAAATAAGTGCTTATTTCTTTTTAATAGCCTTAGGAGCAATGAACATAGTCATACGTTTTCCTTCAAGTTTAGGCATGCTCTCTACCTTACCTACCTCTTCAAGAAGCTGAGCAAAGCGTAATAAAAGTATCTCGCCTTTCTCTTTAAACAGAATTGTTCTTCCTTTAAAGAATACATAAGCTTTTACTTTAGCACCTTCCTCAAGGAATTTCTCAGCATGCTTTAACTTAAAGTTAAAATCATGATCATCTGTATTTGGTCCAAATCTAATTTCTTTAATAACAACTTTAGAAGCTTTAGCCTTAAGCTCTTTCTGCTTCTTCTTTTGTTGATAAAGGAACTTTTGATAATCAACAACCCTACAAACAGGCGGGTTTGCCGATGGAGATATCTCCACCAAATCCATCTCTAAATCTTCAGCAATTTTTCTTGCTTCATCAAGATTATAGATTCCGGGATTTTCAACGTTATCCCCTACGATACGAACTACCTGAGCTCTGATTTTATCGTTTATCTTATGTTGAGCTTGTGGCTCCGGCTGTGGGAAACGTCCTCTTGGGCGTCTTCTAATTGGTCCAGCTATGACTTTGTCCTCCTAATTAAATTAAACTTATCTTTTCTAAAATTTGCAGCAAATATATTAATTTTCTTTTACTTCAATGAGTTTTTTCACCTCTTCTTGTATATAAGATGTAAAACTTTCAACAGTCATTGCGCCTAAATCGCCTTCTCCCTGTTTTCTAACAGAAACAGTACCTTCATTTTGCTCTTTTTCGCCAACAATTAGAAGATACGGAATTTTTTTCAATTCGTTGTCACGAATTTTCTTTCCAATCTTCTCGTTTCTGTCATCAACAATACATCTTACATCGTTTGAGCCGAATGTTTCAGCAATCTTGTGTGCATACTCATTATACTTTTCGCTGATAGGTAGAATAACTGCCTGATCAGGAGTAAGCCATAATGGGAACTTACCAGAAGTATGCTCAATAAGTACAGCCACAAAACGCTCCATCGATCCAAATGGTGCTCGGTGAATCATAATTGGTCTGTGCTTTTTATCGTCAGTTCCGGTATACTCAAGCTCAAATCTTTCCGGTAGGTTGTAATCTACCTGAATTGTACCAAGCTGCCATGATCTGCCAAGTGCATCTTTAACCATAAAGTCAAGCTTTGGTCCGTAGAATGCAGCTTCGCCATACTCAACAACTGTCTCAAGACCCTTCTCAGCAGTAGCTTCAATAATAGCTCTCTCTGCTTTGTCCCAGTTCTCTTCAGTACCAATATATTTATCTCTGTTAACCTTATCTCTTAACGATATCTGTGTAACAAAGTTCTCAAAGTTAAGCGTTCTGAATATGTAAAGTACAATATCAATAACCTTCTTAAACTCATCTTTAAGCTGATCCGGACGGCAGAAGATGTGTGCATCGTCCTGAGTAAATCCTCTTACCCTTGTTAAACCATGTAGCTCACCACTCTGCTCGTATCTGTATACAGTACCAAACTCAGCAAAACGTACAGGAAGATCTTTGTATGATCTTGGCTTAGCCTTAAATATCTCGCAGTGGTGCGGACAGTTCATTGGTTTAAGAAGGAACTCTTCGCCCTCAGCAGGTGTATTTATTGGCTGGAATGAGTCTTCGCCATACTTTGCATAGTGACCAGAAGTAACATAAAGCTCTTTCTGTCCGATATGCGGAGTGATTACTGGCTCATAACCATATCTTTTCTGTACAGTCTTAAGGAAGTTCTCAAGACGCTCTCTAAGCATTGCTCCTTTTGGTAACCATAACGGAAGCCCCTGACCAACACGTTGCGAGAATGTAAACAATTCAAGCTCTTTACCAATCTTACGGTGATCTCTCTTCTTAGCCTCTTCAAGCATAACAAGATACTCTTCAAGAAACTTCTGTTTTGGGAATGAGATACCATAAACACGTGTAAGCTGCTTGTTTTTCTCATCGCCTCTCCAGTATGCACCGGCAATACTCATAAGCTTAATAGCTTTAATGTATGAAGTATCTGGTAGGTGAGGTCCGCGACAAAGATCTGTAAAATTACCTTGTTTGTAAAGGGTAATAGTACCATCTTCAAGCTCACTGATAAGCTCAAGCTTATACTGATCATCCTTCTCAGTAAAGTAGTTCAGAGCCTCTTGTTTTGATATATCTTCTCTTGTGTATTTGTTTTTAAGTCTGGCAAGCTCAATCATCTTCTTTTCAATTGCCTGCAAGTCTTTTTCAACAATAACCTTTCCTTCCGGAAGGTCTACATCATAATAAAAACCATTCTCAATGCTTGGTCCAATACCAAGTTTTACGCCAGGGTAAATAGCCTCCAGTGCCTCGGCCATAAGGTGTGCCGAAGAGTGCCAGAATGCATGTTTTCCTTCTACATCGTTCCAGGTATTAAGCTTAATGGTGGCATCAGTAGTGATAGGACGCGTCAAATCATAAACTTCATCGTTTACCGTTATTGACAGTACATCTTTAGCAAGTCTGTTACTTATGCTTCGAGCAATCTCTAATCCGTTTACACCGGACTCATACTCTCTAACACTCTGATCCGGTAGTGTAATCTTAATCATACTATATGCCAGTTAAAATTTTTTTCTTCGTAACCGCAAAGATAGTTATAATATTATAATAATATACCCTATTATGCTATTTGTGGGTATTTGCAGTAAATTTTATTCTGTATCTCCGTTATCTGTTCATTTTAACTGTTTGGCATCATTGTTATTTACTACAGCAGTAAAAAAGCATGTAAGCTGTAATTTGTAAGGATATATTTCACACAATTGATTTAGAATTATAAATTTGTTTCTTTATTAATGAGCAAACAACTATTAACATTATAACTATTAATTATGAGGAAGATTTTATCTCTACTGATGATTAGTGCTGTCTGCTTTACAGCAATAGCACAAGGGGGTAAGCGTATTACCCTTGAAGATATCTATAAGAAGGGAACGTTCAGAGCCAAATCTGTATATGGTTTGAGATCGATGAATGATGGCGAACATTATACTGTTGTTGATCGTGGTACAACAATAAAGATGTTTGATTACGCTACCGGTAAAAAGGAGTTTACAATTATGGGTGCTGAGATTCTTAAGAAGGCGAATCTTAAGAATTTTGCAGATTACTCATTCTCATCTGATGAGTCTAAGATTTTGATATCTACAGATGTTAAACCTATTTACCGACGCTCATATACAGCTGAGTATTATGTTTACTATAGAAATACCAGAGAGCTTAAAAAGCTTAGCGATAACGGAGCACAGATGGCTGCAACATTCTCGCCTGATGGAAAAAAGGTGGCGTTTGTACGAAAAAACAACATCTTTGTAAAGGATCTTGGATCAGGAAAAGAGATTCAGGTTACAGCAGACGGTAAATTTAACCATATTATTAATGGTGCCTGCGATTGGGTATACGAAGAGGAGTTCGGTTTTGCAAAGGCATTCTTCTGGTCGCCTGAGGGTGATAATATAGCGTTCTACAGATTTGATGAGAGCAGAGTTAAGGAGTTTGAAATGATGGAGTATAAAGGAGCATTGTACCCTAAAGCTTATCGTTTTAAATATCCAAAAGCAGGAGAGGATAATTCAATAGTATCAATACATGTATATAATCTTGCATCGGGTAAGACTACAGAGATGAATACAGGAGAGGAGACAAATCAGTATATCTCTCGTATTAAGTGGTCGGCAGTACCGGGTGAACTTGCTATGATTCGTCAGAACAGATTGCAGAACAATGTAGAGATTATGCTTGCAAATGCTGCAACAGGAGAGTCAAGAGTTTTATATAAGGAGACAAATAAGCGTTATATTACAGAGGTAACAGATAACTATGTTACATTTCTGCCGGAGAATAAGCAGTTTATTATAACAAGTGAGCAGGACGGATGGAATCATGTGTATCTGTACGGCGCTGATGGTAAGAAGATACGTCAGCTTACAAAAGGTGAGTGGGATGTAACAGACTTTATTGGTTACGATCCGGCTAAGAAGCAGGTGTATTATGAGTGTGCACGTATATCGCCAATGACTCGTGATATATACAGAGTGCGTTTGAATGGTAAAAGAGATACAAGACTTACCAAGAAGCAGGGAAAGAACAGCGCTGTATTTAGTAAAGGGTTTAAGTATTACATAAATTATCACTCTACGCTAAACAGCCCTAACTATATATCGTTGTTTAACAAAAAAGGTGCTGAGATAAGAGTGCTTGAAGATAATAGTGCACTTAAGGCTAAGCTGACAAAATATCCGAATCTGAAGAGAGAGTTTATTAATATTGTTACAGAGGATGGCATTGATCTTAACGCATGGATACTTAAGCCTCACGATTTTGATGCATCTAAGCAATATCCGGTTCTTATGACACAGTATAGCGGACCTAACTCACAGCAGGTGCTAGACAGATTTGAGTACGGATGGTATCACTACCTTGCACAAGAGGGGTATATTGTTGTTTGTGTTGATCCGAGAGGTACCGGAGCACGTGGCGAGGAGTTCAGAAAGATGACCTACGGACAGCTTGGTAAATATGAAGTTCAGGATCAGATTGGCGCAGCACGTTATTTGAGTAATCTGTCGTATGTAGATGGTAGCAGAATTGGTATCTGGGGATGGAGTTATGGTGGATTTATGTCATCGGCTTGTCTGTTTAAGGGTAACGATATTTTTAAGGCAGCTATTGCTGTTGCTCCTGTAATTAACTGGCGTTATTACGATAGTGTTTACACTGAGCGTTATATGGGACTACCACAAGATAATGCTTCGGGATATGATGATAACTCACCAATTAACCTTGTAGATGGCTTTAAAACAGGTAAGTATCTGCTTATTCACGGAACAGGTGACGACAATGTACATGTTCAGAATGCATGGGCGCTTGTAGAGAAACTGGTTCAGAAGAACAAACAGTTTGAGATGCAGTTTTATCCTGATCGTAATCATGGTATTTACGGAGGAAATACCAGAATACATCTTTATAAGAGAATGTCGGATTTTGTTTTTAACAATCTATAATAATAAAAAAAGCGGCCTTGGCCGCTTTTTTTGTCTTATGAATTTAGGATAATATTTTATCCAGCTCAGTTTTTATTAAATCACCTTCAGGACCCGGCGCTTTTTTATTGTATAACTTACCTGTTTTATCAAATATCAGATATCTTGGTATGGTTTTTACATTCAGCTTTTTTAATAGTTTTGAGTTTTTACTGTTTGTAACAATATAGTTCTGGCAACCATCATTAAGATCCTCTTTGTTTATTGCATCTCTCCATGGTTTGTCTTTATCGCCAAGAGCCAGATAGATGAAAGCTATATCTCTGTTTTTGTATGTCTCTCTTAATTTCTTAGCGAATGGCATTGCATTTCGGCAAGGTTTGCACCAACTTGCCCAGAAGTCTATATATACAACTTTACCTCTGTTGTTGTTTAGTATATCTTTTAATGTTAGTTTTTCACCATTTAACGATTCAAGATGCAGCCCTGAATAATCTGTATCAGACAGAGGAGTATCTTTTGACTGTAGTTTGGCTATGTAGGTTGTATCGTTTGTAACAGACAGGTATTTTCCGGTATAATCATTTGCATCTACATCTGAGAAACAGTCATAAATATCTTTTAAATATCTGGTAAGAAGAAACTGTTTTGTTTTAGGAGGTATACTCTCTTCTGATGATATATTATCGAATATTGTTCTGAAATCTCTGCAGATACCGCAACCTGCTTTTACTATTTTAACATTATCTCTGCCGGATTCTATAACTGAGTAGCTATTTACGAAATCTTTATATGAGATAAAAGATAATTGATTGTCGTTAAGTTCCTTTCTGTATGCTGTTAAAAAAGAATCTCTTTTAGTACTGTTCTTGCGATCTGTTTCTGCGAATACCTTATAATTCAGCTTTAACTCCTTATAGCGTAATTGCTTTTTCAGATAGTTGTAGTATTCTGAATCCATCTGTTCTGTATTTTTTAAAGATATAATGGCTGTTGCGAATGAGTTAATGTATTTTCTGTAACTATCAATAGCGTCTGTAAACGATACGTAGTGAGATTCCTCTTCATCGGTAAGATTGCCATATTTTTCATTACGCCAACTAAGCATCATATAGTACACTGATGATATATAGTTGAGTGCATCGGTATTAAAACACGATGTGCGATCAGGAAATGTTTTATTAATATTATACAGATATGTTAGTTTGTTACTTGTTTTACTTGTTAAAGTAGGATATGACAAGGTATCGTAACTAACCACAACAGTATCACCTCTTTTAATAAGATAGTATATATGGTCAATACATCGGTAATTATGTTTAATCTCAATATATTTGCGACTATCTCTGCCAATTATTAGTGTATCTGTATCTTTAACAGGAAAGTAATCAATGTTTATATTTGAGCTGTCTGTATAACTGATATACTCCTTTTTTTTAATCTCAGTAATTGTTTTACCGTTGTTATCTGTTAATTTATTCTGATCTACAGGGTTTTTAAATATTATTATAGTATCTCCTTGTTGTTTGGTGTTCTCTCTGTTACATGATGTAAATGCAAATAATGCTAACAGAGTAATAATAAAATAGAATTTTTGTTTCATATGTCTAAATTTGTTTTTTAAAGGTCATATGGAACTCGCATAATTTAGTCATTCCTGTGTGTGAGAAAAGCCCTTACTCATGCTTCGTTTCATCTGTTTAATATAATTTTTAGTTGCTATACATAACATGCAGGTTTGATTTTATCAGTTGAGAAGGGGGATTCTGTTTATATCAAACTGCATTACGTTTAGATGATGCTAAAAATATATAAATAATATTAGAAACTGATCTGTTAGCTCGTAAATATAAGTTTAGCGAGGCAGTTCACCACTTCTGTATATGTCCCACATATTGTTCAAAAAACTGTTTCGCTGACCTGATATAAAGTTCTTCGCAATAAGTTTAAAGTCGTCTGATACATATGCTGCAAGATCGCAATTCAGGGTAATATCATATACCTCATTAAAAGCTATCTGTTCTATCTCGTTTATATCATCAATATCAAATTTGTACTTCTGTGTATATGTGGTAATATCGTTTTTTGCAATTAACCATCTGTCTTCAAAATCGGGATTGTCTCTATAGTCAAGATAATCGTCGTAATCGTGATTCTGCCATTTCAGGGTCTTTATAAGCAGGTTTATGTTGCAAATCTCCTCTTTTAATTTAGTAAGGTTTTCCATCTGTTTAGAATTTTTAATCTCTTAAGTTGTATATGCACAAAAAACAGTTCTTCTTAAAGTAAGAGTGGTTTGGCATTTTGGCTTAAATGGCACTACAGAATTATCTGTAGTGTTTTAATTAGTATAGTGTAATATGAATTAAAAGTATCCATTTTGAGATTAAAAACAGAGGTCGTATTTATTACTATTTATCTATCGATAAAGGTAATATTAACTATATGGAGTAGAGTGTTGTTATTTATTGTGCTGAAATTTAAAATCTTGGTTGTAAGATGCCATTGTTGTTGGTTATGGGTTGTGTAGTGTTGTTGTAGGGCAGAGGTAAAGAAGATGTTTATTTTTAGCTGTGTTAATATAGTAGAGTATTTAACAGATATAAAAGAGGATTAAGATCCCCTTTTATATAAATCAGGTATAATTATTTTTCAGATTTTATATCCAGAGGGGTTTCAATACTTGCTACTAATTCGCCATTCTTATCTACATATTTATGAACCATAGTAACACCTTTATCCGTAAATATTTCTAATCCGGGATTAGCTTTTATTTTCTCTAAGAGTAAGGGTTTCATTGATGATTTAAAAAAGTCAACATCAATAGAGTCTCTATGCAAATTAATAAGACTATAGTTGTACTGAAATATCCTTCCCTCAAGTATTACTGTATTGTTTAATCTTGTTTCTTTATCCACCTCCATAGGACAGAGTTCATTAACCTCGTTTGAAGCTTGTTTTAGAATATCGTCAAATGATTGTGGTGCAAAAACAACCAATTTCATAAAAAGGGTTATACCTATAGTTGTTACTATACCGATTATGGCACCATAAATCTTTTTACTGTTCTTCTCTTTTTCCATACTATTTTATATAAATTGATTTTGTTCTGAGTTAAATCTTGTACCTATAGTTTAATATTATTAACGCGTTTTATTGTCTTTCCACTCTTTCTCACAATCAAAGCAGTAGTAACTTTTTTTGAATAGAGGTAGTGGAAGTCCCAATAGGAATATAGATAGTAGTGTAGCATAGCCTGCCTGTTTTTTCTTAACTACATTATCTGAACCACAGTATTTGCAGGTTAGTTCGTTGTTATTTTTCGACATCAGAAGCTAAAACCCTTTATATTCGCATAACCAACTATTGTTATACTATCAGATACTAATTGTATGCTTCTGCTGTTCATATCAACCTTATAAGACCTGCTAAAGAGAGATTTTTCAGATCTGTTTTTATTATCAGTTACATGTATACTATCGTTGTTTAATATCCAGTTACATACATGTTTATTTGAATTTATACCAGGGAAAATAATAATACCATCTTTCTGCAATGTTATCATCTCAATGCAGTTGTCGTAACTACTTACAAAAGTAATACCTGTTGTGTGTGGTGCAATCTCTTTTCCATTATGAATAATTTTGTCGACACACCATGAATTTTTTGTTAACATTTCTGTCTTTGATGGTATTAGCGAAATGGTAACTGGTATTGCAATTATAATAAGTATTATTGCAATAAGCATTATTACTCTGAATTCAAAAACAGTATTACCTATTAATGGTAACTTAGACGTAAACCTGTCAAGAGAGCTAATGGGTTTATTATCAGTGTTAGCTTCTTTTTTAATATATCCTGATTTTATCAATATAGCTTCTGCTGTTTCAGCGTCTTGTACTTTTACCTGTATCTCTACACCGCCAATAGCATTAGAGTAAAAATTGTGAACCTGAGTTGTCAATTCATTAGTAATCTGTACATCTATACCTTCAGACTCAAGTTTTGCCATTGCCATATGAGCCTCATGAGGATAGGTGAATGAGATAACCGTAATCCAGTCTTGCATATGTATGTTTAGTTTATGAATTAAAAAATGTTTTATACGCTTTTAAAGCGTGCATAATTAAAGTGCAGCAAATTTAGTAATATATGTGATAATATAAATTATCTGCTTACAGATTGTTAATATACTTTGTACTCTATGTATAGTTGCTGTTGTACAACCATATTACCTGTATTAACATACATTTTGGTATTACCAATTTCACTATCTGCGCTTAATCCTTTTGTTTCAAATTTTAGTGAATTGTTATCATTACTTGCGGATATCTCTATATTACTAACTTGTGTTATAGTCTTATTTTGTTCTGGTATAGTTGTTATGATTTTATCTGCCAGGCTATTGGCGTTTTCTATTGCTTTTATATAAGCAACCTGATTCAGACTGTCAATTTTACTATGATGATATGTTAACCCACCAATAGAAAGGTGTTTGTTGATTAGTAATTCAGGGTATAACTCCTCAAGATCTTTTAAATTGCGTATTGTTACATTTACAGATGTAGATGCACTGTATCCTATAAAAACACTTGAGCCATTTCGCCAGTTATACTCTTTATTCAGATTAACATTTGTTGTGAGTATATCTTCTTCCAGAATTTTATACTCAGCAAACTTGTTATTCAGGCTGTTAACTTTCTCTATTAAACAGTTCTTTGCTGTTTTTATATTTTTATCTGTGCACCTTAGGGTTAGATATATACTTGCTTCGTCAGGTTTAACCTCTACATTACCTGTGCTTTTAAGTATTATTGTTTTATAACTATTATTATTTGTACAGCTAAAAAGGCTGATAACAATAAGAAGTAAGAATAGTCTGTTCATAGTTGTTATAATTTATTTGTTCTATAAGATTTATGAATATTTGTAAGGTTAACAAATATAGATATCAAAAATGGAAAACTGTTTAGTATTTTGTTACAAAATCTAAACAGTTTCTGAGGTTTTAAACCAATTACTCAACAAAACCCCGTTTAATATTTTCCGGAAGTCTGGCAAGTATCTCATAGTTCATAGAGTTATTCATTTCGGCAAACGATGAGAACGATATCTCTGTATCGCCATCTTTACCAATCAGAACTGCCTGATCGCCAATTTTAACATTTGGAATATCTGTTATATCGCACAGAATCATATTCATATTTACACTACCAATTACCGGAGCTTTTTGTCCGTTTATTAGTATGTGTCCGTTATTACTTAACGATCTGCTATAACCATTTGAGTAGCCTACAGGTACAATACCCACAACAGTCTCTTTTATTGCCTGAAAGCTCATGCCATAACCAACAAACTCACCCTCAGATACTCTCTTTACCGATATAAGTTGCGATTTCCAGCTAAGTACGCGCTCAAGAGGGTCTGTTCTGTCCTTTTTACGGTGTATGTATTGAATAAACGACTCTCTGGTTGGCCAGTAACCATATATAAGTATTCCGGTACGTACCAAATCCATTCTGGTGTCAGGATAGTTTATTGTTGCGGCAGAGCTGGCAACATGTTGTAGTTCTGAATATATATTGTATTTGTTAAGTAGCTTAACCCTGCTTTTGAATACCTTTAATTGTTTACGTATCCTTGTGTAATTGGCAATGCTTTCAGCACCAGCAAAGTGGGTTGTAATACCTCTTATAATCAGATGTTCTCTGTTTGCATTAATAATTGCTATAGCCTCTTTAAGTTTACTTAGTGGCAAACCTGTTCTGTTCATACCCGTCTCAACATCAATATGAATTATGGCTTTGAGCTCAAGCTCCTTAGCAACTGCTATTGCTTTGTTAAGTTCTTCGAGACCTGAGATATAGAACTCTATATTGTTCTTTATTATCCACTTATAATCATTATCGTAGACGAATCCGAGAATCATTATGGTAGAATCCTTAGTTCTTGCATAAAAGGCATCCTTGGCTTCAGGTGATGAATATACAGAGAAGTGATTGATTCCCATGCGTTCCAGAATAGGTACAACAATGTGTGTACCGTGACCGTATGAATTTCCTTTTACAACAGCAGATATAATTGTCTTTTCGTCTAACAACGATCTGATAAAACCAATGTTCTTCTCAAATGATTTACAGTTTAGTATAATCTCGGAGGTGCTTGTCATTTATATCTAAAATTTAAGAATTAATAAAGGGTCAGGGCATATCTCTTTATATATTTTTATCTCTTTTTTACTACATACACCCGGGAAATCACCGTAGTTGTCACCTATGTCAGATATAATCTGAAAATGAAGATGAGGTGGCCAGTTCCCATTCTCGGTATTGTTTCCAAGTTCGGCAAATACCTCACCCGAGCAGACGTATTGTCCTGTTTCGATATTATTTATTGATCCGGCAGATAGATGTCCGTAAAGTGTATAGAATACTTTATCGTCAAGCGAGTGCTCAAGGATTATTGTAGGACCATAATCGCCAAAGGTGCTGTTGTTTCTGAAACTGTGAATTTTACCATTAAGAGGGGCTCTTACCGGAGTATACTCATCGCACCATATATCTGTTCCCAGATGGATAGTTCTTGCATCGTCACCATCGCCAAAGTGCTCGCTTTTTCTGTATATCATTCTGTCTTCCATATAACCACCAACAGCTATCTTCTTGTTTTGTCTCTTTAACTCTTCGCTTATATGTTTAGCTAAAGTATCGGTATTGTTGTATACATCTACAGGAACAGATATGTTGTCAACTGACATGTCTAGCTTTAATATATCCTGTTCTGTAATATCAAACAGAAACATTTTGCTGAATCCTTCTCTATGGTTGGTAAGTATATCTTTTAATTGTGTCATAATATCTTATGTGTTATAAATACTATCTCTTTATAGTAAACTCTTGCTGAAAGAAGATAATATACTAATAATTTATCTGATTAATGATCTCTCTGAACATATCTATCCCTGTTTTAATTATATCGTCCGGAAAATCATAATCAGGATTGTGCAGAGCCGGTTGATTTATACCGGAGCCTAATCCAAAGAAACCTCCGCTATATTTTTCTGTATAGTAACCAAAATCTTCTGACCATTTATATGGCAATTCCAGCTTTTGAGCATTACACCTGTTTATATCAATTGCATTTAGAATGTATTCTGTACACTCCCTGCTGTTGGTTGTTGCAGGGAATATTTCAGAGTATGTTACATCATATGTTAAACCCTCTCTGTTTGATATATATGCAATAACAGATTCTGCTTTCTCTGTAAGTCTGTCAAGATCACTATTACTAAAAGCTCTTAGTGTAGCTCTTATCTCTGCATATCCGGGAGATGTACCAAAAGCTATTTCGCCCAGTTTTATATGTATTATGGTTAACAATATTGTATCAGAGAACTGGTCAGAAGCATCGTCTTTTATCGCCTCAAAACCTTTAATAATATCAGCTATGGCATTTACCGGACTTAAGCCCATCTCAGGTTCTGCTGCATGCGATGTTTTTCCGGTTAGTTTAATAGTCATACCTTTAGAAGCCGATGCAAAGGTGTTCTCTCTGTAAAGTATCTTATGTTTCTCTTCGCCCGGAATATTGTGCAGTGCAAATATATAATCCGGCTCAATATCCTTAAAGTTTATATCCTGAATTATCTCAAAGGCACCTTCGCCGGTCTCCTCAGCAGGTTGAAACAGAAGTATTACACGACCCTTTTCAGGTGGGTTTTTATGTAACTCATAAGCCAATCCTGATACTATTGCCATATGACCATCGTGTCCGCACAAATGTGCTGTACCTTCAACCTCTGATTTGTACTCTATATTGTTTATCTCCTGAATTGGCAGACCATCCAGTTCAGATCTTATCATGGTTGTTTTGCCTTTGTTACCACTGTCAAAAACAAATACACGTCCGGTTTTTCCTAACCTTATTATACTGGTAGGAGAGAGGGGAGATATAAATGACTCTATCTTTTGTGCAGTATTGTATTCCTGCCCTGATAACTCCGGATTACGATGCAGGTATTGTCGTAGTTGTTTAATCTCATCCATTGTAGCTTTGTTTAATGTTTGTAAATAGTGCAACAGTAATGTATATAAGAGCCGATGCAGTTATACCAAATATATTAGCATCAAGACCAAGTGGTAACTCATCATATGCAGTTGTTAGTATAACTGTTACTGAACCACCGGTTATCATAGATAATATTGCTCCTGTTGCATTTGGTCTTTTACCGTATAGTGCAAACAGAACCGGAATAAATAGCCCCGATACCATAAATGCATAAGAGTATAACATCAGATCAAGAACATTTGTCATGTTTGATGCTAATAACAGAGCAAGTGCACCAATTGTAATGGTAATTATCTGTGATATTCTAAGCTGCGATCCGGCATCCTTTCGGAATCGGAATATTTTACTTAGTATATCTGTCTGCATATTACCTGAGGCAGCCATAAGACAGCTATCGGCAGTTGACAGTATTGCAGAGAAGTATGCCGATAACATCAGTCCCATTAACCCTACAGGTAATACAGTATTCAGCAGTACGGGCAACCCCATCTCAGCATCCATAACCGATTGTGCGGTATAACCCGATGCTGCAAACATACCCCGCTCCATAGCCACTCTGGCAAGTAACCCGAGAAACACACCCATAAATGCCATAAGAGGCCACTCAAACAGCCCGGCTATAAACCAGGCTCTCTTTGCCTGTTTAATACTCTTTGATGCATATATTCTCTGATACAGAGTCATACCCACAAACCATATAGGAATTATTGTTACAGCCCAGTTTACTATCTTTTGCCACGATATATTTGTTATAGATAGAAACTCATCACCAAGAGTAGACCGTATAGCATCTAATCCGCCAACAGCATAATACGATATTGGAATACCGATAAGAATAAGTCCTGACATAAGTATAATCCACTGAATGGTATCGGTATATATTACAGCTTTAAGCCCGCCAATGCCTGTGTATATAACAGCTATAATGCCCATAAATATAAGAGCAGTCTGTATATCTATTTGCGGAAATGTTGCAGATGCAAGCTTGGCACCTGCCAGTAGCTGTGAGCTTGTGAAGCCAATATAGCCTATTGCAGATATAATACCTGCAATAAGTGCTACCTTGCTGTTATAGAAGTGTTCAAATATCTGCGGGAACGTAAAGAACTTGTGTTTAGATGATAACCTGCTGATTACCGGGATTAATATTACAGCACTTATCCATGCTCCAACCAAACCTGTAAACAGCATCCACGAACCTGCCACTCCAATCAGGAAACCCAATCCGCCCAGACCAATTGAGAAGCCACCGCCAACATCTGTTGCCACAACAGATAATCCAATGTGCCAGCTACCCAACGATCTGCCACCAACATAATAGTCGTCTATATTCTTATTTTTTCTGAAAAAGTATACACCTACACCCAACATCAGGGCAAAATATATTATAAAGATTATTATATCGATAATATTCATACAAATAATATTAAATAGCAGATACTTAAATGTATAGAATATTTGAATGAAATCCTAACAGTTATGGGGTTTAGTTATTGTATAGTTAATACTATTTTACCCCTTGCATTGCCGCTCTCGCTAAGGTTAAAAGCATCAGCGAGATCTTCAAAATTAAAGATTTGTCCAACAATAGGTTTTAGATTCCCATTTTCTATTAAATCGGATATTAATTTTAGTAATTTTCCGTTTGGTTTTATTGATAGAAACTCTGCTCTGATACCGTATTCTATTGCGCTATTTTTATCTGGTAGTGTATTTACTGCTACTAATATACCGTTCTGTTTTAAAACTTTATACGATCTCTCCTGTACGTTATAGCCAATGCTGTCTAAAACCACATCTACACTTTTACCAAGAATATCTTCGAACTTATACCTCTTATAATCAATAATCTCGTCAGCTCCTAATGATTTTAGAAACTGCTCGTTTTCTGATGAAGCAGTTGTAATTACATAAGCACCTATGTGTTTTGCAAGTTGTATAGCTATACTTCCTAAACTTCCTGATCCGGCATGTATTAAAACTCTCTGGTTTGGCTTTAGTTCTGCAATTTTAAACAGTGCTTCCCATGCAGTTATGCATGCAATTGGTAAGCTTGCTGCTTCTTCAAAAGTAATTGATTGAGGCATATGCGCAATCTCATACTCTTTTACAGCAATATATTCAGCATGAGAACCATTGTTAGTTACTTCCGGACGACCGTAAACTTTATCGCCTATTTTAAACTGTTTTACATCTTTTCCGGTTTTTATAACAACTCCGGCAAAATCCCATCCTAATGTAATTGGAAAATCTATGGGAATAAGATCTTGTAACTCTCCGTTTCTTATTTTCCAATCTAATGGATTCACAGACGATGCGTGAACTTTAATCAGCATCATACTGTTGTCTGTTTCAGGTAAATCAATTTCTTCAATATTCATTACTGAACTTGTCCCGTAGTTATTAATTCTTAACGCTTTCATCTGTTATAATTGTTTCTTCATTTGCCAGATGGAACTCGCATTTATAATCATTTCCGTGTGTGTGAATGGCCATTCTCATGCTTCGTTTCATCTGTTTATATTTTTCCTTATTTTATACATAATTTATTCATTGCTCAAACGCTAAGAGAGTCAAAATTTCATCTTCATGCTCTACGGCAATAGTCTTGTGTGCTTAGCGTTAAAGTCAGTTTCATCTACGGGGTTTCTCAATCTAATTGAGATATTTCAACCTCCAGAAATAATCGACCTTTATGCAACGTGTTGCGAGACATCTACTCCTAAATCTCTTAGCTGTCGCAGATATCTCTTAATTTGTTTGTTCTTATTCTTATTTTCCAAAAAATCGCATCCTAACTCCTTATAGGATTCTTTGTTTTGTAGAATGAAGTAGGCTGCTATAATTATTTTATGTCCTACTGCAACTAAGGCTCGTTTTTTTCCTCTTCTTCCTACTAAACTATCGTATTTACTCCGTAAATAGGTTCCTTTTGTTCGTGTTGCTGCCCATGCACATTGAATTATCATAGACTTCAACCATTTGTCTCCGTGCGTGGTTCTTGAACTTTTTTTTTACCTGCACTCTCATTATTTCCCGGACATAACCCTGCCCAAGAAGCTAAATGCTGTTCAGTTGGAAACTGCTCCATATTGTTTCCTATTTCCGATAGTATATATGTTGCAGATTCTTTATCAACTCCTGGAATTGTAGATAACAACTCGGCATCAAGTACCATCTCGTTTTCTTTTAATTTGTTGTCTATCTCATTATCCAATTCGCTGATTAAATCCTCTTTATCTTTTATTGAACGTTTTACTGTTTTCAGCATGAACTTGTGGTGCTCTGTCAGGTTACCTGTTAGAGCAGTTATTAGTTCTTGCTCTGAAGCTTTCATCTTTCCATGACGTAATTTAGCCAGTGATTCAGGATTGCCTTCTCCTTCTATCATCGCATCAATGATCTTTGTAGCTACTGCTCCTGATAAATTACTTACAACTGAAGATAGTTTGATATTAGCATCTTCCAAAAACTTATGTATTCTGTTTTTCTCAGATGATATTTGCTCTATGATACGACGTTTATAGCGAGTTAAATCTCGCATCTCTCGTACTGGTCTTTTCGGTATGAAACTACCTTTTAGAAGTCCTGCTAGTAAGAGTTTTGCTATACGTCTGCTATCTTTCTTGTCTGTTTTATTTCCCGGTATGTTTTTTAAATGACGTGCATTGACTAAAATAATTTCGAAATCTTCCTCTAAGATATTGTACACTGGCTTCCAATAGACCCCTGTACTCTCCATTGCAATATGGGTTACGTTCAAGGATTTCAACCAATTCCGTAATTGTTGTATTGATTCTGTAAATGCTCCACAACTACGCGTCTCTGTTTTTATTCCTTTTCCTTGCACTGTTGAAACCAAAACTGATTTATGGATATCTATTCCACAACCTCTTTCTATTACCTGATCGAATTCTATTTTATCCTGAGCCATAGTTGTACCGTTTTTCTGCCCGTAAGTTACATCGTAGCATTTATAATCATCCTCGTGTGTGTCTAAAATTTAATCGTCATGGATGTTTCATCTGTTTATAATTGTTTTTCGGGACAAAACTAGCTCATCTACTTCTATTGTTCTTTTCCTATATTGCTATTATGTAGTAATGTGTATATATGATTCTTTAGAGAACAGGATTAATCAGCTAAGTGTATAGGGATATATATTTCTGTTTTTATATGCCTGTTTGTTACATCAGGTATATTATCAATAAACTTGTCGTATGTTAATGAATCCCTCACTTCGTAGGGTGAGTTTAATAACCATTTTCCGTAGATTGTGTTATATGTTTTTTCAATATCTGATAATGAGCCACAATGTGTAAATACTGCAAATTTACCAGCCGGAATTATCATTTTTCCTATACTATTGTTTGGTGCGAAAGTTTTGTCTGTGCTCATACAGATATCGTATCTGCACAATTGTTCCGCAGTTATATCAGGATCGTCATAACAGATACCAATTTGGTAGCAGTTATCGCACCAAAGGTTATTCTCAGTAAAAAACTCTTCTAGTTTATTGAAGCTATCAGCATAATCTATGTTTTGGTAACTCCCAATATATCTGCTATAAGCAACTATTTGTTCCTTTAAATCCAGAATAACAGGTTCGTGAATATCTAAATACTCCTTGTTTATAGGAGGGAGTGTTTCATAAATTGAGTTGCTGATTCTGAATTTTGTTGGAGATATATTATACCTTTTTTTGAATGCTTTGCTTAAACCTGCAGGTGTTTCGAATCCAACATCGTATGCAATCTGCGAGATATTGTTTTTGGTATGTTTTAGTAATTTACAAGCAGCTTCCAGTTTTAATCTGATTATATACTCTCCAATAGTTTCGCCTGATAGAGCTTTAAATATTCTGTGAAAGTGAAACGGAGATATATTAGCTATTTGCGATAACTGATTTAAGCTGTACGATTGGAATCTATGTTGATGCAGAAAGTCATAAACCCTGTTTATTTTAGCCTGATATATCTCTGTTTTAGATCTTTTTTCTGTCATATTCTAGCTGAAAGTAACAATTTTTATGTAGTAGTAAAACTATTCTTCTTCAACAAATACTCTGTACTCTGAATTTACAATCTCACCACTCTTTGAACCTGGAATAAATGGTTCATACTTCTTCATTTTGCTTGCCAGTTTGTTGTAACTACTATCTCTGGTTTTATTATATACTATATACCCTCTTTTGTCAATCTTTAAGTTTATTTCAGTATACCCCTCTTTTTTATTGCTAATATTGTTTAAAATAAGATGCCAACCCCTCATAGATATAGATACAAGATCAGGATTATCAAGCTCAGACGATTTGTAAAACTTAGGATTGTTGGTTATGACCATTCTGAATTCAAATCACAAATGCAACTTGTTGGATAAGACTTAGAAACTTGATCTGTTAGAATGTAATAAAACTACGACGATTAAAGAATACAGTGTATATTTCACCTCTTTTAGAGGAGTGTTGATTAATCTTTTTCATTTTCAATATAGTATTGACCTAATAATCCGATTACAAAAAACGAAATGCAACTGAGAAAGAATAAAACTATTTGCCAAATGTATAGAACATACGTTTTTGCTTCATTTAATATTGCTAATGTTAAAACTAATATTGAAGGAACTAAGCCAAATATTATTAAAATACTAATCAGTAAGGCTACTATTTGCCATTTTAACTTGCCTTTTAATGATACTCCTGATGAAAATTTTACAATTGATTGACCAAATAAAACAATAGATGCAAAAGACCATTCTGTATTAAAAAACAAATATCTATATTCTTCTCTGTAACATCTGATTATTGATATAATAATAATCGGAAATATAGTAAATAGAAATTCTGTAGTAATTGAATAATATAGATTCTTATTGATTTTCATATAATTCTAACTTAAGCATTTCTACTTTCTGTTTTTTTATAATTTCAATGACCTCAACTATTTCATGTGTTTGAGATATCAAAGAGCCATGTTTATTATATTTGCAGCATATCTTGTCTTTGACCTTTAAAGAATCACCTGGTGTTACGATTTGAATACCTTGTTGAAAATCTTCCAGCCATTTTTTGTCAGTAATCTTTGCATTTATATTTCTAGTACCATGTTTAAAACTCCATTGTGTTTCTCCAAGAAAATCTGGTTTGTTTACTTTGTAGATAACAACGCTTTCTGAACTCAAAGTTTCTTCTGTTACATGATCTTCTATTTCGGAAATGTCAATTAGTTCTGAATTATTATGTAAAACTATTTCTTCATTATTTGTTTTATAGTTTAAAGTTTCGTCTTTTTCAAGTTCTTTAGTTGAAGATGATATATTATTAATGCATTTGGATACCTCAACAATATCAGGTGAATTATAATTAAGAGTCTCTTTCAAATTATGTTTGTCTGCAATTTTTTCTATATCTTCTTGTAGTTTCTTTACATCTGATAATTGATTCTTCCTATTTGAAATAAAATCAAGAGTTTTCTCTCTTGATTCTGAGATGTATTTTTTTACATCTTCTTCTTCAGGGATGTTATTTCTTTCTTCTATTTGGAGAATACTATGTAATCTACTTATCAAAGACCCCTTATCTATTTCTTTTAAGGAAATTTTAACTATATAATTAGAACATATTGATTTAGCTAACAAACTATCATAGTTACCAACAGCATCAATTACTTCTGCAAATGAACGGAATAATCTACTTGGGTTTTTGGTGTTTTCTCTGAAATTTAGTTTAATTTCTAAATCAGTATATATTTCTTTCATGATTTATTAATAGGGTTTTACTTAAGTCTGTTTACAGAATCGGATTATAACACTTATCGCTTACATCTTTTGTTATTATATTAATTATTAAAGGCATTGTTGTTTAGTTAGAACGCAAATATATAAAAACGGTAGTATAATACATAATACTGTCTAGTCTTATTTGTTATTATGATTGTTCGACTTGTTAAACGAGTTGATTAGTAGGTGTTTATGGTAGTGATTTTGTGTATGATTAACGCTCTTTTTATTATGAAGGAAGATGGATGGAAATTCATTATAATTTAAAAAATTAGTTAGAGTAGCTTTTGTACCAATGGACTTTATTCATTGGTAATTATAGCCATCCCTTCAGGATTTTGGATAATTGACAATTAACTCGTTGGAACAAGTTCTTGAACTTGTTCAGAAAGATTGTATAACCATACCGCAGATTGATAGTACCGAAGGTACGTTAAATCAATATCGTTGAATGCAATTCATCGCTATTGTATATTAATAAAGTCTAACCCTGAAAGGGTTATGTGTTAAGCTGATGATTGTATTGTTATTTACATTAATTCATTATCCGGGTTTTTGAACGTCTTCATGCAATAAGCAAAGAAACCACGGGCTGAAAGCCCAGATTATCATAACCCTATGCAACGCGTAGGGCAGTTTGATGTAACGAAAATCGTGCTGAAAGTACAGTTTAAAATTACCAGCTTTGTATACGAGTCTGGGCGTTTCGGTACCTCTATATCACCACGAAAGAAATTTTATAATGAAGAGAGAAAATGTGGTTATATATAGTTATTGTGTATCAAATCTAATCCCTCGTCCATTCAGGACTTCGTGGTAGTTGCTTCTTTACCGATGGGCTGCACCCATCGGTAATTATTAAATATCCTTCAGGATTTTGGATAATTGACGATTAACTCGTTGGAACAAGTTCTTGAACTTGTTCAGAAAGATTGTATAACCATACCGCAGATTGATAGTACCGAAGGTACGTTATATCAATATCGTTGAATACAATTCATCGCTATTGTATATTAATAAAGTCTAACCCAGAAAGGATTATGTGTTAAGCTGATGATTGAACTATTATTTGGATTAATTTGTTATCCGGGTTTTTGAACGTTTTCAGGTAGTAAGCAAAGAAACCACGGGCTGAAAGTCCAGATTACCATATCCCTGTGCAACGCGCAGGGCAGTTTGATGTAACGAAAATCGTGCTGAAAGTACAGTTTAAAATTACCAGCTTTGTATACGAGTCTGGGTGTTTCGGTATCTCTATATCATCACGAAAGGAATTTTATAATGAAGAGAGAAAATGTGGTTATATATAGTTATTGTATATCAAATCTAATCCATTGTCCATTCAGGACTTCGTGGTAGTCGCTTCTTTACCGATGGGTTGCACCCATCGGTAATTATTAAATATCCTTCAGGATTTTGGATAATTGGCAATTAACTCGTTGGAACAAGTTCTAGAACTTGTTCCAACAGACTGTATAACCACACCACAGATTAATAGTACCGAAGGTACGTTAAATCAATATCATTGAATACAATTCATTGCTATTACTAAACAATAATCTTAATGTTACCGCTTATTCTGTATTAGCAGCACTTCATGCAGAAATATGCGCTATCCACAAAAAGTAACAGTTGAAAAAGGATTTATTCATGATATTTAGCTAATCATAAATTGGCAGATAATATCTTAATTTAAGATAACAGAAAGCATATTATACAAATGTGTATGATATTAACTATACAAATGCCGAGGTAAGTTAGAATAATTGGGTGTGAGTCTGGTTTACAACAATTTAGTTAATGATAGAAGTTTAAAATGATAGATTTAAGAAAATTTGCTCGTGAAGCAAGGTCAAAAGTTAGAAGCCTGAGGAATATTGCTATCTATGAATCGTATATTAATTGTGGTATAACAAGTACTGAGGAATTTATAGAGAAAAAGATTGAAGAGAGTAATATTAAGATTCCGGAAATTTTAAAAACAGTGTTTCTACAATATGGAAATCATAATTTTAAGTGGAAAGTTTTAGACGGGAAGAGGGTTAATAGGATTATTATAGCTTATAATAGTATATATTCAACAGAATATTTCAATTATGGCGGATTTCAGAATCGTAAATCAGTTAAGAACAATGATGACTATTTTCCTGTTTTTTATACTAATGCAGAAGGTGTAGAATTCTGGAAGCAGTTTTACATACTTGACGATCTCTATTTTGGGAAGCTAATTCTTATTAAACCGGATGAATATGGCGATGATCATGAATTATTTCTCTTTGATCATCCAAATTCTATAAATAAACTAACAATTAACCTTGAGCAATATTTTGAATTATCAGCTAAAACTGCTGGTTTGTATTGTTGGCAGGAGTATGTAACAGAAGAATCGTATGAATTAAATGGTGAGATACCAGACAATTTTCATGATAATATGAACGTGCTGTTCCCTGATGAAGATCTGAGTATGTTCCGAGCTTCCCCCAAATTAAAGGATAGTGTATATAACAGATATGTTGCCAGAGAAGATAAAACAGATTATCGCCGTTTGTTTATTAATAAAATTGAAGAGTTAAGGAGAAATCCGAATATTGAATTTATATTTTATGAAGATTCTATAGGGTTTAAAAGAGATAAAACACCATACACAGCCCATTATGGTGTATCAGAGGCTGTTCTTAGAAAGGTGAAATCAGATTATGGCAGAGAGATATCAGAACAGATGCTATCCTTCTATTATCAGATGAATGGTTGTCAGGTTTCATGGAGATATAATAGTTCAGGTGAGGAAGATTTTTTGCTTGAAGGTAGTATTAACCTGCTGGAGTTAGAAGAGGTTTTGGGAGGTAAATGGAAGGAGTCTTATCTGGAATGGAACTCACCTGATCTGTTTAAAGATGAAGGTTCTGTCTACTATTTTACAGACGATGAAGCTCAGGAAAATGCAGAAATAGCTGAGTTGATGACTCATGCCAGAATCTTTGAAGAACAAGGTGATATGCAGGACTACTTTATTGACTTTGTTGCGGGTAAGGAAGAACCTGATATTTATAAAGTAAGCGGCACAAGTTATTATAAAATGAATATTGATTTTATAACATTTATAGAATTACGCATAGAGTTTGCAGGAATAAAAGGATGGGAATATCATTTTATTAGTAATGAAGATTTTTCGGTAGACTTTATTAATAATTCAATAGCAGAGTTTAAAAAGAAAGTACTAAAAGTACTGCCAGATTCAAGTTTTGAAAAGTTTGGTTTATGAATTTTAAAATGAGATAATAGATATTTATGTTTTATAGTTTAGAGTTTGCTGATACAAAAATAACAGGTGTATATCCTCAGTTAGAGCTTAAGCCTGATGTATATATGAAAAATAATAATCCGGATTTTAAAAAACTGAATAGTAGCAAACTGGTTATTGATGATTTGAACTTGAATGATTTTGTTATTTCTGATAAGGCGAATAGTACAGATATACTAAGTTGTCAACTGCCTGATAGCTCTATTGGTCTGTTTATTAACAAGAATGCGTATGACGTATTTAAGACATATGTAAATAAACATATTAGTATAATTGAGTTGTTGATTAATGAGGAGAAGTATTTCTTTATGAATATAGTTGACTGTGTAGACTCTATTGATTTTTTGAACTCAAATTTTAGCGATATTCTAAACCCTGCATGTGGCAAATTTAAGGTAAAATCCTATACCGAATATCTGGAACATAATCGTTCACGAAAGATCTTTTTAGAACCTGATTCACTAAAGATAGAGGATAATCTTGAAATTATGCGATTGCCATTTGATACTAGTATTATTGTTTCTGAGAGAGTGAAAAATGAGATTGAAAAGAGTAAGATTACTGGCTTAGAAATTAATGGTTATGATACTATTATACTTATATAAGCGGATGAAACGTCCATGATGATTAAATTTTAGATACATACGAGGGTGGTAATAATACGGAGTTACTTCTGACAAATAAAAAAACAATTATAAACATATGAAGTTCTGGAAATTAGTTAAAACATCATTGAAAGGAGATGTTATCATAGAAAATTTTAAATGTACTAGCGAATGGGAGGAGAAGGAATTTTCTGGAGATAGCTTATTGAGTGCAGATTCTCCTATTATTCAGATAAGAAATAAGAGTGGTAAACTAAGAGATTTTTTAATAGGGGGAACTTCTATTCCGGTTGTTTCACAGAAAGTTAAAGAGCTATTACAAAAACTAGATGATGTAAGTTATCTGGAATTCATACAATTAAAAACAGATGATATTAACATTTCTGAACCTTATTGGGCTATCAATATTAAGTCTATAATTAAGTGTTTAGATTATGATAAATCTGAGTATACAGTTCACGAAAAGTCAGGTAAAATTCGGAGAATAGAAAAGATGGTACTAAGAGATGAGGTAATTGGAGATAGAAATATTTTCTATATAGAAGAGGACCCTGTTAATGTTTATATATCAGATAAATTAAGGATAATTTTTGCCGAAAAAGAGATTACCGGATATTCCACAGAAGAACTATATGGTATAGTATGAAACGAAGCATGAGAATAATCATTCACACACACGAAGATGATTATAAATATGAGTTCCATATGACAAATGAAAAAACAATTATAAACAGGTGAAACAATGATAAAAGATGAAGATAACCAGGGTGTATTAGGTTTATTAACAGATATGTATAGTAATGATTATGCTGTTGATTTTATATTAAGTGAAAGAGTTAATGAGGATATAATATCATTTGAAGGCTTATCGGATACTGAAAGCAGATGTATTGTTGATTTCTTAGGCGAACTGGTTAAGACGTATTTAGATATGGATGCGTATATTGATACATCCTATAGCTTTACTGAAGAGTTTGAGTTAATTGATCATTTTAATGAGAGTAGTCAAAGGGTTAAAACTGGTTTGGAACAGGAGATATCAAATAATGATTCTGAACAATATATTAAGGCACTTACCAAACTAACCTCTATGTGCTTAAGTACAGTTGTTTTTAAAAACACAACTTTTAAGAGTGCAAATAAATCACCGGTTTTAAGAGAGTTCTTATTTTTCATAAATATGTTTTCATCAGATTTTATGTTTTAATATGAGATATCTGATTCTGACGTACCAAAGTTTGGAGAGGTGTTTTTATTACTTCGCGAGATTCCTGATACAACGTGGAGAGGAGTGAAACCATGTTTACCTGATAGTAAATTAAGTTTTTCTAGATCAGGTTTTTATACTGAAGAGGATGAATCATCAATAAGTATGTATTACGAAGAGATGAAGTCATTTGAAGCTTCCAGATACTACCATAAAGGATTTGAACTCTTCTATAATAATGATTATGAAAAAGCTATACCGCTACTTAAGATATCTATAGATATAGAAGAGTGCGTTAGATCTGTAAGAGATATTGCAGAATGTTACGCTAGATTAGCAGATGTGAAAAATGCAGAGTTTTACCTTGATAAACTGAATAAATTGGGTGAAAGTACTGAGGATGGATACAGGATTTTAGGCAGAAAATTTTACGATAGAGGGGAGTATGAGAAGGCTATAACATTTTTTGATAAGCAGTTAGGGTCTAAACCAACTGAGTGGAGTTATAATATTAGTGATGGACTTCATTTACGGGGAGTATGCAAGTATCATATGGGAGATAAAAGAGCGGCGCTTGAAGATTTAGAGCTTTTAACTTTACTAAGCGCATATGAAGATGAAGCACTAAGTACAAAAGCGGTTATACATCTGGAGTTAGGTGAACATGATAAAGCCATTGAGAATATGGTTAAATCAGTAGAGATAGATGTGAGTGCTGGCAAATATATTAAGCATGGTCACATTTATAGAGATATAGGAAAGTATGAGGAGGCTATTAGTAATTATGAAAAAGCCATAGAGTTAGAAGATGATGATTATAAAAAGTCTATGACTTATATTTCTATTGCCTCAGTTTATAAATTGATGAATGATATAGATAAGGTTGCTTACAACTTGAATATGGCTTTAGAAGCAGAGCCAACTAATACATGTGTTTACCTGGATACACTTGAGTTATATATTACAGAAAATAGAATAGAAGATGCCATTACATATATTCAGACTCACGAATCCTGTATTCTGGCAGAGGAAGATAACAGGTTACTGTATTTGTTTTTATATCTAAAGATACTTGTGTATAGTGTGCTTGAAGAGAGTATAGATGCAATCATAGATAATATGAAAATACTATCAGAAAAAGATTTTGAACTGAAGTGGAATTATGGTCATACAGATAGTTGGATTCAATCAACAAGTTTACCCGATAATCAAAAAGATATACTGATTAAATTAACAAGGTTGAAATCGTAGATAAAAATATTGTAAAGAATGTGATGTAGTATGAAGGCGATATGATTATTGTTTTCACTACTTCGGTCTATTTGTACCTTAATACTTACCAATAAGCTTTCTTTAAACAAGTTAAAGCATGACACTCTTAAAGTTATGCCGGAGTATTTAAATATGGTACAGTGGTAGTTTTTATGGTGCTGGAGTGTTTCTATACGCGCTTGAGCTCAAAAAACTAACGCCAGAGTATTTTTTTGTTGTGCATGGAGTTATTTTTGCTGTGCAGGTACTGTTTTATGCCATGCATGAACTATAAAACTCTGTGCCGGAGCATTTTTTATACGTGCTGACGTACTTATTATATGTGCATGGCATACAAAACCCAATGCAGGAGCATCTAAAGATTATGCATGGTGTGTTTTTTGTTATGCCGGAGCTCAAAATCCGGTGCAGGAGTTTTTAAAACCCACGCTTGAGTAGTTTTCGCTGTGCCTGAGTCCTTTGTGTATAAAATTATATCTGTAATAGTGTTAGCTGTTTAAATTATCATTAGATATTATTCCAGAGCCTTTTAAGCCATTAATAGTAATTTATGCTTCGTTTCATCTCAATATGCAGAGTACAATTAATTTACATTCTGCCATCGTATAGGATTGTAATAGTATTGTATAGATTTTCTATCATTTACATGACTTTCCACCATCAATAGTTTGGATACAAGGTAGTATCTGGCAACAATATTTTTTCCTTTTATCGTATATTTATTACCATTATTAAGTTCAACAACCAGACTCTCTCCATTTATAAGTTTTGTTTCGTAGTTGAATGTTACATCGTTGCTATTGGTACTTATGTTTATTGGAATTGTCTTTTCAGGATAGTCTCCGGATAACCTGACAATTCTCTCCTTTGGAGAATATATAGGAGCGTTGTTTTCTGTTTTATTATCAGATAATACTGAAGATGCTATTATAATACTTACAGATAGTATAATGACTCCAATATTTGACTTGAGTTGATCTTTTAATGTCATATGTTTATATTCCTAAAATTGTTTTTCGGTATATTCTTATGGATAAATGTATCAAATAAACATATATAATTATATAGCAATTTAGTGAGTGGTAGGCATATTGATATGAACGGCTGTATTGATTTTGTAGATGGTGTGAAACAAAAACAGGCCGAACATTTGCGTCCGACCCGTAACTGATAGCTTAATAGATTTATTTATTTTACTTAACGTTCTTAAGGTGTTTGTCCAGAAATTGTAATACCTGTCCGTATGCCTTAATCTCATTCTCTTTTTTGCGGAAACCGTGTCCTTCATCAGGGAATATAACGTACTCTACCGGAACACCATTCTTTTTAACTGCTTCAACAATCTCATCAGATTCTACCTGTAGTACTCTAGGGTCGTTTGCTCCTTGCAATACCATAAGCGGTTTTGTTACATTCTGTGCATGGAATAGCGGCGATATCTTTCTCAGGCGAACAGAGTCTGCCGAGAATGGATCACCGATCTCCTGATACAGAGCTTTTCTGAATGACTCCCAATATGGAGGAATAGATTTAAGTGTGCGTAACCAGTTTGTTACACCAAATACATTAACACCAACTTTAAACTCCTCAGGTGTATATGTAAGTGCTGCCATTGTCATGTATCCACCGTACGATCCTCCCATAATACCAATTTTATCGGTATCAATATAATCAAGAGTAGCAAGGTAATCCTTAGCTTTTACACAATCCATAAGATCATCTTCGCCGTGGCGTCTATCGTCAAGACTGTAGAATTTTTTACCATATCCTGAGCTACCTCTGTTATTTACTGCAATAACTGCATAACCATGATTTACCAGATATTGAATTAATGGGGAGTATGACAGGCGTGATTGACCACCAGGACCACCATGTATCCAAAGCATTGCAGGCACCTTATTATCTTTTGATGCATTAATTGGTTTGTAAAGTAGTGCCGGAATTTTAATACCGTCAAAAGATCTGTATCTTACATTAATACCCTCTACAAGATCGTTAGGTTTTATCTCAGGGTTAAGAGTGTTTGTAAGTTGCTTTAGTTTACCAGTGCTGAAGTTATACAGGTATAAATTACTTGGCGATGCGGAACTACCAACTGTAAGAATCATCTGATTCTCGCTTCTTGATATCGATACAGATTTAATGCTCTTATTACCAAAATCAGGTAGTTTAATATCATCTCCACTTGCAATATCAACTACTCTAAGAACAGTTTTTGCATCCTGATTTATACCAATAACTCTGTATTTCTCGTTGTAAGAGTTATACATGTAACTGATATCCCAATTAGTTTCAAGAACCTTAACCTTTGTTTTTGTGTTAAGGTTATACTTCATTACATATGTAAAATCGCTGTCTTTATTTGTTGTATAGAAGAAATCGGTATTATTAAGTGCAAAAAACAGGGGATCGAATGAAACGTTTTCGATTTCTTCTTCAAATAGTTCTGTCTCTTTTGTCTGTAAGTTATGCAGATACATTACAGATGTTGTTGTTGTAATAGGCTTAGTAAGAGCAATATATTTTTTATCTTTTGATATTGAACCAATACCGTAACCATCGTTGTTCTCGTATATCAGTGTTGGTTCCATTGTTTCAATATTCATCTCATACAGATCAAAAAATCTTGCATCTCTTTTGTTTGATGTGTAAAAGAATGATTTCTTGTCTCTGGCCCATCCGTAGAATGATGATTTAGCTTTCTCGCCCGGTGTAAGATCTACAGATGTACCATCTTCATTCTGAAGGTATATGTGCGATATCTCATTTCCTCCTTTGTCGGCACTGTATAAAAAACGGTTATCGTTCGGAAAGAACGATTCAGCATAGTACGACTCTTTTACAGAATTTGTTAACTGTGTGGTTTTATTGTTGGCAATATTAACCTGAAAAACGTTGTATATTCCGGTCTCGTTACTTCCAACAAGTACCTTGCTCTCATCAAATGAGAACCCTGCTTTATATACTGATTGGTTTTTGTAGAATTGATCGATGGTATATTTATTTACCTCAACCGGTGCTTTTTTTTGTGTGCAAGCCATTAGCAGAACGCTAAGGCACAGTGCAAGGGATAGTGTTTTTTTCATAAAAAAGTATTTGTTTTATAGTTATATGAAACGTGTATAAGTAATTTCTTATTCATGCTCTGTTGCATAATGATTTTACCATTTGACGGGTATATTAAAGTATGGTTTAACCAGTAGTTGTATTTTATTGCGAATGTCTTGCAATATTAGGGGATGAGTATATCTAATATACGTGTTTATAGCTTTAAAAAAGTAATTCATGCTATTGTATGTAGTGTGTAATTTTATATTTTTGTATTCTATCAGTTTTTTAGCTCGGATGGCGGAATTGGTAGACGCGCATGGTTGAGGGCCATGTGACCGTAAGGTTGTGCGGGTTCAAGTCCCGCTTCGAGCACAAGAAAGGGATACGTCTGAAACGTATCCCTTCTTTTATATAAGTATTATCTCATCAGTTACACTGCGCAATGCATTACAACAGCATTTTGGCGTTATGGCAAATAGTTGACCATTATCTTCTTTATCTATATGACAACACTCTACAACCAGATCTTTTAACTTTTGTCTTCCTCTCAGTATTCTGCTTTTAGTTGCTACCAGACTTATGTCAAGATGTTGTGCTATAGTGTTTTGTCTTTCATTCTGTAGGTCGGCCATAATAAGTGGTTCTGCATATTTATTGGGTATAAGTTTACACAGAGGCATAATTATTGGTTCTGCATTTTTATAAAGATTAAATAGTGTTGCAGATTGTACTTCTACCTCTTCAAAAGAGAAACGGTTAACATCTTTTATATGGTCAATAGCAACATTGTGAGCACAACGTTTAAACCATGCTCTTATATTGTTTATTTCTGTTCCGCTGCAGCACGTCTTAATTATCTTTAGCAGAGTTTCGTGAAGTATATCATCAATAACAGATTTATCCTTTACAATATAGTTCAGATGTTTTCTGATATCGTTTTGATGATTTAACCAATGTTCAAAAATTTCGCTGTAACTATAGAATACCATATGTTGTTGTTTTTCTGGTGGTTCAAATTTATAATATATCTATTAAACTAAGTGTTATAACTTGTTAAATTTTTCTTAAATGTTTGTATATGTGATTAAAACAGGTGTAGAGGCAACAGAATATATTGCCTCTAATAATTAATAAGATGTTTATGTTCTATACTTCAGTTTTCTATATAAAAATTATGTTATGAGTACAGATGCATACATATTAATTAACAACATGTACTACCTGAGTTGCCGCAACACGATACCTCTTCTTCAGACTCAATTGAGGTACAGTTTATACCACAACGTTGTCCGCAACACCATTTAATGTTATTATCAGAATCGGATGTTGAACATCTACTTCCGCATGGTTTTCCACAGCACGATTTTTTCTTTATCTCTTTTTTTACTCTGGTTGCTTTGGTTGCTTTTGCTGAACTTCCACATGATGATCCGCACGAGCTTCCGCACCCTGTTTTGGGCTGTAGATCTTTTGGTAATAGTTTTACAGCATCAGGATTGGCTTTAATGTTGTCAGCGTCGAATCCTGTTTGCGCAATAGCTTTTCTGATCTTGTTTGGAGTTGTTTTTTTTGCAGTGTATTTTACAACCACAATAGCAGATTTAAACTCAAAGCTCTTTACTCCGCGTTCAACAGCAAGTGCTCTCTCAACAATATCTTGTGCTTTTTTACTCTTTGCTGTCGTCTTTATAGCTATAGAGCTAACATTTTTCTTAGCAAAAGTGATTGTTGGTACAGCAATAAATAGTAGTACTGTTACTACTAATAACTTAATAAAATTTAATGATCTCATTGTAATGTGTTTAATTTGTTATTTGATTTTGAATCGTAATCCGAATGATATTTTTGTACCCATAATCGGTCCCCAGACTCTTGTTGCATCAAAGCTTTTAGAGAAAGGATCGTTTGATGATATTATTGGGTTCTTTTGGGTGTAATTTGTAAGGTTTTCTCCTGCAAGGTATACATCAAGATGTTTAAATCGTCTTGTTACTTGTGCATGAATTTGATAAAAAGCAGGTGAGTAGTCGCTATATTCAGCATCTTCAAGATGACTTAATTTTGATTTCCCGATAAACTGGTTTGTAATATCAAATTGCCATCTGGAGTATTTTGTAGCATATGATAGTGTAAGCAAACCTTTAAACTTTGCATTGTATAGTTTATCTTGTAGCTTTCCGTTGTATGTCTCTTTAATGTTGTTGTATCGTCCTGCAATTTTTATCTGAAGTCTTTTAAAAGGATCAAATGATACTGATGCCTGATAGTTATCGGCAAATGATCGTTCGTCTAATGCATAAAACAGTACATTATCTGGATCAGACAACAGATCGGTAATTATTTTTGAGTTAAATTCTGTACGGTGATAATCAAATTCTATGGCTAACTTCTTACCAAATATTGTAAGACTGTGTGATATACTTCCTCCAAAACTCCATGCCTCTTCCAGTATAATCTTTAAGACCAAAGAATGAGCTGTTTTCTGCATATGCGTAGTTTGTTTTTACACCAAATGTTACATCTTTTATCCATTTAATACGAAACATTTGATTAGAGAATAATTCGTAACGTTTGTTTATAATTCCTACACCATAAAAGTTTGTTGTACCACGATCTCTATTCTTATCAAATTCCGATTCTCCACCGTAGTCATCTTTATATGTTAATCTATAACCAAATTGATGACGATATTTACCTTTGTTATCGTACTTAAATGTTTGTGTAATGTTTCCTGCTTTACCAGTTGGCATATCCAGAAATCCATCATTGTTGTTATCTATCTCACCAGAATGTAGCGATCCGTGAACAAACAACATAGAGTTCCATTTATCTGATATCTCAAATCCTTTATAGAGATTTATATCTGTAGACAGAAATGAATTCATATATAGGTTTGCAAAGAAATTCTCAGAGTTGTCCGGTTGTTTAAGAAACATTTGTACCTGACCAGTAATTCCTTCGTAACCACTAATAACAGAACCAATACCTTTTGATATACTAACAGATTTAAGGTACGGACCAGGTACATGTAATCCTAGTGATGCACTTAAACCTCTTGCTACAGGTACTTCTTCAGATAGTATCTGTGTATATACTCCCGCAAGTCCTAACATCTTTATCTCCTCGGTACCGGTAACAGCATCGGTATATGTTTTATCTACCGATAGTGTATTCTCAAATGTTGCTGCCAGATGGCAACATGGTAATCTTTCAAGCGATGCAGATGTTAGTTTTTCTGTTTTCCGAGGTGTTAGTTTTGATATCTCCTCTGCTTTTCGACGGCTTGTAACAACCACCTCTTCAATAGACATCATATCGTCTTTTAACTTTACTGTTCCGATATTGTTTCTGTTGGCAAAAACATATTTTGTTTGATATCCGATAAAACTGAATATCAGTGTATCTGATTTTTCTGTTTTGTTGATTGTGAAATGACCATTATAAAGTGAGGTTGTACCAATTGTTGTACCTTTCCAGTATACATTAACAAATGGTAATGGTTTGTCTGTTTTATCTACAATTTTACCCTCTATTTTTATTTGTGCAAACATATTGCCAGCAAATAGATACATGAAAATAATCTGTAATAGAAATCCTTTTCTAATCATGTTTAACCCTTGTTTAAATTTTAGTTATTCTGACAACAGGACTTACATGACTAAAAAAGGATGCAAAAAAATATCATCTTTTTTACAGGGCAGTAGGTAAGGGAATTGATAAAGGTGTGTTTTTTATGTTTGTTCCTGATTTATAACCGAAGCAAATAGCATTTTAATCCTGTTCCAGTTATCTCTGTTTATACAGTATTTTACATTCGGAGGATTTGTCTCTCCCTGAATTACACCTGCTTGTTTTAACTCTTTAAGATGCTGTGAGAATGTTGATTTTGCAATAGGAAGGTTGTAGCACAAATCTCCGGCTCTGCAGCACTCTGTTCTGTTTAACAGATTCTGAACTATATATAATCTTGTAGGGTGTGATATTGCTTTTGCATATTTGGCAATATCAATATGCTCTTTGGTTATTACTGGTGGTGTCTGCATCTGTATATTGATTACTTTATGAGTAGTGCTATACTAGCTATAATTGTTATAACTATTGTAATGGCTTTGAATACCTTGTTAGGTATAATATTGTTAAGTATTTTTCCGATTAGTGAACCAAAAATAAGGATAGGAGCAAAGGACATTGATAGTTTGACTGAGCTGTATGATATGAGGTCTGCATACCAATAACCTGTTATTGCAATTGTAGCTGTAATTACCGAGAATAGTGCAAATATATACCTGAATTGAGCATTACTAATCTTAATTCTGTTAAGTAACAGTGCAAGAGCTGGTCCGCTTGCAGATATTATACCTGTTAAAAGACCGATAAAAGCACCGGCTGCAAATCCTGTGTATCTGCTTATGTTTGTTGTATTACTTCTTTTTATTAATGATATAACAGATAGTATAATGAATACTATACCCATGAAACGAGTTAGTACAGTATTGTCAATATATTTTAATATTATAACGCCTGCTACTGTAAATATGGAGGCAAATATTATTAGTGATTTAATTTCAGCTGTAATAATCTCTTTTTTTCGTTTTTCTATAATAATTATTAATGAAGAGATAAGGTTACAAAAGGTTATTACAGGAATAATATCTTTAGGTTGATACCAATGTATTAGAAACGGCATTGCAATAATCCCGAATCCGAATCCTGTAACTCCTTTTAATAACCCCGCAAAAACTATAACTAATATACTCCAGGTAAAAGTCATATATTCAATTTATATGCTTCGTTTTACTATTGGTAATCTGTGTTGTTGCCATCCGAGTATGCCCTCATACATAAGATACAGGTTTTTAAATCCTATATCGGCCATGTGGTTTACCAGTATCTCACTTCGGATATTTGTTGTACAGTATATAAGGTATGGCTTGGTTTTGTTGAATTGTTCAAGTTGTTTCTTTACGTTGTTTGCAAAAGCATCTATTACAATAGCATTTGCAATATGCCCCTCTCTAAACATATCAATGTTTCTACCATCTATTATAGTCAGATTTGGCTCGTTTTGTATAAGATCATAAGCGTCTTTAACTGTAATATCTTTTATTGTTTTGTTCATACTATAGAGTGTTTGTTAATATTGTAATCCTCTTTTCATAACCTGTTTCAGATCATTCATGCTACTCTCTAAATAATCTAGTGGTGAGGCTATATTCATTCGCATAAAACCGGCACCGTTTTTACCAAACCAATGTCCGGGAGCCATTGCCAGTTGTGCCTGATTAAAAAGAATGTTGTTGAGTTGATTTTTATTTAAATCAAGTTCTCGGAAGTCTAACCACAGTTGATATGTACCCTGTGGTTTTATAAGTTTAATCTGCGGAATCTCTCTCTTAATAAAGGTATTTATCCACTCAATGTTCTTTTCCAGATACATGGTTAATTCATCTAACCACTCTTTACCTTTTGTATAAGCTGCAATTGTAGCATAGTTTGATATAACATTTCCGTGGTGAAGGAATAACGATTCAACCTTTGATTGTATTCTGCTGAATATAGATTCGTTGTGCGTATAGATGTATCCATTAGATATACTGTGCATACCGAATGTTTTAGCAGGTGAGCCAAGTAGTGCTATATGATTTCTATTCTCAAGACTTAGTATGCTGTTAAATTTGTTGTTTCTGTATATTATGTCTGAGTGAATCTTATCGCTTACAATCATTACATTAAACTCCTCTGCAATTTCAGACAGTTTTGTAAGCTCCTCCTTAGTCCATACTCTGCCTACCGGATTGTGAGGATTACACAGAATAATCATCTTTACATTCTCATTTGATAGTTTATTCTTCAGATCTTCAGTATCAAACCTGTATTCATTATCATTTAATGTCAGAGGATTGTTTATCAGACGTCGGTCTGTTTTTTTAATTATTGATGCAAACTGATGGTAAACCGGTGTTTGTATAAGAATACCATCTCCCGGATTTGTAAACTCTTGTATAATAACTGACAGAGCAGTTAATACTCCTGATATTTGTATAAACATATCGCTGTTCAGGTGCAGATTATGTCTTTCTCTGTACCAATCTGCAAGAGCTTTAAAAACATCATTATTGTTAAACTCATACGCAAATATTGCTCTGTCAGCAAGCCTCTTTATCTCATCAGATACAGCTTCAGGAACTTTAAAGTCCATATCGGCTAACCATAACGATTTAAGTTTATTGTTACCGAAGAGCTGTTTAAGAATTGCAGGATTATTTTTATAGAAACTTATGTTATCTGTATGATTAACTGTATCAAATGAATTCATAATAGTATATTTTATTATTTACCACATCCGGCTCCACATCCTGAAGATATAGCCTTTGTTGCTGCTGATACTATATCTGAAACAGAGTTGGTTTTATCAAATACACCTGTTATCTGTCCTTGTGTATTTATAACAATAATAGTTGCCTTCTTAATGTTTGATATCTGAAGTGTATTTACCAGATTTTTCTCTTTTTCGCTCTCAGTATTTACAGATATAACAGATGTGTTTTTCAGTTTTTCGTGTGCACTATTTGCAAGTTTTGTAACGCTGTCTTTTTGAGTTGTTTTACTATTGTATACAACTATTATAGATACCTTTTTGCGGTTAATATTTCTGATTATCTCAGAGTATGTAGGTGTGGGTATACTATTATTTAGATTATCTGCTGTAATTTGATTGGCAAGAACACCTTTTATAAGGTTACTATATTTGTCAACAATAAGAATAGCCGGTTTATCTATATTTCTTAAACCAAACTTCTTTACAAATGATTTATTCTCTTCTGATGTTATATCAAGCTCTATTACAGATATATTTTTGTTGCTGCTCAGAACACTATTTGCTTTTTTAAGAGCATTCTGTTTATCATCATTGTTCTTTTTATATGCAACAATTATTACTGTATTTCCTTTAGCCTGAGCTTCTGATATCTTTGTTATATTATCTGTTTTGTACATACCTGCACAGTTTAAGTTTATAAATATTGCTATAACAAGCATTATAGTTGCTGAACTGAATTTTTTCATACGTTTATTTATCTTTTAATGATCTGATGAAACTAGCATTTACAATCATGTTTATGTGTAAGGAGTTCATTGCAAATGCTTTGTTTAATTATAATATTGTTTTGTATCTGTGTTTTTTATTTGTTAGCACATATGAATATCTGTCCCAGAAAGGTGTTTTCGTTAAGGTAGAAATCTACGAACACATCTTTAAAGTTGTCCGGAACGGAGTTAAATGTAATTTTCTCTTTGAGAATCTTGTTTTGCCACAGTTGTATATTCGGATATTTACTAATAAAGTTATATCCGGTAAGTTCTTTTATAAGGTGTATTCTGTGTAGTACCGGAAGCCATGCTATATCAATAAGAGACAAACATGTACATTCGTGATATTTGTTGGTGTTCAGGTTTGATTCAATTAATTTTAGTGTTTTATCCAGCTTATCCTGATTCTCTTTTAACAGTTTTTTATTTGCACTTCGTTGTGTTATACACTGATCAATATATAGCTTGTTAGCTATATTACTCCACTCTTTTACCTGTTTGCTATACGTGTATTTTAATCTGGTAATTGCAGTAGGATATGCTTTTTGTATATATGTAACAATGTTATCTACACCTGCTATATACTTTTTATCTTCTGTCTCTATTACAGGTTCAATGTCGGGTGAGATATCACTGAACCATTCAGGAATATCATCCAGATCAATAAACTTTGACTCAAAAGGTATATCTATTGCCAGTAATAGGGCAGCTATTCTCTGATAACAGGGACATATTTTAAAGCTGATTAATTTTATCATTATATGTTTTGTGATTTACATCTGTAGATTATCCGGGCAACTTACCTGTATATTTAACAGGTAAGTCCGGAATGTGGTTAATTGTTAATTACAGCATGAATTCTGAGATTTTTTGCTCTTATCATCCTGATCAAATTCTTCGATTTTAAAATCGCAACATCCTGATGAGGCTTTGCTCTTTTTTTCATCTTTTACCTCTTCAAACTGCACATTGCAGCATCCTGAGGCTTTTTTTGATTTTTTGAAAATTTTCATCTGTTTATTTTTTCTTTTTAATGGTCAGATGGAACTCGCATTTATAATCATCCTCGTGTGTGTGAATGACCATTCTCATGCTCGTTTCATCTGTTTATAATTGTTTTTTATTTGTCAGATAGAATTCGCATTAAGATTGTATTTGTTTACTTGCAAAGTTTTTCTTATGCTCGTTTTATCTGGCTATAATTTATTTTTTAAGTTTTAAGAAAGAACTTACATGAGTAGGCTGTTTGATGTTCGAAAAGACTTTTACTCATGCTCGTTCATTTCTATGTGATTATATATTATTGTATTAATGTTTTTTTATTCAGTAGATTGTAGATTTGCTTATCTGTTATAATTATTCTCAATTGCTCGATTGAACTTATACCTACAACCACATAAGTGTGTAAAGAAATACTTTACTCATGCTTCGTTTCATCTTTATTAGTTGTACAGCATGAGCTCTCTTTTTGAATGGTTATAGGCTCTTTTTTTGTAACTGTAGTGCAGCACTTATCTGTTGTTTGTGGAGTTTCAGCAGGCTTGTTATCCATAAAGAATGTTGATATTACTGCTATAACGCCTATCCATAACATTGATTTTGCAAGCCAGCCTGATCTCTTTTTCTTCGGATCGCAACAACTACTCTGTTCTTTCTGAGATTCAGTATCGCAGCAAGAACCTTTGTCTTTTTTAAGATATATGATATAGAACCCATATATAAGTGCAACAACAGCTAATACTGTGAATAGTGTATGATACTCAGCAAAAAAGCTTAGCTGAGAAGCTCCTATACCAAACCATGCAAGAAAAGCTGCAATTAAAGGAAACCCGCAACAACTTATAATTCCTAAAAAGGCTAAAACTGATGATAGTAGTCCTACAAGCGATGATGTGACAACATTTTTTTTGTTCATTTTTTACGAGATTTTAATTAATTATATGTTTGTTATTTCTTTTAAATACTACCTGAAACACTGTATGTTTGAAGGTATTGGCATTGCCAGTGATTATTCTTACATGCTGGTTTCTTATTAAGAAGTCGCAGATAGTGGTAAGAAGACACATATTTCTCTGATAAAAATTACTATTGGTTACTATACTCAGTTATTCAGCAACTTCTGATAGTTGCAAATAAGGATTAATTTAATCTGAAACTTATGCCGAGTATCATGTTTGCTGTCTTTGCATCCGGATTTAATGCAATAATTGCCCATACGGGTATCTCAGCTTTCTCCATAACAGATATGTTGTTCTGTATTTTAATACCTGTGTTTACAATATTTGTATGTTTTGCATACATGCTGTTTCTGAATACGTTTAGTCCGGCAAAACAGTTTATTTCAGTTTTTTTAAACTTATATCTGTATTCTAACTCAGCATATGAAGAGTAACGCTGATTGCCGTTTATATCCAGATCTCTACCCCATAGCATTGTGCTCCATTTTATTGTGAGAGGTAATTTGTTGCCAAAATTATAAGAGAGTGTTGCGTCAATAAGATGATTTGTTGACTCTCTTTTAAGATCAAAGTAGTTATATTTGTCAATCGATTCTCTGTCTCTTGAAGCATATAAATCCCATACAGACAGGCTTATGTTTTTTGTTATCTTGTAGCTCAGGTGCAGATCAAATTCGGAGTATTTGTTGTTAAATGCATATCCTCCCCATACACCAATATTTAACCTTTTAGAACTATATGTAATATCCGTCTCTATATTTGCAGAGTTATTAACCATTATACCACGCCAATAGTGTTTGGATGTAATTGTAGGGTTTACCTCTAATTTCGAATTGGTTTGTGCATTTGTAGTGGCATATGATATAAATGTTATAGCAACTACTGTTAAGATGTGTTTTAGATTTTGCATCTGTTTTAATTTGTTAATTCAACACTGTTTTGGTATGGTGTCGGATTACATATCAAAAAGACACATGAACCCGGATTTAAGATCCGGGTAGGAGAGGTTTATCTGTTTTTGTTTATGTCTTTCTCTATCTTGTGTAGTTGATCACATGAGGCTTTTATGGTACAGTGAGCAAAGGCACCACTCTCAGTATATTCAATGTCGCAGCATTCAAGAAACAGTTCGTGAAGTTTCTTTCTGGCACGTTGACAACGCATTTTTGTTGCAGATAGCGACAGGTTCAGTTTCTCTGCAATCTCAGACTGTTTCATGTTGTCAATATCGCTCATATATAGAGGAACACTGTATTCGTCAGGCAGAAGCTTAATCATAGGAACAATAAAATCCTCGGCAGTAATAGCAGGAATCTCATCTTCGTCAGACGATTCTATCTCTGTATCTACATAGTTCAGAAAATCTTTTCGACGATATCTGTCGGCAATAATGTTACGGGTTACCTGAAACAACCACGCTTTAATATTATTTACCTGAAGTTGTTTGTCGTAAGCATCAATCATTCTGCCCATAACCTCCTGAGTAATATCCTTTGCAATATCAATATCGTTTACCTTTTTTATTACATAACCAAGTATTTTGTCGTAGAAATCGGATACTATATTGTGTGGATTACAACACTCTGTTTTATTGTTATTTTTAGCCATAGTAATGTTTGTTGAAAGATCCGACACCAAAATATTAATGCCGGATCTTGTAGTTATAGTATAGTTTTATTTGCTGAAATATCTCTTCTTAAATTTAAGAGCTACGTTTACCAGTGCAATCATAACAGGTACCTCTACCAGCGGACCTATTACCGCTGTAAATGCTTCGCCTGAGTTCATGCCGAATATTGCAATTGCCACAGCTATGGCAAGCTCAAAGTTATTACTGGCAGCAGTAAACGATAGAGTTGTTGTCTGCTCATAGTTAGCACCAACTTTTTTGCTCATAAAGAATGATATAATGAACATTACAATAAAGTATATTAAAAGCGGGATTGCTATAATAATAACATCAAGAGGTATCTTTACAATGTATTCGCCCTTTAAAGAGAACATTACCACTATTGTAAATAGCAGTGCAATTAGTGTTACCGGGCTTATTTTAGGTATAAATTTTGTATGATACCACTGCTTGCTTTTTACTCTTATAAGAATGAATCTGGTCAAAAAACCAGCTACAAAAGGAATACCCAGATATATTAAAACACTTTCAGCTATCTGCCATATTGTTATATTCTCAACAGCATTATTTGTTGGAATACCAAACCATTCCGGAAGCACAGCAATAAAGAAGTATGCGTATACGGAGAAGAAGAGTACCTGAAATATAGAGTTAAAGGCAACAAGTCCGGCTGCATATTGAGTATCACCTTTTGCCAGATCATTCCATACAATTACCATGGCAATACATCGTGCCAGACCAATCATAATTATTCCGTACATATATGGCAGGTTGGCGTTATTTTCGCCAGGGAATATTTTGAAGAATGCTATTGCTAATATGAACATTAATACCGGACCAATAATCCAGTTTTGAATTAACGAAAGAGACAGAACTTTGTAGTTCTTAAAAACATCTCCGAGCTCCTCATATTTTACCTTTGCAAGCGGAGGGTACATCATTAATATAAGACCTATTGCAATAGGTATATTGGTGGTGCTGTCTTCTGATGGTTTTAATGACTCCCAGAAATCGGCAATTGCAGGAAACAGATATCCTGATAATACACCAATTGCCATTGCCAGAAATATCCATAGTGTAAGATATCTGTCAAGAAATTTAAGTCGTTGTTTTGATGGCATATCTTTTGAATTTAAAGTTGTTAGCTTGTTTTGTGATGAAGTGTTGTTTTTTGAAACAGGAGCCTACAGAGTGCAGACTTCCTGATTCCAAAAAATTAATGACTAACAGACAGTTAGTTTCTATTTGTTCTGTGATATTTCGTTGTAAAGTTTCTTGAACTCAACACCAATCTCGTCACGTACTCTTATGAATTCACTCCAGATAAACTCATCGGTACCAGTTGCGTGCGAAGGATCATCGAATCCAATATGCAGACGATGTTTTACTTTACCCATGAATGCAGGACAAGCCTCATTTGCTCCTCCGCATACAGTAATAACATAGTCCCACTCTTCGCCCAGATATTTCTCCACAGAGTCTGATGTGTGATTGCTTATATCAAGATCAATTTCAGCCATTGCTTTTACAGCATTTGCATTTAGTTTACCAGAAGCTTCTGTTCCTGCAGATCGTACTGTGATATTGTTGTCAAATGATTGCATAAAACCATGTGCCATTTGGCTGCGGCAACTATTGCCTGTACATAAAATTAAGATTTTCATTTTATTCGCATTTATAATTGTTAATATTCAGATTTTTAATAAACATATTAAGTATATCAGACAGCTCTTCAACTTTCTCGGGATTCAGACAGTATTTGGTTTTTACACCATCTATATGTCCCTGAATCAGACCTGCCTCTTTCAGCTCTTTAATGTGCTGATTAACTGTTGTACGTCCCAGAGGTAATTCATCTGAAATATCTCCGGTAATACATGTTTCTGATGCAGCCAGAAACTGTAAAATTTGTAAACGTGCAGGGTGCGATAAAGCCTTAAATAGCTTAGCGCTCTCTGTTAGTTCTTTATTGAATAGTTCTGTTTTTGATTGTACCATGTTTTTTAATTTTGACGTAAATATACGTCGTTTATTTTTAATTGACGTAAAAATACGTCATAAAATATTTAAGAAATTATCAACGTTTCTGTATAGGTGATTAATATCTCGTTGTATATGATTAATTTGACCGGAGTTTTGTATATAAAATAAGGGTGCTCATAAAAGGCACCCTTATTGATATTTGTTGAAGAGACTGTGCTATTTTTTAATGAATATTGCAGTGTTTATGTTATCTCTGCCTATTACTTGTAGAGTATAAACTCCAACAGGAAGGTTAGAGATATCAATTAAATCATTATTATATCTGCCCAAGAAAACAGTATTACCTGTTGTGTTAATGATTTTTACGATACTATTATTCTCAGTATTATCCAAAGTTATCTGTATAAAGTCTGACGCAGGGTTAGGCCATAGTTTGATATTTCCGGTATTGTATCCGTTTATATCAGAGGTCTGTTTTTTATCAAACTGTACCTTAAGAGTATAATCTCTGTCTATATCATTCAGATTGTATGTGTAGATATCGTTATTCAGAGTCAGGTTTTCTGTAATTTTAACTTCGTTGAGCATAGCAGAGGTTAATTTATAACCTTCGTTTACTCTTAATGTGAACTGAACCACATCCTCTATTGTTGCAGTTGTGCTACCTGATGGTGTAACAGTACCTCCCTCGTTAAACTCAACAACTATATTATACGGTATAGCCGCAAACTCAATATCAACTGTCATATCAGATGATATATTCTGGATTGTATACTTATATGTATCATATTCCTGAACAAGTTGCTCTATAATATTTGTATTATTAAGCATGGCTTTAGATACTTTGTAACCCTTATTTGGGGTAATAGTGATTGTAAGATCATCGCCAATGGTAATGGTTTTGTTATTTGGTTTTGATGCAGAACCATTATTGCCAGCGTTAACAGTAACAATATACTCTCTTGTTGTGAATAGTATACCAATGTTTATATCTTCAGAGATCCCTGAAAGGTTATAAGTAAAGTTGTCGCCATCTTTTTCCGCTTCAACAGGGCTGTTATTTATAAGAAGACGATTAAGTGTGTACCCGTTATCAGGTGTAATTGTAAGTGTTTTGTTATCCTCTACTGTAATTGTATTACCGCCGTTAACAGATGCAGAACCATTATTGCCTGATACAATTGTTATATTATATATTATTGGTGTATATGTAACAACAACAGATATATCTTCGGTTACATTGCTCAGGTTATATGTATAACTGTTTCCGCTTTGAACAGGAGATACAGCATTTCCGTTAATAGTCATACTGCTGAATGTATATCCTCTGTCAGGGGTTATAGTTAAGGTTTTTGTTTCTGCATTTGTAATGGTATTTTCTGAAGGTATTGCAACATCACCTTTGCCTGTTTGCTCTATATTTATACTATATTTTATAAGAGAGAACTCAGCATTTAATATTCCATCTTCAGTAACACTGTTTACAGTGTATAAGTAGCTTGTATCGGTTTCTGTAAGAAGGTTAATTGGGATCTCCGTTTGGTTATATTGTATTTTACTTATTGTATAGTGTGATTCCGGAACTATATTATAAATAAAGTTACTGTTTATTAAAGTTAATGGTTTATTTACTACGCTACCTCCGGTGTTTGCTGAGCTCTTCATCTCATATGCTTCGATAAATTCTCCTGATATATTTATTGAAGCCGGAGTATTCTCAATAGTGTACAGATATTTATACTCTGATTCTGATGTTCTTGTATCTCCCGGAATCTCTACCAGCTCAAGATCGTTGGTAATATCATCACCATTATATGTTGCTGAACTAACACCATATCCATTATCTGGTTTAAATGTTACTAATGTATTTTCTCCTTCAACTATATCTGTAGGTAATATTATAGAACCATTTGCTCCGGCACTAATAGATGTATCAATACCTTTCTCTATTGTAACAATGGCTCCTGCCATAACTCCTGATTCGTTTGTCCTTTCAGCACCAGAGATATATCCGTTTGGTGTTTTTGCTAATGAAATACCAAGGTAAATGATATATTTTTCTGGCTCAATTATTTCAGGTGTATTACTGTTAACCCAACCGGATTCAGGTTTAGTATATTTGTGTATATAGCCATTATTATATACAGGCTCACCAATAAGTATACAGTTATTATCAAATAGTACAGATTTACCAAAATAATACCTTTTTGTATTATCTGCAGGTTTTTCAAGTTTGGCTATTTGACTGTTAGTAGTCCAGCTATCACCGGATTTCTCAAATATATAGGCAGCTCCAATACCACTGTTTTCGCGTTCAGATATTACAACCATCCTATTGTTATTAACATCCAGATTCATACCAAAATAATCATTAGCAGTTCCATCGTCAGGAGTAATAATAGTTGTCTCTGTCATATCTGTCCAACCAGATTCCGGTTTTTCAAATATATAAACAGCACCTGTTTTTGTACCATTAATTGTTGCATAAGGAGCACCTGTTACTATTGTGTTATTATCTAAATATACATCGTAACCAATTCTTTTACCTGTGGCAGATGCTGTAAGTGTAGCTGTAGGTGTTGTAATATTTGCCCATCCCGATACCGGCTTCTCGTAAACAATTACAGATCCGCTATTAGAGTCTGTACCTGTTGCTCCAATAGCAAGTATATTACCGTTTATAGATAATGACCAACCAAAATAGTTATTTGACTTATTGTTCAAATCCAGACGTTTTGTCTCTGTCATATTAGTCCATTCGTTACCTGTTTTCTCGAACAAGTATACATATCCATTTGATCCTGTTGCTCTGGTACCAATGGCTATAACTGATTCATTTATATCTATTGAGTAGATATCATTTGTAAAGTCAGTAATACTTAACTCTGCTATTTTGTTCCAACTGTTATTATCCAGTTTATAGATATCAGCACATTCATCTGTACCACTCTGTTTAGAGACTACTATATAGTTACCATATGAGGCTAAACATTTCCCAAATTTGTAATTTTTGTTTGACAGGTAGTTTTCCGGGGCACTTATTTTTGGAGTATCTTCCGGTACCCATGTTGTCCCATCATTCTTATAAACAAAAACGGCTCCGGATTCGGTATCTAAATCATCTTTATAAAAGGCAGATATAAATAAATTGTTGTTATTAACCATCATTCTTTGTCCGAATCTTTCCCTGTTTTTACCATTATTATCTTCTAATGTAACATCTATTTGTGTATCAGTCCATCCTGTAACTGGCTTTTTGTGTATATATACATAACCTTTTTCGTTAGATGAACTGCCAGATAGAAACGAACTTACGAACAATATATTGTTGTTTATAAGTATCGAAAGACCAAATTGCCCTCCCTGTAATGGAACGGATGATACTATTTTTGCTTTTTTTGTAATGTTGGTCCATGTGTCATCATTATTCTCATAAATGTAAACGGCTCCGGCATTTGTAGTTGCTCCCACAGTATTTCTGGATGCTGCTATAACAATAATGTTGTCTTTAATATCTATTGCATTTCCAAAATTCTTTCCGTCAGCAGGAGCATCAATTTTTAATGTTTCTGTTGCATCCTGCCATCCAGATTCAGGTTTCTTAAATATAAATACAGATCCATTTGAAGAGTTGTAGTCTGGTTGACCACACAGAATAATATCGTTGTTCATTTTTATTAATCTACCAAAATAGTCGTTCTCAGAAGATGTTGATGGTATTAGTTTGGATGTTGGGCTTGAAAAGTCCCATGTATCACCACTTTTCTCATATACATAAATACACCCTTTTTTATCTTCTTCACCTGTAAGTGCAATTGTATTATTGTCCATTGCAATTCCTGATCCGAAATATTTATAGTTTCCTTCATCATATTTAGGCGCTTTTATAACTCTTGTTTCTGTCATATCTGTCCAACCGGATTCCGGTTTGTCATATACATATACAACTCCTTCGTAATCCGGTTTTTGTACATGTATAAGAATAATGTCTTCATGCATAATTACATTTGATCCATAATGCATTTCTGATAGATCTGTTTCTGATCTTGTTAGCTTTGCAACCTTTGTTAAAGAGCCATTATTATTTTTATAGATATATACAGCAGCATTAACTGTGAGCATAGGGGTTGATATAGCAACATAATCGCCATATGATGCCATAGCTTGACCAAACCTAAGTTGTTCATAGGTGAGTTTTTCAGGTTCCGGGAAGATAACCTTTTTTGTAACTAGTTTTTGTCCTGCCAATGTAATTGATAAAAGCAGGATAGATGAAAGTAGAAGTATTTTTCTCATACTTTTAAAATTTAATTAATAAATAGTATGAAACATCAACTCTTTTCCCCAACTATCACAATGCAAATAAACAGACCGATGTTTCATAAATGTTCTGTTGGGATAATTAATTTAATAAAAAAAATGGATGAATAAAAGTCTATGTGTCTGAAACAAAGTGTACTGTCAATTAATTTTGTGATTTTTTGATAATCTGTTAATCATACCTCTGAATACTATTCCGTGCATAGGAAGTACAGAGAACCAGTATAAACGCCCTAAAAGACCTTTTGGTCTGAATGTGGCAGTTTGTATAAGGTTATTACCATCCGTTCTGAACTCTAACCATGCCTCGCCGGGTAGTTTCATCTCTGCAAACAGGAGCAAGCGTCCCTCTTGTTTATTAGCATACAGAACACGCCAGAAATCAAGAGTATCGCCCGCATGTATTTTGTTTTGGTTTGTACGGCCTCTTCTTAATCCTACACCACCAATCATTTTATCTAACAGCCCTCTTAAACGCCACATACTGTTTGCATAGTACCATCCTGTTTTACCTCCAATACTCCATATTTTATCAATAGAGCTTTTATAGTCAGACATCTCTCTTTTGCGAACATCCTTATAACATCCGAACTCCGGAACCTTTATATAGTCTGATATTTTGTAGTTTAACCTTCCGCTTATTGTTGAATCTTTCCAGCTTGATACAATCTCATTCTGCTCAATCTTCTTAAAAGCTCCCTTTACAGCTTCTTTGTATGTTAAAGGGGTGATGTTTAATATATCATTTATCTCTCTGCTTTTTGCAATAACCTCTATCTTCATACTGTCTACCAGTGAGGTTGCAAGTTTGTATGAGGTTGATGTTACAAAGTATAACCAATATGACGATAGTTTTGGTGTCATTACAGGTACAGTGTATATTAGTCGTTTAAGACCTCTTACCTCTGCAAATGATAGGAGCATCTCTTTGTATGTCAGGATTTCATCTCCGGCTATATCGTAACTGGAGTTGTACGTCTCCTGATTTCCGGCTAATCTTGTAAGTATTTTTATTACATCGCGTATTGCAATTGGCTGGCATTTTGTTTTTAACCATTTAGGAGTAACCATTATCGGAAGTTTCTCAACCAGATCGCGAATAATCTCAAACGATGCACTACCAGCTCCAATTATTATACCTGCACGTACTGTGGTTAGCGAGTATTCTCCCTTCTCTAACTCAACCTCTACACTTTTTCTTGATTTAAGATGTTTTGATAGTGTTTTTGAGTTTACAATACCACTAAGATATATCACCTGTTTTGCATCTGTTGTGTTTATGGCCTCTCTGAAGTTTATAGCAGATATCTTCTCCAGTTTGTCGTAGTTTCTTGATACAGACATTGAGTGTACAAGATAGTATGCAACATCTATATCTTTCGGGATGTTGTTAAGGGTCTCTCTCTTTGTAAGGTCGTTCTCTATTATCTCTATTCTGTTTTTTACAGATTCTTCCAGATTGAATTTTCCTCTATCTCTTACACAGCATATAACCTGATATCCGTTCTCTATCAGAACAGGTAGTAATCTTTTTCCTATATATCCTGTAGCTCCTGTCAGAAGTATTTTCATCTATCTGTTTTTTTCTATTAATGTTCAGATGGAACTCGCATTTTAATCATACCAGCCTGTGAGAGTTACTCAAATATTCGTTTATCAGGTATAAATGTTGTATTAAAAGGGTTGTTTTTATATCTACTATAATATATTAATATCCATCAAGAACGTTTTTTCCTATAACTGTTCCTGACTCTTGTATTATGTGTGCTCTTATAAGTGTCTCTGCGTTTATTTTACCAAGATTTTTTGTTACTGTAGATTTTAGTACACCACTATCTATCATAGCAGATACTCTGTTTAATAGCTCTTGTTGTCTGTTTATGTCGTGTGTATTAAACATAGATCTGGTAAACATAAACTCCCAGCTAAAGCTAAGGGCTTTGGGTTTTATAGAGTTTATATCCAGGTTCTGTGGGTCATCAATAAGTGCAATATGTCCGCGTGGTTTTATAAGTTCTACAATAGATGTAAAGTGTTGTTCTGTTTTGTTTAGTGATACTACATATCGTGGTTCTATATTCAATGTTTTAATTTGATCTGACAGAGATTTGTGGTGATCTATTATATAATCAGCTCCCATTTTTTTAACCCATTCAGTAGTTTCAGGACGCGATGCTGTTGCAATAACTGTAAGATTAGTCAGTTTTTTTGCCAGTTGTATTAGTATTGAACCAACACCTCCGGCACCACCAATTATAAGTATATGTTCGCCTTTACCATCACCTTCGTTAATAGCAAGAGAGTCAAACAGAATTTCCCATGCTGTAATAGATGTTAGTGGCAATCCGGCAGCCTCGGCAAAGCTTAATGATTTAGGTTTTTTCCCGACTATACGTTCATCAACAGTGTGCAGTTCTGCATTAGTTCCGGGTCTGGTTATATCGCCTGCATAGAATACCTCATCACTAATGTTGTAATCTTTTACGTTTTTGCCTATCTGTTTAACAATACCGGCAGCATCGTAACCAAGTATACCTGGTTTTTTATCTGGTGTCATTCTACTACGTACTTTTGTATCAACAGGGTTTACAGATATACCTTTAACCTGAACCAGAAGATCATTTGGCCCTACTGTAGGTTCTTCTGCTTCAAAATCTATTAATGTCTCTTGGTCGGTTATCTTACAAACGGAATTGTATCCTACTGCTTTCATCTTTATTTGTATATTATTGTTTTAACTAATCAGTTAACAATTAATGAGGTGAAAGGTTTTGGGAGGACAGGATTACAGGATTGACAGGATTAACAGAAGGACAGGATGAACAGAATTTACATGATGGACAGGATTAACAGGATTTACATGATGGACAGGATGACAGGATTTACAAGATTATAGGATAGGAGGAGAGGGTGTTGTGGTGGTTACACCCTCTCTGTTTGGATTGTAGGTTATTTAATAAGATTGTTTACTGTGTAGTTAAGTGCCTCTTTTGAATCTACAGTTATGTCAGGCTCTACACCAACTTTATCTATACGTGCACCATCTGGTGTCTGGTAGTCGGCTATTGGAATAAAGACATTGTAATCGTTATTTACTGTAAATGTATTGGCACTAAGCATTGCTCCTGCAGAACAGCCTCCAACTAATGTTGCTACGTTCTCTTTTTTAAGCAGATGTATTAACGGCTCACATGCACTACCTGTATTTCTGTTGATTAGAATAAATACCTTGCCTTTAAAAACCGGACGGTTATGTCCAGGGACTACCATTCTGAATGCTGCCTCTTCTGCAAACATTTTCATAATTCCCTGATATGTAAAATCTTTTAGGTACGGAAAGTTGGCAATATCATTAATACTTGCCGGTCTGGACTCTTTATTAAACCATTTACGTGTAAGGTATACCCCGGCATCAATAGGTTTGGTTGTTAAGAACTGACCAAGAATAACAGGAGCATCAAGTGTTCCTCCTCCATTGTTTCTTAGGTCAATAATCAGGTTTTCGTATTTATCGGTTCCAATCTCTTTTAATACTGTAATCATCTTCTGTACACCACCTGAAAACGATCTTATATCCAGATAGGCTGTTTTATTGTTTATAGCCTTCCATGATATAGTGTGTCTTTTTTTATTTGAGACAGTTTTGGTTGTAGTTGTTGTTGACTTTTGGGTTCTTTTTGGTATAAGATAAAAGTGTGTAAAAGGGAGTTTGTGACTCTCTTTTCTGAAAGCCTTATTGAAGGCTTTATCGTCAAGTGAGAGCATTTTGTCTGAGTATACTTTAGCTTTAAAGTTTATAAAAGATTCCTCTTTTAGCCATTCCGGATTGGCAATATTATTCTCTAATAATTCAAAAACATTATCAAGAAATAGCTTACGTTCTTTTGCTGTCTCTTTTGCAATTACTGTTAATGTAGCCAGTGATAAAATAAGTGTAATAAAAAATCGCATATCTAATAATTCTATTTGGTTAAACATTTTGTGCAAACCTAATTGATAGAATTATTACAAAAAAACGGAAGTGATGTGTATGAACAAAAGGTGTTGAAAATGAATGTTTAGGGATGAAATTGAAGTATCAGGGACGTGACTGAAGGTGATTTTTTAATGCAGTAAAGTGTTTTGGCGATACCGGAATCTCTGTAGAGATACTACTTAATACAGCAGATCCTTTTCTTGTATTACCATGTAGCGTGGTAATGTAATCTGTATTTACCAGAAACGATCTGTGTACCTGTGTAGCCATTGGTAATTGATCTACAAGTCCGCTAAGTGTACTTCTTAAAACGTGTTTTTGTATTGTACCCTGTTTGGTGAAAAGAAATATATCAATGTAGTTAGATTGCGATTTAGCCATTACAAATTCAGACCATACAAATTGTACTTGCTCATCGTTGTTATTACCTTTTATTGTAATTAATGTTTCTGTGTCGTTACTCTCTGGTGTAATGGTTACTTTGCTGAATCTAAAACGCAGGTATATCCACATAGGAATAAACAGAGGTGCAAAAGGTAGTCCGAATGATAAACTCCAGTTAATAGCTCCTTGCCAGCTTATAGGTGTATTATTTATTACATAGCTGTTATACATATATGCAAATACACTTATGGTTATAAAAACTGTTGATATGGTAATTATCTCTTTAGATAATCTCCATCTTTTATTGTCTTTCAGGAACCAGTAGTTTTCAAGTGTATGAAAGAGCAGGATAGGAGTAGCTATAACTAAACAGTATCCAAATAACTTTACTGTTTTATAATAATCGTTATACTGATAGGTATCAAAAGGTTGCAGAAGTATAAGGATTGCTATTATAAAAGCAGAAAGTATAACGGAGATTAATGCTGTGTATCTCCACGAATATGTATATGATATGTTTCTGTTAAGCTGCATGTTTCTTTAATGTTTAATTCTACACCCTATAGTGTGTGTTTATCTGCCAAATATAGTATAAGACCCGAATATTCAAAAAGGATAATCGGATCTGTATATATCTTAGTTCATATTTCGTTCGTGAATCAGTTTTTCGTACGATATAATTTTACCTTCTGACGATAACTCATAGAACTCCTCAGTTAATAATTCATTGTTGTCATCGTATTCACACTTGTTTTCGAATATTAGTATTCCTCCATTGATTACTGAACTGTGTATCTGGTTATTATTGTTATCGTATTTATATGATTCAACTATCTGGGAATCATAAGAGTATTCTTTTTCAGCTCTTTTTATAATGTTACCATTAATATCGTACTCAAATAACTCTTTTTTGTATAGCTCATTATCTATATATTGTTCCTCAGATATTTGATCTCCTTTATCGTTATATCTGTATATATGTTTTGCAGTTTCGTTATTGTCAGCATCAAGCTCAATCATCTCTTTTACCTTTCTGTGTTCATTAAGAATATATAACTCGCTTCCTAAAATATCGCCGTTTTCGTCGCTAATAATAACCTTTTCAGTATCTCCAAGATCGGTAAATGTGATATCCTGAATCTGCTTGCTACCATCGCCATACTCATATACAATCTTGTTTATATATCCGTAATCATCTTTTGTGTATGTATGTTTTTCTATAAGTTCGTCATGATGATCTATCTCTGTGTAACTACAGATTCCTCCGGTATCAAAATACCTGTATATTTTTTTATACAATATGTTTGAATCCATATCATACTCAATCTCTTCTAACAGATTCCCGTTTGAATCAACTGTTATATTCTTGTGAATGTGCCTGTCTTCTTCTTCGCTTCTTCTGTTTAATGTAACGCTTACTATATTCCAGTTTTCCATATATGTTTTATTATAAGTTTCTCTCTTTAGCGTAGAGAAAAGATATATTATTTGAGGTTACTCAATGCTCAGTAAAGTGTAACTATATAAGTTGTCTGCGAATGTACAAATAAAATTTTACAGGATTAACAGGATTAGCAGGATTGACAGGATTAACAGGATTGTAGGATGATGTGGGTGATTTGAAGGGTGAGAATGGGAGAGGGGAAGGTGTTGTTATGTGGTATCTTCCCCTCTGGTAATTTGGGATGTTGTTTTTTAAAACCGGACACCTGTTATCTGTTCAGATAGTGCCCAAAGTTTTTTTGCCAGATCTTTGTTAAATACAATAGGTTTCTTCTTCTCAAGTTTTGGGTAACCGCGTATAAACCATCTTGGACCGTAATATTCTCCTCCTTTTGCATCGGGATGTGTTGCTGCCATAAGTGCCGGCAGAGCACCAATTGTTACGGGTTGTGCCAGAAACTTTGTGAGTCTTCCGCCAATACCTATTGTTTGTTGACGCTCAGTAGCAGACAAACCAGGATGTGCTGATAGTGATATTGCCTCTATACTATTTTTTATGAAGAATCTCTCCAGCTCCATCATAAACAGCATATTTGCCAGTTTACTATCGCCATATGATTTACTTCTGCTATATGTTCTGTTGTTCCAGTTAATATCGTTAAAATCTATATCGCCAGATCTGTATGCTCCGCTTGACATTGTAACTACTCTTGCACTTTTTGCTTTACTTATATATGGTATTAAAAGTGCTGTGAGAGCAAAGTGTCCGTAATGATTTGTAGCCATATGCATCTCTAAACCACCGTTTGTCTCTTCTCTGCTAATAAGATTTATTACCCCGGCGTTGTTTATAAGCAGATCAAGCTTTCTGTATTTTTTGCCAAATTCTATAGCAAAGTTGCTTATGGATTTTTTGCTTGTAAGATCAAGAGTAATAACCTCTGCGCTAATTTTTCGGTTAAGACCTTTCTCTATATTCTCTATAGCTTTTTGTCCTTTAGATTTTGTTCTGCATGCAATTACAATATGTGCACCCTTATTTGCCAGATCATGAGATATCTGATAACCGAGCCCAATATTACCACCTGTAATTACTGCTATCTTACCCTTCTGATTGGGTATGCTGTCTGAATTCCATCTTGCCATATTAAATAGGTTTTGTTGTGTCTAAACATCTGTATGTTACAATACAAAGATAGACACATGAAAGCCTGCAAATATGAAACTAGTTTCAGAGCTTATGTTTTAGTTTGCTTAACCATTGTGGCGATATTCCGAGAAAGTTGGCAATGTATTTAGATGGTACCTTCTGTAAAATCTGAGGATATTTGTTATGCAGATACTTAAGCATCTCTAAACTATCAAGGCTTATTAGCTTAGCGCGCATAGAGTTCTTCTCAAGCAGGTTTCTTATTCCGTGATCGTGAAGATATTCTGCATGCTCAGAGCTATTCAGAAATGTCATTAATCTGTCTTTTCTTATCTTTATAAGTGTTGAGTTGGTGAATGTTTTAAGGTGATACTCAGATGGTTTATCAAGATAGAACGATTCAGCAACTGTTGCCATAGGGTGGAAATCAGGGATAAAGAAGTTTATGGCTCTCTCTTCGCCAGTATCAGGATGTACATGTAACATTACAATGCCTCCGTTTAGCACAACATAAACATCAGAGACTTTCTGATCAACATTTATAAGTGTTTCGTGGCTTTTTACGTTTATAACCTCGCCAATATCTCTGAAATTATTTAATAGTATCTCTGGTATGTTTGCGTTTGACATTGTTACTTAATTTAATGTAGATATTATACTTTACGTCTGTAGTGATTTTGTACTATCTGATTAAGAAATAGTTCAGATTTTATTAGTTCAAACTCAATAGTTTTTGGTAGTTCAGCAAACAGAGGATAACCTCCGCCAAGAATAACCGGAATAGTTGTAATTATTAAATCGTCAACCAAATCCTCTTTAAGGAAGTTCTGTACTGTTTTACCACCATCAATATATATCTGATTAAGCCCTCTGTTATTCAGCTTTTTCAGAATATCTTTAAGAGATCCGTTAACCAGTTCAGCTTTATATTTATGGCTGTCAGCTATACTTTTAAGAGAGTTACTTAACACAAAAACAGGCAGTGTATATGGCCATTCGCAATCGAAACTACATACAGTTTCAAATGTATTTCTACCCATTATTATTGCATCAATCTGTTTAATAAAACTATTGTAACCCATATCTGAATTATCAGGGTTTGGTACTGTTTGTAACCAATCAAGACCACCGTTTTTATCAGCAATATATCCGTCTATACTTTGTGCAATATACACTATGTTTCTTTTATCCATAACTACAAGTGTTTTATAGATTCTGTTATCTTAACATCCGTTTAAGTGTTTTGTTATTAAGTTTTAGCCTAAAACCAATTTTATATGTTATTAAGCTAAATTTATAGTCCTGTTTCATAAAATTAAATGTGTTTTCTGCTCCAACCAATATTCCGGGTCTAAATAAGTTGTATTTGGTTTTTCTCTTATTTATTGGATATATAATGAAATCTATACTTATTCCCCAGCAATAATCTTTGTATAAATTTGTAAGGGAGATTGTTTTGTCATATCCCTTGTTTCTTATTTTTTTACTGAAAATATAATCAAAGAATATACCTCCTTCTACATTTAGAAAATCAGCTGATGCGGGAATACTATTAAATGATATTTTTGTGCGAAAGCAATTTAATCTGGTTAATAATTTTATATTGTTATACTCTTCGTCTTCTTTTCCTGATTGTTCAAATCTTCTTGATATGAGGGAGAAGTTAAGACCAAAATTAAGAGACTCTTTTTTCTCGTAAAATATTCCATAATCTATTGACCCTCCTCCATAACTAAGACTAATTGACTCCCATTTATTATCTGGTTGTGGATATGTTCCTCTGATTGCAAATGATAGTTTATGACCTAATTTTTGTGCTTTTGTAAAATGAAGGCTTGTAATAAGTAGTAGGGTTGTAATTATAAATGTTCTTACTCGCATATCTGTTATTATGTTGTATGTTAATTATATCAAATACATATAGTTAGCTTTTGTTGTAAATAAGACTTATTCTTATTGTTTATATAATATGTAAGCTGTTATGTATTGAATAACCGGGGTTTAAACTTGTCTTATATAATGAGTGTATAGTTATATACACAAATTTTAATATTGCGAATGTACTATTTTAAAGGTGAAGCAGGAACATGTTATACACCATTGTCTACTATTATAGCTCTTCTGGTTTTAGTAAAAGGTTGATTTTTTTTGAAAAAGATGGATTGGAATTTTTTCCGGATGCACCGGGTATAATTAAAGATGGACTGGTATGTTCTCAGGATGCATTTTTTTTCTGAAAGAAGCATTTTCAGGAGGCAATAGTTTTTATAAAAACCTCTGTATGTGCAGTATTTATGCACATAATCAGAGGTTTGATGTATAATTGGTGGTATCAATTTAAATGTGGTGTAAGTTTTATGCTTATTATCTCGCTTCGTGTACCAATTCTGAACGGAGGACCAAATGTTCCGACTCCTTCTGATACAAATATTTTTGTTTTGTTGTATGTGTGCAGACCGCTGTTGTAATCAAATATCATTTTTGCAATAAGGTTGAATGGGAATATCTGCCCTGCATGTGTATGTCCGGCAAGATACAGATCTATACCAGCTTCGCTCGCATATTTTATACCATTAGGGGCATGATGCAGTAGTATAGATGGTCTGTTTTTATCAATATTAAGTGTTGGCAGAGTCTCCTGAATTGTTGGGTTATTGCCCGATGCATGCATATCGTACGTTGTTCTGTCGGCAATCATATGCGTAAGACCAACAATCTGAAGTTGTTTGTAGTTTGCCACCTGATTATCAAGAACGTTAACACCTGCTTTTTTCATCAGAGCAACAATACTATCGTTATGTGTTGAGTGGTCGTGGTTACCATCAACAAAGTATACTGGTGCTTTTAATCTCTTTAGAGGATTAAAATATTCCGGTTTAAGAGCATATTTACTATCAAGATAGTCCCCTGTAAGTAGTATAATATCAGGATTCTGTGCATTTGTTTTGTCAACCAGTTTATCGAGAAATCCGTTTGTCCTGAAATGCCCAATATGTATATCGGTAAGATGAACAGCATTAATCTCTTCCGTCAATCCTTCAACAGTAATGTTAAGTTTTGTATCTCTTAAATACATACTATTAAAATAGCCTCCAACAGATATCAGTGTGGTTAACACAATTACCGTTAATCCAAATATCTGTGGTTTTAGTTTTATGAATATATTGGCTAAATCTACAGTAATTACAGACATTAGCATAAACAGATATACACCCATTGTAACAAATGATACTTTGTATAGTATATGCTCTAGTGTTCCGGTTGAGTTCATGAATACTACACCTCCTGTAAAGAATAGTACAGGGAGCACTGAGAAGAGTATATATAATGGTCGTGCACTCTCCAGCCCAAAAGACCATGAGAATTTTCTTGACATATATATGATTGATGTAATGAGTATAGCCAGAAAGGCTGTTAGTATTATGTACGGCATAATCTTCATAATGAGTTGTTTTGTTTAATGATTACTATAAATATATTGTTCTGGTTAAAGTCTTGCTATTTTTTTTATATCTCTGTTCTCAAGATGTTTAAGTTCCTGAGGATGCACTGCTATGTTTATCATGGCTTTGCCAAGCTGACTACTTGTAATTACTGAATCGGATTTTTTAAGTAGCGGAAATATAGGTTTTGTTAATGTATAAAACAGATTGTACCATCCGGTTCTTGATTTAATACCTTTTTCAGGAAGTATAATTCCCGGACGGAATGCGTATGCATCTTTAAACCCTATTGATAGAATTCTGTTTTCTGTTTTTCCTTTTACTCTTGCCCACATAATTTTACCTTTTTCGGAACTATCAGTACCTGCACCGGATACATAGTTAAATACCGTGTTTGGGTTTAGTTCTAGTAGTGTTTCAGCAAGAGCATTGGTCATTGTATAGGTAATATGGCTGTATTTGTCTTCGTTTAATCCAAGTGCAGATATACCCATGCAGTGAAAACATATATTATAACCACTCAAATGATTTTTTATAGAACTGAAATCGCTAAAGTCGTTATGTACTATCTCATTTAGCTTTGGGTGTGATATGTTTATAGACTTTCGGTTTATTACCAATACCCTTTCAACTTCTGGACTGCTAATACACTCTAATAGAGCAGCCTTACCTACCATACCACTTGATCCTGTAATAATAACCTTCATCTGTTTACAATTTGGTTTATAGCTTCAATTGTTTACTGTTATTAAACAAATTGATTGATACAAAGTTAAGGTGAATCGATGGGAGAGATGTATATATATTACAGAATAAAGAATACTTTTTACAGGAGGGGGGAGTATTTGCTGGCACGTATGTGTACATGCCAGCATATTAAATAGAGAATTAACTATTTACCAAATATGATGGCAAGGTTAAAAAAGAATCCACGATTATTAATAGTAACATCTGAATAGTTACTAACATTATTCAAGCCAAAGTCGTATCCAACAGAAGCTTCAAAGCTGCCTAGTTGTTGAGTTGCACCAACCTTTAAACCATAATCATATCTATTAAACGTATTACCATCAGATCCGAATTTTATATCAGACTTTTCATAATCGTCTTTATATTTGCCATTAATGGCATATGCTGCATATGGTTCTATATTTAATCTGAATGGTTGTCTGCCTCCTGCAATCTTAAACCTGAATGTATTGATACTTAAACGTAACGGAACTTCAACATAGTTGAGTCTTATAGATTCGTCAGAATCTTTTGATCTTGCTCCTTTTGAAGAGAATGCAACACCCGGTTGAAATGTAAAGTGTTTTGCTGTGTAGTCTAAAAATAGCGATACATTTAAACCGACTTTGGTATCGTTGTAATCATTAATATTATCTGTATTAAAGTTGTTGAAGTTCATGCCTAATCGTATCCCAGGTTTCCATCGACTATTAGATATGTTGTACATAAACTTGTTGAACAGAGTAGGTTTAACACGGTTTTTATTTACTCTTTCCTGAACAACAGAATTTGCTACAGCTTTATCAATGGGTTTAGTCCACTCGGGGATGTTTATAAATTTCTTGAACTGGTTTAATTTCATTGAACCATCGTGGCGTTTAATAACTTCCTCTTTATGGTTTATAAAGATAAATTTGGGTATGCTAACACCCTTTTCTGAGTTATACTTAAAATATATCTCTTTATTGTTTCCTTTATCAACATCTAGTTTAAGGGCTATAAAATCTCTGTTTACGCTGTTATGTATCTCTTCATCTGTAAATATGTATTTGTTCATATACTGGCAGGGACTACACCATTTGGCTGTAAAGTATAACAGCAATAATTTGTTTTCACTTTTAGCTTTTTGTAAAGCCTGATTGTAATCTCCGGTATAGAAACTAATAGCTTTAATTTGTAAAGTCATTAATACCAGAATTGTTAGTAAAATTATTTTTTTCATATGTCTAAATTTGTTTTTTAATGGTCATATGGAACCCGCATTTTAGTAATGTTGGTTTCATGAATTAAACCTTTATTCAGAATATTAAATAAGTAACTATAGTATATATATAACTATTGTGTGTTTAATCAAACTTTATGCCAATGTTATGATTAATTGGTAGTATTAGTGCGATATAGGAGCCTATATATGTTATTGAAAAGAGAATAAAGTTTTAATTTACAATTAAGTATCTACTACTCATCCACCCGGATAGTTTGTAATTATTGCTGTAGTCAAAGCCGGATTCAAAGATAGATTTTATTGGATTGATATTATTATTCATAATTACATACCACCATTTTCTTCCGGTATTATCATACTTTTCAGCTATGGCATAACCTGTAGAGTTTTTAGGATATATTGCAAGTGTATTACCTTTAATCTTTTGCATAAATCTATAAGATGTATTGTCTATAAACGGATCAGCTCTGAGAGAGTAACCATTGGTTGTTACTATAAATTCTATATTTGTGGTTAGATAATTATCAGGAGCTGTGCATTGGTTATACAAAGCTATATCGTCTGATTTTATATATCTGAAAATTTTGCTGTTACTATCGGGAATGTATTTGTATATGTGATCGAATTCTCCGAGACAACAGGCATAGTTATGAATTGTGATCTCAAGACCTCTCTTTGTGGTATATTCAGATAGTTCGATAATATTACCCTGCGCAGTTAATTTCTCCTGATATCCGGTTCCTGTATTCATACAACATATAACAAAATTTGTTTCTGCACCTCCCGGATTACCATAAAATATAATATCAGTTAATCCATCAGAGTTAAAGTCAACAGGATTTAAGGAGTTCTTATACAGGTTAAAATTATCAGCTACATGATCCAGATAGTTTATGTTTTTAAGTTTTTTTACCTCTTGTCGCAATTTATCATCAGATATATCTGTTTTCCACCCACACCAATCTATATCAGTACTCATATTTAACTCTTTACCAAGAACCTTTTTAATAACCTGCGCATTACAAGATATGGTTGTTATAAATAGAGTGGTATATAGTATTAGTTTAAATCTATGTTTTAGCATATGTTATCTAATAAAATTGGAATATAAATTTTTAGTTATTAATAATTTTTCAGATTGGAGTATGCATCATCGTAAACTTCCCGAATAATCTTACCAGACTTATATTCCTTGTAATATCTTATCCAATATGATTCATAGTATAATGAAGGATCATAATATCTGGAATCAGTGTTAGCTTCTAGTTTAGCGTCTACCGTAATATCTCCATTTTGATCAAACTTTTTTAGCTTGGCTATATGAGTATAGGATTCCAGAATTCTATTTTTCTTTTGGAAAAAGAAAAACATGTTTTGGATATTCTCTACATCAAGAAATTTCATATGCCATCTTAGTATACTTTTTACTTGTCCGTTTTTATAATACTTGATTCTGCTGTTACCATTTATGGTATATATCTTATTGCCATCTGAATCATATAAGGTTTCGGTTCTGATTCTTTGCTTTTTATATGTTGTTTCTTTTATCAGTGATCCGGATATGTTGTAATATTTTTTCTCTTTACGAATCCAATACGGGGATTTATTTATGTGTACTTCTTTTGTAAAATATCTTATATTCCCATTAGGAGAGTAATCTCTGAAAATACGATAATTTTTTTTGTAGGTGTTTCTTTCTCTAAGAGTGCCATTATAATAGTATTTTGTAAGGTCATTAACAGGTTGTCCGTTTATAAAAGAACCTTGCATTTTTAGATTATTATTTTCATAATAAACGGAGTTGTCTCCATTGCATCTTATATTACAACACATATACTCAGCCCATGGAGGATTACTTCTTAAATGATTTACTTCAATTAGATTGTCTCTTATTACTGTATCTATTGTTAAACCATAATTAGTTATTCTTACTTTATGAAAAGGATTTCTATTCGGAATACCATAATAATACCCTTCAGATATATAGTAGAGACCTGTATCTTTCAAAGAAAATGAGCTGTTTTCAAAGTTATACTGTAAGTTGAATCTTTGGTTTTGTAGCTCTATTGTATCCTTATAAATCCAGATATCGAAATTAGTATGTTCATATTTGTTATTACAGGTATCTTTTTCAATTAATATATAACTAACCTCTTGTGAATATGTTAAAATTGAAGTGGTTATTAGTATTGTTAACAAAAGTAGTCTTTTCATTATTAGTTACTTTTAATAGAATATCTATCTGTTTTCTTGCAAACTCTTTTAGTGCATCAAATTCTTAGATATCTGGCAAAACTACATATTTTATAAAACCATACAAATAAAGCCACACATACTGTGTAGCTTTATTTGTATGGTTTTTTGTTAATATTACTGATGAGCATTCATTGCGAGACTTCTAAGAAAACCAAAGTATTCGCCAAGTACTCCGTAATCGCTTGAATAACCAAGACGCACAACAATAACGTTATTGTCTTTATCTACATGCATCATCTGTTTCATTATACCAACTGCCTGAAAGTTGTTCTCCGGAATACTGATACCCCATTTTTCCTCTTTCCATCTTTTATATACGCTAAAAGTCTTAAAGCCTTTCTGTTTTGCATAGTTTACAGCACTTATCGAGTCCGGTTTGTAAATATATCCTGTACTATCAGAATATGTTTTATATCCGTTATACCATTGGTATTTATACCAATCGTTTTCAGGATACGATTCTGTACACCTTTTTACCCAATCTTCTGATAGAATCTGTTTGCCGTTAAATTTTCCGTTATTCAGGTACAGACGTCCAATTTTAGCAATATCTATAGCTGCTGCATTAAGCCCTCCATAAGCTTTAGCTACGCCTTTACGTTTACTGTCGACACTTATAGATGCGTTGTGTTCCATACCAAGAGGTTTCCACAGATTCTGCTCAAGATATTTGGCATACGATGTTTTTGTTGCACGCTCTAACACTATACCAAGTACAGCTGTAGATATACTCTGGTACTCATGTACGGTACCAGGTTCGTGTTCAAATCTCATGCTCTTTACAACACCCAATATATTTGTACCGTAATGCAGTTTTGCTATTTTGGCAAATGGCGACATTCTGTTTTCGTTAAACTTAAATCCGGTTCGCATATTCAGAAGATGCTCTATTGTAAGTTTGCTGAAGTTCGAATCGCGTTTTTTAAGCTCAGGAATATACTTTGTTACAGTATCGTGTACGCTTGTAATATATCCCTGATCAATAGCTATTCCTATAAGCGTTGATGTTACAGACTTTGTCATAGAGAATATTGTAGATACATCACCGCGTTTATGCCCTCTGTAGTAATTTTCAAAAAGTACAGTATCGTTTTTAATTATTACAAGTGCAATTGTAGAGGAGCGTTTCATTAAACTGTCCAGTGATATCTTTACAGAATCTTTTCTTAGAGTGATATTGGGGTTGTAAACCATATCAGATTCAGCTCTGTGAAAGTGAAATTTATTATCACCACACTTTATTGTATCGTTATGGAATATTTTATGATCGTCGATATCTGCATCCCAATATCTTATACCACGGCACAGGGTGCAAGAGGCAAAGGTTATTGCTGCAATTGATATAAGTATAACTTTTGCTATAATTCTATCTCTATTCATTTATTAATGTATTTAAGTATCTGTTTTAAAAGTGTTAATCAATCTTTTTTGCTAAGTTGTCTAGCAGGTTAATGTAGTTTCCAACTATTTTACTATCAGAAGAGGCTCCAAGGCGTACAATAATTACATTGTTGTTTTTGTCTACATGCATAACTTGTTTCATTATACCAATTGCCTGAAAACTATTCTCGGGTACAATTATTCCCCATTTATTATTTCCCCAGTATTTAAAAACACTATATGCTTTAAACTTATTACTGTTTGCGTAGTTTACAGCACTTATAGAGTCTTGTTTAAATACATATCCTGTACTATCTTTATATAAACCGGCACCATTATACCATTGGTAACTATACCAGTTGTTATCAGGATTAGGTTCAGTACATTTCTTTACCCAATTTTCAGGTAGTATCTGTTTCCCGTTCCATTTACCCTTGTTAAGGTATAGTCGTCCTATCTTTGCCAGATCAATTGCAGATGCATTTAATCCGCCATAAGCTTTTGATACTCTATTACGTTTACTATCCATATTAACAGAAGCATCGTATTCCATACCAAGAGGTTTCCACAGATTCTGCTCAAGATATTTGGCAAATGATGTTTTTGTAGCTCGCTCTAACACTATACCAAGTATTGTTGTTGATATACTAAGATATTCATGTACTGTACCCGGTTCGTGTTCAAACTTCATGTTTTTTACCAATCCCATAATATTTGAGCCGTAATGCAGTCTTGTAATCTTTGTTAGTGGAATCTTAACATTTTCATTAAATTTTAAGCCTGAGCGCATGTTTAACAGATGTTCTATTGTAAGTTTACTGAAGTTAGGATCACGATTCTTTAACTCTGGAATGTATTTAGTTACAGTATCGTGTACGCTGGTAATGTATCCCTGATCAATAGCAATACCTATAAGTGTTGATGTTACAGATTTTGTCATAGAGAATGTTGTTGATACATCGTTACGTGAATGACCATTATAGTATTTTTCAAACAGTATTGTATCGTTCTTAATAATTACAAATGCAACTGTTGATGTTTGTTTCAACATACTATCTAGAGTAATCTTTATCTTCTTTGATTTTTTTGTGACAGTAATTCTTGGATTGAATGCCATATCTGATCCAGCTTTGTGGAAGTGGAATTTATTATCGCTACATCTTACAGTATCTTTGTAAAATATTTTATGATCGTCGATATCTGGTCCCCAATATATCATACTTCTGCTCAGAGAGCATGATGCAAATGTTGCTAATACAGTTAATATTAGTAGAATTTTTGTTGTTTGCTGGTGTCGTTTCATTCTAATATGATTTTTAATTTGTTGTTAGTTTATTCTGTGCCTTTTTTATTATCAGTTTAGCTTTCTCACGGAATGTAATTTCAGCTTCTAACAGTGTATCTCCGCCTATATCTTCTCCTGCAGATTTCCATTTACCATTCTCATTATAGAAGTACCATATGCTATAGTAACCTTTATGAGGATTGTTAATTACGGCACTAAACTGATTTTTGTAGATAAGTATTTTATTTATAGATATATTGTATCGCTGCTCTTTATCAATAATGCTAACCTCTTTATCGGACATATCCTTTAGTTTAGCTTTTAGATACGAACATGTAATGCCTTTATATTTTGATTGATATCCTTCGGCAAATATATAGTTAAGATAAACGAATGAGTTTAACGGACTATCAAGTTTGTCTGTTACTTTATAATCCTTAACAGGTTTATATATATCAATTGCTTTATACTCTGTTGTTTTAAGAGCATTCTTCTTAACAAGAATTGTAGATTTTAACTTTGTTGTATTTATTTTATTACCCTTCTTGCTAATGTAATATGAGTTATTAATATCGTTAAGGCTTACTGATTCAATAAATTTGCCATTTCTGAATAGTATACCTGATCTGTCGTCAGATGCATATCCGGGGTTAATATTACCGCTTATTATCTCTTTATGATATAGCTCTTTCCTCTCTTTTTGCGAGTAGTGAGGGCAGTTACTATATGGCAGAAATGATAAACCTTTTACTATACTAAGATCTACAGGACGTGAGTCGCTTATACCTGTCTGAAACCAGCATATTGATCCTGCACTTCCTCCAGCCAGAACAATACCTCTGTTAAGAGCTTTATTTAATACTGTATCTATTCCCTGAGATTTCCATATGCCAAGCATGTTAAGTGTATTTCCGCCTCCAACAATTATGGCATCCATACTTAACAGTATATCCTCAAACGATTTGTTGTTTTTATTTGCCGATACCCAAACCTTTAATATATGAGACTCTATGTTAAGCTTTTTACAGAAGTAGTTCCAGAGTTTAATGTTATCTGCATTATCACCACTTGCAGTTGGCAGATAACACACTCTTGGGTTCTCCTTTTTTGTGAGATCAATAACATATTGTGTAAACTTTAAATTGATATCGCTACCAAATACAAATACCGTTTTGTCAGTTGTAGCTGTTGTTTTACTATCTTGAGATATTGCGAAGTTGTATACTGAAGCAATCAGTATTAGCAGAATAATTTTTTTCATCTGTTTATAATTGTTTTTCATTTGCCAGATGGAACTCGCATTTATAATCATCGTCGTGTGTGAATGATCATTCTCATGCTTCGTTTCATATGTCTAAATTTGTTTAATACGGGATATAAGAGGGGCATTAGACTGCCCCTCTCAATCTTTGAACATTACTTTGGGATTATATAAACATATTTGATGTTTATTCGTATTTAAGAATCTCTACAGGATTCTGTTTAGCAGCACGGTAGGTTTGTATCCATACTGTGGCTGAAGCAACTATAGCAACAGCAATACCTGAAAATACAAATATCCACCAGCTCATATCTGTTTTATATGCAAATCTTTGCAGCCATTTGTTAAGTAGATATATCGCTATAGGTGTTGCTATGATAAAGCTTAACAGTATCCATCGCAGATAGGTTTTGTTAAGCATAAATATTATCTCAATAACAGTGGCTCCGTTTACTTTTCTTATACCTATCTCTTTTGATTTATACTTCAGCATAAATAGCGATAGAGCAAACAGTCCCAAAAGCGATAGCATGATTGAGATACTGCCACCATATATAACAAGCTGCTTTGTTCTGCTCTCTAATCTATAACGTCTACCAAAAGAGTCACCAAGTATATATGGTTTATTATCCCATGCACTATCAAATTCTTTTACAACATCCTGAGCAAACTTAAGAATTGCTTTATCAGGGTTTTTGTGTGTTCTTAATAGTATAAAGCTAGGATTTGGATTGTAATATGTAAACATAATAGGTTCAATTACATTACGTAACGACCAGTAGTGGTAATCTTTAGCAATACCAATTATTTTTAACTTATTACCATTCATTGATAATGTTTTTCCAACAAGATCTTTGTCTCCTAATGCGCGTGCAGCAGTTTCATTAATTATCACTGCATCCTCCAGAACATTAGCCTGATCTTTAAACTCTTTTCCCTCTATTAGCTCTATGCCTAATGTGCTAAAGTATCCTGCATGTACACGTTTCTCATTTATTGATATATCATTGGCCTCACCTTTATGAGCAAGGTGAACTCCCTGACCGGATGTACCACCTGTAGGACTATGAACGCAACTTGATACTTCAGCAATGTTAGGATTGTTCATAAACTCCTGAAAAATAGCATCCTTATTGTCGCTGATTGTTTTGTTTAATCTTGATATAACAACAACTTTATCAGGCTCGTATCCAAGATCGTAATCTTTAAGATAGTTTATCTGCTTTATTATAACCAATACAGATATAATTGTAAGTATAGATATAACAAATTGAAATACTACAAGCGATCCGGTAAAACGTGTCTTTCCTGATTTTGTGGTTTGCCCGCGCATAGTACTTGACAGTGGCTGCTTCATCATTATCAGAGCAGGGTAGAGGCCAGAGATAAGTGCTGTACCTATAACAACTACAATAAACCAAACTCCGGGGCTGCTCATAAAAGAGAACTCAAGTTTACGACCAAATAGAGCGTTTACTTCTGGTAATAATAAATGTGTTAGAATAACAGATAGTGTTGCAGATATAAATGTTAGTAAACCTGAGGTGGTAATTAACTTGTATAACATATCTCTCTTTTCGGCACCAAGTATTTTGTGCATACTAAACTCTCTGATACGTGTTTTATAGTGTGCTGTAAATAGGTTTATATAGTTTATTATAGCAATTACAAGTATCAGGAACGCTATTGCAGAGTATAGGTAAACGCTGTTTATATTGCCCTGTGCACCAAGTCTGGTATTGTAATCCGATTTAAGATATACGTCGGTAAGTTTCTGTACCTCAGAATCGCATTCAGCACCATATTTAGAGAATAGTTCGGTATTAATCTTTATATTTTGTTCGTTACATTTATTAATTACCGATTCTACATTACATCCCTCTCTGAAGAGCATATATATTACATATTCAAGTCCGCCATTCTTATACTCTTTCATCCACTCATGCGATGAGGCTATAATATTGAATGTATAATGACTCTTCATTGGAATATCTTTTACTACAGCTTTTACCGTATATATCTGATCCTGTTCGTATCTGAAACTTTTACCTATAGGATTTTCATCGCCATAGAACATCCTGGCAGTTGTTTCGTCAATTATAGCACAGTTTGATTCAATAAGAGCAGTAGATAGATCACCGGCTATAGTCTCGTATGTAAATATGTCTGTTATCTCAGGGTCGGCATACAACATCTTTCTGTTAGTAAAACGTGTTTCCCCAACATATAAATTGCCATATCCTTCAAGATATATTTTTGCTACCTTCTCAACCTCCGGAACATTAGCATCAATTGCTCCTTTTGCTTCGGCTCTGTTTATACCTGTTTTTGTATATTCAGTGTCGGTTTTAATAATAGAGTTAAGCTTATATATTCTGTCGGCATTTTTATTGAAAGTGTCGTATCCTGTTTCTCTGTTAACATATATGAACAGTATTAGCGATGCACATAGTCCTGCTGCCAGTCCAAGAATATTTATAGAGGTAAGAAACGTATGCTTCTTAACCTCTCTGAATGATATTTTTAAGTACTTTAAGATCATAGTTTGAACGTTTAAGTTACTCTACAGTAAAAAACTGATCAGGATTGTTTGTTACATATAACGCGGTAGCGTTATAGCTCTTACCTGCTTTTGATCTCTTAACCTCTGGTTTTTGGTTTAAACCATCAAGAGGTAGTAGCTGAATATAATCTACTTTCTTATTAGGTTCATATGACTCTGTATTATAGGTTGAGAATGCAGGGGTCTCTAATCTGTAAAGATTCTTTGCCATGTAATTATCAAGATACCCCTCTTTTGTCTGTTTCTGTTTGTGGTTCCAGTTAGCATCCGGATTAAGTATCAGAGGTTTGTTGTTTATCAATCGCTCTCTAACCTCAAACAGACCTAACATAACACCATTCTCATCAGTTACATATGCCTCAAAAGTAGGATCAAGCCATATCCACTTGTTAAGTTGCGTAGAGTATACCATGTTTATTACATGGCAATCATTAAACTTAAGAGGTTTAGGCATACATGTAATAGCTCTTGATTTGTAACCCATTGACAGGTAACACTCATTAAGTATAGTAGCTAACATACGGCAGTTAACACCTCTGTTCTCAGCTTTACATACTTTTATCAGGTCAGAAGCATTCTTAAGCTTCGGGTTATTACTGCCACCATCATGTCTTACAGTATTGTGTACCCAGCGCATAATTTTTATCATCTTAGATATCTCATCACCGGTTCCTGCAACAGAGTCAAGATTATACTCTTTACGAAGTTTTTTAAGATCTTCGTTCTCAATTGAGAGGTATTTGAACTCAGGGATCTCTCTTTTTTGAGTGTAGTCATACTCCTTTGCATTTTGTAGAGTAATAATATATGGCTCTTTATATTCTATGCGTGTAATAGCATCTTTACCATCATACTTTATAATGAAATCGAACTTTGTATCTTTCTCAACTTTAACACTAATAGAATCTATATCTGTATAGAATGTAACAGTGTGACCACTACCCATTGTGTGATATACATCCGGATTAATTTTTGCATTAATTGTCCATGCATTTTTATTCAGGTTATCACCATCTTTAATATCAACAAGTTCTGAGTTTGCTTTAATTACAGGCATGGAGTCCTGCTTTTGTGCAGAACATCCAAATATTAATATCGAAATTGCTATTATAAGGTATCTCATCTTTTTTGTATTTAATGTGTTATTCATATTTAAGGGCTTTTACCGGATTTTGTGTTGCAGCTTTTGCTGACTGTATACTTACTGTTAATACAGCAATAATCAGTGCTGATATTCCTGATATTGCGAACATCCACCACTCAATATCTGTTTTGTAGGCAAAGTTCTTAAGCCATTTTGACATTGTGAAATAAGCAATTGGGGCACCAATAAGTATTGATATCAGTACAAGCTGAACAAAAGATTTATTTAACATCAGAAGTATATCGGTTATAGTTGCGCCATTAACCTTTCTTACTCCAATCTCCTTTATTCTGCGTTCAGTTGCATAAACCGATAGTCCCAGAAGTCCTAAGCATGCAATTACTATTGCCACTGATGCAAACAGACTAAAAAGATCAAATGTTTGCTGATCTGATCGGTACATCCATTTGGCAGCATCTTTAAAGAATCCGAAAGAGATAGGGATATTACCGTTTATATCTCTCCACACTTTTCTTACATTAGCTATAACATCTTGTGGGTTATCTGATTCTATACGGAATATAATTACATTAGGATCTCTTGTTAAAGGAAGAAGTACCAATGGATCGATTGTATAGTGTAGCGAACTGAAGTGAAAATCTTTTACTACACCAACAATTGTTCCTCTTGTATTTGTACCACCAAAGAACTTACCAATAGGTTCATTCATTTTCATCTGCCTTATTGCTTCCTGATTTAATATTACCGGAAACTCTATTATATCCTTGTTTTCAAAATTGTATTCCCTCTGAGTAAATGATTCACCTTGTTCAATCTCTATTCCTAATGTTTTTATGTAATTATGATCTACATACATTTTATTTATCAGAACTTTAGCATCAGAATCTTTTCCATCCCAGTCATATCCCCATGTGTTGTTTCCTCCCCAGAATGGTACTTTATCTGCAATTGTATATGATTTTATCTCAGGAATACTCATAAGCTTATTGGCAATAGGTTTGTACCTTTTCTTAGTTTCCCCCGGAAGATTTATATATACAAGGTTTTCTCTTTTATACCCTATATCAGAGTTTATTATATAATTAAGCTGAGATTTTGTTATTATGGTACAGGTTATAAGGGCAATTGACAGTGAAAATTGTATTATTACCAAAATGTTTCTAAAGCTAAACTTGCGATTCCTTTTTGTTATAGTGTTAGATTTCAGCGCTCTCATTGTGTTAAACGATGACATGTAAAGAGCAGGATAGAATCCGGCAAGTATTGTAATAATTAAGCCTGTAAGAATAAATATGATAATAAATTTGAGGTTTATGGCCTCACTAAACATCAGTTGTTTGCCAGATATCTTGTTGAATAGAGGCATTGCAGTATAGGCAAGAGCCAGAGCTAATCCTAAGCATATTAATATCATTACAACTTTTTCAGTCAGAAGTTGGGTTATAATGTTTTTACGTTCGGCTCCGTTAACCTTTCTTACACCAATCTCTGTCGATCTTTTCTCTGATCGTGCAGTAGTCAGATTTATAAAGTTTATTGCAGCAATAACCACAATTATAAAACCAATTGTTGTAAGCAGATATATGTATTGTATCTGACCTGGTTTTCCGTTGTCGTAATACAATCTGTCGTTCTTAAATGGTTTTAATGATAGGTCAATTATCTCTGCACCATGTTCTTTATGAAGATCTCTTATCTTGTTATTCAGATCATCAGCATTGGTATTCTCTTTTAGTAATATAGCTGTATATGGCCAGTTGCTTCCCCATGATTCATCTGACATATTGTACATTCTGAGCAGAACAGGTACAGGAAAAACAATATTAAAACGTACGTTTGATTTGTACTTCATGTCTTTTACAACAGCACCAACATAAAAACTACCAACACCTTCAATGTTTAGTGGTTTCCCAATAGCATCATCATCTCCAAAATATACCTTTGCTATTTTATCGGTGATAATTATATTATCATCTTTAGCAAGGCAGTTAATGTCTCCGGCAATTGCTTTAATACCAAATATTACCGGAAATTCTTTACTTGCTGCATATATAGATCTTTGAGTCAGGTTTTTGTCTTTATATGCTACCGGAAAATTTCCGTGTTCAGCATAATGACATGCACTTTTAACCTCCGGATAATCATTAACCATTGCATTTTTTAGCGCAAATGGGGTGCATTTTGTATTCAATACATTTGTTTCAGAGTATTTCTGATTACTTATAACATGAAATATTCTGTCAAGGTTTTTGTTATGACTGTCATAACTAATCTCATTTGTTACCCACATAAATATTAATACAGCAACAGCAACACCAGACGATAATCCGAAAATATTCAGAGCCGAGAAAAATTTATTCTTTCTCAGGCTTCTGAATGCAAGTTTAAGATTTTGTAGTATCATATTTACTCTTTTAGATTAAAGAATCTCGGTAACAAGTTCTGATTGTATCTTCTCTGTAATAATCTGACCATCGAACAGGTTAATTACTCTGTGAGCATATCCGGCATCACGCTCAGAGTGTGTTACCATTACAATTGTAGCTCCATCTTTATTTAGCTCAGTTAACAGATTCATTACCTCTTGTCCGTTTTTAGAGTCAAGATTACCTGTAGGCTCATCGGCAAGTATAAGTTTTGGGTTAACAACAAGTGCTCTGGCAATGGCAACCCTCTGCTGTTGACCACCAGATAATTGTTGAGGAAAGTGTTTCTGTCTGTGTCCGATTTTCATTCTGTCAAGCACCTCTTTAATACGTCTTTTACGTTCAGATGCTTTAAGTCTTAGATAGATAAGTGGTAGTTCAACATTCTCGTATACTGATAACTCATCAATAAGGTTAAAGCTTTGGAAAACAAAACCAATTTGCCCTTTTCTAAGACGTGTGCGTTGCAACTCTTTAAGTTTAGATACATCTGTATTGTTAAATATGTATTCCCCTGATGTTGGATTATCTAAAAGACCTATAATATTTAGTAACGATGATTTACCACATCCTGATGGTCCCATTATAGCAGCAAACTCTCCCTCTCTAATATGAAGGTTCACGTTATTAATGGCTGTTGTCTCAATCTCTTCTGTTTTGAATACCTTTTTCAGGTTATTAATCTGGATCATAATTTTATATTTTTATATTATTGTTTTTTACTTCTTCTTTTATTTCAATATAAGTTTCTCATTATCGCCAAACAGCTCGTATCCTGAAGTTATTATTTTTTCTCCGGGTTTCAGCCCTTCTACAATTTCATAATACATTGGGTTCTGTTTGCCTACGGTAATTTTGCGTTTCATAGCGCACGATTCATCTGCTGATAGTACATATGCCCATTGTCCTCCGGTACTCTGAAAGAAACTACCTCTGGCTATTTGAGTACATTGTTTGGTTTCACCAAGTTGCAGATTCATATAGTATGTTTGTCCGGTACGCATATTTGCAGGGAGCTTACCGCTGAAAATCAGATCAATTTCAAACTGCCCGTCACGAACCTCAGGATATACCTTTGCAATTTTAAGGTTATAAGTATCCTGCTGTCTTTCTAGGAATGAGAACAGACCTTTTCTTACACGATCTATATAGTGTTCGTTAATTTTAGCTTTTATCTTATATGATGTAAGTACATTTATCTGACCAATACGCTGACCTTTATTTATAGATTGCCCTATATCTGCATTAAGAGAACCCAGCTGACCTTCAACCGGAGCCTTTACATTAAGATTATCCAGTCGTTGACGAACCATCTTTAGGTTTAACTGCATATTATTCAGGTTCTGATCCATTTGCGATTTCTGATTGCTACGGAATATTGAGTCCTGTACAAGTTTCATATGTATCAGTTCACGATCTTTGGTTGCCAGATCGTACTCCTCTTTTGCCAGTATATACTCCTCTTTTGATATCAGCTCCTGCTCATACAACGATTTTTTGTAATCGTAATCTCTTTTTAACCTGCCAAGCTCATAGTTTTTTCGTAGTAATTGCTGTTTGTTTACAATCTTCTGCTGTTCCATGGCAATCATTGTGTTGCGTAGCTCATTGGTATGGTATGCAAGGTTCGATTCACTATTCATTATACTCAGGTTAAGGTTGCTGTTGTGTAACCTTAGAATTACATCTCCTTTGTTTACCATTGTACCCTCTTCAAGGTATATCTCTTCTACTTTTCCACCCTCTTCAACGTCAAGAAATACTGTTGATATTGGTTCTACACGTCCCATTATACGTATAAAATCATCGAATTTTCCGTTAAATACCTCCTCAATAATTAATCTGTCGCGTTCAACAGTAAGCTTAGATGTATTGTCGCGGAATATAAGGTACCCGGCTACTGTAAGGGCAATAGCTCCTCCGATAATATATTTACGATACTTCTTCTTTATAAATCTTTTATCCTCTATAATCCTGTCCATAGTATATTGTGTTTCTTTATTCTTGTTTAGTTAATTTGTTACTGAAGCATTTTACCTGTTACATAGTATCTGATAGTTACTCCTTTAAGGAATAGTTGTATACGTGTACGCAGAACTTCAGACTTTGCTTTGGCAAGAGTGTTTTTTGATTCGTAATAATCCATAAGGCTAATTATGCCTTTATCCTTTTTTTTCTGTGCAGCTATAAATGCCAGTTGTTGTGTCTCAGAGTACTCAATTGTAGATATATATTCCTGATTAGTAGCCATGAGTGTCATATGTGCCTCGGCAATCTCATATTCAAGCATTTTAAGCCTGTCCTGCATGTCCAGACTTTGTTGTTTGTATTGTATTTTAGCTTGTTTTACACTGTTTCTTGAACTAAGAATACTAAAAATAGGTATGCTAAGTGTTAAACCAAAGTTGGAACGTCTGTTGTTGTTAATCTGATCATTAAAGGGTATTGTTTTACCGGTTCCATCAACAGTTGTTTCGTAATATCCGCTATTCATATTGTAATATGCCGACAGAACAGGCATTAACTCTGCTGATTTGATGCTTACCTGTTTTTTTGCAGCCATTAGCTGATTATTTAACGATTTTATCTCAGGCAGATTGGTTTTAGCGTTGTTGAATATGCCTGTAGTATCAACTGCTTGTACTATACCTTTGCTTAAAGGTTTAATGTTTAGTGAACTGTCCAGCGGATAGTGCATCATTCTTTTAAGCTTAAGAATAGAGAGTTTTGCCATATCGCTGTATAGTATCTTTTTATGTTTATCGGCAGCCAGACGTGCTTTAGCCTCATATATATCTGTCTTTGCGGCTTTACCGAACTTATACATCTCCTCTTTTTTCTTTAGTTCTCGTTCAGAGAGTGAGTATTGCTCATTATGAATTTTAGCAAGACCATTATTCAGTAAAGCTTCGCCATATAATTCAAGAATATTATAGGTAAGCTCGTTTTTTGCTTTATCTATATTATTTGTGGTAGACTTAAGTATATATTTCTGGTATGCAACTCTATTGTGTTTTCTGAAACCATTAAACAGTACTAACGATGTATTTAATGCGTAACTATTTGAATAATATTGTTTATCTGTTATGTCATTTGTTTCAGGGTCAATACTTCGCCCTTTATTCATCTCGTACTGTCCGCGAATATTTGCTTGTGGTAGATAGTTCAGATACTGGTTATTATACTCAAGTTTTTGTTTATCTATATTAAGCTCTTCTTTTATGAATTTAATGTTGTGCTCAATAGCATAGTCTACACACTGCTTGTAATTAAGAGTGTCTTGTGCCGATATAACTTTGGTGGCAAGTATTAATGCAATTGCAGTATAACTAATGTATTTTATCATATTGTGTTAATTTTGCCTTTTGTTATGCAATGCTGGTGCCATGCTTTTTATCTGTCTGAATTATAATATTGTACGGTCGATAGAAAGACGCTTGAGTGTAAAAAAATAATACAACTAAGTGTAAAAAAAATTGACACATGGGTTTTGTCTGTTTATTTTATATAAGTTTGTTTATATAAACATAACCGATTAAGATTTTTTGATGGACAGAGCCAAAATCCTTATTGTTGATGATAATAAAAGTGCATTAAGTGCACTACGAATATTTCTGCAGTTTGAGTTTGACACGGTAGAGACTCTTACAAACCCGAATAGTATACCTCAAAAATTAAATGAGTGTAATTTTGATGTTGTTCTGCTTGATATGAACTTTACGGTAGGAGTTAATACCGGAACCGAAGGACTATTCTGGTTGCAGGAGATTAAAAAGATATCGCCAGATACAGAGGTTGTATCAATTACTGCTTATGGTGATGTTGAGCTGGCAGTTAAAGCTCTAAAACTTGGAGCTACAGATTTTGTTCTTAAACCATGGGAGAATGAGAAGCTTTTAGCAACAATAAAATCGGCATGCAGGCACCGACGTTCGCAGCAGAAAATTAGTGAATTAAAGAGTCGTGAGAGCTCATTGAAAAGGGAGTTAAATCCGGAAGAGAGTATTATTATTGGAGAATCAGTACAAATAAGGGCAGTACAACGTCTTATAGCAAAGGTTGCAGGAACCGATGCAAATATACTTATTACCGGAGAGAATGGTACAGGAAAAGAGTTGGTTGCAAGGGAGATACACAGACAGTCGTCAAGAGCAGAGGAGTTGCTTGTTAGTGTAGATATGGGAGCTATACCAGAAACCCTGTTTGAGAGTGAACTTTTTGGTCATAAGAAGGGCTCTTTTACAGATGCCCGAGAGGACAGAACCGGGAAGTTCCAGCTGGCTCATAAAGGATCGTTGTTTCTTGATGAGATAGGAAACCTGCCTCTTACATTACAATCTAAATTGCTTGCAGTGTTGCAAAACAGAGAGATAACACCAATAGGATCAAATGCAAAGATTCCTGTTGATATAAGGCTTATTAGTGCAACAAACAGCGATATGTTAGGTATGGTTGCAGATAACAGATTCAGAGAAGATCTGCTTTACAGACTTAATACAATACAGATAGAGATACCTCCGTTGCGTGAGCGTGGTGATGATGTTGAGCTTCTTGCAGCACATTTTCTGAAGATATTTGAGAAGAAATATAATAAGAGCAGACTTAAACTGGGTGTGCGTGCTATAGCAAAACTAAAGAAACATACATGGCCCGGGAATGTGCGTGAATTACAGCATACAATAGAGAAAGCTGTTATACTGTGTGAGTCTGATGTGTTATCGGCAGATGATTTTATATTCAGTTCGCATGCTAAGATTATTCATGATGAACCTGAGAGTCTTGAGGAGATGGAACGCAGAATGATTGATTCGGCACTTGATAAATGTAGTGGTAATTTATCGGCTGCTGCACAACAACTTGGTATTACCCGTCAGACATTATACAATAAAATAAAGAAGTATGATATTTAAGAATGTTACGCTGTCAATAATAGTAAGACTTATTGTATTTGCTGCAACAGTAGTAATTTTTGTTTACTCATTTGAGTCTGACATTTGGTACTATATCTCTTCGCTTATTGCTGTAATACTATTTTTTGAGATATATGATATAGTGTATTATTTTAATGGGATTAACAGAAAATTATCATACTTTTTTGATGCTGTACGTAATGAGGATACAACACTTGTGTTTCCTGAAAATGTAGGGAGTAAATCGCTTATGAGACTTCATAAAAGCATGAATAATCTGAATAATCTGATCTCTGATATTAAGATGGAGAATGAGAGTAGTGAACGTTTTATGTACGAACTGATAAACCATTCAAAAACAGGATTAATGTCGGTTGATAGTTATGGATATATTCAGAATATTAATACAGCTGCAAAACATTATCTTGGTATTGATAATGAGATTAATATACATATACTAAAACAGGTTAATCCTAAGTTGTTTGAGGTTCTTGATTCAGTAAAGCCAAACGAACGCAGAAGTATAAAGATGATTACTGATAATGATGTTAAACATCTGGTTGTACAAACATCTGTTCTTAAGTTTAAAGATCTTGAATACAGATTATATTCCATTCAGGATATTAAGAAGGAGATTGATGAAAATGAGCTTGACTCATATCAAAAGCTTATCAGGGTTATGACACATGAGATAATGAACTCGATAGCCCCTATAACCTCGCTAAGTAATACGCTGAACAGATTTTTTACAAATGATGGAACAGCTAAATCGCCGAATGAACTATCGGAGGTTGTAATAAACAATACCATTGATGGGCTTACAATTATTGAGGAACAGGGAAAGGCTTTGAAACATTTTGTAGAGAACTACAGAAAGATGACAAAAATCCCTCAGCCAAAGTATAATACAATTGTTGTTAAAGATTGGTTAAATTCATTTGCTCTTCTGTATAAAGGTGAAATGGAGGAGTATAGTATTAAATTCAGAGTTGCAGTTGATAATCGTTTTACAGATCTTATAACAGATGATAAATTACTTAATCAGGTAATTATAAATGTTATAAAGAATGCAATGAGTGCAGTTGAGAATAGTAAAGTTAAAGAGATTAGTATGCTGCTTGAGATAGATAAGGAGGGTAATAAGGTTATAAGAATTACAGATAGTGGTTGTGGAATAGACTCTGATTTAATGGATAAGATATTTATACCATTTTTTACAACCAAAGATAATGGCGATGGTATAGGTTTAAGTCTGTCGCGCCAGATAATAAAGAAACTAAAAGGAACGTTTACAGTGCGATCTAAAAAAGGAGAGGGAACAGAGGTGGTTATTACATTATAAAATGTAATGCTTATGGGTTGATATAAGTGATAATAGTTGTAATTTTGTAGCTATATTTATAGATAAGCCGTTAGGTACCTAATCAATTTTATATATTCAGAATGGATTTATTGAACTTTGCACTTACAACATTTACTGCATTTTTTGCTATTATGAATCCAATAGCAAATATGCCGATATTCTTAGGATTAACTAAAGACAGAACAGATAAAGAGAAACGTAAGATATCATTTATAGCTATTATAACAGCATTCTTTATTGGTTTGGCATTTATACTATTTGGCACATATATATTTAAGATGTTTGGATTGACAATACCAGCATTTAAGATAGCCGGTGGTGTACTAATTTTTTATGTTGGTTTTGAGATGTTGCAGTCAAAGAAATCAAATATTCATGGCCATGATAGTGCTGCTGAAGACAGTTACAGCATATCAATTTCTCCGCTGGCAATACCTATATTGGCTGGTCCTGGTACATTGGTTACCGCAATGAATGCATCAAGCCATGCTACGTTTTTGCATGCATCGGTTGTTGTAGCCTGTTTTGCACTAATTCTGTTTATTACACATCTGGCTTTTGTATACAGTAGTATTATAGTTAAGTATATGGGACAGAATATTATAAAAGTAATAGGTAAGATAATGGGACTTATTTTGTCTATAATTGGTGTAAACATGGTTATTGAGGGTGTTAAAATGGCATTCGGATTATAACCTGCATTAACCTAATGCAATAGTTTATTGATAAACAATTGCACAGAGTGTAGTTGTTTATTTAATTCAATTTTGTAATTTCGCACTTAATAAAGAGGAGATGGAGTTCTCCTATTTAACCGCCAAAGCGCTGATGACTCCTGTGTATTTATAAATTTTATATACAGGAGTGGTATGTCAGAAAATAAATTAAAATCGTCAGTTTTACGTTTTAGAAAGGTATTGCTTGCTAAGCAGCCTGCATTAATTACAATAGTTGAATGGTCGGCTATATGTATTCTTATATCGGTATGTGTAGGTTTATGTAGTGCACTTTTTCTATCGTCGCTTGAGTTTGCTACAGAGTTACGTGAGAATAATTTATATCTTATAGCCTGTTTGCCTGTTGCAGGACTTGTAATTGGATATGTGTTTCATAAATGGGGTAACGATATAAATGCAGGTAACAATCTTATAATAGAGAACATTCATAAACCAAAGAAGATTATACCATTTAAAATGGCTCCTTTTATTCTTGGAGGAACTGTTCTTACACATTTGTTTGGTGGATCAGCCGGAAGAGAGGGTACTGCTATACAGATGGGAGCGGCAATATCAGATCAGTTTACCAAATTATTCAGGCTTAGCAAACGTAACAGACAGCTTATTCTTATATCAGGTATGAGTGCCGGATTTGGTTCGGTATTCGGAACACCACTTGCAGGAGCGATATTTGGTTTAGAGGTTTATCATATTGGTAAAATGAGATATAATGCAATATATCCGGCATTTCTATCGTCTATTCTTGCCGACTATGTAACAAAAAGCTTTGGTATAGGGCATTCTCATTACGTTGTAGATTTAATACCTGAGATATCTGTAGAGACAGTGTTTGCTACTGTTTTGGCAGGTGTACTGTTTGGTATAGCAGCTTTGTTATTTTCAAAAACAACAAATTATCTGAATAAAATCAGTAAAAAATTTGTTAAACAACCTTATATGCGTCCTTTTTGGGGAGGAATAATAGTTGTAATTATTGTGGCTTTGTTAGGAACAACAAAGTATATAGGATTAGGTGTACCAACAATAGTAGAGTCGTTTCATATACAACAACCCGGCTACGGATTTGCATTAAAACTACTGCTTACAGCAATAACACTTGGTTTCGGGTTTAAAGGAGGAGAGGTTACTCCGTTGTTCTTTATTGGCGCCACTCTTGGTAGTGCTTTGTCACTGTATTTTCCTCTTCCGGTTGGATTAATGGCAGGTATGGGGTTTGTTGCTGTATTTGCGGGTGCCTCAAATGCACCACTTGCATCAAGCATAATGGCTATAGAGATGTTTGGTGTTGAGACAGGCCCTTATGTTGCAATGGCTTGTGTTGTCTCATATCTTATTTCAGGTCATAGCAGCATATACGGATCGCAAATTATTGGCGAACCAAAATCTATTCTGAAACTTAAAGATAGAGGTAAGTCTATTACCGATATTTGAGATTAATTCTTCCGCTTTTATCTGTTGCTGATTAGTTTTTGTGCTGCGAAAATTTATATTTGTTAAGTATAACAAAATATAAACAGGATGAGACTTATATATACAGATGATAATATTGGTTCACGATTTGAAATTACTGATGATTGTGAATTGATTAGGTCAGAGAAATTGCTGAATGATACCTACTATAAAATAGTATATAACAAAGGAGACAGAACACAAATACTGGTAGATAATATTCCGGTAGAACTTTTGAATGACCAACTTCTCTTTCTTACCCCTTTTCAGAATCTTGAGTTGAAGAGTGAGGGTAGTGATATAGTTTTATACAAATTCAATAGTGATTTTTACTGTATTCAGCAGCACGATAATGAGGTCTCTTGCATAGGGTTTCTGTTTTATGGGACATCGCAGGTTAATATAATAACAATTACCGATGATGATAAAAAGAGTTATCAGAATCTGTTTGATATGTTTGTTGAGGAGTTTGGTAATAGAGATAATATTCAGGGAGAGATGCTTACAGTGCTACTGAAACGTCTTATTATTAACTGTACAAGAATTGCCAGAAAACAACTGGTTAATATTGTTGAGGTTGCTCCTGAATTTGATATAGTCAGGCAATTTAATCTTCTTGTAGAGCTGAATTACAAAAAGATGCGTAAGATTAATGATTATGCCGAATTGTTGAATAAATCGCCAAAAACACTGGCAAATTTGTTCTCTAAATACTCATTAAAATCGCCCGGTAAAATAATAAGGAGTAGGATACTGCTTGAAATAAAGAGGTTTATGTTGTACTCTGATAAAACTGATAAAGAGATATCGTTTGATCTGGGTTTTGAATCACCATCAAACTTCAGCAGGTTTGTTAAGAATGAAACTGGTGTATCGCCAAGTGTATTCAGGAACGGATTATCTGGATATTAATATAATGTGTTTTGCAGGAGATAATGATATGATAACGGGATAAAATGATATCTGAGTTTGGTGTAAGATAAATTAGATTTGTCTGTATAAATCAGTATCGGATTATGGTGTTTCAGGTGGTTGTTTGGAGTTAAATACAGTTATTGTTTAGCTTTTCTGAAAGCAATTAGGCACTGTTTTAGGTTTTTGTGTAGCTACTTTTATGAATCAAAAGTGTTTAATAGTCGTTTTCCGGTTCTGATTTTTTCTGTCTCATGTAATATAACCTTGTTCTATTGTAGTAATTGATGTGTGTGTACCAATACCATATAGGTATATAACAAAAATATCTGCATAAAAATAAATTTAATTTGAATAGTGTTGTAAGGAATGGTTTATTGTAACGACTATTGACTAAATTTGATGAACTTCATATTGTATCAATGAGAAATATAAAAAATATAAAAATGAGAAATGTTTTATTATTTACACTGTTTTTGCTAACAATGACAGTTAGTGCGCAGGTAATTGAGAATCCAGGTAGTGTTAATCCGTTAAAAACAGGAGAACAGATGCCTGGTGTAAGTGTTAAAGATCTGAATAATAATGAGGTGCTGATTAGTGAAATAATAGCAGACGGACCTGCCGTATTTCTGTTTTATAGAGGTGGCTGGTGTCCATACTGTACAAAACATCTTTCAGATATTGCTTCAGTTGAGGATAAGATTAAAGAGATGGGGTATAAAATTATAGCAATAAGCCCTGATTCTCCGGGCAAATTGAAAGAGACTTTAGAAAAATCTACTCTTTCATATAAACTATATTCAGATAGCAACGGAACTCTTATTAAAGGTATGGGAATAGCTTTTAATGCACCAGAAGGGTATGAGAAACTTTTAAGCGATCATTCAGACGGAATAAATAAGGGAGTTTTACCTGTTCCATCTCTTTATGTTGTTGCTACTGATGGTAGTGTTAAATATCGTTTTCTTAGTCCGGATTATAAACTACGTATATCTTCTAAGATATTACTTGAAGAGTTAGGTAAGTTACAGTGATTTTAATTTACAGAGCAGTTTATTTTTGTTATGGTTTAATCCGGATTAATTTCTGATAATTATATGGAAAGCTATTATGGTGAGATCAGTGCCTTGTTAACGGCACTGTTCTGGACAGTTACGGCTGTTGCTTTTGAATCAGCAGGTAAAAGAGTAGGATCTCTCTCTGTTAATTTAATACGATTAGTAATTGGGTTTCTGTTTCTTGGTGTATACTCTTATATATCAAGAGGATATTTTTTACCTGTTGATGCAGGTTATTATGAATGGAAATGGCTCTTCCTTTCAGGTTTGGTTGGTTTTGTAATTGGCGACTTATGTCTTTTTAGTGCTTATGTTAGAATAGGAGCAAGGGTATCAATGCTTATTATGTCATTGGCACCTCCAATAGCAGCACTCATAGGATATATATTTCTTGATGAAGTGATGACTGTTATGCAGATTTTGGCAATGATTGTTATTATACTTGGAATTTCGTTGGTAATATTAAAGAGAGACAGAGGTGTAGAGAGAAAAATAAGATTTACATATCCGGCAATAGGATTGTTACTTGCATTTATAGGAGCTGTAGGGCAGGCTTTAGGTCTTGTTTTATCTAAACACGGAATGAATGGATATGATGCATTTTCAGCAACGCAGATACGTGTTATAGCAGGTATTGCAGGCTTTTCTGTAATGTTCTTCTTTATAGGCAGATGGGGTAATGTTTTTAATGCGGTAAAGAATATACCTGCACTTAAACGGATTACTATAGGAGCTATATTCGGACCATTTTTAGGAGTATCTTTCTCTCTTATTGCCGTTAAGTATACAACAACCGGAGTAGCATCATCGTTAATGGCAATTGTACCGGTTCTTATAATTTTACCATCAGTACATCTGTTTAAAGAGCGTGTTACCATTGTTGAAATAATAGGAGCTGTTATTACAGTAATTGGAGTAGTGATGTTCTTTATTTAAAAAAATTGCCCCACCGGGCGGTGGGGACTTACCTAAATACTAATATAAACGAATTCCCTGTTGGGAATTTTTTTTTGGCCTATGCTTGCTTAAAGGCAACCTTCATAAATATTATACCACAAATTTATACTCTTATTTTTAAGTTAACTATTTTGTAGCTCTTTATTTTTAGGGGTTTTTGTGAATGGTATCGAATTTCTAATAAGTGGTAGTTTCAATAATTATCAGAGTTATATTTTGTTATTTTTACTACAATTATCAGGTACTATTTTACAAGTGTTTATGGGAAATGATATTTTTTATAAGGAATTAGAACCTTGTGCAGACTTAAGAGATTTTATAAAAACATACTGGTATTATGAAAATAACACAACCGGAGATGTTGATTATACAATTCTGCCAGATGCATGTTTTGATATTTTGATATATTTTTTAGGAGACAGATTTGAAAAGGTGAGTATTACAGGTTTATGGACAGAGCCAGTTGATGTAACCATGAAGAGTACTATAAAGGTTTTTGCAATAAGACTCAAACCTTTGGCAGCAGAGTATATTCTTAATATGAGTATATCAAATGCAAAGAATAGTTCGTTTGATGGACTAACTTTTTTGGATAATCTTGGAGTTAAAATTGATAGTATATCGGAATTAAAAGATTTGAAGAGTGTTGCAGATGACCGTATGATTGATATTATAAGTAGTTCAGATATTGGCATTAGAAAAGAGAAGTTGTTTAAATGTATTGAAGAACACAGAGGTAATATATCTGTAAGTGAATTATCAAGAACAGTGGGGCTGTCAAGCAGACAGATTAACAGGTATTTTAATACCTGGTTTGGGCTTAGTCTTAAGCAATATTGTTCAATTAATATGATTAAACAATGTTACCCAAAACTTAGCAATAAAGAATTTTTTCCTCCGGAGGGTTATTATGATCAATCGCACTATATTCGTAATATAAAGAAATTTACAGGGGTTACACCTGGTGAAATAATATCTGATACTAAAGGTAGATTTTTTCAGGTAGAGACAGAGCAGAAATAAAACCAGTAAGTATTATAATCCAACAGTATTTCTGAAATCACTATAGCGCCTTCTTGATATAGGCACCTGACTATTATCTGTCATAATAAGCATATTTGTCTCTTTATTGTATTTGTTAATGAAGTTTGTATTAACAATATGAGATCTGTGAGCTCTAAAGAAACTATCAGAGTCAACAACTTTTAATAACTCTTTAATAGTTTTTGTAATTAGTATTTCAGACATATCAGTGGTATATATCGTAGAGTATGCTCCATCGGCTTCTATTCTTACTATCTCATCCGGATCTAAAAAATCTATCCCTTTATTGGTTGATATTTTTATCTTTTTGCTATCCTCTTTTCTTATCTTTTCAATTAGCTCTTTGTGTACGCGATTGGTTTCCTTATTATTATCTACTCTTTTCTCAGCATTTATTAAAGCGTCCTTTATTTCTGATATGTTTATTGGTTTAAGAATATAGTCAAGAGCATTCTTTTTAATGGCTTTTATTGCATACTGTTCATATGCAGTTACAAATATTGTTTGAAAATTTATATCCACTACCTGCTCCAGTACACCAAAGCCATTTAAACCAGGCATTTCAATATCCATAAATACTATGTCAGGATTGTGTTCTGTAATAATATTTGCAGCTTCTAATGGATTACTGCATTTTGCTACAATGTTATATTGGTTACCACATAGTTTAATAACCTCCTCTAATGCCTCAATAGCATTTATCTCATCATCTACAATAACTATATTATAACTCATATCTCTCTATTTCGATAACAATTGAAACCATTGTTCCGGACGGGTTACTGTTTTCATCAACAATATCTTTAGTAGTAACACTGACACTTCTTCTGTGCAACTCTTTCAGCAAAGATAATCTTTTTTTTGTGATATTGGTGCCGTATGATACATGCTCATTGGGACTCTGACTTTTTATTTTATTTGCCATATTACGACCAATTCCGTTATCAATAATCTGGATGTGTATTCTGTTATCATTTTTTGTGATTCTAATCTTTAACTGTTTGTCTCCTTCTTGTAATCTTAATCCATGATGTATTGCATTCTCTACATATGGTTGTATAATAAGAGGAGGTACCATGATGTTGTCAATACTAATATCGTTATCTATATCAATGGTGTATTCAAAGCTATTATCAAATCTCATTAACTCCATATCTATATATAGTTTCAGAGCCATAACTTCCTCTGATAATTTGATAAGCGGAGATTCTGAATTTGTTAATATTCTTCGCATTAATAAACCAAACTTAGACAGGTAATCACTCGATTTTATTTTATCATTCTTTAAGATATAGTTCTGTACAGAATTTAATGAATTATATAGAAAGTGAGGGTTCATTTGTGCACTTAGTGCTTTCTGTCTGTAGTAGTTCAGTTGTTTTTCAAGGTTATCTGCCTTACGGGCTTCACGTAATCTGATATAGAATATAAGCCACGCTATTAAAGAGATGATTACAATAGTTGATAAAGCAATTATAATAAAGAACAGAGGAGTCCTGTAATATGGTTTCTCTATTGTTATTGATAATTCAGCAGCTTTACTGCTCTCTACACCAGAGTTGTTTATGGCAACAACCTGAAAGATAAAATCTCCATGAGAAAGAAATGGGTATTGTATATATGTATTTGTTGTCTCTTTCCAAATATTACTGGCTCCTTTAAGTCGGTATTTGTATTTTAAGGCTTTATCTCGTTTATAATTTAAACCAACGAATGAGATCTCTATATTGTTTTTATTGTATGGGAAGTGGTATTGTTTTAATAGGGTAGTATCTCTGTTCATGACCTTGATACCTTTTATATATACGGGTGGGGGGGTTGTGTTTTTTACACAAAGATCTGTGTTGAATACTGATAATCCTTTTCCGGTACCAGTGTATACCTTGTTTTTATATATCTCAATGTCTAATACCTGATTAGATGACAGACCATCTTCTTTTGTAAATATACCATTACTTATAATACTTTGATTTTCTGGATTTAATTTAATTCTGTTTAATCCGTAGTTTGTAGCAACCCAAATTGTATCGTTTATACATTTAATTGAGTTTATACAGTTATTGGTTAAGCCGGATTTAGAATCTAATATAACCTTTTTGTCGTTATTGAAAATTAATACTCCTGAGTTTTTAGTTCCTGCATATATGTTTCCATATATGTCTTTTTCGAGCGTAACAATATTTTTGCCTTTTGTTATAGAGCTATAAGCTGTGGTAACTGAATTATTGTTTGTATTCTGAATCAGAAGTCCTGATCTGGTACCAATATAGTATATACTATCGGAGTGTTTTAATACACTATTTACTTTGCCAATATTTTTCGATAGGTCGTTTAAAACAAAATTGGTTCTATTAAATTGTGTGATTTTCTGATTGTAAAGTAGGAAATTATTTCTTAATTCAACAGCATCGTAAAAAATGGTGTTTTCTTTGTGTAGAATTTTGCTGTTTTTTACAAAAGTAGTCTGAAGGTTGTTCCCGTATGAGCTGATTATAAGAGTGTTTTTTAAGTTTTTTATCATTCTATACTGCTTATGGTGTTTATGCGAGTAATGAGATACTGTGAACGATGTGTCATTATATGTATACAATTCAGAGTGATTTCCAGCAAAGTAAACTACTCCGTTATGTGGTTCAATTTGACTGATTGATTTTGCTTTTAGTCCATCGAGGGTGGTAATTGATTTTATTAATAAGGAGGGGTAATAGAATATGCCATCATTAAGAGTTGTAAACCAATATCCACCTTCAGAATCGTTTAATACAGATGTTACTGTTTTCTGTTTTAATATATGAAACTCTGGAACTTTTAATAGCCTATCTTTATAGGCTTTTATCCCATTCCACATGTTTGAGATCCAGATGTTTCCACCATTATCTGCTGAGGCCCATATCTGTTCTGTTTTTGTAATCTTAATGTCTGCTATTTGATTGTTTTTTATAATCATTGATCTATTTGCAAAGGAGAAGATATAACCATTTCCATAAGGCATGCATGATATCTTTATCTTTCCATTGCTATCTATATGTCCGGTATATAATGCTGTTACATTTCTACCATTATCTATTAATATAGAATCAAGTGTTTGCATGTGAGATGAAAACAGTGTTTTAGTTGAATCTATTTTTTTAATATTTAAGATTTTATTGTTGTGTTTTAGTTCCTGTAATTTTCCTTCTTTGTCGATCTTTATAATTGGCATATTATAAAAAGATATGTATACATTGTCGTTATTGTCAACATAAAAACTTTGTTTTACAGGAGATGTAGAGTTATTTGTATATCTGTTTATAATTTCGTTGTACTTATATGTGTGTATCTTGTTGTTACTAAACCATGATAGCTTACCCATGAGTGATATAAACCATATTCTGCCTTTTTTGTCCTCAAATATTTCCAGGGTTGTATTTTCTGGTAGATTGTCTTCTGTATCAAAATTAGTAAAGCTGTAACCATTATATTTGCTTACTCCTTGATTATGAGCAATCCATATAAAACCTTTTTTGTCCTGAATAATATGAAAGGTTTCATTTGCTGGTAATCCGTTTTCTGTATTATATCTTTTATGCGTATACTCTTGTGAGTATGCAGATGTATATGATATTATATTTATAATAATTAGTATAAGCAGTACATTTGTATAACGCTTCATATGCCTAAATCTGTTTTTCTTTTTAATTGCCAGGTGTAATTCGCATAATTATTCTTGCATATAAGAATAAGCTTTGCTCATGTTTGTTTTAGTATAACAAATGCAAATTGAATGTACATTTCTGATAATATTACAATAATAGTGGTAATGTGAATAGTTTCATAGGTTTTACCTTACTATATCTGGCTTTAGCTGTAAAATATATTCATAATTGTTTTGATCAATTGAAATAATATAGTATATTGCATAGGTATTAATACCTATATAAAAAGTTATTGATTTGATATATTAAAGAGCATGAGATGGTAACTTAAAATGCAAAACTATTTATATGAAGTGTATTAATTATTAGAGAGAAACCACAATGTTTTAAATTATTGTTAGAGAGTAAGAAAAGCGACTTTGAGCATGAAAGTGTATTAGACAATTTGATAAATGTAATTAGCTATATTAAGTTACTGATGAAAAGACACTTGCGTATTAGTGTCAACTAACCTGAGTAATACAGGTTTTTCATAAATGTTCTGGGGTTTACGGCGAGAGTTCTTCTCGCCGTTTTTTTTGTTTATAGCTTAGAGTTGTGTTATGTTTATAGTCTGATAATAAGAGTTATATAGAAAGTTGTAATAGTCTGCTAAAGTTTTTTGCATTTTGAGATAATTTTTTCCTGTAATTATTTTGTTTTTATAGTAACAAATATTATCTTGCATGGGTATTTATAACTATTGAGAGGAAAAAATTAAAGATACGGCGCTTGCATATTAGTGTCAACTAACCTGAATACAACAGGTTTTCATAAATGTTCTGGGGTTTACGGCGAGAGTTCTTCTCGCCGTATTTTTTTGTGATATATAAGTTGATGATAATTGAATATCTGGTAAATTAATAAATCAGAATTGATAGTTCTCATAAAGACTCATCCTATTATTATCAGATTATTTTATGTGAACTTTGGGCTGATTCCGAGATCAGCAACAAAACTTTCTCAGTTACCTGTTTCTGTACTTACTATAAATTTCGGTAGAAAGATAATATACAGAGGAGAATCAATAAGTATGAGCGTGGAGTCTTTATGTTTATAATAAAAAAATAAGCAGTAAATACGATCCGGTTTATGAAACTGTTGTAGATGTACTCTCTGTATATAAAGGATATTCATAATAATGAGTAAGCCGCATGAAGCTGTATAGCGAGTTAAAAGCAGATGGTTAATTATAGTAGGAGTAATCTGCTTTATTGGATAGCATTTTTTTGTATTGTAGCTGTTAAATATTTGTGATTATTGTATGATGATGTATATTAGTATTTTGTATTGTAGATTATAAGATGTGAGTGATTTTTTTGGAAAATAATTTTGTAGGTATAAAAATAACCACTATATTGCATAGGTATTAATGATTATAATAAAAGTTGTCAATACAGAGTTAAAGTAAATGTTGAAGAAAGGAAATTAAAGATACGGCGCTTGCATATTAGTGTCAACTAACCTGAATACAACAGGTTTTCATAAATGTTCTGGGGTTTACGGCGAGAGTTCTTCTCGCCGTATTTTTTATATATAATTTAAGAGTTTTTATACACTTGAAGTAATTTTGATCTTATCTATTAAATAATATACGACTCAAAATAGTCCCTGATTGATATTTTTATCTTTCTGAATCTGTTTTATATAACCAGATGAAACGAAGCATGATAATGGTCATTCACACACACGAGGATGATTATAATGCAGAGTTCCATCTGGCAAAAGAAAAGCAATTATAACAGATAAAACGAAGCATGAGTAAGGGCTTTTCTCACACACGGGAATGACTATTATGCGAGTTCCATATGACCATTAAAAAACAAATTTAGACATATGAAATTCAGGTAACTAATGTTGTCTGTTTTGTGTTTACATAATCATTCTAAGACTTTGTATTGGGGTTAATTACTATGTATTGTATTGTTTGATATTTATAGTTTTGATAACTAATGGTTTAGTCATGTGTTTGTAATTGAGTATAAATTTTATTAAAAAAAATTTGGAGTAGTTATAAATAACTACTATATTGCATATGTATTAATGATCACAATGATGATTTTTGGTACAGAGTTAAGATAAATATTGAAATAAAGAGATTAAAGATACGGCGCTTGCATATTAGTGTCAACTAACCTGAATACAACAGGTTTTCATAAATGTTCTGGGGTTTACGGCGAGAGTTCTTCTCGCCGTATTTTTTTGACCTTTAAGCCGTTTTCGGTCGCTTAAAAAATCTGATTACACTTATTGAATAATTTATAATATAAGTCGGGATACAAGCTAGCTTAATATTTGTATGTGTTTTAGTAATCATTCTCGGCTTTATACCAGATGCTAATTACAATATATTATTACTCAGATATTGTATGCTTGAGATTGATTAAATATGTATTGTTTATAGTTTTGATAATTAGTAGTTTAATTGTAAATTTATTTCTGAGAATAAATTTATAACGAAAAATTTGGAGTAGTTATAAATAACTACTATATTGCATATGTATTAATGATCGCAATGATGATTTTTGATACAGAATTAAGATAAATATTGAAAGAAAGAGATTAAAGATACGGCGCTTGCATATTAGTGTCAACTAACCTGAATACAACAGGTTTTCATAAATGTTCTGGGGTTTACGGCGAGAGTTCTTC
>JAOARD010000002.1 GCA_025210735.1 Bacteroidales bacterium
AGAACTTGGTCTAACGATTGTGCTGCAAGAGAGAATAGATTAATTGCTGCTTTATATTAATAATGTAATACACTTCCATAAAACGAGTATCACTTAGCGTAATAACAACTAAAACAATAGAGTGAGTGCATTAGTTATGCTTTGAACTAAACGGCTCAAAGGTATTTCGGTTAGTGTAAATGAAAGACGTATACGGGTTGTGATGATTGATAATTAACTATTTATAATTTTCCTACCCTACTCTAAGCGAAACATGTTTCTTGATAATTACTGCCTTATATATTATATATCTACAAGTAATCTATTCGCTCTTTTACGCTAAGAGAGGCTAACAGGTAGAGAGATCTTTAGGCTAAATCCTTGGATTTGGTCGGACTTTGAGGAAAGGCGTTTATAGATTGTAACAATTTACAACTAATAATTAACCATTTATAATTAATCTAACCTGTTTAGGGGTCTTTTTATTTAGAATACGCCATTATAATCTGTTTTGAACTTTCTATCTGATAGAAACCTACCCGCAAGTCTGTTCATGATTTTCTACGTGATAGAAACCTACCCGCAAACCTGTTCATGATTTTCTACGTGATAGAAACCTACCCGCAAACCTGTGCGTGGTTTTCTATGTGATAGAAATCTACCAACAAACTGTGGGAGGCTTTATATGCTATTAGGTTATTATCTACAAATCTGTTTGCTACATTCTATAGAATAGGTGCCTATAATATAACCTGAGTATTGGTTTCTGTTTATCTTTTTACCCGAAATATATTGTTTTACTTTGGATTTGGTTAAAAGCGACAATTATATGGTTTAAATACTATTTGTTTTCTATTGTATTGAAATACTGCATGTTGTTATTGACTTTTTAATAAAAAAAACAAAAAAATACTTGACACGAATATAATTAGTTCCGTAACTTATAATTATAATTTTAAAACGGAACATCGTATGATTGAAAAAGTTGACAATAGATCTACAAATGCAGAGGTGTATACTCAGTTAGAAGGTGTAAGTATTGCATTCAGAAATGCAGATTTTACAATGCATCCAATCTTAGAAAATACTTTTAACAAATTACGTAGCAGGCTAACTGATTATAATCAGTCTATTAACATTATGAGGGGTAATAAGTTTACAGCATTGCTTTCAGAATCTGATAGTAAATTTGATAACTCTTTTATTGGTCTTCGTAATAGTGTTGAGTCTTATAGCAAATTTGATAATGCAGAGATATCTGAAAAGGCAGATAAACTTATGTCGGTTTTAAATTCCGGAGGCGTAGGTATTCACAGAGGTAGTTATCAGGTTCAGTATGCACGTATGAAACCTCTTGTTGAGTTACTTTCTAAGCCTGAGTATTCCGATATAATTGATGACCTTAACCTGCGTCTTCTTACAAATGACTTTATACATAAGTTTACAGAATTCTCAACTCTATATGAGTCAAGTAGAAAAGAGCAGGCTGTAGTTGATTCATATATATCTGCTACAGAGCAAAGAAAAGAACTTATAACTCTTTACAACAGAGATATAGTATCCTATTTAAGGATATTTATTACTGACGATAGTTTTGCTAATGAGATAAAACAGGCAAATGTATATATTCTGGAGACACTGGAGAATATAAAGGCAAGGTTAGCGCGCAAAGAGCATTGATATTTATTACAGTTATTACGTCTTGAATTTTGACAACGATCAGGACGGAGTTTTCATATTTAATATGAGTTTGATTACAAGGTGACTAGATTGGTTATATAAAACTAGGGGATTGTGTAACATATTATAACCTTTTCATATTAGTCATAATATGAAATCTGAAGATTGTAATCAACTCTTAAATTTAGTGGATAACAAACCGCCAATCAGGCGGTTTGTTTTTTTATAAATATACTATAAGTGGTTTAAAATTTTAGTTTTAGGTTGAGTTTATCAGAAACGTAAAATAAATCCAATATCAAAAGCAGTTAATACTTTGCTGTTGCTTACACTAAAAGCAGGACCCACTGCAATATTAAATCCGTAACCAATTTTATCTCCCCAAATCTTGTCAATTCCTGCCATTACTGATATTCCTTCAAGTTCATCTTTTACTGCTTTTCCATCTTCAAAATATTTGTACGATCCTATCATGCCATATTGTGCATTAAGATATAAAGATTTGTATGGGAAAAGCTTTAGGCCAAATGCTCCTGAAGTCTTATCAATATCAGATGAGTATCCAACACCAACATGTACACCAAATGCCACTGTGCCTCCTGTACGATAACCTAATCTTATACCTGTTCCGGCGTAACTGTTTCCGTATCCTACACTGGCCATAAAAATTGGTTTGTAATACTTTTTTTCTCTTTTAGGTGTAATTGTTTCGTGCAGACCATCTTCATATTTAACCATATGCACCTTTCTTTTGCTAATACTACGTATAGGACCATTAGGTTGTGTATATATCTTATATTTAACAACCCTTTTGGTTATTTCAACAACCTTACATTCAATTTTTTCGCCTTTCTTTTTAATGATGACATCCTACCCAAGTGCAGATAGTGCTGTAATAATTGATGCTACAATAATAAGTGTAAATTGTTTCATATGTCTAAATTTGTTTTTTAAAGATTATATGGAACTCGCATAATAATCATTCCCGTGTGTGAGAGAATAGTTATATACTCCATATTATCAGCGTATAAACCTTCTTTGTTTAAATAGTATTTTAAGCTTAAACTCCTCTTAAGTTGACGTGAACACTATATAATGTATTGATTTGTAAGATGGATTTCCATATACTGTTTTTTGTTCCGGGTTATTTTGTTATGCATATTGTTGTAATTTGGTGCAAATGTATAAAAATTATATGCCTACAGAGCATCTAAAAACCGAAAAGCCTAATAAATGTAGGTTATACAATTAAATATCTACAAGTAATCTATTCGCTCTTTTACGCTAAGAGAGGCTAACAGGTAGAGAGATCTTTAGACTAAATCCTTGGATTCTGAAGAATTGAATTGCTTGGTTCTGTCCATTTTTCCGTATGTTATATAATCTGATACCCTAACAACAATAAATCTAGATTATTCATTACAAGTAATTTAAAGCATTATCGCCACGAAGTGGCAGCTTAACTCAGCCCGATGCATCGCATCGGGTGGTTAAGATTTGTACCAAGCGCACTGAAAGTGCAGCTTAAATTGGCGTGTACTCGATTGTTGTTCAATTTATTCGTTAGGCTAAATCCTCGGATTTGGTCGGACTTTGAGGAAAGGCGTTTATAGATTGTAACAGTTACAATTAATAATTAACCATTTATAATTGATCCCTTTACGCTAATAGAGGATCATGGGTAGAGAGCTTGTTAGATTAAATCCTCGGATTTTGTCGTATGGTTGCACTCTCTTTAAATCTGTTTTTCTGAAACTATTTTACCATCTGCAATATTGAGTTTATACTCGTAACTATCCATTACTTTTATTATAATATATTCATCGTCAATTACTGGTTTTGAGAATGTTGGTGCAGTTTCATTTGTTAGATCAGGATGTTCGAACTCCCAAGTTAATTTGCCGGAATTAATATCTAATACGGTAAGTACTCCCGGTTGTGAGAAAGCGAGTATATTGTGTTTGTCAGATATAACAAATTCAGTATCCATTGCCCAATTGGAGTATTTTTGGACTTTAATTTTCCAAACTAAATATTTAAATTTTGTATTAATACACGATATATAACCATAACTACTTGAGTAATACATCATGTTATTAACTACTTTTTTATGATATATTATCTCATCAGCATATTGTGTAATAATCTGATTCTTATCTGTAGTGTTTATCTCTTTTGAAGTATCATTGTTTACACAACCTGTAAATAATAATGCACTTAAGGCTATAATTGATATTGTTGCTGTCTTTGGTTTCATATGTTTGTAATTGTTTTTTAAATGTTTATATAACTCTAAATGCATTCAAGAGAATTTATTGAGCATTCTCCTCTGACTAAGAACATAGGCAAACGCGAATCTTCTACGGTTATACTCCATCCTTTATCGTATGCCTGGCATGCAATACCTATTAAACTCCATGGCAACATATTATCTATCTCTTTATAACGATTATCTTCAGGTGTATCGTAATATTTACGATTAAGTTCTAATGCCTCTTTTAGTTTTAGGTTGAACTCGTTCTCGTTGCCTATATTTAATATTATTTCAAGTTCATGTTTTGGGATGTATATAAACTTATTAAACTCTATACTATCTTTGTCTTTAAATTTTTCAAGATACAATCTACTGTATTCATTAAACAGCTCCATATTAGTTATCTCTCCTCTCCTGTTACTATACATTATTTTATATAGTATTTTATGCTGTTCCTGATTTGGATGCTGAAAGAATATGCTGGTTTCTGGTATATTTATAATCAGATCTATTAATTTATTGCATCGGCATATTTGCGCAAAACTCATTATACTAAACAGATAAAACAGATGACTGTATGCTTTTGAGTTATTTGTTAAAGTAACTTTTTTATCTCCCACAAACAGGTCAACTGGTTTTCCTATATTCAGCAGACTATACAGATGCCCGTACATTCCTTGCACTGCATAATGTAAATAGTTGATAATGTTCTCGGGTTTAGATTCACTATTAACGTATTTCAGCACGCTACATTTTATAGAATCTTCATATAAATTGTATAATTTATCTCCATTAGTTTGTGCTATATATAGCATATCATCAAAAAAATCGATAATATCTTCGTATTCCTCATTAAAGAAGTCTTTATCAAAATTCTTGTAATCAATATTATTACTCATATTTACAATATATTATAGCTGAAACTATTCCAATATCCTTTCACAGGCTGGTATATCCACTCACCCTTTTTGTTTATATAACCTGTTCTGGTTTCTGTAGTTCCGTTTACCTTAATATTTACAGATACAACACATAACCCGTGTTTAAACTTCAGATCATTTAACTCTTTAATAAATTTTAAATCAATAATTTGTTCGCCTTTTGCGTTTATAAAGCCCCATTTGTTATTTATATAATCTCCTTTTCCAACAGCAACTAAACCTTCTGAAAAATCGGTTACAAAGTCGTATTTAAAATCTATTACTACTTCGCCTTTTGTGTTTATAAAACCATATTTATTGTCTTTCTCAACCCAGGCGAGCCCCTCATTAAAATCCCCTACTTCTTTATATGTTGGTTGGATAACCACCTCTCCCTCTTTATTTATAAAGCCATATTTATTATTGATTAGTACAGCAGCAAATCCTTCTGAGAACGATCTGGCAAATTTAAATTCAGGGTTTATAATAAATTCGCCACTTTTATTTATGTAGCCCATCTTTTTCTGCGGATATTGTCTTACAACTGCTAATCCCTGACTGAAGCTTTTTGCATAATCAAATTTGTTTGGGATAATCAGTCTGCCTTGTTTGTTAATGTAGCCATAAAGGTTTTGGGTTGAGTATATTTTTCCCTGACCTTTTGCTCCTAACTTCTCAAGGAACTCAGTAAGCTCTTTTCCTTCTTTTAGTTTTTTATATTGTTTTGATGTTACAGGAGGACAAACTACAGCTAAACCCTCTGAGAAATCTGAATTCTGATTCCAGCAAAAATCATCGAGTCTGCACGCAATGCTAAGCTCTCCGTTTTTATTATGGTATCCGTCAATGTATTTTTTGTTATCTCTCTTTTTTGGGTGCGATAATCTGATCAATCCATAGGAGTTGTTCCCTATTTTTTCATATTCAGCCGGAATAATCATATTGCCATCTTTATCTATCATACCAAATGCTCCGTAATTGGTATAACCTCTTTGTTTACATACAAATACTTTTGCATAACCATTAACAAAGGGTTTTGCATTATGAAACTGTGGTTTTATTACTGTATTACCAAGGCTATCCATATATCCCCAGATATTACTTTTAATAGAGTCGTTATATACCATATACGGATATAAAATTTTGTTATTGCTTGTGTTTTGTTTACAGTTACTTAATGTAAGTACAGATACCACTATTATAATGGTATATTTCAGGTATTTGATATTCATTTTTGTATTATAATTATTTCACTTTATCTGTTGATTTTTATTTTAATCTAATGGTTAAGACAGAATTTACATCCTATATCAAGCAAATGAAACATTGCGTTATCTGAGACATCAACCTTTCTGTTTAATACAGAGTTTACTTTGTGTATTTTTATTATTGTTCCGTTTATTCCAAAAAACAGATTAAAAAAAGGGTTTTGATTTTCCATTGATCCATAGATATATATCATATCTACTTCTTCTTTATTGCTTCCTATAAACTCAAATGCCCCCTCAATCATCTCTGTTATATGTTGCCACAACAGATTGTCAAACTCTTCTATTTGCATTTGTTTATAATTTGTTTTATCTGAATGTTTATTGTATCTGAATTTTTGCACAGATACTGGTACATATTTTTCATAACGGAATTCTCTGCAAGTTCTATTCTATCAAGTGTTAAACTATACTCATCAGATGAAGTAAGATTGTTTCTTAATTGGGAATAGACATTTGTATCGGTTTCTTTAAACGGATTATCTAAATTGAATTTATCGATAATAGTTTTTAATTTTTCTATATCCTTTGAGAGTTCTTTTAACCCAAATTCAGAGTCAATAATTTTAATTACGTCATTGGTAATTGATTGCTCAACAGATACTCCCTCATAATTATAGTATGCATACCATTGCCATACTATTAGTATATTTCTAATATGTTCTGGTAGTTGTTGTAACTCTTTTGTGGCAAACCATACACCGTCAAGGACAATATTTGATATAAAGAAACAGAGATTTGCTATTACCTCTTCTTCTTTTTTGAGGACTCAATAATTCTTTGAACTACAGTTAAGTATTCCTCTTTATATGCTACTATTGCTTTTGCAAAGTTGTAACCTGTTTGTTGTAAAAGTTCTTTGGCCTGTTGTGTTGTTATCTGTACTCTTGTTGCAAGAGTATTTTCCAGATCTGTTTTCCATATATACTCTGTCTGCTGAACATTATAGTTTGTTCTCTTCAGTATTTTTTCTGCAGTTGACCTGTTAACAGGTATCTTTTTACAAATTTCGGATATAAGGTCATCTATATTGTCTTTATTACTACTCATATTAATGTATTATATAATACAATCAAAGATATCTTTTTGCACTATTAATCCCGGTTTTGATAGCGATATAAAAAAACTGAAGGATAAATTTTAAACAACTTCCTATTATCTAAGTAATTATATCTATAAGAGACTTTCCGCATTATTTACAAGTACCTTGAGAAGATTCTCAAAGTCATTAAATATTATCTCTCTTGAATGGTTATCTGAAAGAATATGAATCCCATTTGCTTTTTTACCAGTGGAATCGATTCCAAAACCGATAGATTTATATTTCTCTGTTTTTTGGCTATAATAGCCATAATCTCCAATAATAAAGAATCCATCCTTATTAATAATATTGCCTTCTCCATACTCTATGTCCAATATCATGTCACCCTCTAAACCATAAAAAGATAGACTACCGTTGGAACAATTATATGTTAATCCAGAATATTTATATAGAAATGTTATGTACTCGTTATATTGTTTTAAGAAAGTGTATTTACTTATTAAATTGTTTACTCTTGTCTTGTTCTTTTGATTCAGAGAATTGTCTTTTATATATAACTCTCCTCTATTATCAAGTTCCTTTATTAGATTCTCCATTTTAATAGAATAATATTTTTTGAAAGTATTACTATTTGCTAACTGTAGCAATATCATAATGAAGTGAGTGATTGACTTTAATTGTTTTGCGGAACATATAAAGAAGGTATATCTCACATACTAATGTATTACTTTCTTTAATCTCTGTAAGTCTCTTAACTAGAATCTTATAAGAAAACCAAGGTCAAATGCTGGTAGAACTGTTTCATCCTTCAGGCTAATTGCCGGACCTATAGCAACATTAAAACCTATGCCAACTTTATCTCCCCATATCTGATCAATACCAACCATTATGGCAACACCAGGTAAATCATCCTTTATAGTATATCCATCATTGCTATTATAGTTATAGATTTTTTCTTTTTTTGTTCCAATTAATCCTATTTGGGTATTTAAATAGAGCCCTTTGTAAGGGAAAAACTTTACACCTAACGATCCTCCTATTCCACTTGCAGAGAATGGAGAGAGACCTAATCCTGCATGCAATCCGAATCCTACTTTTCTTCCTACTCTGAACTGTGCTCTGAAGCCTGCTCCACCATAACTGTTGCCATATCCTGCACCCACCATAAAGTATGTTCCTTTGTATTTTTTTATAGTAGGTTTTATATATTCATCGTTTTGCGAAGATTGATTATTGTTTGTATTAACATATGATGTTTGCTTATTTGGCTTATCATCAGATTTGGCTGTGATTATTTTATAAATACCAGTCTGATCTTTTATCGTAAATACCTTCGATTTAATATCTTCTTGGGTTGTTTTAACAATTATGTCCTGAGCTGATGTAATAATGGTAGATAACATAATGGTTATTACCAATAGAACGTTTTTTTTCATGAGTTTAAATTTTTAGTATGAACAATCATAAGGTTAGTCAATTATCTGTATACAGATAGCTATTATTATGTTTCATACTTTTTTTGTATTTATATAACCTACTTTCAAGTTCTTATACCACATCTTAAATTCTGATAGGATAAGAGCCTTAAATGTTATTACTATTTAGCTAAGCAATATGGAAAATATACTTTGCAAAAAGTATTACTATTTGTGAGTTGTAGCAATATTGGCACGAATTGCGTGACTGACTTTATAAGTGGTTATGTATGTTATTTATGATAAAACAAAAAAGGTATATCAGAACCTGTGCTGATATACCTTTTTTATATATTGTAAATATGTTTTATTCACTACTCATCTATGTCAATCTCTTTTTTTAGCTCTGCGTTAACATCTTTGCTGAATGTAATTACAGTTTTGAATCCTCCTTTCAGATCCTGTAGAGTAAGAATCAGCATGTTTTTATCATTTCTGCTTTTTGTAAACAGATCTCCATTAATAAGATCTGTTAAGCGTTGCTGATAGTGTCCGTTAAGTGAGTTATGAGCCTCTTCAAGACTACCAAATAGTGATATAAGATCGTAATCTATTTTAGTCAGAAATCTGGCATCTCTGAACAGATGCATTGATATCATCTTAACACTCTCAACCTTAATACCTCCATTCTTCTGTATTATCTCAATTAAAGTGTAATCATCGTTATTTTTGTATGTATCAACTGTATCGATAAGTGATTCCAGATTTTTTATAGATTTTTCGCATGCATTTATGTTTTCAAGATTTGTTTTGTATACGCTTTGAAATGCACTCTCAATAAATTTAGACTCTTTGTATGACTCTACCCATCCGTTTAATAAAAGGGCTATTAAAACACCTAAAAATGCAGCAACAAACTCTAAAGCAAGTTTTCTAATTGTGTTGTTCTTAACAATTTTCTTCATTCGTTTATAATTGTTTTTTAAAGCATATGGTACTGATAATATTCTGCAATAGTATAATAAAAGATTGTGATAACAAAGTTATAGTATCAGAGAATAAACTCTAAAGCAGTAATTACAAGTAGTAAAAATGTGAGTACCGGAAAAAATGTTACTCTGGCATATAGTGCGTTGTTGTAGTTTACAAATTTATATCTCCAGTCAAAAGCAATCATAAGTGATATTACCGATACAAATAGTATTGACAGGTATGTTACAATATAAAAGAACTCTATGTAAACAATTCCTGATACATCTAACTCATTACGAAGGCTTATGTGGTTAAATATTACAACAAAGAATAGTGCCGAACATGCACTTATTGTAGACATTGAGTTGAAACCCATTAGTCCTTTTTTATCGTTTTTGCGCCCTAATTGCAGAATTGAGAACAGCATTAATATTATAACTATAACTGGTACAAGGTGTGATATAAACGGACTGGCAAACTCTCTTTTTACAAGTATATTAAAGTATAGTTCAGGCGATGATTTTCTGTTATCGCCCTGAATACCAAGGTTTGTATTATAACTGTTATTCCTGAATGAGAAGAATGATTTTATAATACTTCGGCCCGGTAATACAAAATCTTTCTCGATGCCTGGTTTATATTTTGGTGTGATAATGTTATATGATTTAAAATCAGGAACAAGTATTATGTTCTTTGTAATATCTTTATGTTTCATTCGTATCCAGTATCTGCAATAATCAAAAGGATAGTTTGAATAGTCAAATACTTCGCGTATTGTAGCTTTAAACTCCCATCCTATTACCTCTGTATCTCCTTTTATATCGGTATAAGCGTGCTTTATTTTAACATCTAATGCTTCCGGAAATATTACTCCTTTATCTATCTGTGCAGGATTATTTACAGTATACTTCTGCCATACATATCCTTTAACAACAAAGTTGTTGGCATTTGTACACTCTAACGATTGTATAAAAAGACCAGTAGGAATTTTTATAGCCGATTCAACACTGCCAATATCATTAAGGTATGAGTTAACGTTCTCTTTCTCGTATACTTTTACCTCGTTATTACTTTTTGTTACATAGTCTGGTGTCAGATAACATATTGATGCAACTCCTGATATATACAGTATTGTTAAGGTAATTGATAGTGACCATAGCTTTTTTCTGAAAATTATACGGAGCAGAAGTGTTATAATTATTATTAAACAACAGATTATTATTATTTTAAAACTATATATTCTGTAATAATTGCTCTCAATCTCTTCAACCAAAGTGTATATAGCTAATATCCAGTTTGTAGATTCAATTCTTTTATACTCAAGTTGTATATTCTGATTATTATCAGTTTCCTGATATTTAAAGCTGCCGGCATTACTGTTAAGCATACTTTTTATATCTGCACTGGTGGTTTTATTATCTGAATGGATAATATTGTGAATAGTTTTTTTATCAGTTACATGATGCTTATCAGGGTGATATATTATTTCTCCTTCAGAGGTCATTAGTATTGGGTATCCGGACTTTCCGAAAGATAGATGCGACATATCATCTCTTAACTCTCTTAGAGTTTTTACAATACATACAACTCCTATAGGATTATTATTTTTTGTATCGTTTGGATTGTAAAACGGAACAGCATAGGCGGTAAATAGCTCTCCGGTAGCTATACCTAAATGTATATTGTTCCACTGAGCTCCATCTTTAAGTGGCTTATTGAACCATGAATATTCATCTGATGTATAATCGTATATATCTTCAATATGTATAAGCTGAATCTTATTATCTTTTCTTAAAGCATATTTGCAATATAGTTTCTTATTACGAAATTTATTTGGAGCAAATGCAACTATTGCGCCTGTATAATTACTGTTTTTCTCTACAATATTTAATATAGAGTCCTCTATTTTATTAAAAGGTAATTTGCCTTCTGATAATCTGTTTGCCAGACTTATTGCACCCTGCTTTATTTTGCCAAAATCATGGTCTATTTTTTCGCAATTTTTATTGAGTTTCAGGGTTATCTCTTCATTTTTACCTTCATTAAGATAATTAACTGCTACAATGTAAAATAATATTAATAAGGTGGTTATAACTACTGCAACTATTAGAGATATAATATATTTTTTCATTATATTAATATGTTTTTAAAGGTCAAATGGAATTACAATAATGTGTAATAATAACTACTTTACTGTTCTATTATCTGGTGTTTTTACAGGGTTAACCTGTATTATATTTCAATAACAGTTACAAATATAGCTAATTAAAGATTATGTTGTATACAAAAAAATCCCCCGCCGTTAAGCGAGGGATTGTATGTTATTAAGGTGTTACAGTTTAGTGTCTGATAATAATCTTCTTTGTTACAGTACTGTTTTGTGTTCTGATTCTTATAATGTATATACCTGATTGTATATTATTGGTATTTACTCTTATCTGCTCAGAATTAACCGCTTTACTGTATACTATTCTTCCGCTTACAGTTAAAATATCAATGCTTTCTATTACCTTGTCTGCTTTAATATTAACTATATCATAAACAGGGTTTGGATATACATCAAGAGTTATGTTATGATCAGTATTAACACTTGTTGAGTTATTCTCTTTTACAGTTATAGCAAACTCCTTTGTTACAGTTAATCCACCTTTGTCGGTAGCTGTAATATGTACAGTAAAATCTGTTGATTTCAGTGGACTTAGATCTGCTTTTGTACGCAAGCTGTTATCGTTTATCTCAAAGTATTTGTTATCTTTTATAGTGTATGTTACTTCGTCATTCTTATCAGCATCATCTGCTGATATTTTTGCTACCTCAGTGCCAATATTAACATCTTCAAGAATAGTAAGATTGCTTATTGAAAGATTGTACGGAGCTTCATTCACATTACTTACAGTAATATCTATCTCCTTCTCTAACTTAAGTCCGCCTTTATCTGTAGCTGTTATTGTAACTGTATATGAGTCTGTATCTTCATAGTTAAACTCTTTTTTAGTTATTACTCTGTTATTGTCAAGCTCAAAGTTATCGTTATCAGCTATTGTAAGAGTAATCACATCATCTTTGTCTTTATCAATAGCTATTATCTCTGTTACAAATGTACCTACAGCACTATTCTCGGCAATACTACTCTTGTTTGCTTTTATACTAACAGGAGCCTCATTCTGATCTGTAACAGATATTGTGAACTCTTTGGTAATGAACAATCCCTCTTTATCTGTTGCTTTAATCTTTACAGTATATATCTTTTTTGTTTCAAAATCGAAAGAGGCTTTACTTATAAGTCTGTTTTCCTTAATCTCAAACTGGTCATTATCCTCGTTATCGCCATCAAGAGTAATTGTTACAACATCATTTTCATCTACATCTGTAGCTGATAGTAACCCGATCTCTGTTCCTACAGCCTCGTTCTCGGTTATCTGTTTAGCAGATAGTTGAAGGTTTTCTGGCTTTTCGTTAACGTTTGTTACTGTTATTGTAAATGTTCCAGAAACAGACAAACCTCCTTTATCAGTTGCTTTAATCTTTACACTGTATGAATCCTTAACCTCTTTGTTAAACACCGCTTTTGATAGTAATTTATTCTCCTTAATCTCAAACTGGTCATTATCCTCGTTATCACCATCAAGAGTAATTGTTACAACATCATTCTCATCTACATCTGTAGCTGATAGTAACCCGATCTCTGTACCTACAGCCTTGTTTTCAGCTATCTCTGAAGCTGATAACTGAAGGTTTTCTGGCTTCTCGTTAACGTTTGTTACTGTTATTGTATATGTTCCGGAAACAGATAGACCTCCTTTATCGGTTGCCTTAATCTTTACTTTGTACGAATCTTTAACCTCTTTATTAAACACCGCTTTTGACAGTAGCTTATTCTCCTTAACCTCAAATTGGTCATTATCATCGTTATCGCCATCCAGAGCAAATGTTACAACATCATTCTCATCAACATCTGTTGCCGATAGTAGCCCGATCTCAGTACCTACAGCCTCGTTCTCGGCTATCTCTGAAGCTGATAACTGAAGGTTTTCTGGCTTCTCGTTAACGTTTGTTACAGTTATTGTATATGTTTCAGAAACAGATAGACCTCCTTTATCGGTTGCTTTAACCTTTACTTTGTACGAATCTTTAACCTCTTTGTTAAACACCGCTTTTGATAGTAACTTATTATCCTTAACCTCAAACTGGTCATTATCCTCATTATCACCATCAAGAGTAATTGTTACAGCATCATTCTCATCTACATCTATAGCTGATAGTAACCCTATCTCTGTACCAGTAATCTCGTTCTCGGCTATCTCTTTAGCAGATAGTTGAAGGTTTTCTGGCTTCTCGTTAACGTTTGTTACAGTTATTGTATATGTTTCAGAAACAGATAGACCTCCTTTATCGGTTGCCTTAACCTTTACTTTGTAAGAATCTTTAACCTCTTTGTTAAACACCGCTTTTGACAGTAGCTTATTCTCCTTAACCTCAAACTGGTCATTATCCTCGTTATCACCATCAAGAGTAATTGTTACAACATCATTCTCATCTATATCTGTAGCTGATAGTAACCCGATCTCTGTTCCTACAGCCTCGTTCTCGGCTATCTGTTTAGCAGAAAGTTGAAGATTCTCTGGCTTCTCATTTACATCATCTATATATATTGTGATATCTTTGTTTACAATATTATCACCATCATTTACCGATACAGTTACATCTACTGACTCTGCGATTTCATGGTTAAGAATTTCGCTCTTTACCTTTATAACACCTGTATTTTCATCAATCTTAAATGATCCTGTATTGTCTGTTATAGAGAATGTAACAGGATTTTGTATCGGATCGTTATCGGTGATAGTTACAGTTCCTACTTCACTATTAATAGTGCTGTTTTCAAGAATATTGAATGTACTTGAAGTTATAACCGGGGCGTGATCATTTCTTAACTTAACTGTAATTTTACCGGAAGAGAGTGTTAACGAAGGAAATTTTGAATTTGTTATTTTACATTTATATACACCAATCTCAGTAGGCGTATATTTAGATGATGTAACACCATTCATTAGTACACCATCTTTATACCACTTATAAACAGACTGTGTTCCTTCAATATCTTCCTGATCAGACAAATCTATCTCTTCATTAGGAAATATTGCATAATTAGCTGTAATGCTAGCCTGATCAGAATATTTGAAAGTATTTGGTTTCCATAAAGGTAACAGGTCAGTGAACTTGAGTCTGTTTCTTTGACAATCTAAGTGCAGCATAAACCTTGGAATCTTTATTGATGTTATATTGTTACTGTAAATTCTTAGATCTCTTAAACCACCATTTTTACTGATGTCAATACTGTTTAGCTTATTAAAATTTATCATGGCTGCAAAAAGCTTCTTATTTTGTTCCAAATAAATTTCTGTTAAACTATTTCCTGTAAAATCAATAATTGTGATTTCAGTTAGGCTCTTAAGATCAATTTGCTTTAATTTCTTATTTCTCAGAGTTAATGACTTTACTCTTTTTGGGGTATCATCATTCCATGCTACTCCGCTCCAACTCCCATAATTTGTTCCTGACCACTTTATTGTACAGTCAGGGTTATCAGTTAAAATTTTCTTTAGAGCTGTAACATCGCCATCGTGAAAGCCATCGTTATTGGCATCCTGAGCCATGATTTTTGATGTAAGGCTAAACAATAGTATAGCCATACAGATTAGTTGTAGATTTTTTGTCATTTATGTATGATTTTTGTTTAAATATATTCTGTTCTGGTAAATACTGAATAATTCTGCAAATATAACAATATATGTTAAACGTATAATAGCTGATAACCTATTGCTTACTTGTTTTGTATTATAAAATAGGGGATTAAAAAAATCCCCCGCCGTTAAGCGAGGGATTATAGGTTATTATGGTGTTACAGTTTAGTGTCTGATAATAATTCTCTTTGTTACAGTACTGTTCTCTGTTCTGATTCTTATAATGTATACGCCTGATTGTATATTGTTGGTATTTACTCTTATCTGCTCAGAATTAACCACTTTGCTGTATACTATTCTTCCGCTTACAGTTAAAATATCAATGCTTTCTATTACCTTGTCTGCTTTAATATTAACTATATCCGAAACAGGATTTGGATATATATTAATATCAATATCCTGCTCACTGTTTATATTTGTTGGCCGATCTTCTTTTACATCAAAGGTAAACTCCTTGGTTACAGTCAATCCTCCGTTGTCGGTAGCTGTAATCTGTATACCAAAAATGGTTAATTTTATAGGTTCAAGATCAGCTTTTGTACGTACAATGTTATCCTTTATCTCAAAGTACTTGTTATCTTTTATAGTGTATGTTATATCGTCATTCTCGTCAACATCGTCTGCTGATACTTTTGCAACCTCAGTTCCTATACTTATACCTGTATAAACCATAAAGTTGCTTATTTTAAGGTTATATGGAGCCTCATTAACATTACTTACTGCAATATCCAGCTTTCTCTCTAACGTAAGCCCGCTTTTGTCTGTAGCAGTTATAGTAACTGTAAATGTGTTTGCATCCTCGTAGTTAAACACCTTTTTAGTGATAACTCTGTTATTGTCAAGATCAAAGTTATCGTTATCTGCTATTGTAAGGGTAATCTCATCGTCTTTATCGTTATCAATAGCTATTATCTCTGTTACAAATGTACCAACAGCACTGTTCTCTGCAATACTACTCTTGTTTGCTTTTATACTTACAGGAGCCTCATTCTGATCTGTAACAGATATTGTAAACTCTCTGGTAATAAACAGACCATCTTTATCAGTAGCTTTAATCTTTACTGTATATATCTTTTTGGTCTCAAAATCGAAAGAGGCTTTGCTTATAAGCTTATTATCCTTAACCTCAAACTGATCATTATCCTTGTTATCACCATCAAGTGTGATTGTAACAACATCATTAACGTCAATATCTGTTGCTGACAGTGCTCCTATCTCTGTACCTTCTGTTGCGTTTTCTGCTATCTCTGAAGCAGATAACTGAAGGTTCTCCGGTTTCTCGTTAACATCTGTTACAGATATTGTAAACTCCTCTGTTGAGAATAGCCCCTCTTTGTCCGATACTTTAACCTTTATAACATATGTATCTTTTGTCTCTTTATCAAATTTGGCTTTTGATATAAGTTTATTCTCTTTTATATCAAACCAGGCATTATCGTTGTCTGAACCATCTAATGATATTGTGATCTCATCGTTCTCATCAACATCAGTTGCAGAAAGTTGTCCTATCTCAGTACCTATAGCCTCGTTCTCGGCTATCTCTTTAGCAGACAACTGTAGGTTATCAGGTTTTTCATTAACGTCTGTTACTGTTATTGTAATTGTTTCAGAAACAGATAAACCTCCTTTATCGGTTGCTTTAACCTTTACTTTATATGTGTCTTTTATCTCTTTGTTAAACAGTACTTTTGATAGTAGTTTATTCTCCTTTACTTCAAACTGATCGTTATCCTCGTTATCACCATCCAGAGTAATTGTTACAGCATCATTCTCATCTATATCTGTTGCAGATAGTAGTCCTATCTCTGTACCAATAATCTCATTTTCAGCTATCTCTTTTGCTGATAGTTGAAGATTCTCCGGTTTCTCGTTAACATTAGTAATAGTTACTGTAAATATCTTTGTAATAAACAGCCCCTCTTTATCAGCTGCTTTAATCTTTATAGTGTATGTCTTTTTTGTCTCTCTGTCAAACTGAGCCTTTGCTATAAGTTTGTTGTCTGTAATTTTAAAATGTATATTATCAGGTAAAGCATCTGCTAATGTAGCTGTTAACACATCGTTTTTGTCAACATCTGAAATGTTTATTGTAGCTATCTCAGTATTAGCAGGCATATTCTCAGCAATCTCTGCAGATGATAACTGAATATCCTCAGGCTTCTCATTTACATTGTCTATATTTATTGTAATGTCTTTGTTTACAGTATTACTACCATCATTTACAGATACATTTACTATTATTGTCTCCGCTGTTTCGTGATTCAGTGTTGCACTCTTTACCTTTATAACTCCGGTGTTTTCATCTATTCTAAAGGTTCCTGTATTATCTGTTAATGTGAATGTAAGTGGATTCTGTACAGGATCATTATCTGTTATAGATACTGTTCCTACCTGGCTATTAACAACACTATTCTCCGGTATATTTAAACTGTTTGTTGTTATCACAGGTGCGTGATTATTCTTTAATTCAACTGTGATACTTCCTGTAGATAATGTAAGTTCAGGGTATTCAGAATTTGTTATTGTACACTTATATACCCCTGCCACAGTTGGTGTATATTTTGATAATGTAATACCAGTTAACAGCGCGCCATCTCTATACCATTTGTAAACAGAACTTACTCCATCTATACTCTCCTGATAAGATAAATCTATCTCTGTACCACCATATATTGTATGATCATCTGTTATATCTGCCTGATCTGAATATTCAAAGATATATGGTTTGCCAAAAAGCGCAATATCAGTGAACTTTAATCTGTTCTGTTTGCATTTTACAACACCAATAGTATGACTATCATAAACTTTTAGTGAACTAATATTATTGTTATTTATCTCAAGATTTCTAATATTTGTATTGTTTGATATATCAATTGAAGTAAGATTATTATTATTCATTTTTACATATTGTATACCTGTTGTCTCTGAGAGGTCAATGGATGAGATCTTATTGTTATCAATAAAGATACTGTTCAGCGTTTCTCCTTTTGGTAAGCTAATACTACTAATATTATTATTTATAGCAATTAAAGTGGCTAACAATGTATTGCTCGAAAGATTCAACGATTCTATTTTGCAATCGGCACAGCTTAAATATGTAAGTTTAGTGCTGCCAGATATATCTAACGTAGCTATATTGTTACTATGACAATATATTTTATCTAAGTTTGCGGTTCCTGTTATGTTAAGTTGAGTCATCTCGTTATCGGTACAAGATAGGTTTGTCAACTTAGCATTGGTCGACAGATCAAGTGATTTTATTTTATTAAAACTGCACGATAATCTCTCAAGATCTGTGTTATTGGTAAGGTTTAAAGATGATAAATTATTATATGAACAATGAATATACTTTAGTTTTGTACAATTAGTGATATTTAGTTCTGACAAATTGTTGTTGTTACACTGCAAGTTACTTAAGAAACGTAGTTGTGTAAGATCAATTGCAGATATATTGTTATTAGAACATTTTATAGTTTGCAACTGCTCATTTTCTGTTAAACTCAATGTTGTCAGTTTGTTATTATTAACATATAATGCTCTAAGAGATGTAAAAACTGTAAGGTCAAGCTTTGATATGTTTTTATCAGTTAATGATAAAACACTTACCCTTTTGGGTGTTGTAAACCCCCAACTTATATCACTCCAACTTCCATAATCTGTTCCTGTCCATGATAGTGTACAGTCCGGATTATCAGTTAATATCTTCTTTAAAGCGGCAATATCGCCATCGTGAAAGCCATCGTTATTAGCGTCCTGAGCCGTGATTTTTGCTGTAAAGCTAAACAGTAATATAGCCATACAGACTAGTTGTAGATTTTTTGTCATTATGTATGATTTTGTTTAAATAATTATGTTCCGGGAAATTATATTTAATTCTGCAAATATAACAATATCTGTTAAACGTAATGCAATTCCTGTAACCTCTTATATTCATGTTTTCTGAATTCGTTTGAATACAGACTGTATATAGTAAGCTTACTAATAGTAATTGTATAAATTATTGGCTACTTTTGCGGCTAAATATTTTAGTGAATGTATAAACCGGAATTATTATTACCGGCAGGAAACAGCGAATCGTTTCATGCTGCAGTTAAGGGTGGTGCAGATGCAATTTTTATGGGCCTAAAGAGCTTTAATGCAAGAGGTAAAGCCACCAATTTTAGTACAGATAATCTGCTTGCAATGTTAAAGATTGCAAAAGAGAATAATGTTAAAATATACATTACTCTTAATACGGTTATAAAAAACAGTGAGTTAAGTAAACTCATAGATGTATTGTATTTGCTGTCGCAAACAGATATATCTGCAATAATAATTCAGGATTGGGGTGTTTATCTTCTCACAAAACGATATTTCCCTGATCTGGTTGTACATGCCAGTACACAGATGGCTAACCATAACTCTCTTGGAGCAAATTTCTCTAAACACAAAGGTTTTGAGCGTGTTATAATGGCACGTGAACTTACATTTCCGGAGATAAAAGATATATGTAAACGGAGCGATATTGAGATTGAGTTGTTTACTCATGGTGCTCTGTGTTACTCCTTCTCGGGTATATGTCTGTTCAGTAGTTATCTTGGAGGTCAGGGAGCAAACAGAGGTTTGTGCACACAGCCTTGCCGAAGACGATATAAATCGGCAAATGCATCGGAATATACATTTAGTCTTAAAGACAACCAGCTTATAGATTTTGTTCCTGAATTGGCAAAGTTGAATGTTGCCTCGCTAAAGATTGAGGGAAGAATGAAATCTGACGAATATGTAAACCGCGTTGCAAAAGCATACAGAATGGTTATTGATGATCATTCGAAAATTGATGATGCAAAAAAATTGTTGCAGTACGATTTTGGTAGAGAGAAGACAGGATACTTTGTTGGCAACAATGTTTCTGATGCAATTACAGAACATCCTAATACCGGTGTATATTTGGGGCTTGTGAATAAAGTGAACGACCAAGGGTTCATGTTTAGCTCTGAATATGATATTCTGAAGGGGTATAGATTACGTCTATATTCGCGCGATGACTCTGGACAAAAGAGTGTTAAGGTTAAAGATATAGACAAAGTTGATGGTAAGTATCTTGTTAAATCTAACGTTAACGGAGTAAAAAAAGGCGATAAGGTGTTTCTTGCCGGTATAAAGGAGGAGAATTTCTCTTCTAAACTGCCGGAATCTGGCGAGAGAGTGAATGACAAATTCAGCGGGCGCAAAAAGAAGTTTATTTTTAACAATCTGTGTAAAGAGACACGAAAAGTTAAGGAACAACTTTTTGTTCGTATTGATAGTGTTAAGTGGTTACGAAAATTACGCCTTGAGGATCTTGATACTGTTATACTGAATTTTGCTAAAAGAGAGTGGAGCGAGTTTAGAGGTGATAGTCCGTTTCTGCAGAAGAATCTGAAGAAACTGGTTGTTGAGTTCCCGAAATTTATTGCAGAGGGCGAAATTGATTTCTATAAAAAACTGGCAAATAAACTCTTTGATCAGGGATACAGACACTTTATGCTGAGTCATATCTCGCAAAAGTTATTGTTACCAAAGGGTGCTATTATAAGTACTAATGAGAATGTATATGTTTATAACGATGCTGCCTCTGAGTTTTTACGTAGCGAAGGTTGCCGTAACTATACATATCCTTTAGAGAATGAGTTAGAGAATCTTACAGCCGGAAAAGACAGACACGGTATTGTGCCGCTATATTTCTATCCGGAGCTGTTCTATTCACGAATGCCTGTTAAGGTAAAGGATGAGGAGAATGTATTTGAGGATGATAAAGGGTACAAATTCAGGAAGATAACCAGAAGTGGTATTACAATAGTTATTCCGTTGCAGCCTGTTGCTCTTTTACAATACAGAGATCAGCTTAAAAAGGCGGGATTCAGTAAGTTTATGATTGATCTTAGCCATGTGGCACCATCACAGAATGTTATTAAAACTATTACAAAACGTTATAATGCATCGCAGCAGATACAGCCATCTACTACATTTAACTTTAAAAAGGGTATGAAGTAGATTATTATACAGATAGAGAATTTAAGCAAGTATTTAGGAGTTACGAAACAGCAGACTCTTAAATACTTGTTTTGTCTGTCAGAAAGGTAACTTACTAAGATCTACATTACCACCAGACAGTATTACACCCGTTTTTTTGCCCTTAAACAGATTACCATTCTTAAGTATTGCAGCCATTGCAACAGCACTTGATGACTCTACAACAATCTTCATACGTTCCCATATAAGATGCATTGCCGATACTATCTCCGGTTCTGTTACACGTATTATGGTACTTACATACCGTTTTATTATCGGAAAGTTAATATCGCCAAGCTCTGTTTTAAGACCATCTGCAATGGTATTTGTTGTTCTGTTAGTCTCAATCTTGCCACTTATAAGCGATCTGTAAGCATCATCAACCTCAAACGGCTCTGCCCCTACAATTGTAATATCTCTACCTGAATTAGCCGCAGCCAGTGCTGTTCCGGCAATCAGTCCACCACCACCAACAGGGGTAATAACTATATCCAGATCGGTGTGCAGATCAATAAGCTCTTTGCAGGCTGTTCCCTGACCAAGTATAACATCAATATTGTTTGACGGATGTATAAAGGTGGCGCCTCTCTCCTGCTCTATTTTTGCGGCACTATCCATACGTGCTTTCAGGGTAGGTTCGCACTCAACTATTATACCTTCGTATCCTTTTACAGCATCTTTTTTAACCTTCGGAGCATTCGCAGGCATTACAATGTAAGCTTTAACACCAACACTTTTTGCTGCCAAAGCCAGAGCCTGAGCAAAGTTTCCGGACGAATGCGTAACCACACCTCTGCTCTTCTGCTCATCGGTTAACTGAAGAATTGCATTGGTTGCTCCGCGCATTTTAAAGGCTCCCATCCTCTGGAAATTCTCGCATTTAAAGAGCAATTCTGTACCGCTAATACTGTTCAGTTGCTGCGATGACAGAACAGGTGTATTGTGTATATAGGGCTTTATTCTGTTATGACACTCTATAAGTTCATCTTTTAGCATTGTACGTTGGTTTTATTAATTTTCAGACACCTAACCGTTGCGAATAGACATAGTTTTAATTTAAAACAGCACTATTCTGACTGTTAAGAATCAATGTAAACAGCTATTATTCACCGTTAAAAGTATTTACCTGTATCCATGTCCCTTTTTATCTTATCAAAAGGCTTTACAATGCCATGCATAGCAATAAAAATTCCTTTATCCATAAGATTTGCTGTAGCAATTGCGCATCCAACATTTACGGGAGCCTCTGAATTGCTAAAGCGTTCAGGGCGCATTGCACCTGTAATAACAATAAGTTTATCCTTTATATGTTTGCTAAGAAACAACGCCGTTTCGTACATTGTATCGGTACCGTGGGTTACTATTATCTTGTCACAATCCAGATCATTTATCATGTTGGCAAGCTCTGCTCTGTCCTCGTCTGTTATCTCAAGACTATCTTTCTGAAATGCTGTAAGAATATTGTAGCTGAATGAAGGATTAAGTTTTTCAAGAATACGATTTGTAGCTGGTTCGCCAAACTCAAATGCCCATCCCTTTGTTGTGTGTGGGTAATCCTTGTCTATAGTTCCTCCTGTTTGTATAAATGTAATGTCCATAATTTGTTGGTATATTTTTCAGATTTTGTTCACCTAAATTTACAATATTTATATCATAGTTGGAGGTATACACATTAACAAACTACAGAAATGGCATACCTCCATACAACAACACATTATCTCACTAATTTATATTTTGTAATCTCTGCTTCTGTCATCCAGTGTATAGAGTTAAACGGTGCTGCATTTATGGTAAAGTAATAGAAATCTTCTGCCTCTTTCTGTGTAAAACCAACCGATTTGTAATAACTTATATACGGAAGATGGTGTTTGTGGCCAACAGGAAAATCTGTTGCCGTTACCGTTTTACCGCTATCATCTTCTCCTCCCCATGAGTGCACTCCTATGCGTGTATTCTTACCTTTTGTACGTTTAACTCCGGCAATAAAAAAATCTACACCACCCGATGCAATCATTCCATTATCCATAAGATGAATATTTATACCTCTGCCATACACATAGTGAGATAGCTTTAGGTTTGTATTATCATCATTTGATCCGCCACACTCCTTAATGTTTATTTGTGTTATATCCGGATATTGGGCTATAAGTTTTTTAAAGTTGTCAAAAGAGCTGCTTGTTATCTCACCATTCATTACAACTGTCTTTTTATCATCCTGAACCTTAAATACTCCAAAGGTTGTTGTTGTATTGGTAGTTTTTTTATCGTCATCTTTTTTACATGCGGCAAACAGTGTAAAAATTATTAATCCTGCTATATATAATCTGTATCTGTGCATATCTATCTTTTTTGTTAAATGTAGTGTATGTAATCTCTCTATCTTATTACACTATGTATATATTATGTGTTCTGTCTCTGTTAAAAAAAGAACAGAGGTGCCTGGTGGTTGTAATGGAATTGTAGCACCCCCGTCCTGTACAACAAACCGACTATTAAGAAGCTGTTTAAACAACTTCTAAGTCATCAACTCTATCTTATTTTGTCTCTATCTTATACTTAACTATCTCGCTATCGGTCATCCAGTGCATTCCGTCTGCCGGAGCCATCTCTAATGTATACCAGTAGAATGCAGATGGAATACCAACCTTGCTGTAGAAGTCAAGGTACTTCTGGTGCTCAGGATCATCCTTAGGAAAATCTTTACCTTGCTCACCCGGACCTGCACCCCATGAATGTACACCAATCTTAGCACCCTTCTCAACCTCGCGGTTTACTCCTGCAAGAAAAAAGTCGGTACCGCCCGATGATACCATGCTTGTTGATGTAAGGCGTGTTGACAGTCCGAATTTTCTGATATAGAGTGCTGCACGAAGATTTGCTACATCGTTAATTGATCCCGGAACCGATACCATCTCAATAACCTTTACCTCAGGGTGTTCAAATATTAGCTGAAGTACCTTAGCAGGAGTATCAGAGCTTATTACCCCGTACATATATGCTACCCCACTCTTTACTTTAAACGATACCGGAGTATTGTTGTATGTCATAAACTGTATAAACTCTCTCTTCTCAGCCTTGCCATCGTTATTCACATCTACCTCTTCAATAAAATCTCTCTCCTCTTCAGGTAATTCCGATAACTCAAGCGCACCATTTTTATTCTTATCCAGCTCCTTATAAATCGCATCTGCCTGCTCTTTAATCTGCTCTGCCGACATCAGCATAGCTTTCTCCATATTAAAGTTAAGAGCCTCTTTCTTTGTAAGTTTACCATTCTCGTCAGAGTCCATCATCATCATAAAGCCTCTTGTCTCTTCATCTTTAACATCCTTAATGATAACCTTACCATCTTTGTCTTTATCGTACTTTTTGAATATTCTCTCTAACTCCTTTCTATCCTCCTTCTGGCTCTTTGTTGCAATCTTATTAAACTCAGATACCGACAGTGGTTTCTCATTTTCCTGTTGTAACATAAACAGAATATCCATTGCCTCGTACGGATTCAGCACTCCGTCGCTATTACCATCAAGTATATTAATTGCGTTATTCTCTTGTCCGTAGGTTACTGACGATATAAATATTATACCTATCAGTATAGCTTTCAAATTCTTCATAATTAAAGTTTTAGTTGTTATAATATTTGTTATAAAGGTTAATTGTTTTGTTGATATCAATATTATCGCCAGAGCAGATTATGGCAATGTTACTGCCTTTAATATTGGCATAGCTGTTCTGTACATATGCAATTGGTGCACATGCGCCACCCTCCAGTACTAATCGCTCTTTGCAGAATGCATGTGCAACTGCTCTCCCAATCTGATCTTCAGATACAAGATGTGTTGAGTCTACATATTTGCTACACATATTAAATGTATACCTGTTGTTTGTTGGAATACACCCTGTAAGTGCATCGGCAAGGCTATAGCTCTCATCAACAGGAACAATCTCTCCGGCTTTTATACTCAGATGCATTGCAGCTCCGTGCTCCATACTAACACCAATAATATTTATATCTGGTTTTATACTCTTTGCAGCCATAGCAACACCACTCATTAATCCGCCACCGCTTAACGGAACAACAATAGTATCGGTATCCGGTCTCTCTTTTAATATCTCAAGTGCTATTGTTCCTTGTCCGGCAATAACCATAGGGTCGTCAAATGCTGAGATATAGGTAAGCCCTCTCTCTGATGCCAGCCTTAAAGAACCCTCATCGGCCTGCTCCTGATCTTTTCCGGTAACAACAACCTCTACTCCAAGATCGCGCATACCTTTAAGTTTTACCTCCGGAACAAGCTCCGATACACATATTACAGCGGGTATATTCAGTAGTTTTGCCATATATGCCACAGCCTTACCATGGTTACCCGTAGACATTGTTATAATCCCCTTTCTTCTGTCGGCATCAGACAGATTGAGTATTGCATTTGCTGCACCTCTGAGTTTAAAGGCTCCTGTTGGCTGCATATTCTCTAACTTTAGCCATACATTTTTTGATGTGGCCTCTGTAAGCGTTTGCGACAGCTTAAGCGGGGTATGGTTTACTATACCCTCTATTGTATTGGATGCTTTAATTACATCGTTAAGTGTTATCTCCATAACCTTAGCTATTCATTAGTTCTACATACTCATCTATACCCTGCTCTAATCTGTTAAGCCCCTCTAACAGATAATCTTTACGCTCTCCAATACCAAGCCTGAAGTAACCATCCATTCCGTAACAGTCGCCGGCAAGTATAAACAGACTCTTATTCTCTCTTAACCAGTCTGAGAGTTTTGTTGAGTTTACATTTGGCAGATCGTACTTAATAAATGCCATTCCGCCTGCCTTTGGCGATATAAGTTTAAATTTATCGCCTTTACTGTCAATCCATTCGCGCATATGTTTCAGATTCTCATTCAGCATAGATCTGTTTCTGTTAAGAATCTCTCTCTTCTTATCCGGTTGCAGAGCAATCTCTCCTATTTTATGACTTAAGATACCTGCCGTAATACTTGTATAGTCATGATATGCCCAGGTATCGTCAATTATATGTTTTGGCCCTGCAATCCATCCCAGACGCAGCCCCGGAAGCGCGTATGTTTTTGACAGTCCGCCATTAACAAGCACCTTGTCATAGGTTCCAATAAAACTATCTATCTCTACACCATTAAGCTCTGCACCTCTGTAAACCTCGTCGCAATATATCCATGCATCGTTTTTGCTGGCAATGTCAATAATCTTCTGCATCTCATAACCCGATAGTGTATAACCTGTTGGATTATTTGGATTACATAGTACTATCATCTTTGTATCAGGTGTTGTTATACGCTCTAACTCATCCAGATCGGGCTGCCAGTTGTTCTCCTCTCTTAAATGAAACGGCTTTACATTACACCCTAACTCCTCTGCTATACCCCATATCTGCATATAGTTAGGAATCATCATTATAACCTCATCGCCCTTGTTAAGCACCGTTTTGCACATAATAAAGTTTGCCTCGGCACTTCCGTTTGTTATAAGAATATTATCTGCATTAAGTCCGCAGTTATAGTTCTTTGCAACTATCTCACGCAGTTTATCAGATCCGTTTGTCTGTCCGTAACCAAGCACGGTATTCTCTAACATATCTATCTCCGTATCAGACAGCAACTCCTTTAATGTAAACGGATGGAAACCACTCTCTGTAAGATTATAATCTACTGTGTTCTCATATAATGACTGTATGCGTTCAAGCATAAATGTTTTAATATTCATCTTGTTTATGTTTTAAGTGTTTAAATAAGATTGTAACCTCCTGTTAACACATATATGTGTATAGGTTTTTGTTACTGTTTATTGGTTAATAGCGTTGTATACTGCCTGCGATATCATAAGATCCTGCACTGCAACACCTGTAAGATCAGCAACGGTAATCTGATTACTGTCTGTTCTTACACTATTTGGCATATCAAGTACAGCACCCAGTTCAAGAAGATTATCGGCACTGTATCCGGCTAATCTTGCTCTGTATACCTCGCCTCTGGTTTTACTCTGCTCTATACTATCTGATACAACAATATCTGCACTCATTACTATATTAGAGTCAAGCTCGCACTTATCTGCTGTATCAGAACCAACAGCGGTAATGTGTGTACCCGGTTTTATCCAACTGCTCTTTATAAGGTATTGTGTTGCAGGTGTTGTTGTAATAATAATATCAGATTCAGCACACAGTCTCTCTATGCTGTTCTCATATTTAGCCACAGGTTTATTGCTGTTTACTCTGTTAACAAGAGTGTCTGCCTGCTCTTTATCAATACCCCAATAACGTACAGATTCTATATCCATATATTCGGACAGATAGTGATACTGCATATACCCTTGTGTACCGGTTCCGAGAATACCAACCCTTTTGGCACCGCTGTTTGCAAGTGCTTTTGTTGCTATGGCACCGGCTACAGCAGTACGTACGTTTGTAAGATGTCCTTCGTCTAGAATAATGGCAAGCAGTACTCCTGTTTTACAATCGAATAGCAGATTCAGCCCCTGGCTTGATGGCAGACCGATTAAAGGATTGTTGTAGAAACCTGAGGCTATCTTTATTACATAATATGGCATATCTTTTATATAACCATACTTTATATGCGTTTCGCCGGGCGGTTTATTAAACAACAACTCACCCACAGGAGGTATTACCGCATTACCTTTAGAGTACTGAATAAACCCCTCCTTTATAAGAGAGTAGAGATCCTCTTGTTGTAATAAAGACTTTACCTTGTTAAGTGTGATAATTTCCGGAGACTTCTGTTTTTGTGTCATACCTTATCTTTTTAGTTAATAAAAGATAGGGTATACAAATCTATTTGTAAGAAGCTTAACTACAGACTCCAATGTCTTCCCTATGATGAGAATGTAGCCACCATTTTAGTACTTCATCCGATACAAATATATCTAAAATTATTTTTATTATCCAAATATATTTAACGTAAAACATTAAAACAGATAACAACTGAGTAGTAAAAACCCTTACCAAATCTGCAATTGGTAAGGGTTTTTATAAGATAAAAAATCTTAGATATTTATAAGTAGATTAGTATATCTGACCTCTGAACTCTGATTAAAGTGCAGTTTAATGCACTAACAAATTGTTTTTATATATAGATTGATGTAAACAAGAGGAAAAGTGCCGTAAAGTGCACAAATTACAGTATTAATATTTGCTGTTAGGGTAAACTGTACTGATATAAACATCTGGCTAATTACGGAACACCCTCTGCAAGCAGTTGCTTAGCAAGAGGGTGTGTTTATGAAACAATTCTAAAGTTTTTATTTTAATCTGCTAAAAGATTATCGCTGTTTTTTGTTGAACCAACAGGCGATGGTAACTTATATTTTTTCAACATAGGTTCATTATCGGCAAATATAATTTGTGCTATCTCACTTATTGTTGCAACCTTTCTGTACAACTCATTAAGTCTGATGATTCTTTCGCGAGTATGTGCGCTACGTTCATTCTTAAATATCTCCTGATCGCTATTTGCCTTAAGGAGTCGCTCTCTTAAATTTGGAATTGAGTTTATAACATCCTCGTTACATCCTGCTGTAATAAGAGTATCGCGATGATTAGCTACATTCTTCTCAAGAATATGCATAAACGGTGCCATTTTTTCCTGACTCTTACGTACATTTGCAATATCATTAGCACCAAATATATTTGCCATATTTTTGTCGCCCGGAAATGCCTTACGTACAAAGAATGCTATTGTGCTATAGGTTTTATTACACTCACCTAGTACTGAAAGCAATAGGTCTGTTTTTGCCGACATTTCATCTATAATAACAGTATCGCTCTTTATCTCATAAACTCTTGAGATAGCATCCTTAATAGATTGGGAGAAATTACTGTTTATGGTTGTATCGAACTTAGAGAACAGGGGTGTATCTTTATCAATGACCTCTACCAATTTCTCTGAATGCTCAAGTAGAATACCGTCTGAGATGTTGAAAATTCTAAAAATTCTTACCATGAAATTATGATTTAATTTAACTTATATATACAAGTTACGTAAGGTATTAAGTAAAGTCAATAGGTATAAATACTCAATTTAACATATTATTACACAATTATTTAAAAGACATGAATTTTTATGGGTTATCAGCAACACAAGCACATTATTGGCTACGCATGAAATATAGATGTGTGCATGTGTCATATTATTGGCACAAATAGTTACCTTCTCAATTACATTCATGATATAGTCAGACATTTCCGGAAATTACGGACGTTTTGAAGCACTTAGTCAGCATCTTTCACAACATTCTCAGGATTAGGGACAATCTTCTCAGCTATAAGTACAAATTAGTCAGGTACTGTCACAACATTATCAATGTCTTCCAGCAAAAAGTTGACATCTTCCACAATATTTTCAGCCACCACCACAATCGTAACGGAATCTTCCGACCCCTGAAGTTGTTAACTAAGTTACGAAAACTCCTGAATTTTCCGGAATTTCCCTGACTGAATAGATCATCTCATTAAAAAGTACCAACTTCTAACCATTTAACTAATACCTTTGTCTGATATTTTTGTTTGTGGTATCGTCTGATCTGACTTTTTTCTTGAAAGTTTGGAGAGGTTGTTGTAATAAAGTGTATTGTTTGATTACTTTTCGTACCTTTTATTCTTCAATTTGTGGCCATCTACCAAATTTTTTAATGTAATTGTCCAAGGTGTTACTTCTGTAAGTACTTTTTTCGTAACGTTGTTTTACACTTATATGTATAAAAGTAGGTATGACATTTGGGTCAGGGATTACCCTCTGTTTTTTCCCTAAAGCTAGATAATACGATTTGTATTCATTATGTTTTCTTGCTAGAGGGTTTAATTTTACATTCATTAAATGTGGTTCAAAAACTAATCCTGATATAATTGCTTCTTTTTGCATCCATATAAGTGGAATATCTGAAAGAATGGTTTTATCTCTTTCTGGTTTATAACCACCACCTATATCTGAATGTACTCCAGCAAACCAAACTTGCTTAAGATCAACATTTGACCTAGGTTTCCAGATTGTTGGAGAAAAATCTTCTCTTTGTTCATCAAGGGAAATAGCATGTCTAGCTGTTACAATATTTGAGCCTAACTTTTGATCATAGAACAAGTGTTTCTTTTCAATTAGTCCAAATAATGAAAATGGTAATCCCATTGCACCGACGGTATCCCAAACCCCTACAAACTCAATCATTGTTTTATCTTGTATAGCATATTTCTCTCTATATATTTTAGATTTTGAGCTATTAGGTTTATGTTTTTTTGTTTTGTATAACTCAAAAGCACTTTCTATATAATTTGCATTTGAACTTTTTAAGATGCTGCAGTTATTTATCAAACCACATAAGCTACGCACTGTATATGCTCCTCTACTGAATCCGAAAAGGTAAATCTTATCTCCTTTTTCATAATTATGTACTAAAAAACGGTAACAATCTTTTATATTTTTGTCTAACCCTACACCTAATGCGCCTCCAGCAAATTTATCGTGATAAGAACCAATACCCCAATCGTAGAAAATTATTTGCTTGTTAGTTCCATCATTTTGTGATAGCCCACGTGCAAACTTTAAAACATTTGTAGGAAAGTCTTTTTTTAAATTTCTTTCGGGTCTGTTCCAAGTGCCATCTGCACATATTATTATCTTTTTCATGATTTAATTGATAAAAGGATTAATTTGTTCTATATAGGTGTTCCATAATGGAAAAAATATTAAGCCTTAAATATTCCAGTGATGTTGACCGTTGTATTGAATCTTGATCAAGAAAGAAATAAATAGACTAGACAATATAATAGTTTTTTTATTGTCTTATAATGGCTCGGATATAAACGTTTGACACTTCAAAATACCAATCATTCAAATCTCTATATTTTTTGTACTTATTTCAAATTTACTACGATCCATCAAAAGACACATATCTATTGTTATAATTTTCTTGTTTTATACTAATTCTTTCTCAACCTCTATATCTACTGTTTGTTTTCTACTTTGTCTTCTGTAATTTTCAACAGCCTTATTATAATCTGTTTCCTTATCTTTTTCATTCCATTCTGTCCAAAAATCAATAGTACTGCTTAACGGTCTATTCTCTTCTTTTGGCATATCTAACATTATTCTTGATGGCAACAATACAGCATCTCCTAAAACAATAGTTTCACCTACATCTAATGTTGGTAGAATATCTGCAAATACAGTAAGATTATCTGACATAAAAGATTTCACTGTACTTTGGTCTTGTTTATTGGATAGTCTTAATGACATTATATTATTACATTGACTAAGTATAGTTTCGCTGACATCAGAAGGTCTTTGACTGATAACAAGCAAACTAACACCATACTTACGTCCTTCTTTGGCAATCTTCTCAAAATTTTCCAAAGCTCTCTTTTCATTTGGATTATTTTCACCCTTTTTCGGAAGATATAAGTGAGCTTCATCACATACTAGAGCCAACGGATGTCTTTCGGACTTTTCCGTCCAAAACTGAATATTGTATAAAATCCTAGCAACTAAACCTATAATAATAGGTAACACGTCAGATGGAACTTCTGAAAAGTCAATTATTTTAATACCAGAATTATCTTCTTTAAATTCTATTAATTGCTCAATGATTTCCGTCAAAGCAGTATAAGCATTAAGTTCAGACGGATGTTTAAATAAAAATCCATAACGCTTATCTGTAACTTTTACGTCTAAACGAGTTAATAACCGACTGAAACTTCCGTTAAAATCACCTTTCTTTTCACTTCCCGTTCTGGCACCTGGCACCATTTCTTCATTTAAACGCCTCAACTCTGTAATTACTGAATCAAGATTATAAGGCACTGGACTATCAATCGTGAATGAATTTATTACTTCATCCTTTTTATTATCTCTTAAGTGTTTTAATTTTTCATCCCCTACTAACTTTTGAAACATCATGACCTGATTGTGTGCAGAAAACTCGGAACGGTCAATAAACATAGCTTGCATTTCTTCAGAGTTAAGAAGCCAATAAGGTAAAAAGAGAATACTATCATCCTTTGTTTCCAAATCATCAGGGCCAGCAATTCGTAACTGTTTTGCAAATTTTAATGTTGAATACTCCCCGTGTAAATCAAAGACTATCATTTTAGTAGTTGGTAAATCTGCCGCTTTTTCCAGAATAGAAGCAACTGTCCATGACTTACCAGAGCCTGTACTTCCAAGTATTGCCGCATGTCGTTGAAAAAATTTGTCGCCATTTAGTTGAGCGCGCGCCTTTTCGCTTAATGAATATTTGCCTAAATCAAGTGACACATCTGATTTTGACTTTGCAGAAAGCAAACCCATGAATTTTTCTAGATTTTCACTCTCAATAGAAAAAGCTTCGGCATCTATATCTGGGATTTCTTGAATAGAACGTGAAAAATAATTTGTTTCTGTCCCTTTCTTTCCTTTAAATGTCGCAACTATCGCAATTGTAACAATATTTGAAACTCTTTCGAGAATTGAATCAGCACTTACAGGATTTGATTCTTCATCTTCACTAGGTTGGACAATGTTCTTTAATTGTTCTGTAGATGGATTTTTTATAACCCGTTCTACAATAGCTATTGCCCATTCTTCTACTGCAGAAGATATTTTTACTGCAACCAACCGACCAACTCTAGCAAGCTTAAGTTCTTTGGGTTTAACATCTAAACTTAGTTTAGTAGTATCAACATATACAACTTTTCCTACGTAATCTGTTTCTGTATTAAAATCAAAAAGTTTTGCCATTTTCTATAATATTTCATTTGCAAATTCGTCAATTTGCCAAATCGGTTTGTTATGTTCTACTTCTTTTCCTTTGTAGTTAATTGATGCTCCTCCTTTATAATTATCACTAATTGCAATTATCTCAGGATTTTCATTAATAATTGTTTTTGCATTTCCAATTAAATCTTTAGTAACAATTATAGCTCTTCGACTTACCTGATTAATATTTTGACATATTTTTTTATCAATATCAATGTCATTAAATCCATAACCTACAAATAAGTATGTTTGTGCTTTATCAATTGCATTATCCATTTCACGATAGAAGTGTCTGTTCTCAACAATTCTTTTATGTTTTGTTTCCCCAGGTGTTATTATAAATCTTTCATAATCATCAATGCTTTCAAAATATGATAAGCTATCATTTCGATAAACATTGTCATTCTTAATAAAATAGTTCAGTGAGCCATGTACTTTATGTAATCTGATGTGTGGATATACTTTAGGGTAAATCTTTCCAGTTTTACTATTATTCTCTAATTTGTTGAATCCTTGTTCCGAATGTGCCCAATCAAATTTCTTTTGCACTCCACCACAAAACCCATCGTTATAATCTAAATTACAATGCGATAAAGCATTCTCAATTATCAAATCGTAATTTGGCGTAATAATGTCAATTATTGGATTTGTATAGGAAAGCGCATTTTTAAGTCGTTCAAAAAGTGCAATAATTGGAATCTCGCCAATCGATATCTTTGAAATGTTTTGATAATTTACTTTCGCAACATGTTTTCCTGTTTCTACAATTATATTTTCAAGTAAAAAGTCTGACTTAACAACATTTAACGAGTTTTCAAAATCAATTTTATTATTTATGTTATCTAATACCAACTTCCATTCGGATTCTGCATGATTATCGCCTATAATAACAGAAGGTATAACTGATTTCAAGTAAGACTCCAAAGCTCCCATACCAAAAGCAAAGTCAACCGAAATTGAACTTCCTGTTCCAATGATCAAAACAAGTTGTTTTCGGAGTCTTTCCTGAATTTCATGATATATTTCGTTTATATCCATCTTTATAACAATAGCAGTTATTTTTTAACAAAAAATCCAACCTCCATCTCAAAGTTTGAATCCAACTATTATGTGATGAAATATAGCCTCTTACAAAGAGGCTTAAATTCTTTCATTTTTACAATCAATAATTCTATGGAATTCATATTAATAGACATTATAAGTCTAACTTATTTACTTCTGTTTGATAAAAAGAAAATTAGTGAATTTGTTAAAATATAATTATTATTTAATGTCGAAATCTTTGATAAAAACAAATACTTTTTTATTTCCGGAAGAGTCAGATCCTTCTGATATCTTAGCTGTTTTACCATCTCCTTTTTCTAGATAATAGGTAACATCAGTCATTCTTTCGTACAAAGTACCCTCAAGTGTAATTATAACCCAATTATCACTACCTTTTGTAATCATCGCTTTATTCATAATTCTAAATTTTAATTACTATTTCATTTGTAATTGTTCGAATCTTCAATTACACTGGATATCATTATGTTAATCTATGTATGTTATATGATAAATAATTATCTATACTTGTAATCTTTTGTTAGATTCAACCATACATTATCACAATCTCTTTCCGATGTTTAATTGATACAAGCATTATAGTTGTGTTTCGGTTGCTAATATAGAAAAATATAATATATACACAAAACTGTGTAGTGTTATTTTTTATATAACACAGAATAGTGTTTAGTTATTTTAGTATCATTTTATCAATGAATAGCTAATTAAAGTCATGATAATTTGATTAATAAAGATTGTACATATCACTATATTCGGGGAGATTCATTATATATTGATATGTTTATTTGAATACAAAAACTATACAAACGGTTATATTAGTTATGATTATTTTAAACTGATATGTTTATAGGTTTGTTGTTTTTTCTATAATAGTCTATAGGGGTAGTGTTAGTTTAGAGATAAAATTCTCCTTTGCTACTTTGCTGCGGTGTATTACTTATTCTCCTTTGTTCTTATATGTCACCCATCTCTTTTTTGACATAAACTCCAGAAATTCCTGTTCGCCTTTCTCTTTAATCATTTCAATACCCTTTCTGCGATTTGTCCCTGTTATGAACTGACCAAACCTTATCATTAATGGGTTATATTTTTTACAATCCTTAACCGAATCATATTCATTACAATAAGCACAAGATTCAATACCTTTTTCTATACAACACGGTCTTACCTTGCAAGCTTTGTAGCCAACAGCACATTTAGGGTCATCTCCTTTGCAAGAAAAACATTGACCTTTTCTGAATTTTGGACAAGCTCCACAATAAAAACCACAATATGAAATTTTACTGACGTCTAACTCTTTTGCTTCCATCTATTTCGCTTTTTTAAATTTCGCCTTACTCTCCTTATCCATCTTCTCAGTGGCGTATCTGATAATTAGTCTGCCACACTTGTCTTTCCATTCATAAAGAAATTTTTCTATCTCTTTAGGCTCTTTTTTCCATAGTTCACGTAATAAAGTACCAAGTCCTTTCTGCACATACTCCGATTCGTCCATCATTAATGGTTTTATAACATTCAGAGCTATATCACTTTTAAAATCAACTTTTAACTTTGATAACTCTACAAAAAGTACCGGTACAGCTCTACGTTGCCATTCGCTTTGAGAGTCATTCCACTCCTTCAATTTGTCAAAACCTATGATATTCTCAATAAAGAAATGTGGCAGAACCAACATACAGAGAACATCTGTAGATGCCCAGTTTGATATCCCGGATTCAAACCATTTGCCTATTCTGTTAAATGTCTCCTCTGTATACTCTGCTTTTTTAGATTTCACAAAATGTATGGCTAAGTCCTTCTCTTCAAACCTCCCATTCTTAATCAACTCATCTGATAAATCTAAATAGTCAGCCAGAGACATTTCGTCTTTCCATTTTGTTACCCAATGTTCTATCTGCTTTTTAAGCACTTTACTGTCTATTCCAAAGCCATCAAAACCCTCTTTAAAGTATTTGGAATATTTCTCTATGATTTTGGGGTCAGAATTTAACTCACAGAACTCTCTTATCTCTTTTATCTTCTCTTCGAACATAAGGCTTAACTTTTTATGATTTGCTTTTATCTGGTATCAGGCACAACTAATTCATTCTGTTTTTTATCTGTAATCTTCTGTTATTCAGCAACGGTTAACTGTTATCTGTCTGATAGTTTTATTGCGATTACCAATATATTAAAAACATGATATATATACAAAATCATGTAGTGTTGTTTTTTATTACAGGCTTATATAAGTAGTATGAATTGAGAAGTTTAGGGAGAGATTACCTTTTACCTACTCTACCATTTTTTGTACATTTCAATAGAAGGTGAAGATTATTCTCTCATCCTTAGATTTTGTTATTATAGCATTGGTGTTATTAAACCTGATCTGTTCATAATCTAACGTATCAACACTATTTGAGATTTGCCAAGAATTAATTAGCTTCCATCTGTTTAATATGTTTATATTCTCATATTCTATGAATAATTCATCTTCAAGAAGAGCTTTTTTTGTGTATGAGACTTTTCCTTCAGTCTTATAAATTTCATATTTTATTATATCACCTTGCCTGTTGTAAGTAGATCTGTTCTTTATCAGATAAACACTATTATCAAGTCTTACTAATGCCTTATCACAATATGTGTATGATGAGTCTGCCTCTATAATATTTATCTTAGAGTTAATTGTATTATCAGAACAAGAGTAAAAGATTGTTAAAGAGATAATAAGAGTAAATTTACTATTGAACTGTTTTATTTTTTGCATAATCATCTCCTGTACGTTTTATTATAATAACTCTGATATGTCCCTTATTTGTTTACTCTTTTCGGATTGTTTAAAATATAGTACTATTGTCCGGTTTCTATAACTAATATGAAAACGTAAAGTTATACAGCTTTGTATGATATTACAGTATTATAAACAAAACATGATCAGTTATTTTCTCATACACACAGATAATGGTAAATACAGGTTCTTTTTGGCAAATAAAAATATTTTTGTGGGCTTTTTTTCATAAACATCACTGTTGTAAGGCAAAGCAGACATACGTTGATAACTTGTTAATAAAAGCAGAGCCTTTAATAAAACTATATAATTTCAGCTGCTATATCTTAGTACTACTTAATGGTTCCTCCGTGTGAGGTGAAAATGGGAATCCTGTTAAAGTCAGGAGCTGTCCCCGCAGCTGTAAGCCCGGCAAAACTTTCTGATAATATACCACTGTTGAGTAATCAATGGGAAGGTTCAGAAAGCGGGTAAGCCAGAAGACCTGCCTTAGGTATTTATCCATAGCTTTCGGGAGAAAGGCGGGAAAAGGAGTATCTGTGTATATCCATTTCTTTTCGGAATCCATGAAGTTATCGTTTGTTTAATTAATTGATGGCATGAAACAAGTAAAACTACACAAGGTTTAACAGCTTGTTGCATCATTAAAAATGTATTAACCATGATGAGTAAGATTACAGAGATTGTAAAACGTAACGGAACAGTAGTAACATTTGATCAAGAGAAGATATCGTTTGCTGTGTACAGGGCTCTGCGTGCTGTAGGCAAGCCAGACAGAGGCGCTGCAAAAGATATTGCCAATAAGGTAGTAGAACGTCTGAATAATCAATTAACGGGCAGTGAGACACCTACAGTTGAGACAATTCAGGATATTGTTGAAACGGTACTTTTTGAGTCGGGTGAATATAAAACCGCAAAGGCGTATATTATATACAGACATAAACATGGTAATCTGCGTAGTGCAAAAGAGATGTTTGGTAATATAGATCTTATTGATGACTACCTTAACCTTAACGACTGGCGTATTAAAGAGAGTGCCAACTCAACATACTCACTGCAAGGACTGAACCAACATATATCTACAATTCTTAGTTCGCAATACTGGTTAGATCATATATACTCTGATGAGATTCGTGAGGCACACAAAACCGGAAAGTTACATATACACGATCTTGGTTTCTTAAGCGTATACTGTGTTGGCTGGGATCTTGAGGATCTGCTTATAACCGGTTTCAGAGGTGTAAAGAGTAAAACGCAGAGTAAACCCGCAAAACATCTGCGTACTGCACTTGGGCAGATTGTAAACTTCTTTTATACAATGCAGGGTGAGGCTGCCGGAGCTCAGGCATTCTCAGGGTTTGATACATATCTTGCTCCGTTTATCAGATACGGTAATCTTAACTACAAACAGGTTAAGCAGGCACTACAGGAGTTTCTGTTTAATATAAATGTACCTACCAGGGTTGGTTTCCAGACACCGTTTACAAACATTACAATGGATCTGAAGGTACCGGATAATATGAAGCAGCAGGGTGTAATTATTGGCGGTAAGGTTATGGATCGGGTATATGGCGATTTTCAGAAGGAGATGGATATCTTTAACAAAGCCTATGCAGAGGTAATGCTTGAGGGCGATGCTAATGGTGCTGTATTCTCGTTCCCGATACCTACATATAATATCACAAAAGATTTTGACTGGAACAACAGCGATTATGATCTTATCTGGGAGATGTCGGCAAAATATGGTATTCCGTACTTCTCTAACTTCGTAAACTCAGATCTGTCGCCCGATGATGTACGCAGTATGTGTTGCCGTTTGCGCCTCGATAAGAGAGAGCTGCAATCGCGTGGTGGTGGCTTATTTGGTGCTAACCCTCTTACCGGATCAATTGGTGTGGTTACAATAAACCTTCCTAAACTTGGTTATGAGGCACGTTCAGATAAGGAGTTGTTTGAGCGTCTGTCAAATCTTATGGATATTGCAAAGAGTAGTCTTGAGGTAAAACGTAAGGTTATTGAGAATTTTACTGAGCAGGGCTTGTATCCGTACTCTAAATTCTATCTGCGCCATCTGCATAAGCGTAATAATGCATACTGGAATAACCACTTCTCTACTATTGGATTGGTTGGTATGAATGAGTTTCTGATGAACTATCTTGGCAAGGATATAGGAAGCAAAGAGGGGCATCAGTTTAGTATTGAGGTATTAAACTTTATGCGCAACAGACTTGAGGATTTTCAGGAGGAGACCGGACATATATATAACCTTGAGGCAACACCTGCCGAGGGTACCAGTTACCGACTAGCAAGAATTGATAAGGTACAGTATCCGGATATTATTGTTGCCAATGAGTTGGCATACAACGGTGGTGCCGAGCCGTACTATACAAACTCAACCCAACTGCCTGTTAACTATACCGATGATCTGTTTGAGGCACTAAGGCTACAGGACGATTTACAGACAAAGTATACCGGAGGTACAGTTTTTCATACATTTATTGGTGAGAAACAACTGAAAATAGAGTCGGTTAAACAGTTACTTCAGTTGGTTACAAATAATTTCCGTTTACCATATATAACATTATCGCCAACATTTAGTGTTTGTCCTGATCATGGTTATATATATGGTGAGCACGCGTTATGTCCTAAATGTGCTGAGGCTGGTAAGGATACAAAGTGTACTGTATTCTCCCGTATTGTTGGTTATATGCGTCCTGTAGATCAGTGGAATGCTGGTAAACAGGCCGAGTTTAAAGATCGTCATATATTTGACAAACAGGACAAACTGGTTAAACCTGAAATTAACAGAGTTGAGCAACATCAGGAGGCTCTGGTTTAAACATCTTAGCATATGTTATTAGGAGGATTTCTAAAGCAGAGTTTTTCTGATTATCCGGGTAAAATTGCATCTGTTGTATTTACAAAGGGGTGCAACTTTTACTGTAAGTATTGCCACAACCCAGATCTTGTAAGGTTAAGTGGCGATACTATAAACAGCGATTATGTTCTTGAGTGGATATATAATAACCGAGGTTTGTTGGGCAGTGTTGTTATATCAGGTGGTGAGCCAACAATTCAGAAAGGTTTATACTCGTTTGTCTCTGAAATTAAATCGTACGGACTCTCTGTTAAACTTGATACAAACTGTACCAATCCCAATGTTGTTGAATCACTTATATCAGATAAACTGATAGACTACATTGCAATGGATATAAAAGCCCCGCTTGAGCTATCGCGTTACAGAGATATTGTTGGCGAAACGTTCAGTAATAGTAGTCTGGATAGTATCAGAAAAACTATAGATATAATAGAGCAAAACGATATAGATTATGAATTCAGAACTACTCTTCTTAAACCATTTCACTCTGCCGGTGATATTAAATGCATTGCAGATAATATACATGGTAACTACTACATTCAGAAGTTTGATGACACTATAACATTACAGGATATTGATAATGCTTGTGTTGTAGATATTCAGGATATAAAAAAGGTTGTGAATAGGTGCAGTAATAAGAGCTGCAATATTATGGTAAGAGAGGGGTACTGATTTATAAGGTGTGTGAAAATCCGGTTGACTTAATTGATCAACCGGATTATTTATCTTCAGATTACTTTACCGGGGTAACAGTATATCCCTTTTTTCTAAGTAACTCTATTACACCATTGTCTCCACCAAGATGACCGGCTCCAACAGCAAAGAATGTTGGTTTAACCTTCATCTCTGTCTCAATGTTATCAATCCAGTTCTCGTTTCGTTTGTCAATTAAAAGTTTACCAAACTCCTCTCCTCCCGACTCTTGAATAACAAGATTGTAAAGTGCATCAATATCCTGATTCTTATATGTATCTATCAGTTTCTGCATAAGTACCTTTGACTCCTCTACATGTGTAAGAAACTCAATAAGATTACTTGCCTGTTTCTTATAAGGTATCTGGTGCATAATCTCACACACCTCTTTAGCCTCCTCAAGCCCAATTATCTCTTTATTCTGCTCGCGCGACATTGTAACAAACTCTCCCTCATACGATGCTGTCTGCTCAGGCAGTACCAGTCCAATAAATACACTTGTAAGCATCATTGGCTGATAGTTCTTAAATGCATCAACACCAACGCCTAACACTTTTTTAGCTTCATCGTTAAGTAATTGATAATCATCTGCCGACATTATCATATTAAGTGTTGTATCACCTTTCATTGGTATCTGAGCAAGTAGTTCCGATTGCAAAGCAGGGTTATCAAGATCTGTTTCAAGTGCAATCTGTTTTGTAGAGTCTATTGCACTCTTAACCGCATCAGAAATTATAAAATCTTTTTTAGGCATAACATGCATTGTACCATAAATATATGATGTCTCTGCATTTTTACCTTCAATCTTCCAAAGCAGGCACTTCTCTCTGCTCTGTGTACACGATGCCAGAGTTATAGTCAGCAATATAGCCGACATAACGAAGATGTTTCTTAGTCTCATTTTTTAATAATAATAATGTTTTATTTTATGCTAATATAGTGATAATTTATATGTAATCTATCTTAATTTGTTAACAGTAAAGGTTATTGTAATATTATGTTTTTTTGTAGTTGTTTTTATCCTAAATTCGTGGGTTATTAATTGTTATACTAATCTCTAAACTACAACTAAAAATGACAAGAGAGGAACAGTTACAGTACTGTAAAAGCTGTACAAATCGTAAACACGATATTAATCAAGGAATTATATGTGAATTAACAGATCAGAAGGCCGCTTTTCATGATAAATGTGCCGATTACAATGCAGATGAATCGGTTGAGGCCAATGAGAAGATTATTATGACTCCTGAACTGATGGAGAAATTCAGAATGGAGCAGAAACTACTTCCGGCAATTATTACAGGATCGGTTGCCACTCTGGTTGGTGCTGCTTTGTGGTGCCTTATTACTGTATCAACTCATACTCAGATTGGTTATATGGCAATTGCTATTGGTGCTCTTGTAGGTTTTGTTATGCGCAAAGTTGGTAAGGGTATTGATCCTGTTTTTGGTATAGCCGGAGCCATTATTGCTTTTCTTGGTGTTGCTTTGGGTAACTATTTTAGCCTTATTGGTTTGGTTGCCGAGGATCAGGGCATGAACTTTTTTGAGGTACTATCAGCTATTGACTTTAGTATTGTAATTGAGGTTATGAAAGAGAATTTTGGTTTTATTGATGTTATATTCTATGCTGTAGCAATAGTAGAGGGTTACCGTTTCTCTTTCAGAAAGATTGATGGTGACACACTATATCATATTAAGAACGCATAGAGGTTAATTAACCTTTGCAAAGAAATCAGATATTATTGTATCAACAATGATGTCTGATTTTTTTATTGGCCTACGGAGTTTTAAGCCCTCCATACTTGTGCATCTGCTTAAAGCAACATATGCCTGGCCATGTGCAAAACCACCACTACCCATATCTACAACTATATTATTAAAGGTTTTTCCCTGACTTTTATGAATAGTTATTGCCCATGCCAGTTTAAGAGGTATCTGTGTAAAGTAACCAATATTCTCACGTTTAAATACTCCCTTAACCATTACATATTTAGATATCTCCCATGTAAACTGCTTTACACTCACCCTCTTTCCGCTCTCAAGCTGAACAATAACAACATCCTCTACATTATCTGTTTCAGGGCATAACTCCTGCTCTATTGCCACAATTGTACCAATGGTTCCGTTTACCCAACGTTTCTTAGAGTCGTTATTTATAAACATAACCTGTGCATCGGGTTTAACAGTTATAACACTGTCGGTTGGTTCCAGACTACCAATATCACCAACCTTTACTGCTTTAAATGTAACCTCTGGTTTATCTATTCTGTTCAGGTAATATCTGTTTAGCGATGTAGCCTGAGCATTTGTTGCCATAAGGTTTATAGTGTTAGGTCTGCTCTCGCTGTTACTGCCAATATTTGAATTACGGTTTAACATGCTAAGCTGATCAGGTACAATTGTATTATCCCTAACAGCATTCAGCAGTTCAATAAACTCCTTATCTGTCTGCCTGTATATCTTCTTAAGCTCAATTGTACGCATAATAAACGGCTCCGTAAACAGATCGGGCTTTCTGAACAGGTTTGCCGAAAAGAAATATGGCGACAGATATTTGGTACTGTAGAACTCACGCTCATCCTCGGTAATAACCGGAGGTAACTGGAACATATCACCAACAAATATCATGCGAACACCACCAAACCAACTGCTATTACCCCTCGATCGCTTTAGTAGAATATCAATAGCGTCAAGTATATCGGCTCTTACCATCGATATCTCATCAATTATAATTGTATGCAGAGCCTTAAAGCGTTCTCTGTTTACACTACTAATGCCAATATTCATAGCTTCGTCCAGCTCATAGCCCGGTTTTAGCCTGAAAAATGAGTGTATTGTATCGCCATTAATATTTATTGCAGCAATACCTGTAGGAGCAACAACAACGGGGTTAAATTCAGGCAACCCTCTGATATAACTTATAAGCGTGGTTTTTCCGGTACCCGCCTTTCCGGTTAAGAATATATTCTGATTACTGTTCTTAACAAGATCAATAACCTCTTCTGCCTCTGCTGTGAATTTAAGATTGCTGTTCATACCTGTTTCTCGTTACAAATTATTGAGACTATAACAGAGTAACCACTCATTAATTGCTGTTACAATGTCTGTGGTACAAAAATAGTGTAATTTATAAGTTATAGTTATACAAATATTGCTCAATGTTGATCAAAACTGGTGCTAGCCTCTGTATCAGTTAATCAACGCAGTAATGATATGGCATTAGTTCGTACCTAAATATAAACTAATAATGAAGAGTGAAGAGTTGAAAGTTTAGCTTGAAATCTAATAACAGAAGTACTAAAGGCTGGTGCAAGCTTCTGTATCAGTTAGTTAATACAGCAATGATATGGCAATAGCTCGTACCTCGCAAACATCACCAACTCAATCAGCCCGTTAGACTAAATCCTCGGATTTGGTCGAATCTAAGTATAAATTCTGCAACAGTTTAAGTCAAAGCTGGTGCGAGCTTTGCATCGGTTTATCAACGCAGTATAGAGTTAACAATAGCTCGTACCTCGCAAAAACACAATATCTTCATTTAAGTTACTACAAACATATCGCTATACTCTAAGCGAAACATGTTTCTATTTCATTCTACGTTGATAATGTTTTGTCTACATATATTTTAGCTCTCTCCCATTACGCTAAGAGAAGCTACTTCACAAAAACAATAAGATCTTTAATAGCAGATAGTTAAATTATTAACCCAACAAAGTATCAAAAGCTGGTGCGAGCTTTGCATCGGTTTATCAACGCAGTATAGAGTCGGCAATAGCTCGTACCTCGCAAACATACTACTAAGCAAACATCACCAACTCAGTCAGCCCGTTAGACTAAATCCTCGGATTTGGTCGGTCTAGAGCAGATACAATTCTGCAACAATTAAGCTGTATTGCTGAAATTAGTAAAAACCTGCGTATTCAAATCAGACAGGTGCGTATTCAAGTCTGATGCAATTATTAATCTATTCTGACCTTACTTTGCATAGAACAACGCTATAAAACAACACACAAACCTCTGAATAATTTGTGTTAAACATGTGTTATTTCAGATTAGAAATTTAATAGTAACAATAAACCAACAATTATGAGAAATACATTTATAGTTCTGATACTTGCATTGTTTGCAGCAAGTTGTACAAGTAATGCTCAGCAGAACATGAAGCGTTACAAAGTGAAATCCGGAATAGTAAAGTATACAACATCAATATCGGGTAAAATGATGGGCAGTTCTGTTAAAGGTAAAGGAACTGAGATACTCTATTTTAAAAGTTATGGTGCTGTAGAGCTGCAAGAGGAGAAGTATGAACAGACCACAGTAACAAATATGTTTGGACAGCAAAGTAATGATACAGAAAAGGTTCATACAATAACCAAACTTGATAAAGATAATAGTTATAGTGTAGATTTTGACGAGCAGATAATATACAAACAAAAAAATGTTGCTATGACTACTGCACTATATGCTAATGCAGATACCGAAGAAGCAGGCAAAGAGATATTTGAGAGCCTTGGAGGTAAAAAGATTGGCAACGAGAGTATAGTGGGATATAACTGCGAAATATGGATGCTTGCTGGTGTAAAACAGTGGATTTACAAAGGAGTAATGCTTAAATCTGAGGCAAGTGTAATGGGAATTACAACAATCACAACAGCTGAATCGGCACAGTTTAATGTATCTGTTGACGACAGATACTTTGATCTACCGGATTTTCCCGTTAAGAATCAGGGAGATGTTAATGGGATGCATATTAGCCAGAGCGAAATGGACGAGGCTGCTGCTGAACTTAATATGATGAGTAATATGACATTTGAACAGTGGAAAAAGATTGTTCAGGCAAACGACGACGAGATGAAACACAAAAGCGATAAAGAGTTACGAAACATCTACAATATGATACAGAAGATGGCGAAAATGAGCCAGTAGCTATTACTGTTCCAAATTGCTTTTGGCTTAGCATTATATATTACATGAAAGAATAATTACACAGATAAATTATAGAGATATGCAACGATTAGCATTTAAGTTTTTAACAGCTATTTTATTAGTATTATTTATATCATCGTGCGATAAGGATGATATAATAGAGACCTTTACAGACAAAGGTAGTGCAACGGTAAGTTTCAGAGGGAAAACATTCTCAACATTTGATGAAGAATCGTTTGGAATGACAAATGGTATGATTGCCGTAACAAACTCTACCGATGATTATCAATTAACAGTTGTTGGTGTTGGTTCTGACGGAGCAACAGTTGACGTCTGCAATAATTGCGACAAACCTGTTGCAGTACAATTCTCTACAAGTACATGGGGCACCGGATTAAGTGCTATATATACAGCTTTCTCCGGTACAGTAAAGCGTAGTGGAAAAACATTAACAATTGATGCTCAAATGTCAAACGATGGAGGGCAGACCTTTCATACCCTTTCGGCTACAGTAAATGTAACCACAGTTATAAACCTATAGATTAATCACAAAATTAAGAAACAATGAGAACTAAACAACTAACAATTATTACACTACTGCTTTTGTTTACATCAATTGCAGGTAAGGCTCAGATAAAAGGTGGTCTGGGACTCAATTATGCTACCGATATTAATAGCATAGGTATAAGCATTAACGGACAGTATGATATAAACAAAAAGCTTGGTGCTACCGCTTCTTTTACATACTATTTTGAGAACAGTAATGTTAATTGGTATGCTTTTGATTTTAACGCTACATATAACCTTATGGAGATTGGAGGCATGGGTAAATTGTATGGTATTGGCGGACTTAATCTTACCATTGTAAAGGTTGATGTACTTGGATATTATGACTGGATTGGTGATTCATCAACAACCGATACCAATATTGGACTTAATATTGGTGGTGGAGTAAACTTTGATATTACCAATAAGATATCTGTTGCTCCCGAAACAGTTCTTACCATAAGCAATGGTAGTTACCTACGTATTGGTGCCAGAGTAATGTATGCTTTTTAACTAACCCTTTCTAAAACTATATGTTATGATTACAATAAAAAGAGACCTACTATTAGCTATTTTTATTCTGTCTGTTACACTTTTGTCTGTATCATGTAGTAAAGACGATGATAATAATACAAATAATAAGCAGACAGAGATTGGTCCGGCAGGTAAAGACGGATCTGTAATATATAGTGGTGAGGGTGCTCCTTCTGATAATATAGGTGTTACAGGCGATTACTATTTTGATATTGAAACCGGTAACCTGTATGGTCCTAAGATGACAAACAGCAGCTGGGCAGAAGCAAACGTATTCTCTCTACGTGGCGAGAAGGGAATCAGTGGAAATGATGGATGTGCTATACTGTCTGGTATGGGTGCTCCGGGAATGGATATTGGTAGAAATGGGGATTTCTATCTTGATAAGGAGAACTATACGTTATATGGTCCAAAAGTAACAACCGGAGAAAACCCGGGATGGGGAGCTGGATTAATGCTAAAAGGTGCCGATGGTAATGCCAATGTGAGAACGTTTGTTATAAATATAGGGAAAGATGATTGGACATTCTACAGCAATACCCCTGTTGATATATATAAGAACGCAAAATACAGAGTAGCATTCCCTGCGTTATCAAAAGATATATATGATAATGGTATTGTTATGGTCTATTGGGAGTATATGAACCAGAAACACCCATTACCATATGTTCGCTACACATTTAATAAGAATATACTGCGCAAAACATTTTGTGTTGATTACAGAAGTGGTGTTGAGGATAATGAATGTACAATAATGATGGTTGAGACTTTGCAGGCTTATGTAGATAAAACCGAGATTATAACATTTGCAGGTCCAATAAAGTATCATATTAATGTTATAACCGGAAAACCGGCAGAGACACTATCGGCATTTAAAGATGATCCTGAAGAGATGTATCGCGTGGCTACAGAGATTGGTTTAACTAATTAACTGCGGCGTTATTATAATGGTAGCTTTTACAGTCTGTTTGCTAAGGCAGACAGACTGTTTATCCAAAATTGGCACAAACTTTTTATAGGTTTGCCGAACATAACAATAATTAGAAATACAGTAATAGGTTTAACACCTTATCTAAAATATACTTTGCCGTTAATAAGTAGAATTAACAACAGTACTAATTAAACAGAGAAATTATGTCAGTTTACACTGAAAGTCCACGATTAAATGATCGTCCGTATGATTTAAACGATCAATCCTGGCATCCGATTGGCCCAGACTTTAAAGTAAAGAAAACAAGAGATTATACCTCATTAGAATTGGAGTACTCAGGTGAGTGTCTTGCCGACTCAATTAAAAATGGATATGGGGTACGATTTCAGATTAGAGTAGATAAGAAAAACCCAAATTATGATTCTCAGGGTACGCTGAAAACCGGGAACCTAAAGAGTGAAATATCCACTAAGAGCGTATATGTTGGTTTACCTGCTGGTGAATATACTGTGCAGATGTTTGCAATAGCTCCAAATAGTGGTGCTTCTGCTAAAGGGATTGTTCTTGATCCAGGAGGATGGGGAGAGAGAATTCTTGTGTCAGAGATGTAGAATTGTATTTTTTTAGATAAATGTGATACGCAGCTTACTGTGTAACTTAATATCAGCGGAGATTTAACTTTTCGCTGATATTTTTTTATGTTTGTTTTTATATAAATCCCATTCATAATTGGGTTACAAAGAGCATTGATGAATAATGAGGAGTTAAAAAACAGGGTTAATGAGATTGTAAATACTTGTGATAAAGATGATGCACTTAATCGTTTGCTGGGATATATGTCTTGCTTCTACGGCAATGCACATTTATGCGAAATGATAGGTACTATTCTTATTGAAAATGGAAGACCAATTAAAGCGGGTAAGTATATTTTCTTCAAAAATGAACTTAACCAATCTGATATAGAGATTATAGATAACTATTTTGAATCGTTTGGTAACAATAAGATAAATATCTTGAGAGATTTATTGGGAAATGATATGAGATCGCCCAAAAATATCTCTTCCAAAGCAAAGAGAAGATTGTTTAACATTATGAATGACGCGAAACAGGTAAATGGTATTTTACCAAAATTCACTCTGAACTGGTATAACCATTTTAAAGCAAACTACAGATCTGGAGATTAAGCAATGATTGTAAAACAATCAGATTATTAACAACAGATAGTTAATTATTAACCCAACAAAGTATCAAAAGCTGGTGCGAGCTTTGCATCAGTTATTCAGTGCAGTGTAGAGTTGGCAATAGCTCGTACCTCACAAACATACAGTAGCTTCATTTAAGTTACTACAAACCTTCCCGCTCTACTCTAAGCGAAACATGTTTCTATTTCATTCTACGTTGATAATGTTTTGTCTACATATATTTTAGCTCTCTCACATTACGCTAAGAG
>JAOARD010000033.1 GCA_025210735.1 Bacteroidales bacterium
CAACTTAAAGCCAAATATATTTATAAATAACCTAACCTTATCAGAAAATTACAAACATACAAAAGACTATAACTCTTATTTCTAAATCAATAATACCTTTTCAATCAGAATATATCTGATATTATAATTCGCCAATTCAATTAGAAACATATACTGTACGTCATTTAAAAAAAACAAAATAATACACCATACATATACCACTGTCTAACACAGTCTTAAGCACAAATACTACCTCGTATATAAATCTTTATTCTTGGCTTTATCTATACTTTTTTGCTACTTAAAACCAAATATATTTATAAATAACCTAACCTTATCAGAAAATTACAAACATACAAAAGACTATAACTCTTATTTCTAAATCAATAATACCTTTTCAATCAGAATATATCTGACATTATAATTCGCCAATTCAACTAGAAACATATACTGCACGTCATTTAAAAAAAACAAAATAATACACCATACATATACCACTGTTTAACACAGTTTTAAACACAGATACTACCTCGTATACAAATCTTTATTCTTGGCTTTATCTATACTTTTTTTGCTACTTAAAGCCAAATATATATTTATAAATAACCCAACCTTATCAGAAGGCTACAAACATACAAAAGACTATAACTCTTATTTCCAAATCAATAATACCTTTTCAATCAGAATATATCTGACATTATAATTCGCCAATTCAATTAGAAACATATACTGCACGTCATTTTAAAAAACAAAATAATATACCACTCATAAACCACTGTTTAATACAGGTTTAAATCTAAACACTATCACGAATACAAATCTTTATTCTTGGCTTTATCTATGTTTTTTTACGGCTTAAAGCCAAATATACTCTATTATATAATACAAATACTTATATCTTGCTTGATGAATATTAAGTAGTTTTCATATCTGAATCTCGCATCAGAAATCAAATAATCTTTTATTTCTTAAGGTTATTCATTTAAAGAGAGGTATTGTCTAATTAACCAAGTTTAAACATACTTTGTATTATTAACCAAATAACAATCATAAAAACATACCCTACGTTATTTTTCGTATTTCAACCAAAGTACCAATACAAACAACTATCTAACAAATATTAAGCATAAATAATTACCATATACATTTCCTTTATATTTGGCTTTATCTGCACTTTTTTATAACTTAAAGCCAAATATAAAGCATCATGCGCCCACTAATTGGAAGAAAAAAAGAGACAGAAAGATTCCTTAAACTTGCCAGATCTCCTCACTCTGATTTCATTGCTGTATACGGAAGACGACGCGTTGGAAAAACATTCCTGATCAGATCTGTATTTAAAAACAAGTTTACATTTCAGATAACGGGAATGGCAAACACTACTAACAAACAGCAATTAATCAATTTTCATATAGCACTAAAAGATTACGATAAAAATTCAGATTATCCCATACCTGAAAACTGGTTCTTTGCGTTTCAGTATCTTATGAAACTATTAAAACGAAGTAGGTTAAAAAAGAAAATCATATTTATCGATGAACTTCCTTGGTTTGATATAAGAAAATCTGATTTCATGAGATCTTTAGAGTATTTCTGGAATAGCTGGGCTTCAAAAAGGGATGATATTTTACTTATTGTATGTGGTTCTGCAACATCATGGATGATTAATAAACTTATTAACAGCAAAGGAGGCTTGCACAACCGTGTTACAGGAAAGTTCAGGATTGATCCATTTACTCTTGGTGAATGTATGAAGTTTATGAATAGCCAGAACTCTGTATTAGACAAATATCAGGTTATACAGCTATATATGGCAATTGGAGGAATACCATTCTATTGGGAACAAGTAGATAGTAAACTTAGTGCAATGCAAAACATTAACGAAATATGTTTCAGCAAAAACGGTATACTACGTACTGAGTTCAAGAACCTTTTCAGATCGTTATTTAGTAATTACGAAAAGCATATAAGTGTTGTAAATGCTCTTGCAAAAAAATCTAAAGGGTTAACCAGAGACGAAATTGTTAGCAAAACAGACCTTACAAATGCAGGAAGTACAACCAGACTACTTGAAGAGCTTGAAGAATCAGGATTTATAAGAAGGTATACTCCCTTTGGAAAGAAGAAAAGAAACAGTCTGTATCAACTTGTTGATTTTTACAGCCATTTCTACCATAAATTTATAAAAGATACCGACCCGGACGACAGTAACAGCTGGCTTACAATGATAGACAGCCCTAAATACAGAGCATGGAGTGGCTATGCATTTGAGCAGGTTTGCATGTATCATACAGAACAGATAAAATATGCTCTGGGGATATCCGGCATACAATCGTCTGTATCTTCATGGCGATCTACAACCCTTGAGAATGGTGTACAAGTAGATCTTATAATAGACCGAAGAGACAATATTGTTAATTTATGTGAGGTGAAGTTCTCCATAAACAAATTTACTATCGAAAAAAGATATGCGCAAGAGCTTAGAGACAAGATATCAGCTTTTAGAGCAGAAACTAAAACCCGAAAAGCTATAAGTCTGACTATTATTACAACCTTCGGGCTTAACATTAATGAATATTCAACAGGAATTGTGAATCAGGAGTTTGATATGGACAGACTATTTATCTCCCCTTTACAACCTTAACAATATAGGTATTGCTACCAATAATCTCAAGCAGATACATCCCGCTATTACCTTTCAGATTAACAGAGACAATTCTTTTATCTTTTGATATATATGTAGCTATCAATCTGCCCGACATATCACGCTGATTAATCACAACATCCTCTGCCTGCTTAAGGACTATATTAACAGTTTCTTCTGTTGGATTTGGATATAAATATATCTCATTACCTAATGAGTTAACAGCTGTTGATAACTCTTTAAATCCTACACAATCAGACACTACCTTACACACTCCTTTACTAATCTGAACAGCATACCTGCCTGTTATTGTTGGTTTAAACTCTTTGCCTGTTGCTCCTGCTATTGGTTTGTCTCCATTGTTACAATCTATCCACTGATATGTAGCATTATCCTGATTTGCTATAAAAGTTCCGTTATTATTAGCAATACTATTATCTGCATTATCAATTATAAGATTAAGTGATACAATTGAATCGCAACCAACACTGTTTACCAGCGTGTATTTTGCACTATTATTACTCTCTGTATATGTAACACCATCAATCCACCTGAACTCTGCACAGGCTCGTTGATTATCTACACCAGAAGAGCTTCTTTTTATTATCAGATTAAGCCTCACAACAGAGTCTCTTCCGGCAATATCCTTCAATGTAAACTCTGCACTACTGTTACTCTCTGTATAAGTATTACCATCAATCCAGGTAAAGCTATCGCAAGCAGTATGTTTGTCTATATATACTTTTGGTTCTGGTGTATCGGGTTCTTTTATCTTTTTAACATAAAAATCATCTACCTGAATAGCTGCTACACCGTTTTTGCCTTTATATACAACCCAGTTAAACCTTACAATGGTATCTTTAGTAAAGCTGAATTTCTTTACAAACTCACTATATGCTGTATTTGTAACCTGTTCAAACAGCCCCATTGGCGATGAATCATCAGAAAAACAATCTCCGTTATTAACAGTAAACTTATAGCTGGCTTCATGATTTTTAAGTACCCTATAATGGTAACCAACTTCATACTCAGTATCTGATCTGAACTTCATACATGTGGTAGACAGTGTTCCTGTATTACCATTAACATAATATACAAGTGCTGCACTGTTTCCTGAATTAGCAATATAGTCACCACTAGTCTCTATACTCAGGATAGAGAATGTGCTCTTCTCCCACTCTATAAGGTCTGTACTATTATCCAGTGTTTCAAAATCCTGATTATAACTATTGCCTCCTACAATAAAATTATTTGAGACAACGCTCTCTGCTGATGGCCTCTTACCTTTATACTCTATACTATTATTTTCAGGATTAATATCTGAATCGGTATCGGCCTCAATAAACAAGCTATACTCACCCTCTTTAAGATCTTTCAGCGGAATGTTTATATACACCTTTTTATATTGACTTTTACAGTTATCCTTATCCAAATTTACAGTATGAATACCATTAGCAATGGTATTACCCTGTTGCTTTATACTATAAGATATATCTATATTTCCTGTTGGATGATCTCCTTTAAGAAGCAACATAAAGTTTGCCTCTTTACCCTCTAACAATTTACAACAATCTGTCTCCTTATCAGAGTATACAAGATTATATATATCAATATCAAACCCTAAATTCTCCTGTTCGGGTTTTGTATGTATTAGCCCTTTTGTTACATACTCCTGATAGGTTTCATAAGCCTTCTGTTGCAGATATCCCGCATCGGCTTCTGATAGTGTTCCGGTATAAGTATTTCCTACCGGACTCTCATCAAACAGTACAGCATAGAATACACATGCTGCCAGATACGTTCCTGCAAAACTCTGATGACTGCCATCACCACTATACAGATTTATTCTATCGCCATCGGCACGCACCTTACGCCATGCCTCTCCCACAGGAGCAATCTCTGTACCATTCCATCTGCCAACAGTGTTATATGCATTAGATATACCATCCTGCATATCGGCATAGGTGGCAAACTCACCGTTTAAGAAATCCCAATCAAGAGGATTCTTACGTCCCCATGTCTGATATAGTATTGTATTATTTACACACGGATTATTCTCTCTTATAAGCTCATTAAGCTTCTCAACACCCCATTTAAATGTTTCAAAGTATAACACAGGCATAACGCTCTGTTCCTGTAATACTACATGATCCCACTCCTGTTTGTTAATCAGATTTTTTGATGTCTCGTTATAGTAGTGCTGATTCAGCTGATACCCCCCGGGAGTATTCTGCTCAGTTGTAATTGTGTGTCCGGATGCTGTGGCCATATTCTTTAATGTACCCGGTATATCCTGCACATATGTATAGCTATTACCTAAAAACAGTATCTTCTTCTGTCCGTATGCACAGCCAACAAACAGTACAAGTAGTAATAAGTTTAATCTCTTCATCTATTTAAGTTTTCCTTTAAACTATTATATGCAGTAACCAGCATATTCAATAATCAATCTATCTTAATCGTGTAATTTTTACCGATTTAAACTCTTTTCCGTTTACATCTTTGCGCTCAATATGGTATTCTGATCTGTCCAGATAGATCTCTATAAATGGTAGATCCGGTGCATAACAAAAACTTCCGCCGGGTTTAAGCGATCGCAATATATCCATATATCTGCGTGCATATCCGGTAAAATCGCCATCGTTGCGCAGATGATGATGTTTGAAATGATTAGAGAACCCAAGGTTACTGACAACCGTACCCCACTTGCCAACAGATATATCATACTCAAACCAATTAGCACCAGTCAGATATTCACAATTGTTCACAAGTCTGTCTATTCCGTATGCTTCAATGCCACTTTTTCGCAGATAATTAACAAGATTTCCGCTCTCACCACATCCAATATCCAGTACAGGCTCAGCAATTGTGTTTATATCTATGTTCAGTATATCTAACTGCAACAATGCACTATACTCATAACATGCAACCTCCTGAATAGTGCATTGCTCTTTATCATATAATTTGGTTGCAAACGGATTTGATTCTGCTAACCATTCTTTAAGATTACTCTTATGGTTAAAGGCAATGGTACTTATTGGCAGATCTGTATTACAAACACTGTTAAGCAGACTATCATATACCTTTCTAAGTCTCTGTATATTCTCACTGCTGAATGAGTAGTACTGGTTAACCTCACAAAACTGTTTAACAGCTTTATTTGCAAGTATTTTTGATATATTAACAGAGTAACCTGTATTACGGATGGCTGTTATACTCTGCACTGTTTCTGATGTAAACCAATCAGTATTGTTATTATCACAGAATATGTTACGTCTGTTATTGTAACCTAATTGATTATCTATACAGTTTTGGATAGTATCTGTTGTCATAAAGCGAGATTTACTCCAAATATAACAACAAAAAAACAGATGCCTGTAGCATCTGTTGACTATATATTCTATTATCTGAACAACCTTAACTTCTCACAAATATTCCAATAGATTCAAGTAACTGAGGTTCATGATACAGTGCTACACGCGCTATATTATCAAAATCCTCTACCCACTCTTTAAGATCTGATATAGCCTGGTCTTTAACCTTTATTGCAGCCTGATCTTCACCCGTTTCTCGTTCATAATCAGATCTTAATTTCATAAGATTATCACGCATCCCAATACAGTTATCAACAACATCGGGTGTTATTCTTAGCATCGATACTTTATCCTGAACATCCGGTTTTTCACGTATTGTAAAGTAAAACTGCTTTGTCTTCTCAAAAAGATCAACATGTTTAGTTGGCAATTTTCCTATAACGCCTAACAGGAGTATTACCTCCGGATTTTTGGTAAAAAATATCCTCACCTTATCTCTGTGCTCACGGAACTGATTTCTGAACTCTGTATACAGAGCATTATACTCACCTCTTACCAGTTTTGTCTCTATCCGCTCGTTTCTGTTTGTCTCATACTCCTCTATAGCTTTATTTAACAAACTATTACCTTCAGCAAATTGCTGTTCGGTAAAGTTAAGTTGACTAAACGCTGCTTTTATCTCCGGATTATTGTTTGCGTTTGTAAGTGAAACTCGTACTTTCTCAAAGTATTGAAGTTCTGGCAATCGTAAATTTGTGTTCATAACTATCTGAGTATTTTCATAATTTCAATGTAACTATACGCAGATAAATTAAAATGGTTATATAAATTTAAAATAATACCAATAAAATTACTGTTAACAATATACAAACCTGTAATTTTATGTTCCTCAATAGGTTTTATACTCTCCTCAACACTTAAAGTATCTTCCTCAACTCATTTTCAATAGTCCTCAATTCTTTTACCCATCTAATTTACTAATATCCATGTTTCCTCAACACTTTTACAGTTCTCCTCAGCTCTTTTAATAGTTATAATTCAAATGTTATAGTTACATTATCATCATGCCCAAGCATTTTTTCTACATTAAAGTATAACTCAGTAATTCCACGCTTATTTGGTTTTATCTGCCAGTACTCATACTTATCATCTACCACCCACTGATCTGTAAAGGATAGGTTAAGAGATCTTATCAGTTCATATTCGTGCGATGAGTATGTGGCATGGTACGCCTCTTTTTTGTTTTTACCTGTTCCTGATGATAGAATTGCGTTGAATACTCCATCTATTCTGGTTGTCCAATAATCTATCTTTTCCGAATCTTCTTTTATATAATACGCCTTTCTTATCATCTTCATCTGCATTACGTCAAAAGGATTAGAGTCTATACATTTTGTTGTAAATTTTATTATCTGATCGCAATCAGATTTTACTATGGTATCTTTTTTCATATATATCCATACAGAGTCAAAATATTTGTGTCTGTATACCGGATCATACTCAGGTTGAAACAGAAAGCCATAATAGAGATGCCTTAGATGATCAAGACTAAGTGTTGTATCTCCTTTTATGTATCTCTTTAGCATTTTAGGATAGTAAAACTCTGAGTTCTCATCTTTTATACTATTCTCAATTTCTGAGTAGTTTGGTGGTACTCCTTTATCTGTTTTACTATAGACTGATAGTGACACTGCTAAAAACAGCAGTAGGGTTAGGGTATTTTTCATATGCCTGTAATTTTTATTTGTGTATGGAACTCGCTTTTACATGTAAATATCATTATTCATGCAAGTTTCATACTTGTTTAGGTTTATATACGATGTCGAATATAGTAATTATTGATGATAGAAATATATAAGGTGTAAAAAAAGGAGCTGCCAACCAATGGCAACTCCCTTTTATATCTTTCAGATTAAAATATATCTTAGTACATAAAATCCCAACGTGGCAGCATTACAACCTTATCTTTAAGTACTTTCTGAACCTTTTTAGGAAGGAATCTTTTCTGTACTACAAGACGGAACATATACTCATCAAACCACTTGTCTGAGAATGTAAGGTATCCGTTGTGTCCTGCACTTGCTCCCCAGCTATTCTCAAACTGCCATTTAACCGGCTTCTCGTTTTTATCAACATCAACAGCTATAAGTGCCATTCCGTGCGATGATCCGCTCTCGCGTGTAAGAATACGTGCTGTTTTATCCATACCAAATTTTACTCCGTATACAGCCTCATAGTCGTAGTTATTAACATCACTAACTCCAATAGAGTTGTTTAGCTGTTTTCCTACATCGCAGCTTGCATACATTGCCTCATTTGCTTTAATAGATTCCATTGCAACCTTCTTAAGAACATCGTTCGGAAGGTTAATGTATTTCCAGTTTATACCCTCAGATACATTACGATAGTTCTCAATCTCATACATTTTATAGTATGGTCTTGTAGGATCGTTCATAAGCATAATGTAGTCGTTGTAGTTGATATCCGGGAACATTTCAGCAGCAAATCCAAGTGGAGTGTACTCCTTAAGCTCTGATACAACGCCCTCTTTGTTTTTATATCGCCATGTAAACTCTGTTGGTGGCTCACCAAGATTAAGAGCAAGCATACGGTAGATATCTCCCATCATCTGAACCTTAGCAGCACGGATATCAGCAGTCGATTTTTTAGCTTCAATCATTTTACGCAGTTGGTAACCCTGCTCACGTAGTTTACGCTTAATCAAACGATTTAGCATTCCTGTATTTTCGCTTGTGCGTGTCTCTGCCATTACCTCTTTTGGTACAGCTCCATATTTCTTAATAAGGTTTACAAATGAGTTCCATACTCCACCATCACCAATTGGTGATTTAAAGTGCCACTGTACAATACGTGAGTCGATAGGTTCATTTGCTGTCTCTATTATATTCTCAAGAAACAGGTTCGATTTCTCAAAGATATCCCAGAAGTACAGGTAGTTGTGTGAGAAATCGAATTTAGAGATGTTCAGTTTCTCCATCACTTTTGGTCTAAGTGTGTTGAATGATGTAAACATCCAGCAACGTCCTGAGCTCTTCTGGTTTGTTATACCTGATACTTTTACACGGTATTTAAAGAAGTGGTCAAACTCATCAATGTTCTCGCGGCTAAGTGCAAGTTTCTTAACGTCGTTATTACTTAGTGCATTTGTCATTGCACGTGTATACGGATCGTTAATATCGTAGCTCTTTTTTATTGTCTTCATATCAGCAGCATTAATTCCTGTCTGCTGCGCAAGAGCCGAAGTAGCAGCCAGTCCAAAAGCCAGACCGGCAATAATAATCCTCTTCATATGGTTATATTTTAATTATAATTTGTAATCGCAGACACAAATATATCATATCAATTGATATAGCAATGAGTAATTATTGTGTTGTATGTTACTTATGGCGTCTATTTATATAAAACATGTTGTTTTGGTTGATTAAACTCTGTATATGTGTTATAAGATATCAGGAATTGTCTGGTATAATATGCTCTGGTTTGCGGAGCCAGAGACTCCTGATGAGCGTCTTTGTTTTTATCCAGGGTCTCGTTAAGAAGGATTCGTAGCAAGGTGTCTTTGTTTTATTACTGCAACATGGCTGACCAAATTCAAGAATTTGGTCTAACGAAGGGGACATTTATATAATTTGAATTGGATAATTATAGTGACAGATATATTTATGCATGTTGTCCATCCATTCCGATAATATGTTTCTTTATGAATAGTTGCTTTTTAAGCTGCACTTTCAGTGCGACATCTACTATTATTCTATTACCCGATGCGGTGCATCGGGTTAGATAAGCTGCCACTTCGTGGCGAGTAGCGGTTTGGTATTGCAGATGATTTTTATGCACAGGTTTGCGGAGCCAGAAGCTCCTGATGAGTGTCTTTGTTTTAATTCGGAGTCTCGTTAAGAAGGATTCGTAGCAAGATGCTACGAATAACACGTGATCGGGGGTGACCAAATTCAAGAAGTTGGTCTAACGAATAGTAGTCGTCTTTAATTTGAATATGATGTTTTAACAACATATATATTTCTTTATTGAGGATTGCTTTTAAGCTGCACTTTCAGTGTGGTTTATACTATTATTCGATTACCCGATGTGGTGCATCGGGTTAGATAAGCTGCCACTTCGTGGCGAGTAGCAAGATGATTTTGATGGCACAGGTTTGAGGAGCCAGAGGCTCCCGATGAGCGTCTTTGTTTTAATTCAGGGTCTCGTTAAGAAGGATTCGTAGCAAGGGTGCTACGAATAACATGTAGTCGTGGGTGACCAAATTCAAGAATTTGGTCTAATGAAGAGGAGCTTTCTATAAGTTCGAACAAGGTGTTTTTGATAACAAACATATCTATGCATGTTGCCCATTCCGATAATATGTTTCTTTATGAATAGTTGCTTTTTAAGCTGCACTTTCAGTGCGATTTATACTATTATTCGATTACCCGATGCGGTGCATCGTAACCACCCGATAAACTACACCCTATTCGTTTTTCAGGTCAATATTCTGTGGGAATAGTTCATGCAGCTTTGTTATTTTCTGATCTGCAATTTTATCGAGAACGGTACTGAGCCAATTGAAAGGATCTATATTGTGCATCTTGCATGTTCCGAAAAATGTATAGAACATAGCAGAACGTTGAGCTCCTTCA
>JAOARD010000034.1 GCA_025210735.1 Bacteroidales bacterium
ATATGTGATTATTTTTTAATTCTCAAAATTATTTTTCAACTTTTTTTCATCGCTCAATCTGTTAAAAACAGACCAACCTCAAAAGCTATAATCACCTATCAACCACCATGTTATTCAATCAACGTGTGCCTCTCTCAAAGCGGGTGCAAACATAGAGCTCTTTTGTTGTGTTTCCAAATAAAAACAGCTCTTTTTTTGAACTTTTTTAACAGCTAAAAAGTAGTGCATTGATAATCACAGTAATAAAATTTCAGAAAAAATTATCCCTTTACTGATCTACACCACGCATTGTAAGCTGAATCCTTTTTCTTCCGTAATCAATATCCAAAACTTTTACTCTTACATGCTGATTTAACTGCACCACATCGGCCGGATTACTAATAAAGCCCTCCTTCAGTTGCGATATATGCACTAACCCATCCTGCTTTACTCCTATATCAACAAAAGCCCCAAAGTTGGTAATATTGGTTACTATTCCCGGCACTTCCATTCCTGACTTAACATCATCTATAGAGAATATATTCGGATCAAACTCAAAAACCTTTATAAACTCTCTAGGATCTCTTCCGGGTTTATCTAACTCATTCACAATATCTGTAAGTGTTGGTACTCCGTATTTACCAGACACATATCTTTTAATATCTATCTTATCTCTTACCAATTTATCTTTTAACAGTTCATCTACTGAGGAGTTAAGATCCGTTGCCATCTGCTTAACAACAGAGTAGCTTTCAGGATGAACTGCGCTATTATCCAGTGGATTGTCAGCATCCGGTATCCTCAGGAATCCTGCTGATTGCTCGTACGCCTTATCACCAAGCCGCGGTACCTTTTTTATCTGTGTTCTGGATTTAAAAGCACCATTCTCTGCTCTGTAGTTTACAATATTCTGTGCAAGCTGCGGACCTAAACCAGACACATATGTAAGCAGATGTTTACTTGCTGTATTTATGTTTACCCCAACCTTGTTTACACAACTCTCTACCACAGCATCAAGCGATTGTTGCAATTTCTTCTGATCTACATCGTGCTGATACTGCCCAACACCTATTGATTTAGGATCTATCTTAACCAGCTCTGCCAGTGGATCCATAAGCCTGCGACCAATAGAAACTGTTCCTCTTACTGTTACATCATACTGCGGGAACTCATCACGAGCAGTTTTTGATGCGGAGTAGATTGACGCTCCACTCTCATTTACTATAAACACCTGAATATCGCTCTTAAACTTTATTCGTCTGATAAACGATTCTGTCTCCCTACTTGCTGTTCCGTTTCCAATACCAATAGCTTCAATATTGTAGGCATCAACCAGCGATGCTATTTTTTTCTCTGCAATACGGCTCTCTCGCTGTGGTGGATGCGGAAAAATAGTTTCGTTATGCAACAAATCTCCTGTTGCACTAAGGCACACAACTTTACATCCGCTTCTGAATCCCGGATCAATTGCAAGTACCCGCTTCTGCCCTAATGGCGAAGCAATAAGCAACTGTCTGAGATTATCTGTAAATACCTCTATAGCCTCATCATCTGCTTTCTCTTTTGCCATAGACATAAACTCATTCTCTATAGATGGCTTAATCAATCGTTTAAATGAGTCAACTATTGCTTTCTCTATATGCGGCTGCCCTTCGCTTGGGTATTTAATCAGTATATTGTTTATATCATCAATTGTGATATCTGCATCAACCGATACTGAGAGGCGTAAAAAACCCTCTGCCTCTCCCCTACGCATAGCAAGAAGTCTGTGCGAAGGGCATCGTTTCAGCGGCTCTGAGTGCTCAAAGTAATCTTTATACTTCTCTCCTTCCTCTTCTTTACCTTTAACAACCTTTGATTCTATAATTGCATTATACTTGAATTTGTTCCTGACCATATCACGAACACGTTGATTTTCACTAACCCACTCGGCAATGATATCACGTGCTCCGGCAAGTGCTTTATCTGAATCCTCAACACTATCGTTTATAAATCGCTCTGCAAATATGTCGAGATTGGTAACCTGCTGTTTCATTATTGTTCCGGCAAGAGGCTCAAGCCCATTCTCTCTTGCAATGGTAGCTTTTGTGCGGCGCTTTGGTTTATATGGCAGGTAGATATCCTCCAGTTTAACCATATCCCATGTATCCTCTATGCGTTTCTTAAGTTCAGGGGTAAGCGCATCCTGCTGTTCAATAGTTTGCAGAATTGTCTCCTTACGTTTCTCAATCTCAGCAAGTTTATCTAAAGCTTGTTTTATATCGTATATGGCAATCTCGTCAAGACTTCCGGTTGCCTCTTTTCTATATCTGCTTATAAATGGTACTGTAGCACCCTCATTAAGTAGTTTAGCTGTTGCCTCAACCTGATGTTCAGCAATATTCAGCTGGCCACTTATAATTTTAATAAATTGATTGTTCATCTGTATGTTTTTCTTTTCAATTGTCAGATTAAACTCGCACTATAATAATTTTCATGCTCGTTTCACAATATTGTCTCTTCTGTTATTATAATAAATACAAAAGAGAAATCTCTATTGTCTGATTATAAAAATAGATGTTTTTTACTTTATAACGGCACAAACAGATCTGATGTTTTTAACATCTATTTATATGATGGGTATTCTGATATCTGATCAGCAATATCCAATAAAAGTCTCATACAACCTAATTATCAATATCTTAAAACAGGTCATCAATGCTTTTTTCACCCCAATAGAGATGAAAATAGGATGCTATTACATTTTCTTTTCTGAATACCTTTGTCTTTACCTCTTTTCCGGATGCATTACATGCATTACCTGCTATATCGGCGGTACCCTCATATGTATATTGTGAGTAATGAAACTCATGTCCTCTGATATTAAAGTTACCGATAGATATATCACGATATCCTAATGTAAGTTTCCTGTTCTCCATTGATGTTTTATAATCAAACAGATCTACCATTTGGTATAGTTCGCCATTAGCATCGGTTATTGAAGAACCCAGATACATCATACCACCACATTCGGCAAGTATTTTACCGCCAGAGTTACCAAACTGTTTTATAGATTGCAGCATGGCTTTATTCTCCGACAACTGTTTTAGATAAAACTCAGGGTATCCTCCTGCAAGGTAGAGTATATCAGTATTATCAGGAATCTCTTTGTCTGATATAGGACTAAAGAATGTCACATTGCCCAGTTCCTTCAATCTGTTTATGTTCTCGCGATAAAAGAAGTTAAATGCATCGTCTGATGCTATTGATATATTCAGAGAACCTTTGCCTGAGCCTTTACTCTCTGTTTCTGTGTAACCAACGGATGTTATATCTATAAGTTTATCTATATCAATACATTTCTCTATATGATCTGCTGCCTCTGATACTATTGCTTCATACTGATCTTTCTCATCAACTTTAAGCCCCAGATATCTGGACTCTATCTTTACAGAATCATTTGGTGGTATATAACCCAACGACTCTATTCCTACATCTGCTGCTGCATCTTTAAGAAAGCTGTAGTGCGATTCTGTTTTTACAAAGTTGAAGATTACACCTGCAATATTTATCTCCGGATCGAAATGTTTAAACCCGTATAGCAACGGTGCAGCAGAATATGCCATTGCTCTGGCATCTATTACCAATACAACAGGAATATTAAGCGTTTTTGCAATATGAGCAGCAGAGCCTACAGAGCGTTTGGCTCCGTCAAACATTCCCATTGCACCCTCTACAACAGCTACGCCCTCTTGTTGCATCTCTCTGTTAAAGATATATTTCACATGGTCTTCAGAGGCCATATATGCATCAAGATTATAGGAGTATCTTTTTGCAGCAACCTCGTGATGAAACGGATCAAGATAATCGGGCCCGCACTTAAATGGCTTAGGATTATCTCCTCTTCGGTATAGTGCTCTGAGCAGACCAATGGTTACGGTTGTTTTTCCTGAGCCGCTATATGGTGCAGCTATAACAAATGCTGATCTTTTCATCCGTTTATGATTATTTTTTTGTTGTCAGATGCAACTCACACTATTCTCATGCTTCGTTTCATCTGAAATATATCTTCTGTTAAATCAAATTAATATCTGTTTACAATGCACACGCCTTGTTTCTTGTTGTATTGTATATGCCTCCGTCTTCAAATGAGGTCATCTTATTTATCATCTCAATGGCTCCCTGAATTATAGGGTATACAATTGCTGCTCCGGTTCCCTCACCTAACCTAAGGTCAAGATTTACCAGGGGTTTACCTTTCATAAACTCTATCATTTTAATGTGTGCATGTTCATTAGATTGATGAGAGAATATAAAGTACTCTGCAACAACAGGGTTTATCATATATGCGGCCAGTGCTGCTGATGTTGTAATAAAGCCATCAACAATTACCATCATCTTGTTTTTTGCTGCCTGCAACATTGCTCCTACTATTGTAGCAATCTCTAATCCACCATAACGACACAGATTCTCAAAAGGGTCTTCTGATATGCCATGTTTTTTAATCGCATTCTCAAGTACTCTTCTTTTATTATCTACACCGTCTTTATCTAATCCAGATCCCGGGCCTACACAGTCGGCAACAGGCACATTACAATATACCGATAACAGAGCTGTAGCGGGCGATGTATTACCTATTCCCATCTCTCCGAATCCGACAATGTTTGTGCCTCTTTCGTAGAAATGGTTTACAATATCACGTCCGTTCTCAATTGCTTTTGTACACTCATCAGAGGTCATTGCATGTTCTTTGGCAAAGTTTCTTGTACCCTTTCTCACTTTTGCCTGAATAAGATTCGGATGCGATTCAAAATTACAATCCACACCTGCATCAACAACATACAGATCAAAACCATATAGGTTTGAGAAGAGTCCAATACCTCCACCTCCTTCTATAAAGTTCAGACACTGCTGCCACGTCATTTTTGGCGGACACGGGCTTACGCCTTCATCTGTTATTTTGTGATCTGCAGCTACGGTTAGCATAACAGGTTTTTTCAGCTTTGGATATATTGTATTCTGAACCAACCCAATTTGCATAGCCAGTTCCTCTAGTCTGCCTAATGAGCCACGAGGTTTACTTTTATTATCGAGTATATACTGAATCTCACTCTGCAACGATTTATCAACTGGTTCAATATCTATCTTGTACATATCTGTTATGATTATACATATTTTACAAAAACAACTACAGCGGCAATAATAACCCCAATTACAGCTACCATTCTACTTACAAACAGAGCTTTTTTCAGCTCCTTTTCCCCTGGTTCTCTATCGGTTATTCCAATATAGGGTTTTTCTATCAGTTTATTATGGTATATATTTGGTCCACCGAATCTACAATCTATTATTGCAGCCATTGCCGATTCCGGAAAACCTGCGTTTGGACTTGCATGTGATTTACTATATCTGAGTATAAAATCGGACACTCTTTTTTTAGGAACCACTATAAACATAAAAAGGGCTGTTAATCGTGCCGGAATATAGTTTGCAATATCATCTATATATGCGGCTACTCTGCCAAACAGAAAGTATCGCTCAGATTTATAGGCAATCATTGAATCGAGTGTGTTTATCATTTTGTATGCAAACATACCCGGAATACCGGCAATTGCAAACCAGAACAGTGGTGCCACAACCCCGTCAGACAGATTTTCTGCCAGAGTCTCAAGCGCAGCAATCTTAATCTTTTTACTATCAAGCTGAGATGTATCTCGTCCTACAATACGAGCAACCTGCAATCGTCCTGCCTCAATGCCTCTATCTTTAAGAACTTTAAACACATCCCGAACCTCATTTATTAGTGTACGCGATGCTATTCCGAAGAAGAACAGTATTACAGAGACTGTAATATATATATAGAAATTCTGTTGCCAGATATAGTTTAGCAAAACATAAAACAACAGATATGCAAATGCTATCAGCATAACCGACATTACCGCTCCTTTAAATATTCTATACTTGCCTCTGTTCAGCAGTTTCTCTAATTTATAGATGGCTGTCCCGAACAGTGCTATAGGGTGAAACCTTCCGAAAGGATCGCCAAACAGAAGATCCAGCAGAAATCCAGCTAATGGAACAAGTGTTATTATTACTATCTGCAACTCCATTGCTTAAGAGCGGTTATTAGTTTTTTGTTATTATCTCTGTTTTGCGTTGCAACCCTGATACAAGAGCTGTCAAGCAATCTGAAATTAGATGCATCACGCACAAGTATATCATGTTTATCTATAAGATAGCTTTTCAGATCTTTTGAATCTGCCGATGCTATCTCTATAAGAAAAAACGATGCATCGGTTTTATGTGCTCTGAAACCATCTATTTCATTAATCTCACTAATAAGATCAGTTGTATCTCTAAGCAAAGCATCAGTATCTATCTTAAAATCATCTATATTATCAAAATAGTACTCTCCGGCTTTCAGTGCAAGTGTATTTACAGACCATGGTTGTATTCGATCCAACAAACCTTCAACTATATAGTCTGATGCAATAATATAACCAAGTCGTAGTCCGGGAATTGCAATATTCTTTGTAAGTGATCTAACAACAATTACATTGCTATATCTATCTATATATGGTATTACAGAGTTCTTATCTCTCTCTGCTGTAAAATCTATATAAGCCTCATCAATTACAAACTGTACCGATGGATTCTCAGATACTCGCTTTATAATACTATCTGCACTTAACAGCTTTCCGTCAGGATTGTTTGGGTTACACAACCAAACCATATCTTCAGGCATAAGCTCTGTTGTAATAAATTTATCTCTGCTAATAAACTCTATATTGTGCTGATTAGCATTGCAGGCATCTTCATACTCTGCAAACGATGGTGAGAATATTGTAGATTGACCTCCTGCAAATGTCTGTGCAATAAGATAGAATGCAGAAGTTGCACCTGATGTAACAACAACATTTTGCTCTTTAACTCCGTGATATGCCGCAATCTTTTTAATTACAGTCTCTCCTATAACCTCAGGGTACGATCCTATAAGATCTAATGCCTCAATAAGATGCTGTTTCAACCCCTGGTTTAACCCGCCATAATAAACATTGCTGCTAAAGTTTATGCAGCTCTTTTTATTATACATATATGCATCGTCGCCATGTCCGAACAACATACTATTCAGATTTTAATATTTTATAAATCATATCCATATCGCAATAGCTTCTTACATGTGCTGCCAACTTATCGTACTGCTCCTGCTTATATTTATCGTGATTATATAGTACAGGTTTAACGCTAAAGCCCGATAGCAGATCGTTTATAACATCGTCGTTATCGAATATCCCGTGTATATACGATCCCCAACATTTTTCTGACACCATACAACCTTCGCTTCCACGATTGTCTATAACATTTACATGTTCTGATTTATCTGTAAACTGAGTGCTTCCCATATGAATCTCATAACCATATGATCTGTTACTGCTGCCTTTATAGTAGAATGTACACTGCTCTGTAACCTTACTGGTCTCTAAAACCGTAACGGCAGGTAACAGACCTAATCCTTCTACACGTTCAACATCACCCTCAACACCATTCGGATCAAGTATCTCTTGTCCCATCATCTGGTAACCACCACATATACCAACTATTTTTTTACCGCTCTCTTTTGCTTTCAGTATCTCCTTAACAAAACCACGCTTGCGTATATCAATAAGATCGGCAATAGTATTCTTTGATCCTGGCAGAATAACTATATCGGCATTCTGCAACTGCTCAGGTGCCGAAGCATAAAACAGGTTTATTGACGGATTGCGCTCCAGTACATTAAAATCTGTAAAGTTCGACATATGATTTATATGTACCACAGCTATGTTTATTTTATCGGCACAGTAATCGTTTGATTTTTTAGACAGAGCTACAGAGTCCTCCTCCTCAATATAGATATCCTTATAATAAGGAATAACTCCTACTACCGGAACGCCCGTAATCTCTTTTATTATCTTCCTGCCCTCTTCAAACAGCGATATATCTCCTCTGAACTTATTTATTACAATACCCTTTATCAGTTTACGATGATTCTCAGGCAATAACATTACCGAGCCATATACTGATGCAAATACACCTCCACGATCGATATCAGCAATAAGAAATACGTTGGCATTTGCATATTCTGCCATACGCATATTTGTTATATCTCTGTCGTACAAATTAAGTTCTGATATACTTCCTGCCCCCTCTAAAACAACCGGGCTGTACTCCTGATTAAGCCTGTCGAACGCTCTCTTTGCTTCATTAAACAGCTCTTGTTTATTGTTCTTAAGAAAATAATCAGCGGCACTCATGTTTCCAACTGGTCTACCATTTAGTACAACCTGCGATTTGTTTCCGCCGTATGGCTTCAGCAATACCGGATTCATGTCTGTTGTACACTGTAGCTTACACGCCTCTGCCTGAACAGCCTGTGCTCTTCCTATCTCAAGTCCGTCTGGTGTTGCATAGCTATTTAACGACATATTCTGCGCCTTGTAAGGAGCAGGATTATATCCGTCTTCTAAAAATATTCTGCAAAATGCAGTATTAACTATGCTTTTACCAACATCAGAACCTGTTCCTACAAACATTATTGGCTTTAATACTTCCTGAGCCATATCCTAAAATAAATATATTCACTAATCTGTTACCTGTTGAGTCTATCTATTACAACGCGCGTAATCTCCTCAACAGAGTCGGACTTACTAAGCAGTTCATCACCTTTTCTGAAACTGAATCTTGTTACATCCTCATGTTCAATCTCAACAACATATTCACATGTCTCTCTTCCATCAACACCAATGCCCGATCGCATTAGCGCAGTCTCTATAAGTCCGTATTCAAACCCTTTTCCTATAAGGTGTATATTGTTTTTTATATCGTTCTTTATCCTGAACAGACCGGTTTTGTAGTCAAATCGTATTCCATCGCGCTCAAAGAAACGTGTAAAGTCTCTGTTCATAAGCAGATCTTCCGGACTACCAGTCCATAATGTCTCCTCTCCTGCAAGTACCCATATCTTATCTGCCATCTGAAGCGCAAGCTCCATATCGTGTGTAGACAAAAATATCAGTTTATTATGCTCACGTGCAAGTTTGTGCAACAGGTGCATTATCTCAACCTTACTTGGCAAATCTAAGAATGCAGTAGGTTCATCAAGAAAGATAACCGGCGTTTGCTGAGCAAGAGCCTTTGCTATCATAACCTTCTGTTTCTCGCCATCGCTAAGGCTTAACCACTGCCTCTCTCTAAGATTGTTTATCCCTGTTTTATTTATGCAATCAGCAACAACAACTTTGTCATCAGTTGTTAGCTTTCCTAAAAAACCGGTATACGGACTTCTGCCCATACCAACAACCTCATAAACCGATATATTTGGTATAGAGGGACGTTCTGTTAATACAACACTAACTATTCTGGATAGTTTATGAGGGTTACAATCTTTTAGATTTACACCATCAATTATTATATTACCTGTAATAGATTGCTGAAAACCACACAGTGTTTTCAGAAGAGTTGACTTACCCATCCCGTTAGGACCTAAAAGACAGGTAAGTTCTCCTCTGTATAGATCCGCATTGAGCTTTGCGGTTACCAATTTCTTATGTCTGCCTGATATATATCCGGTAGACAGGTTATTTAACCTGATATAAGATTGTTGTATCATTTACTCAAAAAATTTGGGAATGGATAAGGCTGTAAATATCACAATTATTGTTACTAACCAAATTATAACCGGATTTTACAGATATAACAGAAACAGAGGTATCTGCATAGCAACAAGTTGTAGCTAATGAAATACCGCTAATCCCCGAATACGGGTTTGTGAAAAAAGACCTATTAAAATCAAAACCTACCATAACTCCATCTCCCGAAAGTATTTGATATTTATTTACATAAGCAAGGTTTTCCGACTCTCCCGAATGCTACACCTTCCCGTCTCTTAAACAGAAATAGTGGTATTTTGTAGCAAACATATCCCCAAAACAGGAATAGGATTTACGGCTGCGGGTACAGTTCCGGATTTGCACCGGATTCCCTTTTCTAATGCCTTGCAAATATTGCTATTTATTTTTGTTTATCTTATAAAATAGTAAAAAAGTTACTCCTTTTTAAGTTTTTAATTTATTACTCAAGTCTATATATGAGCTAATTAAGTTAATAGGATGATATTTTATTGCAGAATAGCAGATATTTTGCCTTAGGTTTTATAAAACTTATGTATAAAAGCTGGTTAAGGAGCCTTTTCCCTATGGGAAAAATCATGAGAAACGAAAAAATATGGCAATTCCCCGTGGGGAATGAGATGTTTTATCGGTTTTTCATCGAATTTCTCGTGGGAAATTCGATCATTTTTCAGTTTTTCATCGAATTCCCCGTGGGAAATAAGATCACTATTCAGTTTCTCATTGAATTTCCGATGGGAAATAAGATCACTATTCAGTTTCTCATCTAAATCCTTATGGGAAATTCTGGTTTCTACCAGTTAAAAATACTTTCCCCAATAGGAATTTTGAATATTTTCCGGAAAGACAGCCCTTACCTCTCCTAAAAAAAGGGTCTGTAATCTGATAACAAGCATATTATATAAAGATTATCAAAAAACATTGTTTTTATTTAGGATGTTAAATTTTTTTATCTCTAATTTTACGCAAATTTTTACATGTATGAGTAGTTCAAAAATTTATGCGGTCTCTTTAGGACCGGGCGACCCGGAGCTTGTTACAATTAAAGCATTGAAATACCTAAATAAATGCTCAGTTATATTCTATCCACAAACAGTTGGTTCATCGGGTGATATAAAGAGTCATTCGGGCAGTATACTTAATTGTCTGGATATAGATAAATCTAAGATGCAAGGGTATACTGTGCCAATGAAAGTTGACAGAGACGATGCTTTAGCAGCATACAGAGATGTAGCTATACAGGCATCTGATTTATGCAAAAAAGGTAGTGATATATGCATTGTGGCAGAGGGCGATATATCTTTTTATAGTACATTCTCATACATGACAGATGTTTTTAATGACAACAATACCGATTATGAGGTTGTTCCTGGTATACCGGCTTTTATTAATGCCGGAGCTGTTGGTCAAATTCCAATATCGTTACAACAGGATAAAACTCTTATCATTACAGGGTTCTCTTCTGACTCCGAGATTGAGGAATCTGTAAGTAATAATCACACCGTTGTGGTTATGAAACCCGCAAGAAAGAAGAATCAGATTTGTGATATTATAGACAAACTGGACAAAAGCTTTATTTATGCCGAAGGGGTTGGTACCGACAGGGAGTTTATTACAAACTCTACAGATGTTGTACGGGAAAGAGAGAAGACATATTTTTCGATATTTATAATAAATAACTACCCACAGAAATAGAACTTACAACTCTCTGTTATCTGAACAGAATAAAACAGAGTGATAAGACAAGGAAGATTATAGCGTATGAAACGGAGCATGAAAATGGTTATTCGCACACAAGAATGATTATTATGCTAAGCTTCATCTGACCATTGAAAAGAAAGAATAAACAGATAAAATAAGATATGAACGGAAATATTATAGTTGCAGGACTGGGACCGGGAGATAAAAAGCATATTACACCAGCAGTAACAGCTGCTCTTAAAGCGGCTACAGCAATAGTAGGATATAAATACTATTTTGAGTTTCTTGACAAAGATCTTACTGATGGTAAGCAGTGTATTGATACCGGAATGAAAAAGGAGATTGAGAGAGCAGCTATTGCTTTTGATCTTGCAAATAAAGGAGAGCGTGTTGTTGTTATTAGCTCAGGCGATTCAGGTATATACGGTATGGCTCCGTTAATTATTGAGATGCAGACAAAAGAGAACAGCAATATTGATGTTGAGATACTTCCGGGAATAAGTGCTTTTCAGGCAGCTTCGGCAGCACTTGGTGCAGCTATAAGTCACGATTTTTGCGCTATATCATTATCTGATCTTTTAACTCCATGGGAGAAGATTGAGAAACGTATTGAGGCTGCTGCTATAGCAGATTTTGTTACAGCTATATATAATCCTAAATCAAAAGGGCGTTACTGGCAGTTAAACAGACTTGTTGAGATATTCCTGCAACACAGAGATGGAGATACTCCTGTAGGTGTTGCCAGACAGGTAGGAAGAGAAGATCAGCAGGTTACAATAACCACTCTTAACAAGATAGATATTGACTCAATTGATATGTTTACCACTCTTGTTATAGGAAACAGCCAGACATACACCAGCAATAATAAGATAATAACTCCGCGAGGGTACTACAAACCTGCCGAAGAGGATAAAAAGCCGGGACAGAAGATTATGTCTGAGAGTTTCAGAACTATACTTGATAAGATGAAATCTACTGACCATGAGATAGGAAAGCTGTGGACTCTTCTGCATTGTATACATACATCGGCCGATTTTGAGATGGAGGATATACTTGTATGTAACGATGGTGTAATAGAGAGTATTCATAACCAAATTATTAAACCTGGCAGTGTAATTATTTCTGATGTTACAATGGTACAGTCTGGTATAAGAAAAGGTGCCCTTGAACGACTTGGCATTGAGACAAAATGTTATCTGAATAATCCTAAAACAACCGAGCTTGCAAACGAGAAAGGTATTACAAGAACTCAGGCAGGAATAAGACTGGCAGTTGAGGAGCATCCGGATGCGCTGTTTGTTTTTGGTAATGCCCCAACCGCGCTAATAGAGCTTACTGATTTAATAAGAAAAGGTAAAGCTAAGCCTATGGGTATTGTTGCTGCTCCTGTTGGGTTTGTAAATGTAAACGAATCTAAGCACAGGGTTAAATGCTTTAACGATATTAATAGTGTAATAATTGAGGGTAACAAAGGAGGCTCTACACTGGCAGCAACTATAGTTAACTCCATTTTATGCTATGATGATGCTCAGGAGATTAATCCGGGAAGAGATCTTTAATATACATTATCAAAAATAAATTATAACAGATAAAACAAGAATGGCTAAATTATTCTGTTTCTATCTGACAAATAAGAAATAATTATAAACAGATGAAATACACTGTAGTTGGCATTCCGGATAAGTTGATTGATATAAACAGAGAGGTATCTGACACTATAGCGTCTCACAAATATTTTAGTGGCGGGAAACGACACTACAATATTGTGAAGCATATTTTACCGGAGAATCATATATGGATAGAGATAACTGTACCTATCGACGGGCTTATTAAGAGATATAGTGAGATAGATAGCGATATGGTTGTTTTTGCTTCTGGTGATCCGCTATTCTACGGTTTTGCAAACACATTACTGAGCCGTATACCTGATGCTGATGTTGTTGTTAAGCCATATTTTAATAGCTTACAGATGTTGGCACACAGAGTACCTATGCCATATCAGGATATGAAGATTGTAAGCTGCACCGGACGTCCGTGGAAGGAGCTGGATAATGCCCTTATAAGAGGCGAAGAGAAGATTGGTGTTCTTACAGACAGAAAAAAAACACCTGATGTTATTGCAAAGAGGTTAATTGAATTTGGCTATACCAACTATAAAGTTATTGTTGGCGAACAACTTGGCAACGATAATGAGGCTATACATCATCTGAGTCTTAATGAAACATCTGACAGAACATTCTCTGACCTTAACAATCTTATTTTAATTAAGGAGCATAATCGTATCAAATATTTTGGGATTCCTGAAACAGAGTTTAATATACTTGATGGCAGACCTAAGATGATTACAAAAATGCCCGTAAGGTTAACCACTCTGGCAATGATGGAGCTAAACAGAAGAGAGGTTTTTTGGGACATTGGATTCTGTACCGGATCGGTATCAATTGAGGTGCGTTTACAGTTTCCTCATCTTGATATTTTTGCATGGGAAAAAAGAGCCAATTCAGAACAGCTTATATCAAGTAATATTATTAAATTCGGTGCTCAAGGGATTGACTATTGCGAAGCAGATTTCATAAATAGTAATTTGGATAGTATAAAACAGCCGGATGCCATTTTTATTGGTGGTCATGGTGGTAGAATGAGAGATATTTTTACCAAGGTGTACAACAGGTTAAAAACTGGTGGTGTACTTGCTATAAACTCTGTTTCTGAAAGTAGCAAACAGGAGTTCCGTACACTAACACAAGAGTTTGGGTTTAAATCAGTAAATGAGCAGATTGTTCAGAGTAATGATGATAATCCTATAACCATAATTGTTGCAACAAAATAGCAGATTAACTCTGTTATAGTATTGAAAAAGAAAAAATAAACAGATGGATAATATAGCATTTATTGCACATTCCGATGCTGGTGTAGAGCTGGCTAAGGTTGTAAAGACTGAGATACCTGAGATATCAATATTCTCAGTACGCGAGAGTGAATCGGTTACAAAAATTACATCTACATCTGAGTGGCTTGACGATAATTTTAATAACTACGATGCTATTGTTTTTGTAGGAGCTCTTGGCATATGTATAAGAAGCATAGCAAAACATATTGTAGACAAAAAGAGCGATCCGGCAATTATTAGTATTGATGTTAACGGATATTATGTACAGTCTGTACTGTCTGGTCATGTTGGAGGAGCTAATGAGTTTGCAAAAAGGGTTGCCAGAATAACTGGTGGCGAAGCTATTATTACAACGGCTTCAGACTCTATGAATCTATGGTCGTTAGATACTATTGCAGAGAAATACAATTGGAAAACAGATATATACAACACCTCGCTTAATGAGATTATATCGTTGTTTGTAAATGGCGAGAAGACTGCGTTGGTACTTGAGGCAAAAGATAATGGTTCAGAGAAGCTTCTGAGAACCGTTCCTGACTTTGCCGATGTATATTACTCATCAAACGAGTTTAACCACGGCGATTATAAACTTATTATTGCTGTATCACATAAAATTATCGATACAAAAACACCATGTATAGTTTATCGTCCGGCTATTCTTCATGTTGGCATTGGTTGCAGAAAAGATATAGATAAAGATACGTTTGTATCTGATTTTATTACAAAGTTTAACAGCGCCGGATATAGTGAGAAATCTGTTGCATCGGTAAATAGCACAACAATAAAGGAGAAAGAGGAGGCTATTATAGCTCTTGCTAAATACCTTGGTGTAGATTTTAACTGCTACAGTAACGAACAACTGAACAGCATTACCGAGGCAGAACACTCTGATAAGGTTTATGAGAATACCGGTTTACATTCTGTTTCTGAAGCATCGGCTATGTTTAGCGCAAAAGCAGATAAGCTTACTATTGACAAACAGAAGGAGACTTTACCTGATGGGTTACAGTATACATACGCAGCAGCTATAAATGTGTTTAACGAGTATAACGGCCATGTAGAGATTGTAGGTGCAGGTCCGGGCGATCCTGAATTGGTATCGGTAAGAGGTAAAGAGTTTCTTAAACGTGCCGATCTTATACTATATGCTGGTAGTCTTGTACCCGAAGAACTTACACATTATGCTAAACCGGGTGCAACAGTTCGTAGCTCTGCCCCTATGAATCTTCAGGAGCAGGTTGAGATTATGAAGGAGTTTTATGACAAAAAGAAACTTGTTGTACGTCTGCATACCGGAGATCCTTGTATATATGGTGCTATTCAGGAACAGATGAGATACTTTGACGAATATGGATGGAGTTATGCTATTACCCCTGGTATATCATCGTTTCAGGCAGCAGCATCGCGTCTGAAAGCTCAGTTTACTATTCCGGGAGGTACACAAACAATTATACTTACCCGTGGCGAAGGGAGAACCCTTATGCCTGACTCAGAGCAGTTAGAAGAACTGGCTCAGTCAAAGAGTACTATGTGTATATATCTTAGCGCAACCCTTGCCGATAAGGTACAGGAGAAGCTGCTTACACACTATCCGCCGGAGACTCCTGTTGCTGTATGTCATAAGCTTACATGGAAAGAGGAGAAGATATTCAAAGGTCAGTTAAAGGATCTTGCTAAGATTGTAAATGAGAACAAGCTTACGCTTACAACAATGATGGTTGTTGGTGATGCTATTGAGAACAGAGAGGGCGACTCAAGACTATACGCTCACGATTTTAAACATCTATACAGATAAAACATGATATTACTTTTTGGCGGAACAACAGAGGGGAAGGATGTGGCTGAGTTACTCAGCATAATGAAATTAGATTTTATCTACTCAACCAAAACCAAGTGCAATTTTGTACCGCCAGAAGGTTCTATGTACAGGTTCGGCGACCTTGATGCAAGAAGGATATCTGATTATATATCAAAAAACAGCATAGATCTTATTATTGATGCTGCACATCCGTTTGCTGAGAATCTACATAGTAATATTGCTCTGGCTGCTAAAGATACTGATACTAAGGCTATCCGTTTTATACGGAAATTCCCGCCACGTCAGCATAAAAATGTAATATACAAAGACTCTATTGATGAGATTATTGAGCACTTGAACAAATCGCATCTGCATAGAAATATTCTTGCCCTTACCGGAGCAAATACACTGTACAAGTACAAAAAACTTTCTGATGTTAAGGTTGTATACTACCGTACACTAAATAGTATTGAGTCTATAGCCAAAGCAATAGCTATTGGAATTCCTGAGAACCGTCTGTTTACGCTTGATAAGAGAGAGACAGTTGAGTCGGTTTGTGACATTATAAACAGTACCAAAGCCGATGCAATTATTACCAAAGAGAATGGTTTTAATGGGTATATGGAAGAGAAGATAGAGGCTGTAAATAGAAAGAATATTGATCTGTTTGTTGTAAAACGCCCTAAGATTGACGATATATTTATCACTATCAATCAGCTTACAGGGTTAAAGCACTATCTTGAGGTTATGTGTACACGTGTTAAGGATGAGAGTAATCTGCGTACAGGATACTCAACCGGAGCATGCGCAACTGCTGCTGCAAAAGCTGCTGCCATATCGTTAATGGAGCAGAGAGAGGTTCAGAATATCGATATCACAATTCCGAATGGAACAAAAGTAAGGTTTAAAACCTTGTACTCTCATTTTGAATTTGACACAGCCATATGCACAGTACTTAAAGACGGCGGCGACGACCCGGATATTACTCATGGCTGCGAGATTGGATGCAAAACACTTATATCGTTAAATCAGGGAGAGTTTGTTGCAGCAGGAAAAGGTATTGGAAAGGTTACACTACCGGGGTTATCGGTACCTCCTGAAGGCGATGCAATAAATCCGGTACCACGCAAAATGATACTATCTGAACTGAGTATTATCAGGAAAGAGCATCAGTTTAAACAAGGCTTAATAGCTAAAATATTTGCTCCTGAAGGCGAGAAGATTGCCAAAAAGACATTCAATCCCAGAATAGGGATTGTTAACGGAATATCCATAATTGGAACAACAGGTATTGTAAAGCCGTATTCTTCTGAGGCTTTTACGGCATCTATAAAACAGAATATTGATGTAGCCTCTGCCAACAACGAGAATCATGTTATATTAAATTCCGGAGGACGCAGTGAACGCTACCTGAAAGCAATATTCAGCAACTATAAAGACATTGCTTTTGTACAGTTTGGTAATTATATTGGCGATACTCTTGGATTTATAAACCGAAACAGTAATATAACCAAAGTAACATTAGGTATAATGCTTGGCAAGGCAGTTAAACTTGCCGAAGGGCATCTTGATACACATAGCAAAAAGGTTGTAATGAACCGCGATTTTTTATCTGCCATTGCAGAGAGCTGTGGATTACATAAAACCAAAGTATCCAGAATAAACTCTATTAATATGGCTTCTGAATTAACAGATATAGAACCTTTTAACAGCAGTTCACCACTCTACAATCGTATTATAGAACTTTGTCATCTTCACTGTATAAATGTTCTTAGCAATAATATTCTGTTAAATATTGTTCTTATGAACTCTACAGGCAACTATATAATGAAAGATGATGAGATACTGTAAGCTACTCCTCTGTAATAGTATTGGTTTCAATCTTCTCTATTCTGTCCTTCAAACGCTCTATCTCAGTATAAAGCTCATTAACAATCTTTTCGTGTCTCCTCTCCTGTTCGTCTAATCTCTCTTTTAGTCTGAATATATCGTCCTGAAATTGAAGCATATTTACTGCAAAATTTTAATGGTATTTAGCGTAAAAACTATTTTGTAATGCAACAAATTTAGTTATATTTAATATAAATTAGAAACATAGAGATATGAAGATAAGAGATTTAAAAAAGGATGTTAACTACATATTCAGTCACATAATTGATGAATGTTATTCGAGTTTATACTACTCGCCTGAAATATATCAGGAGCATGTTATATCTGTTATGGCTGATGCGTTAGAGAAGAAGAGTGAGTTTCTGAATTTGATAAACAAAACTCAAAGTATTGAGAATGGAGAGAAGAAAAAGTATCTGTCAACAATTACTACTGATATATTTGAGACCAGTACAGAACTAATTGACAGATTAAATGATTTTCCGTTGTAGCTTATGACTATACTATATCAATAGTTGTTCCTTCAACAGTTATAGAGTCTCCTTTTACAAGTTTAGCTCTTTTGCGCATCTCTACTTCTCCGTTTCTAATCACACTACCCGACTCTATAATAATATTTGCGTGTCCGCCTGTTTGAGCAACTCTTGTTATTTTTAACAGTTTATTAAGTTCAATATATTCTGTTTCAAGTTCAAATTTCATACCTTCTCCAGTGTTACATTTAGTGAATAATTTTTGAGTTCTTTATCAACCTTTTTTGCATCTGGCACATACTTGTTAAGTGTATTCCAGAACTCAGCTGAATGGTTCTTTACCTTTGTATGAACCAGTTCATGCAAAATTACATAATCTGTTAAATAATCGGGTATATTCATCAGAAACAAATTCAGGTTAATATTATTAACCGCAGAACATGAACCCCATTTTGATTTAAGGTTCTTAATAAATACCTTATTGTAACTGAAACCGTATTCTGTAGCCAGTTCAAATACTCTATATGTTAACACTTTCTTTGCCTGAAATCTCCACAGTTCAATAACACAATTTGATATAGTCTCCTGTAAATAATCACTATCATTTTCCCTCATCGATATAGGATAACTTATCAAGGCTTTATCTCCATCAATGTTAAATGTAATGTCACGAACATGCAATCCTTTTATCTCAAGCTGATGATATTTTGTTTTATATACACCATCTTCTATAATAAATGTATCTTTACTCTCTATCTCTTTTATTTTTATTAGTGCATTATCCATCCACTGCTCTTTAGAGGCTATAAATTCGTTTACCTCATTCACAGGAACTCCATACGGAACATTCAGTCTGAAATCAGAGAAAGGTTTTATTCTTAACGATAAACTCTTTAAGTTCCTTCTCTTCGTTACAATTATATTACGGTCTTTAAATGGTATTACTAAGTCCTTCATCTATCTGTTTTTTCTCAATGGTCAGAAGGAATCATCTATTACAATCATCTTGGTGTAAAGAAAAATCGTTACCCACAATTTTTTTCATAAAAAAGCCTCCTGAAATCAGGAGGCTAATATAGCTATTTTATAAAGTATTTTAATATCTATACAACCATAAATCGTGTTGGCGTTTTCTGAAGATAAGAAGGTTTGCTTTAGCTTCTGTATATCCCGGATAACTCTTCATTGATACTGAATAGATGTTATTCTCTTTCAGGATTACACGTCCTTCATATCCTTGTCTTTTCATCTTTCTTGAGAATCGGTAAGCATTACTCTTAATCCTGAAACTACCTGCTATAATATAATAGCGCATCAGTTCGCCGGTTTTAGGATTAATATCTGTTGGCATCTTAAGCTCTTTACCCTCTTTGGCTTCAGTACTACCATCAGAGGTAATGTCTTTAGGCTCATCATCCTTACTCATCTCGCTATCGGTCTGCTCTATAGCTACAGGTTCTATCTCAACCTTATCTTTTCCGCCAAATATATTTATTACATCAAGCTGATTAAGTATTACCAGAATAACTATAATAAACACTAATGCTATTGCCGAATTTATCAATATTTTCTTACGCCTGTTCCCTTCGTCCAAATCTAATGTATCATCATAGTCGTCGGCATCTGCATCATACGACATTGAGAAAGGTTTCTTTTCTGTTCCCGGGCTTGAATATAATGGCGATGATGTTGTAACCTTTGAGGCACCCGGCTTAGGTCTTACCGGCTCTTTTGGTTTAACATCTTCTTTTTTGTCCGCTTCTGGTTTCTCTTCTTTTTTTGCAGTAGCTCCGGGTACAACAGTTTTCTTTACCGGATCTGTTTTTACTGGTGGTACTACCGTTTTACTCTTGTCGTCGGGTTTTGCAGCAGCAGGCTTTGTGCTTGCAGGCTCTTTCTTCTCTTCGGGCTTTGCTCCTGCCCCAACCTTAGAGAACGATACATTTCCTTTATCATCAACTTTAAACTCTCCTAACCCTTCAACCGGGTATTTCTTATCCTTATTAAGCTTATCCTTAAGCTCATCAACAAAGGTCTCTATCTTCTTCTGAGCTTCATCCTTCGGAATATCCTCCTTCTTAGCAATATACGACACTAACAAACCATCGTTATATTTTAAAAACGGGCTAAACGTAACTGTTGAGGCCTCTGGAGACAGACCTTCTCTTTTTATAAGCGCACCAAACCCAGGAATTATAATCCTGTTATTTGTGTTAAAAAGGCTTATTATATATTTCTGCATCATAACAATTAAATTTCAAATTAAGACATAATAGTGAACCGCTTTGTGTTTAACGTTAGTGTGGTTAATAGGTTGCAAAATTGCATGTTTTTTTACTTATATCTATCTATCATTTTCTGAATTTTATCAATTGAGTAGGGTTTTACCATAAGATCGTTAAATCCAACTTTAGCAAACATATGTGCAAAGCTGTTTGGATTATGTGCTGTAATTGCAATTATTGTTGTATTGCATTTAGGTTCCGGCATCTGATTTCTAATATATTTAGTAGCATCAAGTCCGTTCATTTCAGACATCTCAATATCCATAAATATAATATCAAAATCATCGTTCTGTAGTTTCTTTATTGCCTCCTTGCCGTTCTCAGCCTCTTTTATAACCACTCCGGCAAATTTCTTTAATATCTCCTTTAGTAAAAGTCTGTTTACCAATATATCATCAACAACTAATATTTTCATTCTTCTCGTAATTTGTAATTAATGTATAAAAACATCAATCTTACATACTTAGTTACGCAGTATATATTTAATATATATATACCACAATATAAAACATATGTATGCTCAATATTTAATAGTTTGTGTGTGTGATTTATCTGAAATTGGCGTCAAATAATTACAAGCGTCTGTAATTACTTAAAATCAATAACGTATTTTATTAAAATTTATTATCAATAATATCTATTTTAATTAAACAAAAAGTATATTACTATTAAGTTAAACTAAAAATTAATGAAAATCAAATATATACAAAATCAAACTATCCTAATTTACTTAATGTCTTTACAATTTGAACACTCTCTATGGTTATTCTTTTACCACTAAGAGTTATTATACGGTCGTTCTTAAATTCAGTAAGAGTTCTTATAAAGCTCTCTTTTGTTGTCCCCGCTATCTCTGCCAGCTCTTGTCTTGATAAAGGAAACGAGAACGTATAGTCTCCGTATATCTGCTCGGCAAAATATAACAATACATCTGCAATACGTCCGGGCAGTTGTTTATAAGTAAGACTTATTAATCTGTCATTGGTAGCATTATTTACATCTGTAACCTTGCGTAGTACAGCCGATGTATATTTACCATTACCTTCAAATATATCTCTTATTACATCAACATCAACATGTACTATCTCACAATCTTCAAGAGCAACACATGAGTAGCAGTGCTGTTTTTTAGAGAACATCTCAAGTATACCAACAAAATCGCCTTTTGATCCAATACGCAATATATGATTCTTCTCCTGACGCCCCTCTTTGTAAATCTTTATGAGACCCGAATTAATAAACATAATATCATTTATCTTTCCATACTGCTTAAAAATAAGATCCTTCTTATTATAAGATGCAGTATAACTATTGCTGTTTATAATTGATATCTCTTTATTTGATAAACTATCAAAAGAGGGAATTTTACAGTTCATAGCCATATTTTAAAGTAAAATAATAAACCTTAACTATATTAAATATACAAAAAAAATTTAACATAAAGGTGATTTATATCACCAAATCTATTATCCTATATCACCGCACATTACAACTGCTATAATAACTTTTAGCCGTATCTTTGAAACCACGTTAGACTGTATTTGATTTTATTAAAACAAGTGTATAACTCTAAAACTAATTTATTATGCTTACTATTTACTTGAACAACACATCTTCTGATTTTGAATTTGGAGTAGTATACTATATAAAAGTAGTGGGACTATCAAAAAAGATGAATTTCATAAGTATAAATAATAAAGTAAATAACCCTTTAACCAGATAAGAAACAATGAAAGAGTCGTCGTTTTCGGTAAATCATACGGTAAAAAAAGGGACAAAGGTTGCTACCATTGTAATAAAGGGCTATGTTTCTGAGAAAAGCGTTGAAACACTAAACCAATTTTTTCACAGAAATGGCTCAAACTACGAGGAGTTTGTAATAAAATTTACAAACATTAAGAACTTTGATTTCACTCTTATAAATGTAATTGAAGCCCTGAAAAAACTAAGTATAAGAATGAACAAAAAGATCAAGTTCAATATGGATTTCTTTGAATCTAACACTGAAGTACTTGAAAACACAGGTTTTTTCTATTATAACATTCAAAATTAAAACATATGGAAACTCTACCATATAATATAAAAACATCGTTAAAAGACAATGTCATGTTTGTTGAGTTAAGCGGCGATTTATCTATACGGTACATTGATCAGGTTTATCTTATGCTTAAGAAAAGCCTTATGAATAAGAATAAGGTAAAGATCTCGCTAAACAACATCAAAAAAATAGACTTGTCGATAATTAACCTTGTAATAAGCCTTAAAAATTCATTGAAAAAAGAGGATTTATGGGGAGGAGTCTCCTTTGATATCTGCACCGAAGATAAAGATTTACTTAAAAAAGTAGGTCTGTACAATATACTAACCTGACCACGTTTAAAAATCCTATAAACCACAATAAACCAAACATACATTTAGCCTAAACAATTTTATACCAGACAATACTTTAAATAAACATCTGGTATACTATAATTAACAATATATAATCTGACAATACAGAAGACTACCTCTGTATAAAAGGTTATTTATAATGATAAATTCTAAACGTATGAAAAAAACGGTTTTAGTTGTGGATGACTCTGAAAGCATTCGCGAAGTTGTAAAACTAACCCTTGAAGATGAAGGCTTTAACGTTATTACTGGTAACGATGGAGTTCACGCACTTAATGTTATTGAAGGAAAATCTGTAGACCTTATAATTACCGATCTTCATATGCCTAATCTGGATGGCATTGGATTTATAAGAAGAATTCGTGAACAGAAATCGTTTCTCGGAATTCCAATCCTTTTTCTTACCACAGAGAGTCAGCTTGAGAAAAAAATGGAGGCAAAAGATGCCGGAGCAACAGGATGGATTGTTAAACCATTTATGCCAAAAAAATTACTTAACGCTGTAAACAGAGTAGTACGATGATTGAAGAGTTAACCGAAAAATTCAAATCGGAGGCACTGGATTATATAACTACTATTGAGTCTAACCTCATGAAACTTGAAAAAGACTCGTCTGACAAGGAATTGGTTAGAGAAGTATTCAGATTTATCCATAACCTTAAAGGAAACAGTGCTATGTTTGGCTTTACAAATATAGACAGACTTTCGCATGTACTGGAGACTCTGTTTGACAAGATAAGAGAGGATAAGATAGAAATTACCTCTGAGCTTATCAGCTCCGTACTAAACTCAATGGATCATTTGAGAGTACTTTTAGACAAAGATGATCATTGCGACGAACACGATTTGACAATACACGAAGAACTGATAAAAACAATTACGGCTATGTCTTCAGGTACAGATACAAATACGCCAAAGACAAAACCAACATACGCAAACACACCTAAATACAAATCATATTACATATATCTTGAATCGCTACCTGATCTGCTTAAGAATGGAACCAACCCAATATTCCTTATTGAAGAGATAGCAGATATGGGAGAAAACTGGATTCATCCAATAACCAGTAAGGTACCGGAATGGAATACCATAAATCCTGAACAGAGTTATATAGCCTGGGAAATTCTTGTATACACAGATAAAAACAAAACAGAGATAGAAGAGGTATTCATGTTTGTTGAAACAGAGATAAATATTGAGATTGTAAATATTACAGATGATAATATTTTTGAAAATCAATCTGTTCAGAATCTTATAATAAACAGTATTAATAGTGAGAATAAACTCGGGCTTGAGAATATTGAGAAACACCTCATCTCTAAAAAGCCTGAGAGCAAAACTATTGAGACCAATACGGCGTCTGGTTCAAAAATAATAAAGAGCGTAAGGGTTACATCAGAAAAACTTGACCATCTAATGAATCTTGTTAGCGAACAGGTAGTTCTTCAGGCAAGACTACTATCAAATGCCGAAGAGAAAAAAGATCCTGAACTATTCTACATCTCTGAAAATATAAATAAGATAACCCGTCAGCTTAGAGATGTGGCCTTCTCTCTGATACTAATACCTGTAAAGAGTCTGTTCTCAAGATTCCAACGAATGGTCAGAGACATCTCTGTTGAACTGGAAAAAGATATAAATCTTGAGGTTATTGATAACGATACAGAACTTGATAAATTTATCATTGAGGGGCTATCTGATCCTCTGCTTCATATTGTAAGAAACTCTCTGGATCATGGTATTGAGAGTAAGTCGGAACGAATAGAGATAGGTAAAAACCCTACCGGAAAACTAACACTAAAATCGTACTACTCAGGTGCGCATGTGGTAATTGAGGTAAGCGACGACGGAAGAGGTATTGATCCGGACAAGGTTAAAACCAAAGCTGTTGAAAAAGGACTTATAAGTGCAAACGAGACTCTCACAGAGAAACAGGTAATGGAGCTTCTGTTTACGCCCGGTTTCTCAACATCCGATAGTGTAACCGAACTATCAGGAAGAGGTGTTGGAATGGATATAGTATACAAAAGAATATCTGATCTGCGTGGCGATATTGTAATTAACTCGCAAAAAGGTATAGGTACTACAATAAAACTAAAATTACCTGTTACACTATCAATTATCGATGGTCTTCTTGTACAGGTAAAAGATGAATCGTATATAATACCTCTGTTCAGTGTATATAAGATATATCCTGTTACATACTCGCAATATTCAGAGAGTTTTCATGGTACAATAAAAATTGATAATGAACGACTCCCCTACTACGATATAATAAAAGAGTTTTATGATGACTATACACCAGAAAATGATAAAGCACAGGTTATTATTGTAGAAAATGAGGATGATAAGTTCGGGCTGATTGTTGAGAATATAATTGGTGAATATCAAGCCGTTCTGAAACCTCTGGGCTATGTATATGAGAACAAAGATTTCTTCTCAGGAGCCTCTATACTGGGCAACGGAAGCATTGCACTGGTTCTTGATGTAAGCAAACTGATACGTAAGATACAGGCGCATCAGAAAACAAAACAGTTAAACTTAAATACTACATAAAATATGATGCGTTGACACTAAACTGATATCAGAGGCATATATAGAGAGATTATATGTTTCTGCATAATCAAAAACTTTTAACAGATGCAAATAAAAACATAAACGATGAAGTCAGATATCAATTCTTACCTAATTTTCACACTCGGAAAAGAGAGGTTCGGAACACATGTAAGACATGTGTTAAGTATTATTGAGCCCGGAAGCATAACCCAGATACCTGATTCCCCTAAATTCATAAAAGGAATAATAAACCTAAGAGGTATGATTCTTCCTATAATGGATCTTAAACAAAAAATGGGCATTGGAGAGGTTATAAACGATCAGGACACATGTATAATTGTTCACGAGGTTGAGATAAACAACGAATCTGTGAAAATTGGAGTCCTTGTTGACAGTGTTATTTCAGTAGTTGAAATACACCCAAACAACATTAAAGAGGTTACAGCATACGGTACCGCAATCGCCCCCGATTATATCACAGGTACCATTGAGATAGACAGCAAATTCGTTATGCTAATTAACGAATCTGTAATATTTGAGAAAGAGGCTAATAATATTGAAAAAGCTCTTAACGAAGTATAAACTAAAAAACCACATATCATGACATTTTTTAATAACATAAAACTCAGAGCAAAGTTGCTCCTTGGCTTTGGTCTGATACTGTTTATTGCAATGATTTCGCAGGTATTTATCTATATAGATATGTATAAAGTAGATAAAGCATCTGAAGTTCTTAAAGATCAATATGCAAATGGCGTTAGTGTTGCAACAAATATAGAGCGACACTTTAAAGAATCGATAAATCATTATAAGCACTTTGAACAGACCCACGATCAGGAGTCGCTGCAAAAGAGTGTTAATAATTACAATGAGATAATGAGAAATCTGGATTTTGCACAGAGTCTTATTATTGACCCGGAGAGACAAAAAGAGACTCAGGATCAGATAACCACAGCAAGGAATATTGCTGAGAAGTATAAAAGCATAACAGATAAGAACATAACACTGATTGATCGTATTAACGACTCAAGAATTATATATGCTACAGCTACAACAAAATTCCGCGATCTGTTTGTACGTTACAATAAACGAAACCGCGATATAGCAGAAAGAGATATAAACAGAAACAAGCTATCCAGCAACAGATTCTACGCCATAGTATGGTCTAACGAGATTATAAACAGAGTTGACGAAGTCACAAAGTTAACATATCAGGCAAGAATAAGAAACAGTCTTGTTGAAGCAGAACCAATACTCAACAATGTAAACACTATAAGACAGATTATTGATAAACTGGCAATGTTTGATACCGATCCGGAACTACAAACCGCTGTTAGTTACCTTGATACTATTGAGAAAGAGATGAATAAGGTAAAAGACGACAGGGTTATTCTTGAAAAAGCAGATCAGGAGAGAGACAGAGTTGTTGCTCAGGCCATAGAGATATCATATAGTGTTGCAAAAAACGGACTTGAGGGTACAAAAGAGATGGCCAACTTTATAAGCAAGCTTATTGGCAATGCTACAAATACATTAATTGGTATAATGGTAGTAGTTACAATATTCCTGTTTATAGTAGCATTCTATATAACTCAGTCTACAACAGCCGGATTAAAACGTAGTATACACGTTACCGAATCAATAGCCAAAGGCGACCTTACTGTTAACATAAGTAACGATTTTCTATTAAGAAAAGATGAAGTTGGAATGCTTGCCAGAGCAATGCAAAAAATGACAGAGACACTTCGTGATATGGTATCTGGCATACGCGAGACTGCTGATCATATATCTGATGCCAGTACGGAACTAAGCATGGCTTCACAGAAACTTTCACAAGGAGCTAATGAACAAGCTTCGTCTACAGAGGAGGTATCATCATCTATGGAAGAGATGACCTCAAATATTCAGCAGAACACAGATAATGCAAGACAAACAGAGAGCATTGCCGTTGCTGCCGCAAAAGAGATAAAACAAAATAACGAATCGGCAAGTGTTGCTACAGGATCAATGAAAGAGATAGCAGACAAGGTAACTGTTATTGGCGATATTGCTTTCCAGACAAATATACTTGCACTTAATGCTGCTGTTGAGGCTGCAAGAGCAGGAGAACAAGGAAAAGGATTTGCCGTTGTTGCATCAGAGGTAAGAAACCTTGCTGAACGTAGTAAAAAAGCTGCCGACGAAATAAATATAGTATCTACAACAGGTGTTGAAATTGTAGGTAAATCGGTAACTAAACTTGCAGAGATTGTCCCTGAAATAGAGAAAACATCAAAACTTGTTCAGGAGATTACAGCAGCATCGGTTGAGCAGAATCTTGGTGCTAACCAGATAAACGTTGCAATACAGCAACTTAATAAAATAACTCAACAAAACGCCGCAACATCAGAAGAGATGGCTGTTTCATCAGAAGAGATGTCAAGACAGGCAGAGCAGTTAAAGCATATGGTATCGTTCTTTAAGGTAAAAGAGAATAGCTTCTTTAAAGATGCCCTATCGCCTATATCTGAAACAAAAAGACCATATGAACCTATGCCTTCGAAACCAGAGAATCTTGGTTCGCAGACAACAGAGATGCAAAATGGTAAAGCAGCCGACAAAAACAAGGGTGTAGAGCTAAATCTCTATGATGAGGATGACGATCAATACGAAAAATTCTGATTATGACATTTAACGAGCTTAAACAGACGCTTAATACAAATGAACTGAGATACTCCGATTTTGATAAAATACGAAATCTGGTTTATGACCTGTCAGGCATATCCCTATCAGACAACAAACTGGTAATGGTATACGGGCGTCTGGCTAAGCGTTTAAGAGCACTTAAGCTTAAGACATATAACGAATATGTTGATTATCTCTTCTCTAAAAAAGGGCAGACAAATGAAATACAACATCTGCTAAACTGTGTTACCACAAACAAAACAGACTTCTTTAGAGAAGAGAATCACTTCAGATATATTGAGACCAATGCCATAAATGAAGTTTTACAGAAAACAAATAATGTAAACATATGGAGCGCTGCCTGCTCTACCGGAGAGGAGGTATATTCACTTGCAATAACATTCAGAGAATTACAAGATAAATACAACTTCGATTTCTCTGTTATTGGAAGCGATATTGATACAAATGTACTTGAACGGGCATCAAAAGCAATATACCTTGCTGAGAAATCGGAAGATATTAATTTTGAAATAAAGAAGAAGTACTTTTTAAGAAGCAAAGACAGGAAAAATGTTAAGATTATCCCGGAAATACGACATAAGGTAAATTTTAAATACATTAACCTTACAAGTACTGAACCTGTATTCAACAACAGATTCGACATTATTTTTCTGAGAAATGTACTCATCTACTTTGATATAGAAACACAAAAACAGGTAATAAACAATATACTCAGATACCTTAAACAAGATGGTTTTCTGTTTCTGGGCCACTCAGAATCGCTCTTAATGAGAGATATTGATCTGGTTCCTGTAAGTTCTTCAGTATATAAATATTGTAAAAACAATAAACTATGATACATCTATCAGATAGCGAACTCTTATCTGAACTCAAAAGAAGATTTTCAGAAAAAGATGAAGCTCTAAAACAATTAAAAGAGCTGAACATAGAGTTAGAGAAGGTGAATAATAAATTAAAAGAGTCAGAGTCTCTTAAAAGTCACTTTATCTCAAACATTGCAAATGAAATTGTAAATCCTTTTGCCTCAATAATAGGTCTGGCACGCAATATTATAAACACCGATATTGCAACCAAACCAGACGCTGTACTTAATATTGCAAAACTCATTTACAACGATGCTCAGTCACTTGACTTTCAGCTAAAAAACATCTTTATGGCTGCAAAACTAGAAGCCGGAGAGTTTGAACCATTCCAATCTAAAATATACATCCCATCTGTTATTGATGAAATTAATGATGACTTTAGTGTTGAGATAGCCGAAAAAAATGTGAACCTTGAATATATACAAGCAGAAACATTTGATGGATTTGTTATCTCAGATAACGATGCATTTAAGCTAATACTTAGCAATTTGATAAGCAATGCAATAAAATTCAGCGACAACAACGAAACAATTGAGGTTATATCAGATAAAAACACAGAATTCTGGTCTGTAAAAATATTAAATACAGGACAATGTATCTCAACTGAAGATAAACAGAAGATATTTGAGAGATTCCATAAAGCAGAAAAATCTGTTCACTCATTAAATAAAGGACAGGGACTGGGGTTATCTGTAGTTCAGGAAATAACATCGCTGTTTGGTGGTTCAATTGATCTGTTTGAGACAGATAATGCAATTGTTTTTGAGTGTAAACTACCTGTTGAAGACGAAAATGTTTACGATATTTCACTAAGTGGTAACGAGGTTTTATTTAACTATCCGGATGAACAACTGTTTTAACAATACTATACAGACAAAAAATCACTATCTGTACCCATCAACAATATTTGTGGGTATAGAACCAACACAAATATCTACAATACTAGGATCGTGTGTTGCAGTTTGCCTGTGGGATAAGAAACGTGAGATTGGAGGTATGAACCATTTTTTACTTCCATACTGGAACGGCGACGGGTTGGCCTCGCCAAAATATGGCAATATTGCTATCGAGAAACTTATTGACAAAATATCATCAACAGGATCGAGAAAAAAAGATATTGTTGCCAAGGTATTTGGCGGTAGCGAGATGTTTGATACAAAAAATTTCTCATTCAATATAGGATTAAGAAACATTGATCTTGCAAGAAAGATAATAACTGAATTAAACATACCAATTGTTGCAGAGAGTGTAGGTGGTAAAAGAGGACGACGAATTATATTTAATACATATACGGGCGAGGTACGATTAAAATTAATACAATCAAATTAAGGATGGATACTAATATTGGTGTTTTAATAGTTGATGACTCAACACTTGTCAGACAGGTTCTTACAAACATTGTAGAGAAGAATCCAGACATGTATGTAATTAAAGCTGTAAAAAATCCTGTTGAAGCTGTTGAGATAATGCGTAAGCAGAAACCCGATATAGTTCTGCTTGATATAGAGATGCCCAAAATGGATGGGCTAACATTTCTTAAACGAATAATGAAGCAGCACCCAATGAACGTTATTATAATATCATCACTTGTTTCATTAAGCGACAAAGTAAAAGAAAAAGCTTTTGAGACCGGTGCACGCGATGTTATAGAGAAACCAAAGTTTAATAATCTTAACGGATTGGGTGAGTTTGAAAAAAGACTGTATGCATCAATTACAGGCAAAACAAAGCCTGTGAAAAGAAATAAACAAACTAAAAAAACAGATAAGAATACAGACGATAATAATATAAAAGCAGTTCCAAAACAGACAATTGACGAGATACTTCCTCTGAATAATACTATAAAGTTCAGCAATATAACAGATCCTTTAATTGTTATGGGAGCATCAACAGGAGGTATTGTTGCAATGGAAAAGGTTCTGCAATATGTAAACATGAACACCCCACCTATTGTTGTGGTACAACATATTCCGGCAAACTTTACATCGCCGCTGGCACAAAGGCTGAACTCTATATATGATATTAATATAGTTGAAGGCGAATATGAAACAGAGCTTACACGCGGTACAGTATATATTGCTAAAGGCGGTTTTCATTCGCGCATAACAAGAAGATTCAATAAATACTATATATCGCAATATGATAACCTACCTGTAAACAGACATAAACCATCAATCGACGTTCTGTTCAGATCAGCTTCAATATCATGTGGTATAAACTGTATTGCCATTCTGCTAACTGGTATGGGCGACGACGGAGCAAGAGCTATGTTAGACATAAGACGGAATGGTGGAGTAACTATAGCTCAGGACGAAAAGACATCTGTTGTATGGGGAATGCCACGCAGAGCAATTGAGATTGGCGCAGCCGATAAAGTATTATCAATTGACGAGATAGGTGAATATATTCATGGGTTATCATAAATAAAATGAATTATTAAATGATTTTTTGTCTATTTTTAGTCATCTTTTTTAAAATATTGGCTACTTTAGACGATGAAAAAAAATCATTTTAAATATGCAATCAGAAGCTCAAATTAAAGGTCGGTTAAACCGCATGACGTTGATTGGCGTGGGAGTTGGTTTATTACTCCCGTTATCGGCTTATTTTTTCGATTTTCATTTTAAAGGTATTGGCGTTTCGCTATCTAAAATTGTGTATCTGCATCAGCATAATTATTATCTGTTTGTACTTGATCTAATGCCTGTTATAATGTACTTTGCTACACGATTCTTTGGCAGAAAGTTTCTAATAAACAATGCAGAATACGATAACTATGTAAAGAGATCAAACGATAAAACTGATATATACTACAACTACGTTGTTGACATGACAAAAGGTGATTTTGGAAATCTTAACAACGAAGAAAACGATAAGCTTACCAACTCTCTTATTGAACTTGGAAAAAATCTTAGCAAAGCTAAAGATGAAGAGGATAAGAGACGTAAAGAGGATGAGCAGCGCAACTGGGAAGCTCAGGGTATTGCCAATTTCTCTGAGATAGTAAGAAATTACAGTAATAGTATATCTGACCTATCGTATCAGTTAATCAGTAATCTGGTAAAATATACCGATTCTAATCAGGGAGGAGTATATATACTTAACGACGAAGATAAAGCAAACAGATACTTTGTTCTGGAAGGAGCATATGCCTATAGTCGTAACAAATATTGCGACAGACAAATTCCGTGGGGCGAAGGATTAATAGGATCGTGTGGTATTGAGAGAAACCGCATATACATAAAGAAGGTTCCAGATACATATATTGATATTACATCTGGTTTAGGACATGCTGTACCTAAAGTACTGCTTATTGTACCAATGATATCTAACGATGAGATGTTAGGTGTTATTGAGATTGCAGCATTTGACGAGCTTGAAGAGTACAAGATCAGATTTGTTGAGAAGGTAGCAGAGATTGTTGCATCATCACTATCTAACGTAAGAATAAACGCCATTACATCGTCGCTGCTTGAAGATTCGCAACAGCAACATGAGGCTATGCTTGCGCAAGAAGAGGAGATGCGCCAGAATATGGAAGAGCTGCAAGCTACACAAGAGGAGATGGCAAGACAGAGTAATCAGTTTATAAGCTTCTCAAACTCGGTAAACCATACAATGATCAGAGCAGACTTCTCTATAGAAGGAACGCTTCTGTATGCAAATACCAAATTCATAAACAAACTGGGATATTCACGCGCTGAGGATGTTGAAGGAAGACACATTACAACATTCCTTGCCGATAAGGATAAAGATTGGTTTAAAACAATATGGCAGGGATTATCTGTTGGAGGTAAACACTTTGAGGGATATATGAAACATATCACTGCAAATGGTACTGATTTGTGGACTATATCGACATATACATGTGTAAGAAACACAGAGGGTGTTGTAGAGAAGATACTATACCTTGCTATTGACGATACTGAGCAGAAAAAACTTAGTCTCGATTACAAATCGCAAATTGAAGCATTCTCACAAATGAATGTTAAAATAGAGTTCACTCCTACCGGAGATCTTATATCGGGTAACGAATATTTTGAGACATGCTTCGGAAAAGAGGTTATTGAAAAAACTGATAAAACAATATTTGCACTATTTAAGAACTCAGGCATTGATCTTGAGAAAATATGGGACGATATTGTTAACGACATACCTTACACTGGTAACTTTAAAGTTATAAACTCAGACAAAGTAGAACGATGGTTACGCGGAACAATAACTACTGTTAAGGATATGTACGGAAGCATAGCCAAGGTTTTGTTTGTTGCTAACGATATAACCATTGAGAAACAGATGGAGTTAAGAACAGAACTTCAGAATCAGAGATTAGAAGAGCAGAAAAAGATGCTATCTGAATCAGAAGTAATTCTTAACAAGAAACTTAAAGAGGCTAAAAACGAGATCAAACTACAATACAAAGAGCTTGAAAAAGCCGGACAACGTTTCCAGAAACTACTTGAAAACTCACTTGATGGTATCATCATATTTAAAGGCGATACAGGTATGGTTGAGTTCTGTAACAATGCTGCTTCAAGTATCTGGAAATTAGACAAAGCTGACTTAAGTAAATCTAATGTAAAAGATCTGTTTGACGCTAAAGACATCAAGAAATCGGAATTCCTTGCTACACTTACAGATCCTGTAAAACGCAAAATCGTTGGAAAACGACTCGAAATTCCAATACTTGACAAAGAGGGTAATAAGAAAGAGTATATTGTACACCTTACAGAGACAAGAGTATCTAAAGAGCTGTCATATACAATGTTTATACAAGACCTCTCTGTAGATTTTTTCTAAAACAAAAACACTATTAAATAAGAAGGTTGCCAGATAAATGGCAACCTTCTCTGTTTTAATATATATTAATACAATATTTTGGTATATTGTGAGGTTACTTATATTGATATAAAAGCGGTACAAAACAGAAAAAAGAGACCACAAATAATGAATATACTTCTGAAACAACTAACACTGATACTTACATTACTAACTCTATACACATTTTCAACTGCACAAGAGAACATTATAAAAGGACGCGTAACCGATATTAAAGGTAACGGAATTCCTATGGTACAGATAGCCAAACTAAACAGTACAATTGGCTGTATTAGTAACGATGATGGCTATTTTGACCTTGAGCTTAAAAAAAATAGAGATACAGTTGTAAGAATAATTGTTACCTACCTTGGTTATAAAGATGAGTACCGTAATGTAAAACTTATAAATGGTAAATATCCGTTTCAGAAAATCACACTTAAAGAGGAGACCTATGAGATAGAGAATGTAATTGTATCTGCACAAAAACGTGATCCGTCTGCTCTGCGTATGGTTAAACTGGAAGGTATTGGCTACTCCCCTATCTCAATTGGAGGTGTTGAAACACTAATAAAGACATTGCCGGGTGTATCTGCCAGTAACGAGTTATCGTCTCAATATACAGTAAGGGGTGGAAACTACGACGAAAACCTTATATATATAAATGGTATTGAGGTATACAAACCATTCCTGATACGATCTGGTCAGCAGGAAGGATTAAGCGTAATAAATCCTGATCTTGTTAAAAGTGTTGAGTTCTCAGCGGGAGGATTTAATGCAGGATATGGCGATAAATTATCATCGGTTCTGGCAATAAAATATAAAAAACCAGAAGAGATGCAGGCCGGAGTATCACTGGGGTTGTTAAAATCAAGCGTATATGTTGGTGGAGCTACACCAAACAAAAAACTGAATGTAATTGCCGGAGCACGATACAAAACAACACGATTCCTACTGGGAACACTTGATACAAAAGGTGAGTACAAACCAAATTTTGTAGACGGACAGTTATTTGCAGACTATAAGTTATCAGAAAAAGTAAGCATTAACCTGTTCGGTAATTTCTCTTCAACAGAGTTTAACTTTAAACCAAAAGACAGAGAAACTACATTCGGGTCATTAAATCAACAACAGATACTTAAGATATACTTTGAGGGACAAGAAGAAGATAAATTTCAGACATCGCAGATAGCACTTGGACTAAACTGGCGTCCGATATCTAATCTTAACCTGAGAACATTTGTATCCGGCTTCTATACAGATGAGTCTGAAACATACGATATCCTTGGTCAGTACTGGCTGCACGACATGTTTACCGACGAAAATACATCTGGAGCAAACGGTGTTGGTTCATATCTGGGACATGCCAGAAACTATATGAAAGCAAAGGTACTTGAGGTTAAACATAAAGGGACATACAGCGGAGTAAACTCATCTCTTAGCTGGAGCCTGGCATACAAACTACAAGATTTTGATTACCAGACAAAGGAGTGGAAGATGCTTGATTCAGCAGGCTACTCTGTACCATACTCTGATAATAAAATAGAACTTGAGTATCTGGTAAACAGCAAACAAAAACGTACAAACAACATATTTGAAGCAGGACTGTCATACATACATAACTTTGAGACAACAGACGGATCAGAGATAAAAGTAAATGCTGGTATAAGAGCTTCGTACTCATCAATAAACAACGACTACTTTATAAGTCCGCGAGTAAGCATTGCTTATCTGCCTATATGGAATGATAACCTACAGTTCACACTATCAGGAGGATCATATAACCAACACCCGTTCTTTAAGGAGATGGTTAACCGACAAGGTCAGTGGAATTCAGATGTAGTATCGCAAAAATCGTGGCATCTGGTACTCGGAAATGCATACTACTTTAAATGGTGGGGACGACCATTTAAGTTAAACAGCGAGTTATACTATAAATATATGTACGATCTGGTACCATATAAGATAAACAATGTTCAGGTAATATATGAGGCACAAAACAATGCTAAAGGGTATGCATATGGTGCAGAAATTAAGTTAAACGGAGAATTTGTTGAGGAGTCCGAATCATGGGTTAGTTTATCTATAATGCAAACAAAAGAGGACAGAGAGAATGACTACTGGCTTGATAAAAACAACCAAAAGGTATTTATTGGTTACTACCACAGACCTACCGACAGGCTGTTTAATTTCAGTATGTTCTTTCAGGACTATCTGCCAATGTTACCAACATGGAAGGTAAACCTTACAGCGTTCTACGGAACAGGTACACCGCAAAGTATCCCGCATTCTGAGAGAAACGACAACTACTTCCGACTTCCGGACTATAAACGAGTTGATGTTGGATTTACAAAGGTATTTAAACAGAAAGATCAGGTTGAATCAAGCTGGAAATTACTTAAGAACATAGATAGTTTCTGGGTAAGTGCTGAGGTTCTGAACCTGTTAAACATCAGAAATACAATATCGCATATCTGGATTAAATCTGTAAGCTCGCAAAACGGCGAGCAAGGATACTACGCCGTACCAAACTACCTTACAGGCCGGATGTTCAACATTAAAGTAACCGCAAAGTTCTAACAATATCACATGGCGATGTAACTAAAACATCGCCATTTTTATTTCTTAGCAAACCACAAATAACAACTTCTGTAATACATTTATAATGCAACTTTACTAAAAGTATAATGAAACTCTGACTAAAGTATAACGCAACTTTGCTAAAAGTATAGTGAAACTCTGATCAAAGTATAACGCAACTTTACTAAAAGTATAATGAAACTCTGCTCATAATATAATGTAACTTCACACAAATCCTGCAGCATAAACTGTAGTTATTAGATAAAAAGCAGATACCTCTCCCCTGTCAGTTTTATCATCTCTCTTTTTATCAATAATCAAAAAAAACGACTATAACTGTGCTGATAGTTTACAATAATTGTGAGGTTATTTATAGAGTATTTACACAACAACTATACGTTTACTTTACAAACACTTTATAGAGTATAACTTTTTTTGACATTAACTACTCTTTATTCCAATGGTTTAGCCCAACCGCCTGTTTTTACAACAAAAAAACAGACTATAACACACTACACCTTATTATATATAGTTATATATTTACAATCAGTTAAGAGAGCTTAATAATACTAATAATTCCTTTTGCGCATAAGGAGTAGCAGTAACAACAATATATTCTGTTACACATTGAATATCTGATTTATGGATAATATATTTTTTATTATCTCCGGCCTGTTAAAGGAGAGCAACTACAGAGTGCCGGAGTATAAACTTAAAGAGAGATTATATAGCGACCCAAACAGTTTGGTTATAGCAATAATAAATTCCACTTAAAGCTATTGTACCATGATATTTTAATGTAAAAATAGTTGAGTAGACATTCTACAGATTAAAAACAATCAAAACCTTTAAAAATGACATTTATTGAACGATTAAATAAAATTGAACGAATAGATCAGTTGATAAAGCTCAAAGCAACAGGGAATATGATCGAGTTATCAAGAAAAATAAAACTATCTGAACGTCAAACATGGCGATATATTGATGATTTAAAAAATATGGGCGCAGAGATAGAATATTCAAAAGAATTAGACTCTTATGTGTATAAGAATGATTTTTACTATAGTTTAGGAATAGCAAAAAAAGTTTAGAATGTAATTTTTTTTGCACACTGACAAAAAGTGGCAGACCAACATCTTACTTTTATTGTCGATAATTAAAAAATCTAATTCGCGATGCTAATTTAATGAGTTATTACAGGAAGCCCTAACCTGTGAAAAAACAAGGATTTTTTAAACAAAAGACATTAAAATGAAAAAGAAACTTCAATTAAGCAAGGATACAATTGCTGATTTAACAGAGAAAGGGATGAGTGAAATAAAAGGAGGTACTGGAGGAGCTGGTACTTTTAGTTGCTATACAGGTTGCAAATGCTTTACAGACACATGTGAAGAGATAAAGCCAGATAAGCCATCTGAAGCAGGGAACTGTTACTCTGTAGTGCATACACATTGCAATAACTGTAATGAAAAAGTAACATGTCAACCATAAATAAGGTAGAAATCTTTTGACTAATCCAAGCCTGATTAATAATTGGGCTTGGACATTTATAACAGTTTTATTGTGAAAACAAATACTTTACTTTTATCAGTATGAAACCAATATACCAAATCTCATTACTATTACTTATAGCATTATCAGTTGGTTGTAAAGAGGATAACAATCAGGTTAAAAATATAGAGGCTTTTACTAAGGTTTATGGTTATGTACGTTGGTTTCATCCTAGTGATGAAGCACAAACAATAGACTGGAATAAATTTGCTGCTTATGGAGTAAGCAGAGTAAAAGAAGCTAAATCATCTAAAGCCTTACGTGATACTATATTAAGGTTGTTTAAACCAATTGCTCCAACTTTAAAAATCTCATTAGAGGCGGATTACTATGAGTTTGATAAAAACGCATTAATACCGGAGGATACAAATATTAACAGATGTATTGCATGGCAACATTTTGGTGTAAAACTGGATGATCTTGGTTCTGAAACATATAAAAGTATCAGAACCAATAGAGTTAATGTTGATACAAAGCCCAATAAATATCAGATTTATTATGTAATAGAGTCTGAAATATTTAAATATAATAACCTCCGATTATCTTTTAATTCTAAATGTAATGAAGGTGGTAAGGTTAATGCTTTTATTGCAGCAGGGTCAAAGCTTTCACTATTTACAAAGCCTGAATTAATACATTGCACCGAATTTTCTAATAATTCATGGCGAACAAACCAGATATCTACATATTGTGGCAATAATACAATTGTTATGTTTGGAGTATCTAACCGTAGTGATGCAGAGATATTTGTTGACGATTTTTTGCTTGAAGTACAAACAAATAGCGGCTGGCAGGTAGTAAAAATAGATAATGCAGATCTGAATATTGTTTCAGAATACAACATTCCAAAGGGATTCCTCACTAAGAGTGACAATCTTTATCATACCTCATCAGTAAAACGAGATTCTGCAACTAACAACTTTTGTCTGTCTATTAAACCATTTGTAAAAAACACAATGTTTGATCAATACCCGAATGTAGGCGAAGTTATTAATAAAGACCTGCCTCGTGGATTAAAACTCACAATGCCTGTAGCTCTATACGGTAATGATGAAACTACATACCCTATTGCTGATAAGGCATTATTAGATAAGTTAAAATATAGTTTGTCTCAACCTGTAAGTAAAACAGACAAAGAGCTTGGAGCTATAGTTATAACATGGAATGTATTTCAACATTTTTATCCATATTTTAATGAGGTTAGTGTAGACTGGAACAGAGAATTAATAAACACCATATCTGAATATTGCCAGGCAGATAATAAGGAATCGTTTGTTGATATATTGAGAAAGTTAACAGCAAAACTTAACGATGGTCATATCCGGGTAATTTCAGAAAAGGACAACCGTAATAATGGCTATTTACCATTAACATGGGAGAGGGTTGAAAACAAGTTAGTAGTTACATCTGTACTTGACAAAAATGTGATGATTAAGACAGGTGATATAATTACAAATATTAATAACACCAACGCAGAAAACTTTATTGATAAAGAGAAAAAATATATATCTGCAGCAACATCAGGATTTCTAAAGAATCGTAGTGAACTGTATTCTCTCAGAAGACCACTTAATACAGAGACAACACTAACTATTATCAATAGCAACAAAGAGAAATCAAAGATAAAAATAGCTAACACCTCTAATCTATCAGCTATATATAGAAGTAATACCAATAAAACAAAATTTAAAAGACTAGGCGATAGTATATTTTATATCAATCTTTCTCAGGTTAATATGCAGGAATTTAATAGCCTATTACCAAAGTTAAAACAGTGTAAGGGGATAATTTTTGATCTTAGAAGATATCCGAAATGCAGTCCTGAGTTTTTATCATATCTGATAACACAGAATGATACAGTAGGTAACTGGATGCAGATTCCAAAATATATCTATCCCGATCAGAAAGATATTGTTGGTTACGATAAGTTTGGTTGGAATATAACCCCAAAAGAGCCTCAATTAAAAGCACCAGCTGTTTTCTTAACAAGATCAAATGCTATAAGTTATTGCGAGAGTATTTTGGGCATAGTAAAATATTATAAACTGGGACTAATTGTTGGAGAAAATAGTGCAGGAACAAATGGTGATGTTAATATATTTAGCTTGACTGGTGGTTATAAGTTATATTTTACAGGCATGAAGGTAACAAAACTGGATGGTACAAGGTTTCATGGTATTGGCATCTCTCCGGATTATGAGGTTCATAAAACTATAGAAGGAGTTAGGGCAGGTAAAGATGAGTTTATGGAGAAAGCTGTAGATGTAATAAAGTATATGCAACAGAATTGATTATTTAATTCTTGAAAAACTATTATAATCAGATGTGGAAAGCTGTAAAAAAGAGCAATAAACAGATAGATAATAAACTATCAGAGATAGCCAAGATATTATGCAGTTATAGATATGAGAGTAGTTACACAGGTTTAATGGGAGGAAAAACAGGTGTAGCTTTGTTTCTATTCTATTACTATAAGTATACTAATAATATTGAGTATCTGAATAAAGCAAATGAGTTAATCTATGCTGATTTTGACTGTATAAATGAAGGTTTCAGGATACCTTCATATGCACAGGGTATTTCGGGTATCCTTTTTACTCTTTCTGTATTAAAAAAGGAGAAACTCATAAGTTTTAATGACGATGAGGTTATAACACCTTTCTATCCATCATTACAAAGAATAATTGAAAAAGATTTTGGTAATGGTAATTACGACTACCTTCATGGAGCACTTGGCTATGGTATTAATTTTATAAAAGGAGAAGATAACACAGATATATGCAACTATATTTTAGAAGAACTTGAAAAAAGCGCAGAAGATTTTAATGATAAAGGGGTTTCATGGAAGTCTTCGAATCCAGTTACCGGACAAACAGGATATAACCTGAGTCTTTCTCATGGTATTTCAAGTATTATATACTTCCTGAGTAGTTTGTACATTAAAAGTTCTGATAAAGATAAAGTCTATAACCTGTTATCAAAAACTGTAAAATACTTAAAAACTAATATTCAGCCTTTTGATAAAGTAGGATCGTATTTTCCTTCATGTGCTAATGATAATAATGAAACAGAAAAGAGTAGATTAGCATGGTGTTATGGAGACATGGGAATCGCTATATCGCTTTGGCAAGCTGGTAACAAAACAAACACACAGGAGTGGAAGAATCTTGCTGAGGAAATAATGCTATACTCAACAACCAGAAGAAATATTGATAACGAATATGTTAAAGATTCAGGACTGTGCCATGGTTCAAGTGGTTTAGGGCTAATATTTTCTCGGATGTATAATTATACTGGCATATCTGAGTTTAAAGAGGCTGCTAATTATTGGCTTAATATAACTATGGAATTTGCAAACAATGAAGATGGCTTAGCAGGTTTTAAAACATACAGGGCAGCAAATAGTTCTGACTATATTAACGACCCATCTTTTCTTGAAGGAGTATCTGGTGTTGGACTTTTTATGATATCAGCAATTTCAGATATAGAACCTGTTTGGGATACAACAATATTGCTTAGTTAATAGGAATAGAAAGTAGTCTGTCTAAATGTGATATCCAGTAAAATGACTAATTCTTTTGAGATAACCTTAAAAATGATTGGCGGTACCATAAATGTTACAAGCATTTGTTAGTTCTCCCTAACTGTTTTCTGCCTGCAACCAACAGGCATAATAGCAAGGTCACGGCGTGACCTTATCAACATACAGTTAGGCAGATAACCACATATATACTGATAGTTGATATTACCATAGATTATGATTGTTTTATGGATTAGATCAATAATTAATTTTAAAGAAACAACTCATTTTTTTCTAATAGGTTGTGTGTAATTTTTAAATAATATCAAATCATCCTCAATGAATAAACTTATACCGTAGTTGTTTTTGATAAAAATTAAAGGATTTTCAATAAGGAAACAGCAGCTTATACTACTGTTTCCGGTTGATTACAAGTGGTTGTTTTGTAGCCAAAAGGCACTTTTGTTAAAGTAAAAGTACATAATGTTTACATGCTCTTTGTAACATATGGACTGTTTTTATCATATTATTTTTTTATAGAGACCTTTTTTTTACACTCAGGCCACTCAAATTTCACAATTCATCTGTATAAATATCAGAGTAGAAATACCTGATAATGGCAATAAGGTATTTTTACTAAAGAATTAAAGTCCCGTATAGTAACTACAAATTAAACATACAAAACATCATATAACAAAGTCCAAAATATATCTGATTATTCTATATATTATAATTTGTTATGCTATATAAATTGCATTTCCTCAACTCCTAAGTACAGTATTGTAATAGCAGTTTAGCTAAGTAATCAGTTATCAGAATAGTGTTTTCAGTTATCAAACGGCTCAACACAAATCATATAATCTGCATGTAAACAGAGACTTTACAAAAGTATTAAAGCAACAAAAAGGTAACAGATACACCTAATTTGCTTCTTGTATAAAATGTGCATGTTATCATTTTATAGTTACCTGTTCTCACATTTTTTTGTCTCAAATCAGGACATAGGGTATCATTGCAGTGTTGATTTAGTAGTTAAAGGAAAGCTTATAATTTTTTTTAGAGATAACGACCTAACCCGTTTTAATTGTCGATACATACTCCTATTTAACTACAAAACAAGATTGTATAATTAAAGCATTTATATGGTATTTTTTTAACAGTTTACTATTTGGGAGTAATGCTTGTAGCTCACAACCAACGAAAAACAGCCTATTTGATCTGATATTTTAATTATCTGATAATTTATATGTGTCAAAAGCATTGATAATATAATATCTGGTTACAGGCATTCTCCCATTTTCACAGAGTAACAGAATTTCACAGGACATCTAATTTATCATTAAAACATGAAACTATTTAAAAGTACGCACTTTAGAAATATTATACTGTTCACCATAATTCTTATGGGAACAACTCTGAGCAATGCCTTTGCAGCTCAAAAAAAGATAAAAGGTATTATATATGACTCTAATACCCATGAGTTACTCCCATTTGTAAGTATCTGGATAAAGGGTACAACAAAGGGTACAACCTGTAATGAGAATGGAGAGTTTGATCTTACAGCTGACATATCAGATAAATCGGTAATTGTATTTAGTTATCTGGGGTATAAAAACAAAGAGGTACTATACTCTACTGTTAAGAATCAGAATATTATTAAGGTGTATATGACAGAAGAGACCCTTGAGATAGAGGAGATTGTTGTAAAACCTGATAACTCGCAAGCACGTGCACTTGTAAGAGCAATAATAAAGAATAAAAAGCATAACAACTTTGAGGATTATGATATTGCAGACTACAAAGAGTATACAAGACGCTCAGTATTTCTTTGTAATCTGAATAAAGATATAACCGAACGCAAAATATTCAAAAGCAGTGCCGATGCATTTATAATGCAATCTGACTCTACTGTAGCAATGCCTATTTTCCTGTCTGAACAGCACATTAGCCATAAAGTAGATAAGAATCAGGATCTGGATAAACATGAAATCTTAAAGAAGAAAGCAGAGTGTGTTATGCCTCAGCTTCAGAATGTTGTTAATACTGTTGTTTCAAGAAAAATAACCTCTGATATTAACTTCTACAATAATCAGATTGTTATTATGCAGAGAGGTTTTCCTAGTCCTGTTGCATGGAACAATCAGCTATTCTATAATATATATCTTACAGATAGCACAGTTGTAAATGGAGTAAAACGATATAAGTTAGACTTCTATCCAAAGAGTTACAGAAGCACTGCTTTTAAAGGACACCTGTGGGTTGATAGCAAAACATATGCAATAACAGAGATACACGCTAAACTGCCAAACAGTGCCAACGTAAACTTTGTGAATGAGTTTGAAGCACATATATTCTATAAACAATTAACTCCAAACAAGTGGTTTCCTAAACTTCAGAAGATTAAATCGAGATTAACGCTATCTAAATCAGAGAAGAAGAAAAAGACAAAGCTGAATTTCACAGTACAGAAGATTACAGATTACCACGACATTGTGGTTCCTGAGAACAGAATGAACTATATGCAGAGTATAAAGAACATTACAAACAAATCTGATCTTGAGCAGATAGAGAGCTATCAGATTATTCCTTACGATTCGCTTGAGGTGCTTGCATATAATGGTATAAATAAGCTTAAAGACAACAAGACAATAAAGCATATAAGCCGATTCTCAGATATGACATTGAACGGATACTATAATCTTAACAAGATTGATATTGGTTCATATATGGACATATATCGCAGAAACGAGATTGAAGGAAACAGACTAACCCTGCCAATGCGTACAAGCGAAAAACTATTCAAAAACTTCTCTGTAGGGGGATACATAGGATACGGGTTTAAGGATAAAGCATTTAAGTATGGAGGTAAGTTAAACTATAAGCTGAATACAAAAGCCTCATCAACAATAGCACTTAAGTATGACTACGATTACTACTCGCTAACAAACGACAGGTTTGTAGAATTTATAAGAGAGAATCCTTACGAAGCAGGTGGTGGTAATGTAATATCATCGATTACAACACGTGTACCTAACCCATATATGATAAAGCAACAGAAAATAAGCTTTACTTATGAATCGCAATTTAATAACGATATAGGTCTGCTGTTAAGACCATTTTATGGTACATACTATCATAACCACTATATTCCGTTTATCCACAACGGAACAAGTATAAGTAAGTTTAACAATTACGGATTACTGGCAGATGTAAGATTCTCATTTGGTCAACCATTTGACGAAGGATTCTTCTATAAGATATACTATGGTAACGATAAACCAGTAATACACTTGTCTGCAATTGTGGGTAATGCTTCATTTAAGTATAAAGGAAAAAACATTAACAAAACATATGCAAATATAAATGCGTCAATGAAGTCGAGGATAAATATAGGTCCGGCATTCATCAAAGCAATGCTAAACGCCGGTTATATTATGGGCGATGTCCCCTACCCTCTTCTTCACGCATCAAGAGGTACACGCGATCTTGGTTTTGCACGATATCACTACAACCTGTTACACAATACATCATTTGTATCAGACCTGTATACAAATGTGCATATAAGTCTTAATGGCGGTGGTACTCTGTTTGGTAAACTACCTCTTATAAAGAAACTGAACCTGAGAGAAACACTATCGTTCAAAAGCTTCTGGGGTAAATTGCGTAACGGACATAAATCAGCATTTGATATCCCTCACTTTGTTACTGAACCAACAACAGTACCATACATGGAAGTTGGAGCTGGTATCACAAACATATTTAAGGTGATAAGGGTAGAGTATATAACACGTATTAACAGCGGCGATATTTACAATAAGTTCTCATCAAAACATGGTGTAAGACTACGTATTGAGGTAAGCTTCTAAAAGATGAAACGAAGCATGAGAATGATCATTCACACACGAAAATGACTGAAATGCGAGTTCCATATGACCTTTAAAGGACAAATTTAGACATATAAAAAACATGAACAGATTAATAAAATCAATTATAAGAGTAGCAATTGTTATCATAATATTCCAGATATGCAGAATACTATTTATGGTAAGTAACAGCTACTTTTTTACCGACACATCTTTTACCGATACTCTGGGTTTAATATGGGGCGGGTTCAGATACGATATAGCAATTGTTCTGCTTATAAATTTGCCATATATCTTACTATCTGTAATAAACAGTAACAACAGGGCTATTACAATAATAAGCAAAACGCTGTTTATAACAATAAACCTTCTGGCTATAATATTTATAGCTATTGATATACTGTACTTTCCTTATACATTAGAGCGTTTAACTTTTGGTTTCTTCGGATATCTTGAGACACAAAAGAATCTGGATATACTTCTGTGGCGTTTTATGGGTGACTTTTGGTATGCACTATTCCTGTTTATAGGTTTAATATGGCTTATTGTAAGAGGATATAACAGTATTGACAAAATAAAACTATCATTCATAAAGAGCCTTAATAGAAAAACCACTCTATATTCCTCTATAATAGTTGTAGCTCTATATCTATTTAGTACAACACTATTCTGGATAAAAGATGGCAGGGTACTATCTGTAAACGACGCATGGAGTGTTGCTCAAACACCTTTTGAGGTAGCTGCAACTACAAATACTCCGTACAATATGTTATCTGAATTAATATACAGCACAGAGAGTATCCACATTAAAGAGGTAAATAGCTTAACCTATAAACCAGATACAACAAAGCAGTTTAATCAGAAGAATATTGTTGTAATAATACTCGAAGGGTTTACCCGCGAAGCTTCTGCTCTGCTAAACCCGGATCTTGAAAATGGAAAGTACAAAGGTTATACTCCTTTTCTGGACTCTCTTATGCAGCAAGGCATGTACTTTACAAATGCATACGCAAACGGAAGAAGAAGCATTGATGCTGTTCCGGCTGTATTGGCATCAGTACCGGCAATTACAAGAGGTAACAGAGACAAAGCTGACAATATAGTTTCGCTACTTAAGAAATACAACTATACATCACAGTTCTTTCATGGTGCTCATAACGGATCTATGCATTTTGACCAATACTGTACAGCTATAGGAGTTGATGAGTATCACGGACTGAATGAGTTTAACAATATTGATGAGTTTGATGGAACATGGGGCATCTGGGACGAACCATTCTTTCAGTATATGGCACAAAAGCAGAACAAAACAAAGCAGCCATTTATATCTGTTGCTTTCAATCTATCATCGCACAACCCATATGTACTGCCAGATAAATATGAAGGTAAAATTGAAGAGGGTATAGATCCAATCTGCAAATGTATACAGTATTCAGATATTGCTCTCAAAGAGTATTTCAGCACAATATCTAAATCTGAATGGTACAAAAACACTGTATTTGTATTCACTGCCGACCATGCTATAATACCATGGCATAACGAGTACAAAGGCAGCAGAGAAGCCTTTGCTATTCCTATGTTCTTTTTTACACCTGATGGCAGCATGAAAGGTATAAACAGTAATACAGCACAACAGATAGATATTATGCCAACACTGTTAAGTTACCTTAACTACCCTGCTGAATTCATCTCAGCAGGAAACAATCAGCTAAACAAAGATAGTCATCACAGAGCTGTTACATCAATTGTACGAATACCACAGATTATAGACAATAAAGACAATGTAACATGGGTGAAATCTGATGGCAATACAGTTAGCACAGAAGAACAACAAAATTTATAAATACAACAACAACAATTATTAACAGAAATATATAGATATAGATTTCTTAAACGAACTGAAAAACTGGAAATTATGAGACTAAATAAGATTATTGAGAGAGGCGGAATTGTAGATCAGGCAAGATTATTAAAGAGCAACGATCTATATCCGTACTTTAATGCAGTAAACTCAACCCAGTCAGCAACTGCTGTATTTGGTAATGATGAGGTACTTATGTTCGGTTCAAACAACTATCTGGGACTATCTGGTCATCCATATATTAAAGAGGCTGTTAAAGAGGCTATTGATAAATACGGGACATCATGTACCGGAAGTAGATTTATGAACGGAACAATTGAGTTACATCTGGAGTTAGAGAACGAGCTTAAGACCTTTCTTAACAAAGATGGTGTAGTAATTTTTCCTACAGGTTTTCAGGTTAATACAGGAGTTATTCCTGCCGTAACCGATAAAAACGATATAATATTAATTGATGAGCTAAACCATGCATCGATAATTGACGGATGCCGAATGAGCTTTGCCAGAAGGGTTAAGTACAAGCACAACGATATGGACGATCTTTGTCAGAAACTGGAAAGCTTTAAAGACAAGAAGGATATAAACAAGCTGATAATCACAGATGGTATTTTCTCTATGGATGGTGATATTGCAAAGCTTGATCAGATAACCTGGCTTGCTAAACGATACGATGCAATGGTTATGGTTGACTGTGCTCACTCTCTTGGAGTAATTGGCGATCATGGTGCAGGAACAGCATCGCATTACAATATTACAAATGATGTTGACCTAATTGGAGGAACCTTTAGTAAATCGTTGGCATCGGTAGGTGGATTTGTGGCAGGAAGCAAAGAGATTATTGAATATCTGTGTCATGCATCAAGATCGTATATGTTCAGTGCCAGTTTACCTCCTGCATCAACAGCAGCGGCATTAGCAGCACTACGAATTATAAAAAGCAGCGATGAGCTAAGACTTAAACTGTGGGATAATACACATTATGCTATACGTATTATGAGAGAGGCCGGACTTGACATCGGAAACGCAGAGACTCCAATTATACCGGTATACATTCGTAACTCGCTAACCACATTCAAGATTGCAAAAGAGTTATTACAGAATGGCATTTATGTTAACCCTGTTGTTGCTCCGGGAGTAAAAGAGACAGATGCTCTGCTACGTTTCTCATTAACTGCACAACATACAAAAGAGCAGATAAACTTTGCTGTTGAAAAAATAGCTGAGATGGTAAAAAAACATTGTAAAACACCATCGGTATGCATATAGAGGTAAAACAGGTAAAAAGAAAAAGCGATATGCGCCGGTTTATTAGGTTCTACACTAATCTGTATAAGAACAATAGCTGTGTAGCATTTCCGCCTCATCTTGATGAATCAGATACACTTAATAAACAGAAAAACCCCGCAATGGCACACTGTAGTGCAGAGTATTGGATTGCATATTCTAACGGAAAAGTTGTTGGGCGTATTGCTGCAATAATAAACTATCTTGAATGCATAAAACTGAACAAGTCTATAGGTCGTATAGGCTGGTTCGATTTTATTGATGATAAAAGTGTATCAGAGGCTCTAATAAACAGAGCTACAGAATGGCTAAAATCAAATAATATTGATACTGTACACGGACCACTTGGTTTTACCGATCTAGATAAACAGGGTTCTTTAATTGACGGTTTTAACGAACAAGGCACATATGCTACCAACTATAATTTTGAGTACTATAAAGATCATTATGAAAATATTGGTTTTACCAAAAGTACTGATTGGGTTGAGTTTGAATTAAAGATTAGCGATCAGGGGTTAAATAAAATGAACCGTATATCTGAGTTTGTAAAACATAAATATAATGTTCATGCAATTGAAGCTAAATCTAAAAGTGCTATTAAAGATTATGCACCAGATATATTTCAGTTAATGAATGAGTGCTACAAAGATCTGTATGGTTATATACCGTTAAATACTGACCAGATGGAGAAGTACACAAAAATGTTTATTGGACTAATAAACCCAGAACTTATAGGTTTAGTAGCTGATAGTAATAACAAGCTTATAGGGTTTGGTATTTCAATGCCATCGTTTACCGAAGCTGCAAGAAAAGCAAGGGGTAAACTTATTCCTACAGGCTGGATGCACTTTCTTAAAGCATTAAAAAAGAATGATACATTAGATCTGTATCTGTTAGCAGTTGCTCCTGAATATCAGAACAGAGGTGTAAATTCAATAATTATGTCGCAGATTGTAAATAATGCCATAAAGTTTGGCATCACAAAAGCTGAAACAAACATTGAGTTAGAAGACAATAGTAAGGTGCAGGATATGTGGAAGTTTTTTGACAGCAGAATGCACAAACGCAGAAGGTGTTATATTAAAAGTATATAAGCATATGGGTAATATATTAATAACCGGAGCAAGTGGGTTTATAGGCAGTCATATTGCAGAGCGTTGTGTAGTTGAAGGGCACAATGTATATGCAGTCTTAAGAGAGTCCAGCAGCAAGGAGTACCTTAATATTCCGGGTATAAACTTTATCTATATAAAGCTTAACAACAGAGCTGAGATTGTAAATAAACTAAGAGTTATAAAGAGTAATATTGGCAAATTTGACTATGTTATACATAATGCAGGAATAACACAGGCAAAAAATGCCAGCGACTTTGATAATGTGAACTTCTTATATACACGCAATATTGTTGAGGCACTCTATGAATCAGGCAATATACCAGATAAGTTTATATTTATGAGTAGCCTGGCTGCATGTGGTCCGGGAGATGAACTCTCTATGAAGCCTATAACAGATAACTCTGAACAGTGTCCTATAACAAACTATGGCGCAAGTAAACTAAAGGCAGAGAAGTATCTGAGAGAACAGAACAAGTTAGATTATGTAATTATCAGACCTACGGGAGTCTATGGCCCCAGAGACAAAGATTACTTTCAGTATATTAAAACTATACTAAAGAATATAGAGGTATATATTGGAGGTAAAAATCAGCTCTTATCTTTTATTCATGTATATGATCTGGCAAATATTGTAACAAGAATATTTAATAGCAATGTTGTAAATACCACACTATTTGCAACAGATGGCGGTACTTATACAAGTAAAGAGTTTGCCGGCATTGTTAAGAGTGTTACAAATAAGAGAACCATAAAGGTTGTTATTCCTAAATGGTTATTCAGAGCAATTACTTATATGGCTGAAACAATATCTGGCTTATTCGGAAAAACAGCTCTGTTAAACAGCGATAAGTATAAGGATCTGACAAGTAAAAACTGGTCATGCAATGCCGACACAACATTCCGGTTACTTGAGTACAAACCAGAATATACATTGCATAAAGGGATTCAGAATACATATGAATGGTACAAAACACACAGATGGATTAATTAAACATAACTACTACAAAAACAGTGATTAATAAAGAGATAATTTAACTATTTAAGCCTATGAGATCGTTAGTAGTGTTAATAATATTTTCTTTCGGGATTGCTTATTCAGCTATTGCAAATCAGAAAAATAAGGTTCTGTTCTGTATACAAAGAAATCTGAACCGCAATAAAATAATATACGAAGCCAACTTTGATAAAAATGGTATGCTCAATAAAAACAATCCTATAAAGGCATACTGGGTTATGGTTGAGGAAGATGGCCAGAAAGAGAACCTGAACTATGTTGAGAAGAAGATGGCTTACGGTTTTAAAAGTAAGAAGATAAATAACAGGAGATATATCATCAGATTGAATGCATATAAATCTAAAAAGCTTACTCTGGTTCAAAAAGAGCCGTTTGAAGCAACAATATATACATATATAAATGGTGTAAGATCTAAGTTAAACAGGCTTTATATTAATGCCGATAACTCATCGTTCTGGCCAAAAGTTGAGTATATAAAGATTGAAGGAATGCAAAAAGATAATAGTATATATATAGCAGAAAAGATACTGGTTAAGAAGTAATATTTTATAGTTTTACAGGTATTTAGAATCACTAACGTTCACTTTTAACGTACAATTGCACAATGATAAGTACAAAGATATTTAAGAAAAGATGGTTTGCCACAATTGTAATTATTATGCTGTGGTTATCGCACTTTGGCGATATACTTGAGCATAACTCAACATGGCTTTTCATTATTTATGCATCTATAAATACTCTTGGTCAGATTGCTGTATTCTACGCTTGTAAACTATACTATCTGTCTGAAGATAGCCACAAACGAAACAAGAAGAATCTGTGGTGGTGGTTTATTATAATTACGCTTACGCTTGCAGTATCTGATACTGTACATATGATAAATACAGAGAGTGATATAAATTGGCTTCTGGAACCTAATATTATTATAATTGAAGCTGTTATAAGTATTATTGACACTGCTCTGTTTGTTGCTTTTACTCTGATAATAAGCATGGCTTATGTATATTTTCAGAAAGACAAACAGAACAAGGTTGCTATTGCTAAGCTTGAAACATTAAACAAAACAACTGAACTTAATGCTCTTAAGAGTCAGATAAACCCGCATTTTCTGTTTAATGCACTAAGTAACATATACTCTATTGCTTACTTTGGCGATAAGGAGACTCCCACCAAAATTGGTCAGTTATCCAGAATGTTAAGGTATGTTTTATATGAGTGCAGTGCAGACAAGGTAAGACTTGAGCAGGAGATAAACTATCTTGAGGAGTATATAGACTTTCAGAAGTTTAAGATAAAGACTGAACAGCACATAAACTTTAATCACTCAAAATGTAACCAGAGTATTAAAATTGCTCCTATGATTCTGTTACCATTTGTTGAGAATGCATTTAAACACAGTCACTCTGGTGTAGATAAAAATGCAAGAATAGATATTGATATAAGAACCGATAAAACACATTTTATATTCATTGTAAAGAACACAAAATCGCACAAAAAACAAGAGATAATGGTAAGCTCTGAAGGAGGTATCGGGCTAAGTAATATTCAGAAACGGCTTGATATGATATATGGCAAAAACTACACCTTAAATATAGAGAATAAAGACACATTTAAAATTGAACTAAAAATTGAATTACAAAGATGGGAGAAAAGATAAAATGCGTTATCATAGAGGATGAGCAGCATACTTCCAGACTTATGGAGGACTACGTCTCTAAAATTAAACAATTAGAGCTTATGGGTACCTTCATTTCACCAATAAGCTTGCTTAACTATGATAAATTAGATGAGATACAATTAATATATCTGGATATTCAGATGCCGGAAATGACAGGTATAGATTTCCTTAAATCGATACCAACAAATGCTGAGATAATTCTTACCACAGCATACTCTGAATATGCACTTCAGGGTTATGAGCTTAATGTAACTGATTATCTGCTTAAACCTGTTGAGCTAGGAAGATTTATTGCAGCAACAAATAAGGCTATTGAGAACATAAAACTAAAACAATTAAGAGATACAAAGAGTGGCGACGATGAGTATATTATTGTAAAGGTTGATAAGAAACATGTTAAGATAAATATTAAGGATATTGTATATATTCAGTCAGACTGGAACTATATGAATATATATACTACCAAAGAGAAACATATGGTACTTGGTACGCTTAAGAGTATTGAAGAGACACTATCTGCCAAGAATTTTGTCCGTATTCATAAATCATATCTTATAAACCTGTCGCATGTTGAGTTTATTGAAGGTAATCAGGTACAATTAAACGGTATTAAATTGCAGATAAGCAGAAACTATAAGAACACACTATTGGATAGACTTTAGTAATAGACTGTTTAAATATCCACTTAACAAACACAATTAAGTGTTTTGTTAAAACTAAGATTGGCTCTAACATAACTGAGTCAATCTTTTTTTATTGATATTTATTTAAAAAAGATTGGATTTTAGTACTCAAAAAGTTTAGGGTGATCGTTCTCAAACTTATGTAAAACCTCAGCAATAATAGCTTCACGCATAAATTTAGATCTGTTCTTAATCTTATATTTCTTGCAATAACGATCAATAGCCTCCATCTCTGCGTCATTAAACAGCATCGATTTACGGTGACGTCTTTTAAGTTTATCGTTATTAAAGCCTGGTCTCTTCATTAGTTATACATAAATTGTGCTCATTTTATATCACTTAACACTTAAAAATGGTGAGAAATATTAACGAGCATTTTGAAGCCGAAAAATACAACCTTTTTTTGTAGAATTGGTTTAAAACAGTGAGATTTTTACAAAATATCTATATTCTAATAGGTTTATCATATGCACTAAATTAGATGCTTAACAAATTTGCTGAACAGAACTGTACTAATTTTGTTATGGTTAGTAGATTATTAATTTGAATTCAGAAATTACAATATCCCTATAAAAATAAAACAGATGAGTATACTTGTTGATAGAAATTCAAGAGTTATTGTTCAAGGAATAACAGGAAGCGAAGGTAGTTTTCATACCTCACAGATGATTGAGTACGGAACAAATATTGTTGGAGGTGTTACTCCGGGCAAAGGAGGTACAAAGCATCTTGACATTCCGGTATTTAATACTGTAAGTGATGCTGTTGAAAACGTAAAAGCAAATGTATCTGTAATATTTGTACCGCCACTATTTGCAGCCGATGCTATTATGGAAGCTGCCAATGCAGGTATAAAAGTAATTGTAGCAATAACTGAGGGTATTCCTGTTGCAGATATGGTTAAGGTTAAAGATTACCTTAACAGTTACAGAGATGATGTTACATTGATAGGCCCCAACTGTCCGGGAATAATTACACCTGACGAAGCCAAGATAGGTATAATGCCAGGTTTTATATTTAGAAAAGGTAATATTGGGGTTATATCAAAATCAGGAACATTAACATATGAAGCTGTTGACCAATTATCAAGAGAAGGGCTTGGGCAATCTACAGCAATTGGTATTGGGGGCGACCCTATAATTGGTACATCTACTCTTGATGCCGTTAAGCTATTAATGAACGACGATGAAACTAATGGTATTGTAATGATTGGCGAAATTGGCGGCGATATGGAGGCTGAGGCCGCAAGATGGATAAAAGAGAATGGTACCAAACCTGTTGTTGGATTTATTGCAGGACAAACAGCACCAAAAGGTAAACGTATGGGACATGCCGGTGCTATTATTGGAGGAAAAGATGATACTGCACAGGCAAAGATGAAGATAATGAGAGAGTGTGGAATAACTGTTGTTGAATCGCCTGCAGAGATTGGCGTAATGATGAAAAAAGCTCTACAATAAATATACCTAAGGAAGATACAAAATAGTATCTTCCTTAGACTATCTTAAATTAATCAATTTTCGCTTGCTCTTTTGTACAAAGTCTTCTGTTTAGTACAAATCCAATAAAAAAGAGTCCGAAACCAACATATGCTAATGTTGTTGGCGGATCACCATCGGTATTTAATCTTACAACATAAGTAGCATATATAATTATTGTAGCAATCAGTGTTCCTATAACAAATATAATATTAGCAATCCATGCCAGTTTATGTTTTCTGAATTTAAACTGTAACACTACAATTGCCACAAACGATACAAAAAAGCCTCCGCTTACAGCTCTCATAAGAGCCAGAATAAGGTATCGTGTACTCTCCTCAATACTGCTCCACTCCTGATTAACTGCATCTGAATGGTAAGGCATAAAGCTATCCTTCATAAAATATGTTACTCCAAAACCAAGCAACATTAGTGCTCCCAGATAATTAGGAAGCGTTGTAATAATTTTCTTCATATGTTTATAATTGTTTTTTCATTTGCCGTACGGAACTAACATTTGTAATCATTCACATGTATGTAAAACTATTTCCAATGCTTTGTTCATATGTCATAATTATTTGGGGTTATAATTAATTATATACTTGTTTAGTAGAGCGACAGGAACTCATAACCTGCTCCACTCCATTCTATAAATTTCATAAAATCACCTGATGATATTATAAGGGTTGCTCTGCTATCGTTAGGATGAAAACTAACACGTTCTGCTTTTAATATGTTATTATCAAGAAACATATATACATGTCTCTGATCGTCGTTTATTATACCAAAAGGTGATACAGAACCCGGCTTTAATCCAAGATATTTCTGCATACGTTTCTCTGATGCAAACGATAATTTTCCCTGCTTTAGCTTCTGTTCAAGATCACTAATCATTAGATTGTGTTTATGATCAAATACTGCAAGATAGTGTCGGTTACCTTTGTGGTTTCTCAGAAATATGTTCTTGCAAAACATAGCATCCATCCACGACTTGTGTTTTATAGCCTCTTCAATAGTGTCTAATGGTGGATGTTCGTGGTACTCATACTTTATATTAAGCTCTTCCAGTACTCTATATATATCACTCTGTCCTAACATTCTACTATTTTTTTAATGCATTATATAATATCTCTGCCGGATGTAGTGCTGTACGTCCTGTACCATCCTTAATCTGGTGTCTGCAACTTGTTCCCGGAGCTGCAATCAAAGTCTGCTCACCTGCCTCTCTTACCGCCGGAAATAGTACAAGCTCACCTATTTTCATTGATAACTCATGGTGCTCCTTCTCATAACCAAATGATCCTGCCATACCACAACATCCGGAATTAATCTCCTCTACACTATAATTTTCAGGATAACTAAGCACAAATATTGTTGAAGCTGTTGTTGTAATAGCCTTCTGCTGACAGTGCCCGTGTAGTTTTATATCTACCTTCTCATTACTGAACATATCGCGCGTTACTCTTCCCTCTTTTATCTCATGCTCAATAAATTCCTCTATCAGAAACGATCTTTTAGCCAGTTTCTCTGCTGCATCAATATTCCTCTCCTCTGCCAAATCAGGATACTCATCTCTGAAGCTAAGTATTGCCGATGGCTCTACTCCTATTATCGGAGACTCTTCTGTTACAATATCTTTTAACAAATCGATATTTGTATTTGCAATGCGCTTTGCTGTGCGTACAAATCCTTTTGACAGGTATGTCCTTGCACTACATTTATGTTTTGGGAATATAACCCTGTAACCAAGCTCCTGTAATAACTTTACGGCACTCTCCCCTATAGTTGCATCGTTGTAGTTTGTAAACTCATCATTAAAAAAGTATACTGTTCTTCCATCTGGTCTGTTTCCTCTACTACCCTTTTTATACCATCTGTTTAGTGTTTTGGGTGAATACTTAGGCATACGTCTGGTTGAGTTAAATCCGAACATACGCATAAACACTGGTGCAGTAATATTGCTCTGCATAAAGAAGTTTGCAACAGATGGCATTACCGATGCTAATCTGTTTACAAGTACAATGTTTGCTATCAGTTTTGATCTGAACGACGATCCGTTTGCATCATAATAGTGTTGTAAAAATTCAGCTTTAAGTTTTGCCATATCAACACTAGACGGGCACTCACTCTTACACCCTTTACAAGAGAGACACAAATCGAGTATCTTATATATCTCTTTGCTGTTAAACGGATTTATATTGTCTGAATTTGATATTACCTCACGTAACACATTTGCACGTGCACGTGTAGTATTCATCTCATTACGCGATGCCATAAAACTTGGACACATTGTTCCGCCTATATCAGAGGTCTTACGGCAGTCGCCTGATCCATTACACTTCTCAACTGCCCGCATATAACCTCCAACAGCCGAAAAGTTAAATATGGTATCAATCTCTTTTGTCTTTACCCCAGGAGTATATCTCAGGTTTCTGTTCATCTGTGGAGTATCAACAATCTTATTCGGATTAAACAAATTGTTCTTATCCCAACACTGTTTAAGTTGTTCTAAAACAGCATATATTTTTTCGCCAACCATAAGCGGGATAAACTCTCCACGTAATCTTCCGTCGCCGTGCTCGCCACTTAACGATCCTTTATATCTTTTAACAAGTTTAGCAACATCTGTTGCTACAGTTCTGAATAACTCTACATCTCTTGAGTCCTTAAGATTAAGAACCGGACGCAGATGAAGTTCTCCTGTACCAATATGTGCGTGGTAAACACAATCAAGATTGTACTTGTCGAGTACCATTTTAAAATCCTTCATGTATTCAGGCAGTAGTTCCGGAAGAACTGCTGTATCCTCAATAAGCGATACAGGTTTAGCATCGCCTTTTATATTAGAAAGAAGCCCAAGTCCTGCTTTTCTGAGATTCCATACCTTATTGGTATTCTTACCGAATATCAACGGAAAAGCATATCCCATCCCTTCATTAAGCATATCCTCTTTTACAAGGTTTGCAAGTCTGGTTATCTCTTCCTGAGTATCTCGCCTGAACTCAATTATAAGGATAGCTTCCGGTTCACCCTCAATAAAGTATCTGTTGCTCTGCTGTTCAATATTCTCTTTTGTACACTCTATGATAATGTTATCCATCATCTCAACTGCACCAGGATTATATTTCAGAGCAACAAGATTAGCTTTAAAAGCCTCCTCTTTGGTCTTAAAATGAGCACACAGCACCCCTATCTCTTTTGGTGGAATATCTACAAGATTTAGCTTTATTGCTGTAATAAAACATAACGTACCTTCTGACCCGGCAATAAGCTTACACATATTAAATGCCTCATCATTATCGCTGAATATATTGCTTCGTAACAGAAGATCCAGAGCATATCCGGTATTACGTCTTCTCAAATCAGGATGTGGGTATTCGTTAAGAATATCGTTAGCAAGATCTTTATCAGACAATACCTCATTTATATGGCGGTATATATCGCCTTCAAGAGTATTCAATTTACACTTATCATCAAACTGTTGTTTTGTAATATCTCCGAATATAACCTCTGAGCCATCACTTAAAAATGCAGTTATCTCAAGTGTATGATCACGTGTACTACCATACAACAAAGAGTGCGATCCGCAAGCATTATTACCTACCATTCCCCCTATCGTACATCTGTTTGCTGTAGATGTCTCTGGCCCAAAAAAGAGATTATGTTGCGCCAGATATTTATTAAGCTCATCTAATACTACTCCGGGTTGAACCTTAACCCATTTTTCTTCAGTATTAAGCTCAATTATATTCTTAAAGTTCTTAGATATGTCTACAACAATACCTTTACCAACAACCTGTCCTGCAAGTGATGTACCTGCCGCTCGTGGTATAATTGATTGTCCGGTATCAGATGCATATTTCAACAAACTCTTTATATCATTATTACTCTCAGGTATTGCTATAATACCAGGAGTTTCTTTATATGCAGAAGCATCTGTTGAGTATATTGTTTTGTGTATAAAATCGGTATATATGTTCCCTTTAAAATCAGGAATAGAAAACTTACTGTTTGCAGCCATTTTTATTACTTTATCTAAATAGAGTATAAAAATAGTGCATTTAAGCCAGAAATACATTAAAAAATCTGTTACGATAGATAATGTAAAGTCTGATCTTAAATATCAGATGTATTAGTAAAAAAATCGGGCGGCAAAAGCCACCCGAAAATATTAGTTGTAGTTAATCTCTTTCTTGAAGGTAACAAAATCTTCTGAAGAAAGTCCCTCCTCGGCTCTTTTAAGCCAACGTTCTCTGGTTTTCTGTAATTGCGCTTTATTAAAATAACGTATATAATCAGGTAACTTTCTGTTGTACTGCGAACGTACTTTAAGAACTTCCTGATATTGGCGCTTTGTGAAATACATAGTAAAAACATCATTATCTGACAAATAGTCTACTCTATAGACTTTCTGACGTCCTCTGTGTGTTTCTAAGCGTCCTACACATAATTTAAAACCACTTACATACTTACCCTCAGCCTTTTGGTGTGGCATTTTACGTATTTTCCTGCCCTCATCAAGAGTAAATTTTCTAACACCCTTCTCTAAATAGTGAGGAATGTTGTGTGCATAGGTAGATTTTGCTTTATTAACTCTATTTGTAGCAAACTCTTCTCCAAATAGTTCAGCAGCTTTTTTATTGTATGCCATTGCAGCATCTTCTGCTGTTTCAAAATCGGTACCTAAAATGTGGACCTTGTTGTCATAATAAATCTGTGCTAAGAATTTACTTCCTGACACAGCTACACCTTTATAACCTGTTTTGTTGTAATAACTCTGAAGTCTTGTCTTCTCTGAGTTATTAATTCTTCTAAGGTTAGAAAGTCTACAGTCAAGTTTATTGCCATTCATGAAATAAACTAGTTTACGCTCAGGATCTTCCGGAATAAAATTATCTGCAATCAGTTTGTGCAGATATACGGTTGTCAGAACACCTTTATTCCATTTCTGATAAAATGCATATCCCTGCTCATGTGCGCGTAGGTTCGATACAATGTGTGGATAGTTTTTCTCCAAAAACTCGTACACGTTGGTGTCTACTAGAGCCAACGTGTTGTTGTTCTTTAGTGGAATTTGTACTTGCATGTTGGGTCCTCCTGTTATTCCCGTTGGAATAACTAATAATTAGTTGTTTTTGTTATTATTATACAGTCATATCGATGTAAATATATAAAATGATTTTTACTAATTGAAAATTTTTTACACTTTGTTGTAACATTTTTATTTCCACTGTACTTGCGCTGTTATCTAACCTCTTTTTCAGAAAATATATTCCCTGAAATATAATTAAATCAATGTTTAATAAATAGCACTTTATAAAACAACCCATAATAACCACACAACAAACTCGTAACCAACACAATAAATCCGTAAACCGTAACAAGATTCAGATATTACAACATACCAGATGGGACTACAGATTTAAAATAACACATAAATACCTGTATAAGATATTGTTCAGGATTACTGAGATAACAGATAAAAACACCTCAAAAATTATTGATTTACAGGAGTAAATTCAGAATAATAGCAATATGAATATTTTATGAAAACACAAATTACGTGTATAAACGTCATATATTACTCCGGTTTATCATTACCACTGTTAGATTAACAGATAACAAACCGGAGCAATTTTAGTTAAAATTACTCTTTTGAGAGCTTTGTAAGTAGATTTACTATATCATCTCCACTCCATTTATAGGCTCCAACCTTATCAAGCTTTATTACACCACTTTTATCAATTATAAACGTAGACGGAATAGATGACTTTCTAATATTTGCAGGTACCACTGACTGCTGAAAATAGTACTTAAATGAATATCCTTTATTATTCATAAAATTATCTATCTTCTCATTAGATTCAGATACAATAGTTATTACCTCTACATCTCTGTTATCAGCCATTCTTTTGGTCAGTTTCTCAATATATGGTAGCTCTGCAACACACGGAGGACACCACGTTGCCCAAAAATTTATAAAATATACTTTATCCTTTTGCAGATTAATAATCTCGCCGGAAGCTGTCTTCAGTTTCCAGTCATAAAACTCCTCACCTACAGTTAACTCATCTGTTTCATTCATTCCAGATGGCGTTATACCCAACTCTATTATCGCCTGCTGAAACAGTGGTCTGGTAGACGGATTTATCACCATAACTAATAATGCTATTAGCAATACATCTAATATTTTAGCTATAAGAGATTTCTTCTTATATTTTTCCCAAAAATTTTTAAAAAACTTCATCTGTTTATAATTTCCCTGTTAAATACTATTCTTAACTGCCTCAACAACTTTCTTTGAATTGCCTAAAAATACACTATCCTCTATAATAAACAATGGTCGTTTAATCAGAGTATAATTATCCAGTATAAGTTGTTTAATCTCTTTTTCAGTATAGTTAAACCCATCTTTTGATAACTCTCTGTACAGGATAGCCCTCTTATTCAGTACTTTTTCCACAGATCCTTCATTATTAATCACGAAATCAAGCGTTTCAGAATCTATATTAGTCTCTTTCAGATCTATTAATTCAAACTCATCTCTGTTAAACTCAATCTCGTTCAGTATTCTTTTACATGTTGTACACGTAGACAGATAATATATTCTCTTCATATCTTAAATAATAATTGTTTCCTGTTTTTATCCGTAAATAGTTATATTCCTTATGTTATTAATTGATAAAGATAATATCTTAAACACACTGTTTAATCATACACTATTTATCACCTCTCAAAATTACTTATCAATATGAAATGTTAAAATATAAGAAATATTATTTTTGTTGCATTAGTATTAACAATAGAGCACATACAATGTTTCAAAACAAAATAAGTAACATTAAGGTTAAGCCAAAGGATATAGTAATAATTGTGGTTGTTGCACTTGTTCTTGCAGCTACATACTTTATTCCTGACAGAAAAAAAGAGGTTACAGAAGTTAATAATACTGCTGACACAGAGATTACAATTACTGATAAAGAGATAACAGAACCAAACAGCAGAAATTCCAGAGACAATAATTGGATTCAGTTTGTATTATGGGCTGGTGTATTAGGTGCTTCATTATACTATATGAACAGGGTAAGAAAGAGAAACGACATGGGTTTTATTAAAACATCTGTTAAACCCATTAATGGTTTTAGAAAACTAAAAATTGTTGTATACAATCTTAGCAAAAAAGATATAACCATAAATGCACCAATAATTGTTTTTAGTAAAGGTTCTGAAGAGAGGAAGTTTAAGATAACAAACGTAGCCAATCATAGTATATATCCACTTGTTGTGAGAGAGAAGACTGGACATCTGTTAAATACAGATTTAAATATTTTCACAAACAGAATACCTGAACTAAACAGCTTCACACATTTTAGAATAGAGTGCGAAACAACAAGCGGAAAAAGCTTAAAGTCAATTAAACGAAGAATTAAATAGTTACCATAATCTGTAACCAACAGAGAAATATAGTTTTGGGGTATCTGAATCTGTAAGTTTTGCCACATGAAGTTCAATAGGGCCAAACACAGAGTTATACCCCACAGCTATTCCGCCTCCACCAATCCAATCGTTAAACTTAAATAATCTATCTCCCAACTGGCTACTCTCGCTACTAAAGTAACCTGCATTAAAGAATGCTGATACAAAGAAATCTTTATATACCTCAGACTGCAACTCAATCTTATTATATATTACATTATTAGACATAAATGCATTCTCTCTGTATCCTAAAAAAGGAACACTATTATCAAGATAAGCATGTGCACCACCAATTCTGTATTGCTGATTATAATTATCGCTTCTTGATGATATTCCTAAAAAAGCAGTGTGTTTATACACCAACAGGTCTGAGAATATCCTTACATTATATTTAAAACGTGTATCAAATGTAAAGTACGCAGGTCTGTTACTATTTACTGTTTTTAATCCACCTGTTTGTCCTATAGGTTTATAGGTATCCATTTTTATCTTGTACCTGTTATCGTAATAGTAGTTAAGGTTAGTTTTTATCATAAAACCTCTTGTTGACCAATACGGACGATCAAGGGTATTAAATTTAAAGCTTAATGTAGTATACAGATAACTTATATACATCTTACTGTAGTTAGCATACAACTCTGAATTCATAAATGTATATCCTTTACCTGTTCTGAGGCCTATAGACATTGATGATTCAGGATATACCTCTGCTCCTAAATATAATTTTGCTGTACGTATGCTGTTTATCGACATTATACGCGAATTGTTATAACCTTTAATTTTTGCAGAATTATACTCCCCTCCTCCAATAATATTTATACTCTGTTTTGCTCCTACATATTTAGAGAATTCTGTACGTAACGATGGCAACTCTGATATATTAAGTATTGTAGACCATTTAGATGCTTTTAGTATTGAATTTCTTAGTGTAAGTCCTACAAGTACTCCTCCTTTTGTCTCATTATTGTAATTTAAAGAGGCACTCAGCATTGTGTTGTACTTCTCCTTAAATATCATAGTAAGCAGTGCTCCGTCTTTATCTGATGTAATTCTGTATTTAATTTTATCAAAATAGAGAGTCCCATAAAGTCTAGATATAGACTCCTCAATATCTTCTGCCGAATACCAATTCTCTGGTTTAAGATTCAGTTTACCCGTAACCAGTTTATGCGATACATTCTCTAACCCTACGTACTCTACATGTTTTATCTTTATCTTCTCTATTGACACAAGGTCACTTTTTTCATGTTCGTGCAGTTCAATATCCCGACTTCTGTAATTAATGCTATCAATAAGACTTTTAAGATTCTTTTTCATTTTTCTTGCCGCAATCTCTCCTCGATCAATTATAGAGTCGGCATTATAGAAATCGGCGGGACTATACTCTCCTAAATCAGGTTCTATAAGAACATCGCACAGTGGTTTATTCTCTTCAGAATCCATTACACTTAACAACATTGTACTCTGCTTTAATAACGATACCATACTGCTAAGTTGATCCCTGCTCTTCATCTCTGCACCTACATAACTTCCTATTATTATATCAGCACCTCTATCAATGGTCTCTTTAACCGGAAAGTTTCTAACCAAGCCGCCATCAACAATATATCTATCATCAATACTAACAGCTGTAAATATTGTGGGAATAGCCATACTTCCTCTCAAAGCCTCAGCCATATCACCCTGATCGAATATTACAGCTTGTCCGGTTGTTATATCAGAACCAACACAAAAAAACGGAATTGGGAAATCGGCAAACGTCTCGTACTGATACGATGGCCAGCAGTATCTTGTAAGTACTTGTGATAGTTTTTGTCCTTCAATAATACCCGAAGGCAGTTCTATTCCCTGACTTGATATTTTGAAATCTGCTACATAGTGTTTGTACTCATCTTTCTCATTTATGTTTACCTCTTTAAGAGGTATTGTATTGGTAAGAACCTCAGACCAGTTTTGTGATATCATCATATTCTTCAGACTATCTGCAGAATATCCTAAGGCATAAAGTCCTCCAACAATACTCCCCATACTGGTTCCTGATATATAGTCTGGTCTTATCCCGAGTTCTTCAAGCACCTTAAGCACACCAATATGCGCCATTCCTTTTGCACCGCCACCACTGAGAACCAGACCAATTTTAGGACGCTTATTTACTTCAATATTGTTTTTATCAACTAATACAGAATCTACCTTAGTTAAAGACCAGGCTGATCCTGAACTAAAGCAAACCATCAATATTAGTAATAAAAACGATAATCTATTCATTGTTATTTAATAGCTTCTTTAAGAATATCATACACATCTTTGTAAGCAGATTCAAGTTTCAACATATTTGTTATAAAGAAACTATGAATATTATTCCAATCTGATTTATTAAAGTATGACACTCCTTCAAGTTTTATATATATTCTTGAGATAGCAAACTCGCCTCCGTCAATTACAACCTTATAATCATTATCCCAGACAAAATCATCACCAAGTGTCTCTTCAATAACAGCTCTGTATGACGATATAATTTCAAATATACGCTCTCTTTTTTGTTTGTTGCTTACCTCTAATGCTACTTCTACAAATCTCTTATCAACAACAAATTTAAGCGAGATTCCCTTAATCCCTGTTTTACCAAGCATCCATCTCTTTTTTGAACCACTCTCCTCTTTTATCTTTCCTGTTTTAGATGAGAATATATCCCAAAACTCTTTTTTTAATCGTTGAGTTTCCTCTTTACTATACATACAATTACTATTTCCGTATTATAAAATTAAACTATAGCAAGGCTTTTTGCAGTAACATATACTATAAAAAGCAGATAAAATGTTATTAGCAGAATAGCTTTTATAATAGTCATCTTACGACCAATAACATATACCGCAAACGATAATAGTGTAAATATTAACAGTACAATAAGAATAGGTACTATATATCCATCAACAAATTCCGGGTTCATTGTTATAGGGTTCTTTATCAACCCAAACAGGAACAGGGGAAACCCAAGAGCAAAACACACATCAAAAATGTTACTACCTAATGCATTTGATATAGCATCGTTAAAGTTTCCTTTACGGCTATCTTTAATAGATATTATTGTGTCAGGTAAACTTGACGCAGCAGCTGCAATAATAAGCGCAACAAAAAGCAATGGTATATTTAATCCCTGTAGCTCACCAAAGAATGGCAATGTATATGTCTTTGCCCCCAGCCACTCACTTGCATGAACCAGAAGCATACATGATCCTCCCATTATTACTGTAGATGAAAGAAGCAATATCCAGGCATTCAGGCTATTTAGTTTCTTATCTCCAATAATTAATCCGTACAAATCAAGTGTAAATGTATCTTTTATAACTGAGTCTTTATCTCCTTTATCCTCCTGTACAAACTCTCCTGCTCCTTCTTTATCAATACCTCCCGAAAGAAACAACCATGCTAAATATACAAAGTATAAAAACATTAAAATTAACCCGTGATACCAATATAGAGTTCCTTGTTGTATTATTAAGATTAGTGCAGAGATAGCTATTAACAAAAATATACCATCCCTTATCATCATCCGGCGTGAAACGATGATATCTTTACCCAACTTAGCAATAACAGCGGCAAGAACAACACAAGCAGGTATTATCATTCCGTTAAAAAGAGATGATCCTGCGGTTGTACCAATACCTCCGGAAAAGCCATCTTCATCGTTAAGATAAAACAGAAAGAAAAGCGTAACAAAAAACTCTGGCATTGAACTGGCAATAGCATTTATTGTAGCTCCTCTTACTCCATTAGAAAGATTCCTTCCTATATATGCAGAAGCTGCTTCAAACCCATCACTCGCCTTCCAGATTATCCAACCAGAAATTACTATTACAATAAATGGTATAAGAACACCCATATCTTTTTGGTTCAAATATAACTAATTCCGTAATACCTGAATATTACCTTACTCAAATTTATATCAACAGTTGATCATATTTGGTTATAAAAAATTGTATAATATGCATTGCCAAATTTTTACTATATTTGGCTCAATTATTTATAAAATACATTTTGTATTATGGCAAAAAGACGTGATGTAAAAAAAGATATCGACTTCGTTACTTTTGAAGTTGTTTCAGATTGTCTGACTTTTATGGCTTTAAATCCTAAACAAGACAACGAAAAAGCTGTTGAAATCATTAAAGAGACTACAGAGATCAGAAATGAGTTAATAGCAAGAGTGAATCACCCTGACGGAAAAGATAATCCAAAAATTATTAGAGCTCACTACAGAGCTATTTATGAGGATCTTCTTAAGAAAATGGATGAGCAATTCTCAAAATTAAGTGGATTAACAAAATAATTATCCCCGATATATTAGAAAAAAACTGTCTTCGGACAGTTTTTTTTTGCTTTTAACTTGATATTAATGCTTTATCGTCTTAAATTTAATAGAGCGAAAACATAAAACTAATTTAAAATTTAAGAATAGATATGGCTGAAATCAAAACCACCTACATGGGGCTGGAACTTAAATCGCCCGTTATTGTTGGAGCCTGCGGTTTAACCGATAGTGCCGACAAGATAAAAAAAATTGAAGCAGAAGGAGCAGGAGCTGTAGTATTTAAGTCGCTGTTTGAGGAGCAGATAAACCTTGAGAGTATTGAGCTACAAGAGCAATTAAGTGCTTACGACTACAGAAATGCCGAAATGGGAACACTCTTTCCTAAAATTGAACATGCCGGACCAGAAGAACACCTGAACAGACTACGAAAAGCAAAAGAGTCTGTTAATATTCCTGTTATAGGAAGTTTGAACGCTGTTTTTAAAGAGACATGGCTGGAGTATGCTGAATTAATAGCAGAAACAGGTATAGATGCTCTTGAATTAAACTTTTATCACATTCCTAAAGATGTAACAAAAGAGAGTTCTACAATTATTGAGGAACAGATGGAGCTTCTTTATAAGATTAAGAACAAGATAAAGATTCCTGTTTGTGTGAAATTGAGTCCCTACTATACAAATAGCTTAAGGGTTATTGATAAAATGGATAAGGTTGGTGTAAACAGTTTTGTTATGTTCAACAGACAGTTTCAACCTGATATTGATATAGACAATGAGAAACTTGTGCAACATTACAACCTTAGTAACACAGACGATTTTAAGTTACCTCTGAGAATTACTGGCTGGATGTATGGTAAGGTTAAAGCAGATTTATGTGGTAATACAGGTATATATACTGCAAAAGAGACAGTAAAACTTATACTTGCAGGAGCAAAAGCTGTTGAGGTTGTAAGTACACTATATAAAAATGGTATAGGTCAGATTGGTTTAATAAATCGCGATATTAAGAAATGGATGGATGAAAAAGGTTATAATAAGCTTGATGATTTCAGAGGTAAATTAGCCATGGAATCTGTAAAAGATCCGTTTGCATACAAAAGAGCTCAATATGTTGATATACTCATGAGAGAGAATGAGATTCTTGGGAAACACAATTTATTATAGAATTACTCATACATATATTATATTTTCAAGGAGTGTTTGGTGCAAAACGCTCCTTGTTCGTTACCGAACACTCGTGTACAAAAACGCACTAATTACCAGCTATATAGATTTTTTTATTTTGCAGAACTGACTATTATATATACATTTATAGCATAAGGAATAATATTTGTAACGCTAAGTAAAACGTATACAGATAAGTAATAAATAATTACACTCTGTTTATTTTTTTAGCCAACAAAAAGATAAATTTACAAATAGATGATTAAATCATATATAAAAATAGCACTTCGTAACCTTAAGAACCATAAATACTACTCACTGGTTAGTATCCTAGGGTTATCGTTAGGGCTGGCAAGCTTTCTTTTAATATCATTTTATAATCTTAATGAACTCAGCTACGATAATCATCATAAAAACAGCGACCGTATATACAGGGTTGTAACAATACTTGAGAAAGATGGTATTGGAGAACGCTCTGCAAGTTGTCCGTTTCCAATGGCTGAGAAGATACACGGTACTTTCCCTGAAAAAGTAGAGAAAACTCTAAGACTATTTAACTATCAAACACCGTCGTTACCACTAAAAATAGAGGACAAAACTGTACACGAAAAAAGCATATTCCTGTGTGACACTACCATACAATCGTTTTTTGACATAGATCTTATAAAAGGAGATAAAAGAAAAGTTTTTAAATCGCACAATACCATACTACTATCAGAGAGTTTAGCCAACAAGTATTTTAAGAATCAGAATCCTATTGGCGATTCTGTTTTCTTCTACTATACAAGATCGTACCTCGAAATCACAGGAGTTTATAAAGATTTCAGACACCAAAGTCACCTGCATCCTTCGGCACTGGTAAATATGCAGACTTTTACAGATAAATACGGAAAACATATAGAGAACGAGATGGTATGGAACCCATGTTGGACCTACCTGATGCTTAAACCCAATACAGATCCTGATGAGATAGAGAGTAAGCTACCAAAGTTCATTGACAAAACATTTGAGCATTACGATATATTCAATATTTTCCTACAATCTCTACCAAGCATTCATCTTAACTCTCACATGTCGTTTGAGATTGAGCAGAATGGTAATGAGGACTATGTAGTTGCACTATTCTGGATTGCAATTATAATTATCCTGCTTGCAAGCACAAACTTTATAAACCTTACTACTGCAAATGCAGTGTTCAGAAGTAAAGAAATTGGCGTAAGAAAAACTATTGGTGCTCATAAAAGACAGGTATTTGTTCAGTTCATTATTGAGTCGCTTATTCTGAGTCTGACATCTCTGCTTGTTGCACTTGCTATAGTTGAAATTGCACTGCCAATAATGGAGATATATATTGACAACAAACTCGTTTTTAATATTAGATACTCTGTTATGAACTTTATACTTTTTGTACTTATTGGCTGTACAATTGGTATATTCTCAGGCATATATCCGTCATTATATTTATCATCATTTAATCCTATTAATGCTATAAAAGGAGTCTTTAAGAAACGTTTATATATACTTAAAGCAAGAAGAGCACTGGTTATTTTCCAGTTTGTTATATCAGTAACACTTATTATTGCCTCATTAGTAATCTATAACCAACTTAGATACCTGCAAAAGATGGATCTGGGTTTTGAGCGTGATAATATTGTTATGCTTGAGGTTAACGACACACATATACCATGGAAATATGACGAGTTTAAACAAGATCTGTTAAACAACCCTCAGGTTGCATATGTAACAGGGATGTTCTTCCCTATTGGTGTAAGCCATAACACAATGCCATTTAGTGAGAGCATAGATAAAGAAGCTAAAAAGGAACTATTCCCATACAACTCAGTAAACTACGATTTTATAAAGACCTTTAAGATAAACATGGTAACAGGTTCTGATTTTTCTGAGCACAATAGTAGCAATGTAAATGGTATACTTATAAATGAAGAGATGGTTAAGTTCAAAGGATGGACTAATAAAAATGCTATTGGACGGGTATTAACCAATGACAGTACTGAAACAAAAGTAATTGGTGTATTTGAGAACTTTTATGTATCATCGCTGTTAAATCCATCTGTGCCATTTGTACTTAAAATGGCACACGATAAGAAGATGATAAACTACACATCTAAATATGTAGCAATAAGATTAAATGAAAATAACAGATCTGTAATAAATTTCATTGAGCAGATCTGGAACAAATACAATATAAATAAAGAGTTTAGCTATACAATGCTAAACGACGATATAAACAGGCTGTATTCAAACGAGTACAAAATAATTGGATTTATGATCCCTTTTACAATTCTTGCAATAATAATATCATTTGTAGGACTCATGGGATTAACAACATACACATGTCAGCAACGCAGCAAAGAGATTGGTATAAGAAAGGTTATTGGCGCCTCTGAAATGAATATTATAAAACTAATTACAAAGGAGTATCTTATACTGGCTGCCATAGGTAACACAATAGCATGGCCCGTTGCTTTCTATTTCCTTAACAGATGGCTGAACTCATTTGATCAGCATACAGCATTAAGTCCATGGTACTTTATTTTATCATTTATCATCACATCTGCTCTTGCTGCTATTGTATCAGCATTTAAAGCCTATACAACATCAAGAAAGAATCCAGCAGAGATAATAAGAAGAGTAAAATAACTACAATATCTCCATACAGATTAAAAGTCGCTAAGTATTAGCGGCTTTTAATCTTTTATAATCCGCTTCACTTCACTCCTCAAAAGAGAGCATATTTTTACAACTTTTCAGCCTTGCCAATCACATTACATGCAGATATATTAAAATCCGAATTATGTCAAAACCATTATCCAACTCAAATCAGAATTGTTAAACATTAAAAGTATCTTTACTTGCTAACTCTTTAAACTGCATACAAAACTTTCTTTACAGCCATACAAAATCTATTGTTAATCGCAACTTTGGCTGTATCAAGAGCTATAAACTCATGTATCATATCAAAACAACCTCTATATGCGGCTTATTCACCACCGTAACATTTTCACTTACCAGAACATTAAAGCACTTAAAAAATTTAATTTACAGGTATAAAAAAAGCACCTCTCCTACCGTTATTCAGTAAAAAAGATGCCTTTAATCTATCTTTTCAAAAAACTATCTTACCTCAACAGAGAAATCTTTGTTATACTTAAGATAAAAACTTCCTTTGTTTACATTAATTGTATCAAATGTTGACGAATCAAAATATATTCTATTCTGTAATAACTCAGGATGAAACTGATTCAAACAGAATTTAAAATCATATCCGTAATTAAAGAGTGCTGTAAGAAAGAACGTTCCTACATCGTATCCCTGAAAAGAGAACATATCCGGTTCAGAACTATACAGGTCTCGATATACTGCTATAAAATCTTTCACTTTATCATTCTCATAGTTAATATAGAATGGCGATGATGTACGGTATTCAAGATTATAGAGCATCTCAACATTAAGAGCATCCTGTCTGCGCCAACTTGATGGTCCCACCACCTTTATATCATAACCAAGTTTATTATACGTATCCAGCTTCTGTACAACTTCACTTATAAATCCTTTTTTACCAGATGGCAGAATAACTATATTCTCAATATCTCTTTTAAGCATCGATTCCAAAGGATGTACTGAGTCAGTCTCCTCCTTCATATCATTAGTATACACAAACTCAGTAACCGTAGAGTCATCCATCTCATACAATTCACTCAAATAAGGAGTAACATCAAACTCTGTATTATCATTCTCATCGCCGTTATATACTACAAACTTATTGACCCCGTTAATCTCTTTAAGAACAGATATAAAGTTGTTTGCAGCCTCCTTCATCGAAGGGATTACCTGATATACATAAGGGTTATTAAGCGACCCATTTTTCAGTTGTCCTAATGGAGATACTATATTTATTCTTCTTTGTCCGGCATACTCTGCTACCTTACTAAAACATTCCGGAAATACTGGTCCTATAAAAAGCGACACGTCTGAGAAATTATTTTCGGTCAGTAACCTCTCAACCTGTAGCGTATCATTTGCTGTATCAAAAACAGATAATTCAAGGTTTAATCCCTGATGTTTTAATCTGTCAACAGCAATTAACATACCTTTATAAAACGAAACAAAGTTTTTAGATTTCTTAAATATTCGTTTACTATTAGTTCGTCTCTTTCTGTACTGATGCTTTATCATTCCATCAGCTCCCTCTTCAGGAAAATTTCTGTCAAGATAAAGCGGTAAAAAAGCCACTACTTTATAATGTTGCGATCTGTTAAACTGAACCTTCTCAAAGCAGTCTGAGTAATCAATCGTATTGGTAACCGGAGCTACCTCAACAACCTCAACAGTTTCAACCTTCGGTTCCATCCCTTCTATATCAACATCAGGATTCAAAGGTATAATAACCTCTATTCCGGCTCTGTATCCTTCCTTAAACTTATCCTTATTAAGTCGTTTTATTATCTTCTCTCTTACACCATATCTCTTCTTAAGATCAGACAGACTCTCTCCGGGTCTTATAATATGGTATATATAATTCTCGTCGTACTTATCAACAAGCTCAGGTATTACCACAACCTGATCAATACTAAGCTCGTTTGTTCTTAAATTATTAGCTTTTTTTATATCTGTTGTACTAACATTATAAAGCTTAGATAAAGAAAACAGGGTCTCCTTTGGCTTTACAATATGATATTTCTTTCCCTCTTTCTTTAACTTTTCTTCTACATCCTCTATAAGAGGTATCTTAAGAACCATACCTATTGATAATCCATTATAGGCAGGTGGATTCTCTGATATTATTACATCAACAGGCACACTGTATATTTTACTAATACGTGTTAATGTTTCGCCTTTTGATACTATATGCACATAGTAGGGTTTACCAGATATAGTAACCTTTGTCTCAGATCTGTACTCCGACATATCTTCATTCTCCTGAGCCAATACCGATGCAGAAAACACTATCAGCAACAAAAAAATAAGTATTCTGTTTAGTTTCATTTTAATACTCTATATTTATTTTATCTTCTTTTATACAATAACCTTACCAAATCAAGTTCTTACAACGAATTACAAAAGTAATAAGAAGGGTAAAACTATATAACTTATCAGGTAATAATTTTAGCAATAAAAAACGATTCATCCAAAATTATATATCACCTAACACTATTAGACCATTAATAGGGATCATATTTATTTGTTTTATCCAAAAAAAGAGGAGCTGCTAACTCCTCTTCATTATTTAATGATATATACGAGCAATTAAAACCTTAATCCAAATGTCATCATAAACTGATGGTTGTTATTTGATAACTTTGTTATTGGTGCCGACCACGTATCTGTTCCATACATTACATATTCTGTGTCATAATCAGTGTATGAGTATGCAAAATCTATATAATACGCAGCTTCACGATATCCAAAACCTCCTGAAAACACTTTTCTGTCGCTATCAGAATTGATAAAACCATCTTTAACCGGGCTTGGATAAAATGCATATCCGCCACGTAAAGCCAACTGACCAAAGTTAAGCTCACCACCAACTTTAATATTTCCAACCGATTTATAAGTATCTCTTATCTGACGATTGTCATTAGAGAAACTATCATTAGAGAAACTATTATCTGTCTTTAACTTCATCATAGAGTAATCTACCAGTTCATAGTCTATACTTAATAATCCGTATGTTTTAAATATAAGTGCTGTACTAAACATTGCTCTAAGAGGTGTTACAGCCCTGAACTCATACGATCCGTTTGGTGAACTCCATGATTCTACACCATCAGTAAATCTTGCATTTATATTAGCACTATACTCCTCATTAACCTTATAAACTGTAGGTGTATGAACAGCTGCTCCTAAACGTAAAAACTCAACAGGTTGAGCTATTACTCCTACCTTAAGATTGTATCCTGTTCCCCATGTTTTTGTTCTGTAATAATAATCAAAGTCGGTAAGTTTGTCTGATGTATTATTTATTGTAGCTTCATTATGAGTAAATGTGGATATTCTCTCAAAGCTGGTAATACCAAGTGTTGCACCTATAAATACCTTATTTGATATATTAACAGCCTGACTAATTGCCCACTCTCTGTTATACCCGGTAACCTCAACATCTCTACCCTGTAGCTTATCCTTTCCATTTAAAGAGTTAATCATTCCATACAAATTGTTGGTTCCTGGAATAGTATCAATCAGGAATGTATTAAATGCTAACTGACTGCCAAATCCGTTAAGCTGTTCAGGGTGCGTTCCGTCTATACCTGACAAAAAGACATCCAAAATAGATGATTTTGCATTATTTCCTCTGAACGAAAAGTTGTTATCAAAGTCATTGGTTCTGTTAAATGACAATCCTATATTATAACTTATTATACCCTTATTTTTATTTGCCAATTTTATTGGTATTGCAATACCAAAGTTGTTTACATTAAACTTTGTTGCATTATCCGTACTTGTCTTACCAAGAAAAGAAGCATCTGTTGAGCCTTTAAAATATTTAGTTGTCAATCCAAAATCAGCTCGTCTGTAAATACCCAATCCGGCAGGGTTATAACTAAGTGTTGTTAAATCTCCTCCAAGAGCTCCAAAAGCTCCTCCCATACTTGTAAACCTTGCTGTTCCGTTATTGTATTGTTGCGATACCTGATACACATAATCTACATATTGTGCCTCAGCTGCAAAAGCAAACAATAATCCTAATATTATAATTCCTATCTTTCTCATATGCGTGTTAGTTAATCTGTTTCGGTTTAATTTTCATTTCCCACATCTAATTGACATATACATGTTTCTACTTTAGATATGCGCATAAAAACTCCAGTTTATCAGTTATTTTCTATATCTAATAATTATAAAATACTGTTGCTCAACAAGCTCTATCTTCTAGATCTGGAGCGTGTGCTTCCCCCTGAACTTCCACTACTTCCTGACGATCCTCCTGAGCTTCCGCTGGATCTGTTTACAGACGATCTTCCTGTTGAAGATGAGTTGTAACTTCTGCTTGATCCGGAACTATTGTAACTTCTTGTTTTTGTTGTTACTGTTCTGTTTACTCTTCTTGATGCATTATAGTTTGACCTAGTACTCGTTCTTGGTCTAGTATAAACCGGAGTATATGATCGTGTTGATTTTCCACGAACTGTATTCGAATTCTGTGGTCTTGTATAAGCATTAGTTCTGCGTGTAGCTCCACTATTTCTTCCTATCTGCGATCTTGTGTAATTAGATCGTGTTCCAACACGAGTTGAACTATTAACAGACGAATTATTTCCTCGTGTTCCTGAAGATCTTGTATAATTAGATGATCTGCCTCTGGTTGTTCCGGCATTACGTCCATTTATATTAGCCGATTTACGTGTACCAGTGTACCCTGATCCATAACCATTCTGTCTTCCTCTGTATACATTGCTATTAGAGTATGACTTCTTTCCTCCATAATATCCGCCATACAAGTAATCATTGTAATACCAACTATTGCCCCAGTACCCGTGATAGTGACCATACCATCCATGATAAGGACCTCTGTAATACGGATTCCATCCTGTAAAGTAAGGACTATGATACCCGTAATGGAAACCCCATCTGTAAGGACTGTATCCCCAAGAATATGCTGAATGTCTGTACCCAAATGCACTTGAAACATACCATGGCTCAACCCATACATCGTCTCCCACAACTACTACATTATAAAAAGCAGGATCGTAAGCACTTACATACCACCATGCATCACTATTTGCAATCAGACTATAATTTGTTAACCCATAACGCGGATTACTAAATCCTCTCAATCTGCGCTCATATGAGTCGTTATAATTGTCCACCAATACCTCATCATATGGGTTGGTAAACATATCGCTTTCATAAATTACAGTATCTACGTCATTTGCTTCCGATTCACGCAAAATGTCTTCAGCACTTCTTCTCATTGAGTTAAAGTCTTGGGCATCTTGCTTTGCAATCTCCTCTTTATCTGCCTCTTCAACATTACTTACATCAATTTCAGATTTAGAGTTGTAGTACACATCATCGTATCCATCAACCCCGCTACCAAGCTTAAATGATGAAGAACAAGAAGATAATATCAGTATTAAAGCCAGATAAACTATCAATCTTGATTTCATAACAACCTCCATATTTTATAATTATTAGATATAATTTATTTACTTTGCACCAAAATACTTTTTAACAATTTTTAGCAAATACCGTACCAAACAATGGCAAAAGCATTAACAAGTAGAGAAGAAAATTACTCACAATGGTATAATGAGCTTGTAGTTAAGGCCGATCTGGCTGAAAATTCGGCTGTTAGAGGATCAATGGTGATTAAACCATACGGCTATGCAATTTGGGAAAAGATGCAAGCTGTTCTGGACAAGATGTTTAAAGATACCGGACACTCAAACGCATATTTCCCGTTATTCATCCCCAAATCGTTTTTTAGCAAAGAGGCCGATCACGTTGACGGTTTTGCTAAAGAGTGTGCTGTAGTTACTCACTACAGATTAAGAAACAAGGAAGATGGTAAAGGGATTGAGGTTGATCCGGATGCAAAACTTGAAGAGGAATTAATAGTAAGACCTACGTCTGAAACTATAATATGGAATACGTACAAAAACTGGATTCAGAGTTATCGTGACCTTCCAATACTATGTAACCAATGGGCTAACGTTGTTCGTTGGGAAATGAGAACCAGACTTTTCCTAAGAACAGCTGAATTCCTGTGGCAAGAAGGACATACCGCGCATGCTACAAAAGAGGAGGCTATTGAGGAGACAAAGCAGATGATTGACGTTTATAAAGATTTTGCTGAGAACTATCTTGCTGTTCCTGTTATTCAGGGTACAAAATCAGATAGCGAGCGTTTTGCCGGGGCTCTTGATACATATACGATTGAGGCTCTTATGCAGGATGGTAAAGCACTTCAGTCCGGAACATCACACTTCTTAGGACAGAATTTTGCAAGAGCTTTTGATGTTAAATTTACAAACAAAGAAGGTAAGCAAGATCTTGTTTGGGCTACATCATGGGGTGTATCAACAAGACTTATGGGTGCACTTATTATGGCTCACTCAGATGACAACGGACTTGTTCTTCCTCCAAAACTTGCTCCTATTCAGGTTGTAATAGTGCCAATATATAAAGGCGATGAGCAATTTGCTAAGGTTTCTGAAAAAGCAAACGAGATAAAAAAAGCACTTGAAGCTAAAGGAATATCTGTTAAGTTTGACAATCGCGATACTCATAAACCAGGATTCAAATTTGCTGAGTGGGAGCTTAAAGGAGTTCCTGTTAGATTAGCAATGGGTATGAGAGATTTAGAGAACGGTACTATTGAGGTAGCACGTAGAGATACATATGAGAAAAACTCTGTACAAGTAGATGGTGTTGAGACATATGTAGAAAATCTTCTTAATGAAATTCAAGAGAATATATTCAAGAAAGCTATTGATTTCAGAACAGAAAAAACAACTAAGGTTGACTCTTATGATGAGTTTAAGAAAGTTCTGGAAGAGAAGGGTGGATTTATTCTTGCACACTGGGATGGAACCCCAGAAACTGAGGAGAAGATTAAAAATGATACTAAAGCTACAATACGATGTATACCGCTTGATGCTCCTGAAGAAGACGGAGTTTGTATAATATCAGGCAAACCTTCTAAAAAAAGAGTTTTATTTGCTAAAGCATATTGATTATATTTAGGGTCTGTTAAACATAGACCCTTTTTTTATGGTTGAAAAAAAAATTACTGAAGCAATAGTTGAAAAGTTAAAAACTAAATCAGCTGCCAAGTTTAAAGCATACGACAATACTCTTATTGCATTAAACTGGATTAAGGATATTATAAAAGAGATAACCGATAATTGTAATTGCGATCTTGAAGGTGAAGATAAACGTATACTACTTACAAATCTGAATCAGGGAAAGTATGAAACTGAATTACAGATAGCAGATGAGTTACTAATCTTTAATATGCACAGTAATATTTTTGAATTTGACAGAGATCATCAGATCTGGAAATTATCATATCTGAAAGAGGATAATCTCAGATCGTATTGTGGTGTAATAAACATCTACAACTTTCTGGCAGATTCATTTAAGCATAACAGACTTGAGGATTTAGGGTATCTTGTTGCCAGAATATTCATTAATAATGATATGCACTTCTTTGTTGAAGGCAAAAGGCAACTTGGTTTCTTATATAATAACTTTGGTACAGATACTCTTACTAAAGACAAAATGGAACAGGTTATTGCATCGGCACTTAACTACACACTTGAGTTTGATCTTTTAGTACCTCAATACGATACTGTTAAGATTGCAAATGTAGCCCAGATAAATGAAAAAATTGAGACATCGAAAATTGCAACCGGAAAACGATTAGGTTACAAGTTCCTTGCAGACGATATCTCTGATGGTAAATAAACATAATTTCAAATACAAATAACAAATGAGACGTAAATTATTATCTGCCGCTGTGGCCGGAGCTATTATCCTTTCGGCTTGTAATGGTGGTAACAAAAAAGAGGCAAAGACTACTGAGGAGTCTCCAATCCAGAAAAAGGTAAATGAGTTTGTTGCTGTTGACCTTAAGTCAGACATCAGCTTCTTAAGTGAGAATGAGAAGAAGATGCTACCTTATCTGTTTAATGCAGCAAAAGTTATGAATGAGATTTTCTGGACACAGATTATTGGTGAGCAGGAAGAGTTTCTTTCAAAAATTGATGATAAAGCTACAAAAGAGTTTGCTGTTATCAACTATGGCCCATGGGAAGCTTTGAATAATAACAAAAGCTTTATGGCAAATTATGGTGAGCGTCCTGCCGGAGTAAACTACTACCCTGCCGATATGACAGATGAGGAGTTTAATGCTCTTGAGGATGAGACAAAATCAAGCCTTTATACTCTTGTAAAGAGAAATGCTGAAGGAAAACTTTATGTTGAGCCTTACCACGTAGCATATAAAGAAAGAGTTGCTATTGCTGTAGAAAATATCCGTAAAGCTGCAGAACTGGCTGAAGATCCGGGTCTGAAAAAATATCTTGAACTTCGTGCAGAGGCTCTTCTTACTGATGAGTACCTAGCATCTGACATGGCTTGGATGGATATGAAAACAAACAACATTGATTTTGTTGTTGGACCAATTGAGAACTATCAGGATCAGAGATATGGTTATAAAGCTGCACATGAGGCTTTCATCTTAATTAAAGATCCGGAGTGGAGTAAGAAACTTGCTAAGTTTGCCGCTCTTCTTCCAAAACTACAGTTAGCTCTTCCGGTTGATGCTGAATACAAAGCAGAGGTTCCTGGTAGCGATTCTGACCTTGGAGTATATGATGCTGTATATTATGCAGGTGACTGTAACGCAGGTTCAAAAACAATTGCAATCAACCTACCAAACGATGAGAGAGTTCATATTGAGAAAGGTAGTCGTAAACTACAGCTTAAAAACTCAATGAAATACAAGTTTGACAAGATTCTTGTTCCTATTTCAGAGATGCTTATTGCAAAAGAGCAGCGTAAACACGTTAAGTTTGATGCATTCTTTGAGAACACTATGTTCCACGAAGTAGGACACGGGTTAGGTATCAAAAACACTATCAACGGAAAAGGTGCTGTACGTAAAGCTCTAAAAGCAACTTACAGTTCTATTGAAGAGAATAAGGCTGACCTAATGGGTGTATTTATTGTTAAGGAGCTTGCCAATATGGGTGAGATTGAGAACAAAGACATAATGGATAACTATGTTACATTTATGGCTGGTCTGTTCCGTTCTATCCGTTTTGGAGCATCAAGTGCACACGGTAAAGCAAACATGATCAGATTCAACTACTTTAACAAAGTTGGTGCATTCACAAAAACAGCTGATGGTTTCTACGTTGTAAACAAAGAGAAAATGGAGAAAGCAATTGCTGATCTTACAAAAGTTACTCTTGAGATGCAAGGTAACGGAGATATTGAAGCTGCTGAGAAGATGATTAAGGAGATGGGTAATATTACTCCTGAATTACAAGCTGATCTTGATAAAGTTAACAATGCAGGTATCCCAAGAGATATCAGATTTAATCAGGGACAGAAAATGTTAGGACTATAACATTTAATATATATAAATTAAAAAAGAGGTCGGTTTGACCTCTTTTTTTTATCAATAGTGCTGATTTTAAATAAATAAACAATACTTTTAAGCCTGCTAATAATATAACAAACAAATACTGGATTATACAAACGTAATTTATCATATAAACCTGATTAATAACAAGTTTGCATAGTCTTAAAAAAATGCCTATAGATGAATTTATCATTTAATTTTATCAAATCCGTATCAACTCTTTATGACGAGATGATGAATAACGGATTCTCTCTGGTTTATCTGGGAGAGTTCAGACATGACATTACAAAGATGTTTACCTCAATGGCCGAGACTGATATGGAGATGAACTCTGAAGAGAAATCTGTTCAGCGCAAAGTATACCATGTAATGGTAGAGACACTGCAAAACATGAACAAACACTCTGATGAAATTACCAACAATAAAAATGGTAACGGACTATTTATTATTGGTAAAAAGGAGGACACATACTATGTTATTACCTCTAATAAGGTTACTAAAGATCATGCAGAATCTGTTGAGGAATCTATAAAAGAGGTTAATAATGCCACCAAGGAAGAGTTAAAGGATATGTATAAAAAACAGATCAAAGAGGGCAAAATATCAAACAAAGGTGGTGCCGGACTTGGTCTTATTGATATTAAAAGAAAAATTGACGAACCTCTATCTTATCAGTTCTTATTGTTGGATGATGAGAATTACTTGTTTATCTTAAAGGTAGAGATTAATGCTAAAAAATTAAGTACAAGATAAACTGTGCCAGACAACAAAAAATATACAATAATACTATTACTTCTTACACTTATGTTGCCCGGATTATACGGGCAATTTAAGTATAAAGAGAAGAATGATACTCTGCATATAAAAAAGAATAACTACCTACAGTTCTCAGATACAATAATATATGTAGCCTCTGATACTGTTTTTATTACTAATAAAGATGCAGATATAAACATCCTCTCTCCCGGCGAGTATTATCAGAGTTACAGTTTCTATGATACTCTAAAAACAAAAGCCAATAAATATTGGCTTACAAGAGTCCTCTCTGATGCTCTTATTAAAGAGCATAGAATAGAAAAAGGTACTAAAAACATAACAAGTCCTACCCTCATGTATGAATCGCACAGAGGAAAAAGGATTAATGATATCACAATAGTAAATATTCCTATACTGCCAGACTCTATTAGTGGAACAGCTTTAAAAAAGCTACTACACTATATTGTTATGAGCTCACAAAGCGATACTCCCGATAAATTAATTGAAAAATATATCTATTTTAATAAGGGAGATTATACAGACCCTGATTTAATCGCATCTAATCAGAAGTTATTAAGAGAACAAAGTTTTATTTCTGATGCCGATATTATTCTTAAAGATATTGATAGTACAAATGTTAACGCCGTAGTAATTGTACAAAACGCATGGAGTAAAGCATTTAATGCCGATATATCATCTGACAATGTAAGAGTTGAAATCACAGATAAGAATGCATTCTCATCAGGTAACGAATACTCTCTCGCATTCATTGCTAATGAGTTTGATAAATTAAACATTGGATATAATGCAATATTCGATTTTAAAAATATTAAGCACACACTTATTGGAACAAAAATAGATATACTCAGCACAACCTACGATAAAACATATAAACTTGCAATATACAGAAATGCTATTCAGAATATTACCGACTACTTTGGAGCAATATCTGCTTTAAGTGATAACTCATACAATAACCTACTACTTCCGGATACTATAATTGAAAGATTTCATACAAAAAAGAAAAATATAGATTTCTGGATTGGTCACTCATTCAGGTTACCAAATAGCAGAAAAATATCAACATCATTCAGGGCATACTTTAACAATATCGACTATGAAAATATAGTTAAAATTGACAGACAGAGTTATAAAAACACAGGGTATCTGTTAATAGACTTAAGTATAAGTAAACAACAATATCATCAGGCAAGCATGATAAACTTTGCCGGAAAAACAGAGGATATACCACTAGGTTATCAATTTACTGTTACTGGGGGTATTGAGAAAGCCAAATCGCAAAACAGAGGTTATGTATCTCTATCTGCCGGAGGTGCTGGTTATATGAATAATTTCGGATACTTATATATCAATTCTGAGTTATCATCATTCATGAATATAGATAGTAAATTTGAACAGTCACTATTCTGTGCAAAAATAAACTACTTCTCACCATTAATGAATATAGGACGATGGCGTTTCAGAAACTTCCTTAATATAGGCTATTACAACTATAGTTTACTTAATGCCGACGATTATATTAGTGTATCAGAAAATGAGGTTAAAGGACTTATGTATAACTCATTTAATGCATCAAAAAAGATATCATTTCAGATAGAACCTGTACTCTTTACGCCTATTAATTTCTATGGTTTCAGGCCTACTATATATGCATTCTATAATGGTGTATACACAAATAGTCGAACAGATAATAAATATGTATCGGCTATTGGTATGGGGGTAAAACTACATAATAAGCTACTTGTTTTTAAAACTGTCAGATTACAGTTTGCATATTACCCAACTACACCAACTGCTATTGGTGTATCTAAATTCACAGCTAAATTCAGCGATGATCTTTTCCTTACCGATTTTGAAACAGACAAACCCGATGTTTGGATTGAATATATGAAATAACAGATTTTTTTATTTCAATTTGGCGTACATCTTGCAACATAGATATTAGATAACATAATTAACAATATTTATAATTAAACTATCGCGAGATGAAAAGATTAGTTACTATTGTGGCAAGTTGTATTATTGCTTGCCTGTTTGCTTTAAATGCGAATGCACAAGGTTTTATCACCCCTCTTAAAACAGTTCAGCTAAACACAGAGACTATAGTTGTTAAATCTGATGGTAAAGTAATTAAAGGTAAGTTAAAAACAGCCACTTGTGTTATGGGGTACCTAAAGAGAGTATCTATTAAAGATAATGCAGGGGTAAAACATAAGTTAAAGGCTTCTGAGATAAAAACACTTAAAGTAAAGCCTAGTAAGATGGCTAAAATGGAGATGTTAGCATCTTCAACAGAGAATACATCTAAGATTTCGAAAAAACGTTACGAAGAGGTTATAAACAGAAAATGGCTTATATATGAGCGTACTCTAAAAGCCAGAAAGAAAGATGTTGATGTACTTGGTCAGTTACTAAATCCGGGATTCGACAAGAAGATAAAAGTATATGTTGATCCTAATGCAAGAACATCCAGTATTGGTGGATTCAAATTCGGAGGACCAAAATCATACATGGTTGTTAAGAATGGTAAAAAAGCAATTATGGTTAAAAAGAAAAACTATAAAAAAATTGCAAAAGAGTTATTTGGCGATTGTCCGAAAATGATGAAAGCTTATAAAGAATTTAATTACAAGCAATTCGCAGAGCATGTGTTTTATTATGATCAAAATTGCAGATAAATCACGTTTACATTAATCACTGTTATTAGCCATTCATATTTGAATGGCTATTTTTTTATTCACAAATTAAATGTATATTCGTAGGTAACTATACTTAATATATACAGCGTATATTTTTAATAATACAACTTTTTTGGAACCAGATGTATACATACATCTGCTTAACTGGTTTATTATTAAATATTAAGCTATATATATTAAATGGAAACATTTGAAAAAATCCAAAAAATCAAGCAGTTACACCAGCTTATAAAACTCAGAGCAACAGGAAACGCTAAAGAATTCAGTAAACGTGCCGGTATGAGTGTATCAACACTTAAAAGAGAACTAAACTCAATGCGCTTACTTGGGTGTCCGGTAAAGTTTTGCAGATACTCAGGTTCATATTACTACGAATATGAAGGCGATATTGAATTAAAGTTTGAGAAAAAATATTAGCTCCAGACATACAAAAAACAAGTGTAGTAATTAAATTTTTATTGTACATAAATCTTAGCTAAGAAAGCGTTTGCCGAAAAGCTTTAACAGAGTAGGCAATTTTACAAACAACCAATTTTAAAAATGAGAAAATTAAAACTAACACTAAAAAAAGAGATTATCTCTGATCTGGAAGCAAAAGATGTAACAGGTGGTAGACCTGTTGATTCAGTATTGGCGCCATGTACAACTACAATAACGTTAAAAACACTTGAGCCAAATTGCCATATCTATACATTAGATCCAGGATGCAATCCAAAAACAGTAACACCTGATTGTGCCGTAAAAACTATAGGTAATCAGGCAAGTTGCATGGGGGCAAGTTGCCATGCTGTATGTGTTCCTGCATAACAACTGATAATCAGATCAAATAGCTTCAAATAGATTAAGAGGTTGTCGATTAATTTGGCAATCTCTTTTTTATCTCCTCCACACATTCATCTTCCTAAACAAGGTTTTTTTCTGTCAATTATACAATTTTTAGCAAGAAAAACAGACCGTATCATATCCTGACACAATAGTCCAATAAGTTTGACATGTATTTCATAGCAAGAGAAAGCGGAGGCCGAAAAGCTTTGACAGAGTAGGTATAATTAAATTCAACTTAATATGAGACGATTAAAATTATCGTTAAAAAAAGAGGTTATATCTGATCTTGAATCAAGAGATATAACAGGTGGTGCAGTTGGCCCAACAAGAGATACCGGCTGTTTTGCATCTACCTATAAATCAGAATCTCCATGTTGTGCCGTAACACAAGAGCATTCATGCCAGCCAACATGCAATACAACAGACGGTGCACATACATGTCCTAGTAATGTTCCTACATGTCAATCATACAAAACAGATTGCACACAGTAAATTATCTTAGTCATGAGGAAATTAAAGCTATCTCTTAAAAAAGAGATTATCTCTGATCTTGAATCAAAGGTTGTTACAGGTGGGGCAATAGACAAAACAAGATATTGCCATGACACTCTAATGTCAAAGCCACCACAGTGTGTTAAGTTAACATGGGGGCAAATGGAAACATGTATGATCACATGTACTCCTGAGACTGAAGATCCTTATATGTGTAGTAGTAAAGCTCAATCATGCGCTGGTTATAATCATTGTAATTAAACAATATCCGGAAATGAGGAAGTTAAAACTATCGCTTAAAAAAGAGATCATCTCTGATCTGGAAGCAAAACAGATTAACGGAGGTGCAGATGGAGCTACAAGAGATAACAATTGTGTTGCAACTACTGATATATCAAAACCTCCTTACTGTGATCCAAAGCATACACAGATGAGTTATTGTGGAGCAAATTGTAACACATATCACAATCTACACACATGTTTCAGTTATGAATCTACTTGCGGTTCAAAACAACAATAAAACAGGTTAATAATATGAGAAAGTTAAAATTATCGCTAAAAAAAGAGGTTATATCAGACCTTGAAGCAAAGGATGTTAAAGGTGGGGCAGTTGATCGTACAAAAGACTGTCCAACTCAAGGGTATGTATATACATGTCAACCAAATTGTAACCAAACAGATGGAGTAAGAACATGTTACAGTGATAAACCTCAGTCATGTCTTAATTATTGCGACTAATTACTATAAGCTAAACTGCTATTAAGCGGTTTAGCTTTTTCCGTATACTTATATATAACAAACAACTTATAAATAACACATCTTATACCTAAACATATCTCTGTTACTACATATTAACACAAAAGAATCAAACCAAAATCACTGCAATATTCTACCGTATCAATTTATGACATTCTCACAGGTTATATTTACCTCTCAATAATAATAAGCGGAAACCGAAAAGCTTTAACAGAGTAGGTTTACTAATAACCAAAAGACAATGAGAAAATTAAAATTATCGTTAAAAAAAGAGATCATTTCTGATCTTGAAGCAGAAAATGTAAAAGGTGGTGCTCTATCACAACACATATGCTATCCTATTTCATACAGAGATTGTCCTCCGGAAACTGCTATATGCATGCCGCTTACTGATGATTGTTTTACTTACAGAGAGTGTGAATCGGAAATTATTAAATGTAAACCTTAATAATATTCAGTATACAATTCTCTGTTTTTTTACAAAAACATATTCTGATATTATAAATAAGCGGTAACCGAAAAGCTTTAAAGAGTAGGTATACTAATAACCAAAATTATCATGAGAAAATTAAAACTTTCACTAAAGAAAGAGATCATTTCTGATCTTGAAGCAAAAAATGTAAAAGGTGGCGGTCATTTATCACAAGAAATATGTTATCCATACACACATCAAAAGTGCCCTGCACCAACAGAAATATGTGAAATAACATATAATTGTAGAACAGAATTAGAGTGCTATTCAGTGTATATAAAGTGTAAAGACTATTAATTATACCACATAAAAAAACCGCTCTTTTAGAGCGGTTTTGCATATATAAGGTGTAATATAAATTACGCACCAAGTGTAGCAACCATAACTGCTTTAATTGTATGCATACGGTTCTCAGCCTCATCAAATACAATTGAAGCTGGTGACTCAAATACATCTTCAGTAACTTCCATTCCGTCAAGACCAAACTTCTGGAAAATCTCTTCTCCAACCTTAGTCTCTCTGTTGTGAAATGCAGGAAGACAGTGCATAAACTTACACTTATCGTTACCTGTAGCAGCCATAAGCTCGCTATTAACCTGATATGGCTTAAGAAGCTCAATACGCTCTGCCCATACTGAATCCGGCTCACCCATTGATACCCAAACATCAGTATAAAGGAAATCACAACCTTTAACGCCTGCTTTAGCATCATCTGTAACTGTTATTTTTGCACCAGTCTCTTTAGCTATCTCCTCACACTGAGCAACAAGATCAGCTTCTGGCTGAAGAGATTCAGGGCCAATGATTCTAACATCCATACCCATCTTAGCAGCACCAACCATAAGAGAGTTAGCCATATTGTTTCTTGCATCACCTAAGTATGCAAATGAAACTTTATGTAGAGGCTTATCAGTGTGCTCCATCATTGTAAGGAAATCAGCAAGAATTTGAGTTGGGTGATACTCGTCAGTAAGACCATTCCATACCGGAACACCTGCATACTTAGCAAGCTCTTCTACAATAGTCTGACCAAATCCACGGTACTCAATACCATCATACATTCTACCAAGAACGCGTGCAGTATCAGCCATAGACTCTTTCTGACCTATCTGCGATCCTGAAGGACCAAGATAAGTAACGTGAGCTCCCTGATCATAAGCAGCTACCTCAAATGCACAACGTGTACGAGTAGATGACTTCTCGAAAATAAGTGCAATATTCTTACCTGTTAGCTTTGGTTGCTCTGTACCTGCATATTTTGCAGCTTTAAGGTCAGCAGCAAGATCTAACATATACTTAATCTCTTTTGGAGAAAAATCTAACAACTTCAAAAAGTGTCTGTTACGCAAATTGAATGCCATATCTAATTTTTTTATTTTTTATTAAACGTCTACAAAATTATAAAATAAAATCTCTTAATCTTCGTAATTAAGTGTGATTTTTGTTCCAAATGAACGATCTACCAATTTAGTAGCTTCAGTAATAACACTCTTCTTACCACCATTCTCAACAAAGTTAAGACTTGCACGTATTTTTGGAGCCATACTACCTTCTGCAAACATACCATCCTCAATATACTTTAGCGTATCTGCTCTATCAAGGAAGTCAAGCTTCTTCTCATTTGGCTGCTTAAAGTTGATATATACATAAGGTACATCTGTTAATACATAAAACTCATCTGCCTTAATTCTTGAAGCAAGAAGTGAGTTAGCTGAATCTTTGTCAATTACTGCTTCCTGTGAAGTAATAGTTCCATCCTCGTTATACGAAACTGGAATTCCACCACCACCTGTAGCAATAACAATTACACCTTCGCTTGCCAGACGCTGAACAATTTTCTCATTCATTACCTCAACTGGCTTTGGCGATGCAACAACACGTCTCCAACCACCATCAGCCTTTACCTCTTCTTTAAACTGCCAGCCTTTTTCTGCCTTAAGAGCATCCGCTTGCTCTTTTGTGTAGATACGACCAACCCTTTTTGTAAGGTTTGTAAAAGCCTCGTCGTTTTTATCAACAACAACATTTGTTACAAGAGTAACAACCTCTTTATTAATGCCATGCTTTTTAAGAGTATTACGCAATGCTTTCTCTAGCATATACCCAATTCCTCCTTGCGATTCAGCAACACAATAATCCAAAGGCATAGCAGGAATATCATACTTCTCAGCACCTGCATCGTGCTGCATTAGTATGTTTCCAACCTGAGGACCATTACCATGACTAATAACAAGATTGTATCCTTCTTTTATGATCTCCACAATGTTCTCCATTGTGTCTAATGTATTTTGCTCCTGCTCTTCGATAGTACCACGCTGGTCTCCACGAAGTAAAGCGTTTCCGCCTAAAGCAATTACCGCTAATTTACTCATAGCCAAAAAATTATTTTAATTATACTCAGAGAACGGCAAATCTATAAAAAATAGTGATAATTAGATGATACTATAGAACATTTTTAGCAACAAATGTTGATAAATTTTGCAGAAATTATCATCCGTCAGGTTGCCTTTTATTATCCTATTGGTTTAATTTGTGTAAATTTTTTATATTTCACTGATGGCAAAGAGTAAAAAGAGCAAAAGCAAAAAAAAGGGAAACCATTTAATCAATCATCTTAAAGATGAACGTATTAAATTTATATTAGGGCTTATTACAATACTATTTGGTATATATATGGCTCTGGCCTTTTTCTCATATTTCTTTACATGGAAAGCTGATCAAAGTTTCATTTGGAACAAAGCTGTTTCTGCATCTGACATTATTGCAGAAAACTGGACAGGCAAGTACGGAGCCAAATTGGCAAATTCATTAATATTAAAAGGATTTGGTTTATCATCATTTTTTGTTCCATTCCTTATTATAATAGTTGGTTTAAGACTATTTAATATTAGAAAAATACCACTTAGAAGAACCATACGTTTCTCTCTTTACTTAATGATTATTACATCAATTGCTCTTGGTTTTATTCTTGGAACAACCGGAGGATATTGGGGTAGTGGTCTTGGTGGTGAATATGGTCTGTTTATTGCCAAATGGATATCATCATTTATAGGGAAAGTAGGAACTGTATTCTTCCTTATTATAACTACTTGCTCTATACTTATATTCTCAAACAGAGTAGTTTTTGATTTTGCAAAGAAGTTAATTAATAACCTGTTCGGAAAAAACAGTGATGACAATAAAGATTACTCTAATAATGAGTTTAATGACAGCTCAACAACTTTTACAGAAACAAATACACTAAATAATGATATATCAGAAAAAACTGTTGAAGAGAAGATTGTTGAAAAACCTATAAACAGCAACAATACACCTAAAGATAAAAACAATACAGATACAGCACATACTCTTGTTATTGAACGACCAGAAGAGGAAGAACAGGTAAATGATAAGATTACAGATGAGCCTGAGCTTATTGTAAATGATAATGATGAAATTGAATTTATTCCTGCAGATACACTAGTATCAGAAAATTCTGATAACGGCAATAATCAACCTGAAAAGACAGATGACGAGAATGTATCGTTTGAAATTGCAGAGAAGGTAGAGGAAGAGATTCTTGATGAGAAAGATCTCAAGACTAATGAATTCGAGAATTATGACCCCACTCTTGATTTACCAAGTTATCAGGTACCTCCTATAGAGTTATTAGACGATCATAAATCGGAAAAAGGAAACCCTACAATTGAAGAGTTAGAGGAGAATAAGAAGACCATTATTGAGACTCTTGAGAACTACAAAATAAAGATACAGAATATAAAAGCAACTGTTGGACCAACGGTAACTCTATATGAGATTGTTCCTGCACCGGGAATAAGGATATCTAAGATCAAAAACCTTGAAGATGATATTGCTCTTAGTCTTGCTGCTCTTGGTATCAGGATTATTGCTCCAATCCCAGGAAAAGGGACAATTGGTATTGAGGTTCCAAACCCAAATCCGGAAATTGTTTCGATGAAAACAATCATCAAATCGGCTAAATTCCAAAACAGTAAACATGATTTAGCAATTGCATTAGGAAAAACAGTATCGAGTGAGATATTTACCTTTGATCTTGCAAAAACACCTCACCTTCTGGTTGCTGGAGCCACTGGTCAGGGTAAATCAGTTGGTCTTAATGCTATATTAGCATCATTATTATACAAAAAACACCCATCGCAAATAAAGTTTGTAATGGTAGATCCTAAGAAGGTGGAATTAACGCTATTCTCAAAAATTGAGAAACACTTTCTTGCTAAACTTCCGAACGAAGAGGAACCTATTATTACTGACACACAGAAAGTGATTAATACTTTAAGTTCATTATGTGTTGAGATGGATTCAAGATACGAGCTATTAAAATCGGCACATGTTCGTAATATTAAAGAGTACAATAAGAAATTCATTAACCGTGTTTTAAACCCTGAAAAAGGTCACAGATACCTGCCATATATTGTTGTTGTTATTGATGAGTTTGCAGATCTTATTATGACTGCCGGCAAAGAGGTAGAAATGCCTATTGCCCGTCTTGCGCAGCTTGCCCGTGCTATTGGTATACACCTTATTATTGCCACACAGCGTCCTACAACAAATATTATTACCGGAGTAATTAAGGCAAACTTCCCGGCACGTATTGCATTCAGGGTTACAAGTATGATAGACTCAAGAACAATTCTTGATAGCCCGGGTGCCAATCAGCTTATTGGTAGAGGAGATATGCTATTCTCAAGTGGTAGTGATATCACAAGAATTCAATGTGCTTTTGTAGATACTCCTGAAATTGAGAGAATAACAGATTTTATAGGAAATCAACGAGGCTACACTTCGGCTCTGCTCTTACCTGAGTTTGAAGAGGAGAATACCGCAGCTAAGGATGTTGATCTGCAACAAAAGGATGATCTGTTTGAAGATGCAGCAAGGTTAATTGTTATGCAACAACAGGGGTCTACATCTCTTATTCAGAGAAAATTTTCTATAGGCTATAACCGTGCAGGAAGAATCATTGATCAACTGGAAGCAGCAGGTATTGTTGGTCCTTTTGAAGGTAGTAAGGCAAGACAGGTTTTAATACCTGACGACTACGCTTTGGAACAGTTTTTGAATAGTATGAAGAATCAGAATTAAAACAGAAACAATTAGATATACAAATATGAAGAAGATCACTACAGTAATTTGTGCAGCAGCAGTATCGTTGTGTGCTTTAGCACAGGATGCTAATCCGGCAAAAGAGCTGCTTGACAAGTTTGCAAATAAAATGAAATCGCATAAATCAATCACCGCTAAATTCTCTTTTACATTAGTAAATAAAGCAGAGGATATAAATGATAAGTACGATGGCGAGATTGTTTTACAAAATAATATGTATAAAGTAAATCTTATGGGAGCCACAGCTTATTGCGATGGTAATATCAGGTGGACTCATATGGTTGAAGAGGGAGATGTAAATATATCGGAACCAGATGCTGACAGTGACGATGTAATGGAAAATCCTGACAAAATATTTACTATCTACGAAAAGGGTTTTAAGTACAAAAAGCAACCATCTGTTACTAATGGAAATAAAACTCTGTATGTTGTTGATCTTTTCCCAAAAAACAGAGATAATGCATATTCAAGAGTAAGATTAATTTTTGATAGCAAGACATTTGCTCCGGATGAGATTATATATTACGCAAAGGATGGCAACAACTATGTTATAGATATAAAAAGCTTTAACGGAAATAAAATATATCCTAAAAACTTCTTTATTTTCGACAAAACAAAACATCCAGATGTAGAGATGGTAGATTTAAGATAGACTATAATATACAATAGTATTCTGAAGCATTCGTTTGTTTACAACTACAGGCGAATGCTTTTTCTTTATAATCAAAACGTTAAGATAACGCAATATAGGTTATTAATGCTCTGTGATCGATTTTGGTTGGTAATACAATCAACACATAACACATATATTATCAATACATTAATCATACTTAAGAATACAAATCAGTTTCATATATAAAATAACAAACCTCATTTTAATAAATCGGATTATTAATTATCATATATAACAAAATACTTCCTCCATATAAGATTATATATAAGTAATTTAACCACCAACCAAATTTTGGTACAGAGCATTATTAAATCAAAAATACCCAAACAAAAAACACTACGCATTACAGCAAAACAATCTTAATATAAACATGGGTATACACTTGTAGACATTCACGCATCAACTTATAATAATGAGTGTCTGAATACCAATAAACATCGTATTCCTGATGCAACTCAAATGCTCTGTGATCGATTTTGGTTGGTAGTAAAAACAAACTATAACATCTATGTTATTAATACATTAGTTTTATATTTTAACCCTGAAAACTACTAATATAAAATAACATAAAACACTCTCATGAAAAAACCTCATAATCGTCTAACATAACAAAACAGCCTCTCTATACACCCCTTATTATCACCATTTTAACCACCAACCAAACTTTGGTACAGAACATCATTAAACGACAGCTACAGCCCGCAACCACTTGATTTACAAACCAAAAAACAAACAAAAACCCGCATCAAATAATGATACGGGTCTTAATTTATATCAGTTCAATGACTACTCGTCTGTTTTAGTCTCCTCTTTAGTGGCTTCTTTTGGGTATTCAACCCTTGCATGATATATATTCAGAAGTTTCTTTACAAACAGCTCTTTTACAACTCTTATATCTCTTAATGTAAGATCAGAATCATCAAACTGTCCATCCTCCTGTTGCGATGATATTATCCCCTCCACAAGTTTCTTTATGCTCTCTTCAGTATACTCCTTTAATGTTCTTGATGCTGCTTCAACAGAATCTGCCATCATCAATACAGCTGTCTCTTTTGTATTAGGTTTAGGTCCCGGATATGTGAACTTTTTTATATCAACGTCACTTCCCTCCTCCTCTTTAAGGCAGTTATAATAAAAGTATTTAACTATCGAATCTCCATGGTGCATCCTGATAAAGTCTCTTACCGGAACAGGAAGTTTATATTTTCGTGCCAGATTCATCCCCTCTGTAACATGACCAATAATCTTCTCAGCACTCTCAATATTACTCAGCTTATCATGAGGATTAAATCCGGTACCCTGATTCTCTATAAAATATTCAGGATAACTTAACTTTCCAATATCATGATAAAGAGCACCGTTTCTCACAAGCAGAGGGTTACCACCAATCTGGTGAATTGCCTCCTCAGCAAGATTAGCAACCTGCATACTGTGCTGGAATGTTCCGGGAGCCTCCTCAGCAAGCTTACGCAAAAGTGGTTGATTTGTATCAGACAACTCCATTAGTGTAGCATCAGATAAGAAACCAAAAATCTTCTCAAACAGATAAATAAGCGGAAAAGCTGCAAGAATTAACAATCCGTTTCCGGCAAACCACAATGTCTGCATCCAGTCAATATCAGCAAAACTACCCTCCTTTACTACACTCATTCCAATAAACACAGCAAAGTATGTAAGCATAACAAGAATACTTGTCATAAACAGCTTACGTCTGTGATAAAGATTTGTAAGACTATAAATTGCCACAAAACCAGCAAGGAAATTAATAAATACAAATTCAAAACTATTAGGTGCAAAGAAACCTACAAGCAGAACTGCTGTAAAGTGCGTAAACAGAGCCAAACGACCATCAAAAAATACACGTACAAATATTGGTATTAGAACAAATGGAATAACATAAATATTTATTGTTTGCATCTTGACAGCAAGACCTGACAAAACAACAATAATAACTATCAGAAACAATATAAATGCTACATGACGCAGGCGCTGAACCAACTCCTTTCTGTAATAAAGCATAAAGAAGAATAACATAAGCACAGTAAGACCAACCAACAATACCTGACCAAGCAAAACAAGATACTCATTCCTGTTATCTCCTATCGACTTCTCAAACTCTTTACGCAAAGACTCTATTATAATGAACTTACTATCGTTTACCAACTCTCCACGCGATACTATACGCTCACCTTGCTGTATCATACCCCTAAAAAGCGAAATACTATTCAACAATTTCAGCTCACTTTTATCAGATGTAACTTTATCATAATTCAGGTTTGCATCAATAAACTTCTCATACGGGAAACTTACAGTAAATTCCTTAAGTATATCACTATATCTTCCTGTAAACTCAACCTCTTTTGCTCTCTCTTTAACAAAACTATAACTTGTCTGAAATGTATATAACTCATCTACCGACACAACATTATAAACCTTTCCTTCAAGAAGATGCAATTTTCCGTTCTTCACAAATCGCAACTGTTCCGACTTAAGAATTCCGGTTTTATATATCTGTCCCATTACATCAACAGCAAACTTCACTGCCAACTCTTCAGCCTCTAAAGCCCTCTTTCTTCTATTCGTTTTTTTCTCAAAAAAATCAGAATCAAGCTCTTTCCTGTCTACAAAATATCCTCTCCACTGCTCAGAAAATATCTTCTTCATATTTGATATCTGACGCAAACCTATAGAATCATCTCTTCTGAAAAATGGTTTAAAATCTTTTGTAACCTCTCTCTTCTCTACCAATAATTCATCACTTGTTTTATAGATAGGAAAATCATTTTGCGCTATCAGATCTTCATGCATCCATGGTCTGCCTTTCTGATACTCATATTTAAACTTTCCCTGACGCGGAAAGAAATAGACCATTGCAGCAACAGATAGTACAAAAATCAGTACTGTATAAAATTTTTTCATCGGACTACTCATAGAGCTCTTTTTATATAGTTTTTCACAAAAATAATATAATTATTATCTCTACTATTAAAATTATAGTATTCAAAATATTGTTACTTTACACTTCAAATTATAATGCATAAATTAAAAACATGACATTACAAAGCAGCATAAAAAACATCTTAAAAGATAAATGTAACCAATATATTGATAACAAAATAGATATTCTGAAAAATGAGATTAACAGAACCAAAGAGTCAGTAGCAAATGAGAGTAAAAGTACTGCCGGAGATAAACATGAAACAGGCAGAGCTATGATGCATCTTGAACAGGAAAAAAATGCTGCTCAGTTAAAAAAGCTTATCGACACAAAAAATATCCTGAACAGAATAGATGCCAGTATACAGTCTGATACTATTGCTTTAGGATCTGTTGTTGAGACAAATCATGGTAACTTTTTTGTATCAATAAGTGCTGGAAAAATTGAGATAGATAGCAATATCTATTTCGCAATATCGCTGCAATCTCCTATAGGAAATCAATTAAAAGGTAAGAGATATAACGATACCTTTACATTTAATACAAAGACATATAAAGTAGTAAATGTGATATAAAAAAAGCTCCGTTTTTTCGGAGCTCTATATTCTTTGTACAGTAATTACCACTTACGTTTAGGTTGGTCTTTACTATCAGGTTTCCATACCTTTCCTTCAGATTTTTTCTGTCCCATCTTAGACCTGTGATCCCTCTTTTTACCAGGAACCCATACCTTACGATCCTCTTTCTTACGAGGCATCCATACATTATCACCATCGGTATCTCTACCATCCTTTGCTCTGTGCGAAACCCTGTTATCGTTACTCTTTCTGCGTTTATTTGAGTCATCCCACTTTCTGTCAGAACCTCTGCCTCCGCCTCTGTTCTTATTAAAAGATCCTCTTGGTGGCTCCTTAGGATTATCCTTTGTTCCGCGTAAATATATAACAAGCCCATTCAGGAAATTACGCAATACCTGATCGCCACAAGCTTTATAATTAGGATGATCCTCTGTTCTGAAGAAAGCTCCCAACTCAGTTTTTGTTATCCTGAAATCAACAAGCTCCAGTATCTTTATTATATCCTCATCACGAAGTTTAAGAGCTACTCTTAACTTCTTTAATACATCATTATTTACCATCAACTTTCATTTTCAGCTGCGAAGATAAGCTATTTTTAACTTCTAACAGATAAGAATATCAACTAAATAATAAATTCAGACAGTTTATTACAATATTACAACTGTATAACATAAAACAATATATCCCACCAGCATGTTACTGTTAATTAAAAAACACTACTTTTGAAAAATCCTTATAAAGGAGTTTTTGATTAAACAAACAGTACATTTATTTGGTTGTGGTATTATGAACAAGAGTAAAAGAAAAGGGAGAAAAAACAACAGCAATGTTGCCGTTCCGGATAAATATAAATTCATTATTCAACTCGGAAAAGCACTACACCAATATGGTGTTCCCTCATATAAGATACAGATATATCTGTCTAGAGTAGCAAAACAGAAAGATATAGAAGGAAACTTTATGGATACCCCTACCTGGGTAAACTTTTCATTCTTTGAAGAGGATGACCACACATATAACTATATAGAGTGTGTTCCTCCAGGAGAACTAAACCTTGGTGCACTATCGCGTGTTGTTGAAATCACAAATAAAGTATTGGATGGTACATTCACCTTTGAGAAAGCCAAGATTGAGATAGAGAACCTTGGAAAAAAGAAGAAAAAGAGAAAAGATTTCATACAGTTACTATGTTTCATGATGTCTGCCGGAGCATTCAGCATTATTATGGATACAAGTTGGATATCTGCAATTACAGCATCGGTAATGGGAGCCATAGTATTTTTGTATACCCTGCTAAGCAGGAAATCCGGTTATATCAGCACAACACTCGAATCGTTGGCATCGTTTACAACAACAATATTAACCGGACTATTATCGCTTGTATTTCCCGGCATAGATATATCAATGACAATACTTGCATCTATAATTGTTTTCATACCCGGATTAGCTATTACAACTGCACTTGAGGAGATAACTTCAAGAAGTCTTGTTTCCGGTACTGCAAAACTATTTGATGCCCTTATATCGCTGTTTAAGCAGTTCTTTGGTGTTGTGCTTGGTCTGGCTCTTTTACCTCTTATTGCTGATGTAAATCATGGCGATGTATATAACGACATTCCGCAATGGGTTGACTATATAGCAATACCTCTTCTTGCACTAAGTCTGTTACCTGTATTTCAGGTTCGCAGAAAAGACATGTTACTTGGTGTTGTAATTGGGTTTGCCAGTTTTACAATAACAACCTTACTTGACTTTACCGGAATAATGCTAAGCATATTTATAGGTACAATATCTGTAGTAATACTTAGCTCGCTATTTAGTAAAATAACAAAATCACCTGAGCTTGTATTCCTTACACCCGGTATTGTAATGCTTGTTCCCGGAAGTAAAGCCTTTATTGGTTTAAGCACAATGTTCCTTGACCCTTCTGTTTCAGGAAACAGTAACATGGGTGAGCAGGTAGCATTTATATTTATGGGTATAATCGGTGGATTGATATTCTCCGGAGCATTCACTCATAAACGCATTAGCAGATAAAAAATCAGGGATGCAATATTGCATCCCTACACATATATTATCCTTTTAAGCCAACTATAACTTATTCTCTTTTATCAGATTAAGCACCTCTAATATCTCAGTATTCGGGTCAGCATTATATTTTATATAATCCTCAACAACCATCTCATAATCGGGTCTTAAAACCTCACCCATAGCTTTATCGTTTTTAAACAACACCTGCATTGCATTTGAAATGCTACCACTAAGTTTTGTCTCCGGTAATGTTATTTGGGTAACCTCCATAAATGCATTACCTGCCTGACGTGGACCAACCCCTACAATAGTTGTTCTACCTAACTTATGAAGAAAATATGCAAAATGATAAGCTGCACTAAAAGTAGCTGGCGATGTAACAACAACAATCTTTAAATCATCAACAAAAGTTCTGTTTACACCATTCACATACTCAGCTCCAAAACCATAGTATCCTTTATCAACCATAGCACGTCTGCTCTCAACAGATTTATGCTGATTTAAAGTCCCGAAAGAGTTAAACATATAATCACCATATCTGCTATCTGTATTATTCCTTTTATTATAACTATCTATATCATCAAAGCCCCACTTCTTAATCAGCATAGGCGAAAACTTAACAATATAGTCTGCTTCAAAATCAAAGTTAAGATATCTGTCGCCATACAGCATATATAGTACCGACTTAGTAAGCGGTGTCATTCCACCACCATTATTTCTAAGATCAATAATAAGATGCTTAGCACCTTCTGTCTCCATACTCTTCAACAAATCGTGCAGCGATTTATACAATAACGGCACCTCTGTAATGTCCATATCAGTATCCCCGGTCTGTTTCTTTTGCAACGATGAAAAAGCCCATCTTAATTGCCAGTTCAGGTTATTTGGTCTGTCGCGTTTTGATCTCTCTAACAACTCCCGGCTTAAAACGGTATTCCAACACAGATATCCAGCCTTATTACTCTTTCCTATAATATCTGTATACAGAATATTATTATCCTTCTCTATCTTCACCTTAGATTTTCTGTGCATAAACTCATAGCAGTCACAAAAAGTAACAATAAGATCAAACTGCTCTATTCCATCTGTTAATGTAAGGTTAACCTCTTCTACATTATCAACAATTCCCTTACACAACGCCTTACTACTTAGTCTGTATATCAATCCTCTGTACTGTCCGTAGATATTCTCAGATGGTTGTAGCCTATTTACCTTTTCTAACAAATCAGTAACAGCCATACCATTAACCGATACAAGCTTCAGACCTATATATCGTTTCAGATCTTTTGTTGTATTATATATAAACAGACCATCAGCAGCTATTCTGAATTTAACAGGAAGCTCCTTGTTTGATTTCTCATCCTTACTGATACTATTCATATATGTATGACCATCTTTTAATGGTGCTAAAAACGAGTTTAACAACTCAACAAACTCAACATCTGTCTTTGCCTGTTTAACTTTTGCTTTCGTATTTTCTATCTCTCTGTAGAACTCAACTCTGCCACCAAATCGGGTATAAGGATCCGGGTGTGTCTCTTCCAGCTTCTCAATAAAAAAGCTAAAGTCTTTCATATACTTCTCACTCTTCTCTGCTGATTGCCCAAAACAGATTACAGGCATCATAAATATCAGGAATAACAAACTTTTCATAATTCTCGGTTTAATATCATATCACATATCAAGTACGAAAAAAGCAAAAAAATATTGCAGAATGCAAGAAATATTAAGCATATAAAACATATAACATTGTATGCGTTAATGACCTATAACATGACCAATAAAAAAGGGTTTGTAACATCATTACAAACCCTTTTATCTATTGTATATTAAATATTAACTTGGCACTACACCAGTAAATCCCATAAATGCCATTGCAAGAAGACCTGCTACAATAAATGCAATAGGCACTCCTTTAAGTGACTTTGGTACATCTGAAATCTCAAGGCTCTCACGAATTCCGGCAAACACAATAAGTGCAAGACCAAAACCTAATGCATTTGCAATAGCAAATACAACACTATGAGAAAGTCCGAAACCCTCTTTCTGTACTGCAAGAATAGCAACACCCAGTACAGCACAGTTTGTTGTAATAAGTGGTAAGAAAATACCTAAAGCCTGATATAACGGCGGACTCACCTTTTTAAGGATAATCTCTACCAACTGAACAAGCGATGCAATTACAAGAATAAATGTAATTGTCTGCATATAAGTAATCTCTAACTCTACAAGAACATAATTATGTATAAGGTATGTAACTATTGTTGCAATAACCATTACAAACGTTACAGCACCAGTCATACCAACTGCTGTACCAACCTTATTAGATACACCAATAAAAGGACATATTCCTAAAAACTGAGCCAACACAATGTTGTTGACAAACAGTGCGGAAATTATTATCAATACATATTCCATAATCTACTTTTTATATATTAAACAATAAACCGCTTATGCCTTTTGCAGTTTCTTAATTAACACTATCAGGTAACCTAAAGCTATAAAAGCACCAGGAGCCAATACAAAAATTATCATACCGTCGCCCTGAATAAACTTAAGTCCAAAAATTGACCCGCTACCAAGTACCTCTCTAACACCACCAAGTAGCGTAAGTGCAAATGCAAATCCAAGTCCCATTCCTAAACCATCAATTGCCGATGAAAGGAAGTTGTTCTTTGATGCAAAAGCCTCAGCACGTCCAAGTACAAGACAGTTTACCACAATAAGCGGAATAAACAGTCCTAACTGATCAAATAACGATGGTAGATACGCCTGCATTGTAAGCTCAACTATTGTTACAAACGACGCAATAATTACAATAAACGAAGGAATACGTACCTTATCAGGAATAAACGACTTAACAAGCGATACAACAATGTTTGACATCAACAATACAAATGTTGTTGCAAGCCCCATTCCTAATCCGTTAAACGCAGATGTTGTTACACCCAACGTAGGACAAAGACCAAGAAAAAGAGTAAATACAGGATTCTCTTTTATAAATCCTTTAGAAAAGTTTTGTAACTGATTCATTTCTTACCTCCTTTCTTAAAAGCATTATATGCACGCATTACAGCATCGCAATATGCTCGTGAACTAATTGTTGAAGCTGTAATAGCATCAACATCTCCACCATCCTTTTTAACCATAACTTTAAAAGTATCCGGATGTTTTCCGTTAAACTGAACGCTCCAGTCAGATTTTTTCTTCTCCATCTTGTCTCCAAGACCCGGAGTCTCTTTGTGCTCCAACACTGCAATATTGTTTATTGTACCATCAGGCAACAATCCAACCATAAGCTTAAATTTTCCGCTAAAGGCTTTCTTTGTATATGTCTCAATTGCATACCCAACAATCTCGCCACCTTTCTTTGCAGGATAAAACACAATTGTATCACCAGCACCAATAGGTACACCAAATTTTTCTGAAACAGGTTGGTTATCAAAAGCAGGAACAACATTCTCTATTGCTCTGTTCTTTTTAGCAAGTTTACTTTTCTCTATTGGTCCCTTTGTTGCTTCGTACACAAAACCAAGAACCAGTCCTGATATTGCTGTTACCAAAACAAGGGTAAGCAACATGTTTAATAAACTACTCTTTGTTTTAGCCATGTTTTACCTCCTCTCCAAAACGTTTAGGTTTAATATATTGGTTAATAAGTGGTACAAATGCATTCATAATAAGTATTGCAAACGATATCCCCTCAGGATACGCTCCGAACACACGAATAACAACTGTAATAACACCAATACCTATAGCAAATATTGCCATACCTTTTTTAGACATTGGCGACGTTACATAATCGGTTGCCATATATATAGCTCCCAACATTACACCTCCTGTAAGTAAGTGGAAAAGTGGTCCTGCATATGCCTCTGGATTTACAGCATGTAGAATTCCGGTAAATGCAGCAATAGTACCCAAAAGAATTACAGGAATATGCCATGTAATAATCTTTCTGGCTATCATATATATACCACCAATAATAAGAAGCAGTGCAGCAATCTCACCCATTGAACCTCCCATGTGACCATAGAAAAGCTCCATATGCGATGGTATTTTATCCATCATTGCAGAAACTGTCTCACCTCCCTTAAGTCCCTCTTTCATTATAGCAAGAGGAGTAGCTCCTGTAACAACATCGGTACCGCTGGTTGCAAAACCTGTTGGCAATGGCCATGATGTCATCTGTACAGGGAACGAGATAAGAAGAAATACACGCCCAACTAATGCCGGGTTAAAAGGGTTGTTACCAAGTCCGCCAAACGACATCTTTGCAACACCTATAGCTATCAGCGAACCTAAAACAACCATCCAGATAGGCAGGTTACTTGGCAGGTTAAATGCTAATAGTAATCCTGTTAAAGCAGCCGAACCATCAGTTAATGTTGGCTCCTGCTTCATCAGGTATCTTTGTATAAGATATTCAAAAACCATACATGAGGCAACAGCAGCAAGCGATATAACAATTGCACCCCATCCAAAATAGTATACAGAAGCAGCCAAGGCCGGTAAAAGAGCCAGAATCACCCCGGACATAAGGCTCTTGGTACTCTTCTTACCAAAAACGTGAGGTGATGGTGCTATTTTTAATAAATTCATTTTATATCTATTTTAATATTTAACAAAACTATTTTCGAGCACGCATTATCTGCCCTACTCTGTTTTTACCCAAACGGATGTAATCAAGCAATGCTATAGATGCAGGGCACTCAAATGAACATGATCCGCACTCCATACAATCCATTACTCTCTCTGTCTCCAGTTTGTCATGAATCTGCTTCTTAGCAAGCTTCGATAACAGATGTGGCTCTAATCCCATAGGACAAACATCAACACATTTAGCACACTTAATACAGTTGCTCTCTGTGCGTCTTGTTGCCTCTGAATCGTCCATGATAACCAGACCCGATGTTCCTTTTGTTACAGCAACATCAAGACTATTAAGAGCTTTACCCATCATAGGACCACCGTTAATAACCTTACCTGTATTCTCCGGTAATCCACCAGCAGCATCAATAAGCTCATTTACCGGCGTACCAACACGTACCATAAAGTTTGATGGCTTGGCAAGTTTTTTACCTGTTACAGTAACAACACGCTCAAACAGAGGTTTATTCTTCTGTACTGCCTCATATACAGCAAACGCAGTTCCTACGTTATGTACAACAGCTCCAACATCTAACGGAAGTGCTCCTGACGGAACCTCACGCTTAATTGCAGCCTTAAGTAGCTGTTTCTCTCCACCCTGTGGATATTTAACCTTAAGCGGAGCAACCTCTATTCCTGTATATCTTGATGCAACCGTTGTTACATTCTTTATAGATTCCGGCTTATTGTTCTCTATTCCTATTATTGCTCTGCTTACATTAAGAGCTTTCATAAGAATTCTTACACCAACAATCATCTCTTCTGCCTTCTCAAGCATCAGTCTGTCATCAGAAGTAAGATATGGCTCACACTCTACACCATTAAGAACAAGAACCTCTACTGTTTTTCCTTTTGGTACCGATAGTTTAACATGCGATGGGAACGTTGCTCCACCAAGACCAACAATACCCGATTCCATTACACGTTTAACAATATCCTCTGCCGACATACTAATGTCAGTAACCAGATTATCTGATCTGTCAATTGTCTCAAGCCACTCATCACCCTCAACATCTATAAGAACAGACATACGAGGATAACCGCTTGAATCGATAACATTATCTACCTTTGTTACTTTTCCTGAAACAGAAGAGTGAATATTTGCAGAAACAAATCCTCCGCTCTCAGCAATTACCTGCCCTACTTTTACCTCATCGCCCTTTTTTACCAATGGCTTTGCCGGTGCACCAATATGCTGTGCAATAGGTATAACAACTTTTTTAGGAAGAGGAAGTACCTCTATGGCACTTTTAGCAGACAACTTATTCTCTGCCGGATGAACACCTCCTTTTGCAAATGTCTTTAACACGATTCCTCCTTTTTTTCTGGTTCAGAAGAGTTATTATCTTTTTTCTCAGCTTTTGCAGCAGTCTCTGCAGGTGCTTTCTTCTCTTTACGAGGAGGGAAATTAATCTCCTGTATTGCACTTGTAGGACACTCCAGTACACACTTTCTACAAAGCTTACACTTCTCAGGATCAATATATGCAAGGAAGTTCTCTACTGTAATTGCATCAAAAGGACAAACCTTCTGGCACTTCTTACAACCAATACATGCTACCTCACACGCTTTTTTGGCTACAGCACCTTTATCCTTATTAACACAACTTACATATATTTTTCTATCCTTCTTAGCTTTCTTTCTTAACTCTATAATATCGTTCGGACAAGCCTCTACACAAGCCCCACAAGCTGTACATTTATCATCTACAACCTCTGGTAAACCTGTTTCAGGATTCATGTGAATTGCATCAAATGTACATGCATCAACACACTCTCCTAGTCCAAGACAACCATACTGGCAACCTGTCTCGCCCTGATATGTTGCCGAAGCTATTGAACACGACTTTGCTCCATCGTACTTATTCTGTACCGGACGTTTGTCGCAACTACCTGCACAACGCACTACTGCAACAGTAGGCTCTACAGCAACAGCCTCTTTACCTAATATAGATGCAGCCTGCTCCATGCAGTCATTACCTCCTACAGGGCAATATAAAGAACCAAAGTCATCAGCTTTTACCAAAGCCTCTGCAAAGTTCCTACAGCCTGCAAATCCACATCCACCACAATTGGCGGCCGGAAGAATCTCTTCCACCTGGTCAATACGAGGATCCTCATAGACCTTAAATTTCTGTGCAACCACATAGAGTATTAATGCTGCCAGAGCACCAACAGAACTCAATGTGATAAGTGTAAATAAAACTATTTGACTCATTAGATATAATAAATTATTTATTCTTGCATTCTTATTCTGAACGAATAATTTTTGGATAATCTCTTTCTAAAAGCAACAAGCAGTCCGTAATACGGAACCAACGATCCTAACGATATTAAACCGGAGTTTAGTTCCGATACTCCAAATGCTCCCACTGTAAACAAAACTGTTACAACAAGTATAAGCGGAAATACATAACCAAAAAAGAGCGCCCACACTCCTAAATGGCGGCTTATCTCTACTATAACCCTGTCATTTACATTAACATCCCAGTCTGGTTTTATTGCATCTATAACCTTATCCTGCATATCTGCGGCAGAACAGGCTCCCTTGGCATGGCACGCTGCGCATTGCGAAACAGACGATATTGTTACCTTAACTAATCTCTCCCCAATTTCCGTTACAATACCACTATGTTCTATTACTTTATTTGATCCTTGCATATCAAAAAATTTAGCAAACCAACACAAATGTAAGTTTTAGACCATTATTTGCTAATATCTAACATAAATATTAGACCTTGTAAAACTCTATTTATTTCAATTATAAATAATAAATAAAAAAATGAATTTATGTTCTTTAACTCAACATCAACTGTTTTAAGACATTTATTAAATTTTATATCTTTTTATTGTTAGAACAATAACATAACATGGGGTCAATAATTGTTTTACCAACCTGTATACGGAAACTTTGTAAGATATACATTATAGTATCGGTTATCTCCGGTAACCTCTTTAATAATCCACTCAGGCAACTCTACATTCTCATTACGTTTTGCAAGTTCAACCTCACATAAAATCAGACCACTGTTATCGCCAAAAAATTCATCAACCTCAAAAACCTTCCCTCTGTAATCAATAACGTGTCTTCGTTTCTCTATAATCCCTTTCTCACACAGCAACATAAGCTCTTCAGCTTCTGACAACGGAATCTCCCTCTCCCACTCATAACGTTCCTGTCCGCACTCTGAGCTGGCTCCTTTTATGGTAATAAAACCTTTATCGTCTTTTATTCTTACTCTTACAGCACGCTCGGGTACCGACGAAAGATAGCCCTGTTTTATATAAGTAGATTTATGCGCCTCATCTCTGAAACCTTCTGAAACCAAAAATTTACGTTCAATCTCTGTTGCCATAGTCTATAATTTTTGTCTGCATGAAACTAGATAAAAAATCGATATAACTACAATTAAACGCCACCCCTTTTCCTGTATTTTTTGCTATCTGCAACACCTTTGATGCCTCAATATGCTGAAACGATACTGTATGATACACCCCATACTTACACTCTATAATGGCATACTCTCCCTCTACAACATCAACCATAAATTTCCATCTTACCTTCTTTACATCAATCCAGTCGTACCTGAAATCTCTGCCACCAACTATCAACTCATCCGGCACAGCAAGCCCTTGCTCTTTACTATACTCTAAAAACGGATACAACCTATCTGTATCGTCCTTATAATTATCCAGACCGTCAATATCTGCTTTAAAAAGTGGAGTCCACTGTTGTAAACCTTTGCAGGTTGCAATAAGCTCTTTTACATCCAGTTTATTATCACGTATCTTTATATTAAGTTTTGTTGGTTTATTACATATCCAGTACATCTCGTCAGAAACAACCGGTTGCCTGTATGCCGGAGAAAAAGGTATCTCGCCAATAATGCTTAACCACCGTTTTGGTATGGTAGGGTAGAAATATCGTAGTTCATATTTTCCGGTATCCGCAACCATACTAAAAGAGTAACTGATTAAACTTTAGCAGAACAAGAACAAGTAGTGCGGCAATTACCGGAGATACAATCCAACCGGAAAATATTGCCACTAATTTCTTTACATTAATCTCATTAGCTCTCTTTAATATACTTAGTCCTAAAATTGATCCGATAATAACCTGTGAGCTGGATACCGGAACCATAGGAAACCATGGTATGCCAAAGCCATGCATTGTATCTCTTAACCATACCGACGAAAACAGAAACAGTACTATACTATGGCTAAGCACAACCACAAGTGCCGATTCAGGAGTTAATGGCATAATATTATGACCAACAGTATACATTAATCGTTTTGACAGGAATATGATACCTATAGCTATTGCTATACCCCCCAGAAATAGTATAAGATAGAGTTTTGGAATAGCTAACCCCTGAATAAGATTAAAGTCAGATATATCTGCAACAGGAATAAAAACACCAACAACGTTTGCAATATTATTTGCTCCAAGACTAAATGAGCCAAATGCCCCTGCTACAATAAGAAGGTTTCTTAGTATTGCATCAAGTTTTATAAGATGTATCTTGGTTACCCTGATAATATACTTTACAATAAGCAGAAGTATTACAGCAACAATAGCTCCTAAAACAGGACTTGTTGTCCATGAAACAACAATTCTGATTAGCTGACTGTAGTCTGTAGTGTAACCATAAAAGATATTTGATCCGATAATTGCCCCCACAACCGCCTGCGATGTTGACACAGGTACATTTACAAATGTCATAAGAAATATAGATATTCCGGCTGCTATAGATATAACAAAAGCATTAACAATATCTACCGCAATACCCAACGAGCCAATGGTACCTGATGTACCACCTCCCATAATAACTGCTCCTGCAATTACAAATAACGAGGCAATAATTGCAGCACGCCTGAACGACAACATACGTGAACCAACTGCCGATCCAAACACATTTGCAGCATCGTTAGCACCTAATGAAACCCCTAACAATAATCCTCCGGAAAGAAATAACCAAAACAACTGCACTATAATTTATCAAACAATTCGTTTTATTGCCATTATATTAAGCAGATCGGCAATATCTTCTGCTAAATCAGAAAGATTCTCTATATGAAGTGTAAAATATCTGAGATGAAATTTCTCACTTAAACTTATACCTAACTCGCTTGAAAAGACCTCTCTCTTTATCTTTAATGCAAGTTTATCGGCCTCTTTCTCGCACTTATAAACCATATGTATAGAGTCTCTCACCTTTGATGGCTCTGTAAAGAACAATCTCGCAACACTCATCAGGTTCTCAATTGCCGATACTGTAACTGCCGTTATCTTACGATAATCGTTATGCAACTGAACCGGAATATTTGGTTTCTCTACATCAAACTGAAACAGTATCTCTTTCGACATGTCTACAATGTCATCAATACTATCAATAAGCTTTAGTATATCGCCTCTGTGCTGAGGCAACAGACTGCGCTGATACAGATTATTCTCTACAGAGTGCCTTATATCATCGGCTTTTCGCTCAAACACCACTATAGATTCAATATTCTCCTGAAAACCGGAACTATTACCCTCTAAATAGTTATACACCCCCTTCTTAAATGTTAATGCCCCCTGCTCAATGTTTCCGAAGAAATCCTCTACCTGATGAATAATTTTTGTGCTTGTTTTAAACAGTACCATAATCAGTATTATTTTTATTTAATAATTTAAGAATAAATACAATACCAATACAACTATTTAGAGGATATATTTACAACAAGAAGCAAACAATATGCAAACAGAAACAGTTTAGTAATAAGAAGCTGTATAAAATTTATCCTTCAGTTTCTTTATATGAAACGAAGCATGAGAATGGTCATTCACACACACGATAATGATTATTATGCGGAGTTCCATATGACCTTTAAAAAACAAATTTAGACATATGAAAATGCAGTTTGTTTATAAAAAGGGAGTATTCATAAAACAGATACATTACTACGGTTGCTGATTATTACAAGATTGGTAATTTTTGTAATGGTTTCTTTTATATTTACATCTGATATAATTAATTAGAAGAACAATAAAACAAAGCATGATAATGGTCATTCACACACGGGAATGATTATAAATGCCAGTTTAAAATGACATTAAAAACAAATTCAGATATATGAGAAATATTATGATTGGGTTATTGATTCTGATGAGTACATCGTTAATCAGTGCACAAAGTATCTATAATCCTAAGGCAGATGCAAAAGCAGATATTGCAAAGGCAGTACAAAAGGCTAAAAAAGAGAATAAACACGTGCTTATTCAGGTTGGTGGCAATTGGTGCCCATGGTGTATAAAGTTGCACAAGTATATAGACAACACGCCATCTGTAAATAAGATTGTTAAAGACAACTACGTTTTTATTCTTGTTAACTACAGTAAAGAGAATAAGAACAAAGAGGTTATGAAGCAGCTTGAGTACCCTAACCGATTTGGTTTTCCGGTAATGGTTGTGTTAGATCAGAACGGAAAAAGAATTCATACACAGAACACCGGTAATCTGGAGAAAGATAAAGGTTACGATATTAAAAGGGTTAGCTCATTCCTTAAAAACTGGACAAGAGCAGCAGTTAACCCGACAAAATAGGTTGCTGCCATTAAATAAAAACGAGGCTACCTGATATTTATACACTCAGATAGCCTCGTCTGTTTTATACTATAAGCCAGTTCAATATTATTTATGAACTGCTATTATACTCCTGTTTTAGTTTCCTCCAAGAATAATTGGCAAACCATCTTTACCGCTACCAATAACAATAACCTTTGAGTTTTGAGAGTTAACAAGTGCCTCAGTTGCAGAGATACCTTTCTCTTTAAGAATTTTATCTGTTAAGCTGGCACTTAGAATACGGTTTGCAGCAGCTTTACCCTCTGCGTCAATACGTCTGCGCTCAGCCTCTTTCTTCTCACGCTCAATAATGTAGTTATATTTCTGTGCCTCCTGATCAGCAGCAAGTTTCTCCTCAATTGATTTCTGAATAGATGCAGGCAGTTTAATTGATCTGAACAGTAATGCTTTAAGCTCTACATAGTTCTCACCAAGAATCTTACGTGTATTATCCTCAATAAGTGTCTCAATCTCCTGACGTTTTGTTGAGTAAAGCTCCTCTGGAGTGTACTGACCAATAATACGACGTACTGCAGAACGTAACTCAGGACGTACAAGATTATCCTTATATTTCAACTTAAATGCTCTATACAGATATCCTATTTTATCCGGTGACGGTCTGAAACGTACCGATACATCAATACTTATTGAAAGACCATCCTGCGATAACACATCCATTGTCTCTTCAACCTGCTGCTCCTCAACATCAAACTTAATTACTTCGTTCCACGGAGCCACAACACTTAGTCCCTCTTGTAATACATTATCTACATCAAGACCACTACTATACTTTCTGAATATAACCCCACGCTCTGTAGGCTCAAGAATTACAAATGTGTTTACCACAAAAATTATTACAATTATTATGGCTATAACCAAACCAATTAAAACACCAGTCTTTTTATTACTAACTTGTTGTTCCATTATTATATATTTTAATTTAATATTTATTCAAAATCAACACTAATACAAACGTATAATAACACTATAGTGTTTACTATTTATCTGTAAATATGTGCAATCAGTAGCTTATCTGCAACAATTTAAAACTATTAAATATAGAATACAACTATTTGTCAGTTAGTTATAAGCATAAATAAATATTAAGCAGTTATTCAGCGGTAACCAATGCTATACTTTTTAAACTTACTGGTTTTTACCATTAATAAAACTTACAGCATCACTTATAATCTTTTCCGGTTTCTCTTCATGAATCATATGCCCTACATTATCATAAAGTATTACCTCTGTGTTTTTTATACCTTTTTTAAATTTATATGCTGTTTCAACAACAACTATCTTATCCTCTTTCCCCCATAGAACCTGAGTTGGAATATTTATTAAATGCAGATTATCAAAATCCTTATCGTTCCTTAAATGATTAATATTAAACTGCGCAACAGCACCCCTGTTTTTTTTATACCTTCCCAGATTATATAGTCGTGTAAGGGTTTCTTCTGTCATATTACTCATATTAAAATAGTAATCTTTAAAGCCCTTTTTAAACTCCATTTTTGTTCCGGTAAATTCAGGAAAAAAGTATTGTTTAACCTGTTCATCAGTAAGTCCAACCATCTGTTTACTTGCTTCTCTCTCATTCTCCTGAATAAATCCACCCGGAGCCAATAATACCATCTTTATTGCTTTGCCCGGATTCTTAAGCACATAATTAACAGCTGTTTCACCTCCAAATGAATGTCCTACAATTACAAAGTCAGATATATTAAGTCTGTCTACAACAATCTCAGTATACTCAACAAATTTTGATATACTATAGTCATTACCAGGCAATGGATCTGTTAATCCATGTCCGGGCAGATCAAATGTTATAATTCTGTATTTATCTTTTAATGAATCAACCCAACTATCCCACGTTCCTTGTGAATCGCCTCCACCGTGAATAAAAATAATATCTCTACCATTGAGATTTCCCTGTACTCTGTAGTTTATTTTCAATCCGTTGCATATATCTAACGACTCAAAAGCGTATACAGACAACTCTGAATATGACAAATAGTAACTCCTTTTTGTTGTTTCTTCGCTCTTCTTACTGCAACCATATTGCATCACCATAATGATAAGTCCTAATACTATACAAATAACTCTATTCATAACTCTGATTATATTTTGTTTAGAGCAAAATAAATCAAAGCTGAGATCAATATATTTGATTGAAATCACAAAAAGAAAAGTTACAACAAACTAACAGCGTATAGCTACTTCTTAGATCGTATTCTGCTTAATGTCTCTCTTGATATACCAAGTACAGACGCAATCTTGCCTAATGTAGCAATCTGGGTTATCTCCGGAAAGTGTTTTAATAAATGGTTATATCTCTCTGTTGGCGAGCCAAATGAGTAACCTCTATACATCTTATCTGAGAATGCAACATGAAACTCCATATTTTTTCTTGAGAACCTCTCCATAATAGGAAACTCTTTATACAGAGACTCAAAATCGTTATAACTAATCTGATACAAAACAGTATCTGAAATTGCTTTAACAGCCTCCTCTGATCGCTCCTGCAAAAAGAAACCAGACCAGTTTGTAACCCAATATCCTTCAGGATACACAAAACTCACAACCTCCCTTCCCTCCTGATAATAGAAGGTAACACATTCACCTTTCTCTATAAAGAATAGTTTATTACACGGACTATCTATATCAAGAATCATAACGTTCTTTTTATATTCTACTCTTTTAAAATAACGTCTTAATGCTGTTCTTAAATCGTCGCTAACATCTATATGTTTCTCTATATTTGCTAATAGTCCGTCCATTGAGATAGTTATTTATGCAAACAATGATACGCATAAGATTGTAAAAATCAAGTTTTATCATTTACAAAACGCTGTCTATTATTGATAATAATTTGTATAATACTATAAATATGAGAAAGCGTAACCAGATAACAAATAATGATACCTTAATATCTTAAGTAGCTATAAGCCGATTCTGTATCTCTGAAGAGTTGTAAATAGAAATAAACATCACCAGATCTAAAAGTCTCAATCATCTTTATAATGGCTGATTCGTGAGTATGATTTACAATTCCGGCAATTCTTCTGCCATGTAATAGCCTTATCGACGAAAAAAAGTAATTTACTATTTCGTCTATTTGATAAGTATTAAATATAAATTGAGCCTCCCTAAAATCAATAATTAAATCACAACTTTCTATTTGACATCTCAATAGCGACAGTACCTTATTCCAGGCTTCAGTAATATTGTCTTTTCCAATTATCCCGAAGTGCCGATAATAGACTATTTTGCGTTCATCGTCCTTATGTATAGAGCAAGATACAAGTAGTTGTTTCAACTTTATATTTGATTTTTGTGATATTATTGGGTAGCTGAGAGGGAGTAATTGTTGAAAAACAACAGCAGGCACAGGGATTTTATAAACCCTATACCCGCCGTAGATTATTACTTGAACTCATATATTAAACCAGGATAACCTTTCACCTTAACAACTGGTGCTGTACTTGCTTTATCGGTTGCAGGATTATAAGAATAGAATCCTTTATCATCCTTTGTAGCTAAACCAAAGAACACCTGATTACCAATGCAATTTACACTGAAACCGAAGTTACAGCTCATAGGTATACCGGAAATCTTACTCACAGTTTTATTGTATATATCTATCTTAAGCGGAACCACACACATATCTGCAAAATAGTTTGGCTCCGGCTTACTGTATAGTGCATTTATATTTGCAGTTGCATACATAATTCCGTTGCCTGCATAACATATATTTATAAGATAATCTGCTTTGTGGTTAATTCCAGGTATAGTTGTTTTGGTTATATCTAAAGCATAGCTGTCGTCAAACTCAGTCTCGCCTTTTTTTATTCTCAACATACCAGATCCATGACCAATAAATCCGAATCCGGAAATACAGTTAATGTAGATATCTCCTTTTTCGTCCATAAATATCGACTTATCGTCAGCCTCAGGCTTTGTTGCCATAGAGAAACCATCTTTAGTAATCTTCTTAAGAGGTTTGTCTGTTTTAGTGTCAATAATAAGTACATCGGCAGTTGCACGTGCAGGATCAGGATTATATTGTCCGCTGGCTAGCTGGTTCAACCCTACATACAATAAATCGTCGCGGATAATTGAAATTGCAGGATCAGGATTGTTGTCTCCTTCACCATATTTGCTTAAATCTATCTCCCCTATCTTAGTCATATTTGTATGATCTAAAATCAGGATCTTACCTTGCATACATAACGATACGTAAGCTTTGTTTCCTTTAACAGTAATTGCATTTGCTCCGGTTCCGGGATTCAGATCGTACTGACCTTGCTTAACAAGCTCTCCGTTTATCCTACTGTATTTCTCTATCTTATTTGTTAGCATTGACCAACCCGGTAAAAGATATATATCCTTACCTATAACAACCGGAGGCACACCATACGATGCCGGAAAGGCTGTCTGGTTATCATACTCCTTTGGTTCAACATTACTGATTAATTGCATGTATGCACTTCCTGATACTCCATCCGGATTAGGAATAAGGTTTGATATCAGTATGTCTCCTTTTCCATTCTCATTGTTGTCATCATCCTTTTTGCATGAAACAATGCTTAATATCAGCAAGCTGACTAATGTTAATTGTGATAAAAATTTCATCTGTTTATTTTTTTTTTAATGGTCAGATGAAACTCCACATAATAATCATTCTCGTATGTGTGAAAATTATTTCTCATGCTTCGTTTCATATGTCTAAATTTGTTTTTTAATGGTCAGATGGAACTCCGCATAATAATCATTCTCGTATGTGTGAAAATTATTTCTCATGCTTCGTTTCATATCTGTAATTATTAATCTTAATAGAATAGTTTATTCTGTTTTACTCCGATAAGCGAACTATTTCCAGACATAACGGATTTTTGCACCAAAGTTGATACCCGGCAACGGGCGGTTAAATTCAGACATCACATTGGCATCGGTAATATTGTTTGCCTGAATACTAAAAAACAGACTCTGATTCATAATGCTGTGCTCTACTCCTGCATTAAATGTGAGAGTTTGCGGAATACGCTTTTGCTGATGAATACTCTCCTCAAAATCATAAAAATACTCCTCTATAAATGCACCGTCTACAAATAGTCTTGAGTTTTGCCCTTTTCCGCCAAACAGGTTCTCTTTATGTAATTCAAATCCTCCGTTGATAAAGAAATAGGGTATATTAGGCATGCGATCTCCTTTAAAATCGTTCGGACGGTTGGTGCCGGGATCGTATTTACGTGTATCGCGCAAATCCTGATAGGTACCATTAGCCCATAAATAAAGCCACGATAATGCATCCCACTTCACCTCCAGCTCTCCTCCAAAACATTGCATCTCTCCAAAGTTCTGATACATATTCTGCAGTGGACCTCCGGTAAAACGTATCATATCTTCAAGTTTATAATAGAACAGGTTAAGTTCTATTTGCAAGCGTTTGTTAGTGTAATAAGATCTGTCAAACATAAAACCCAGATTGGAGGTAAGCCCCTTTTCCGGGTTAAGATTTCCTGCCGGAGCAATCATAAATCCATCACCCAAAAGCTCTTCGTCTGTTGGCAAACGCACATCGTATGATACTGAAGCTTTAACCAGTAATTCAGGTATGAATCTGTAACGGAATGCTTCGCTGATACCAAAAGCCGATTTTTGATTGTCGATATCTGTTGGTATCCTGTCAAGATCGGTTAAACGAATTAGTTTGGTTTGCATTGAGTAGTAATAACCTTTGGCAGTAATTGCATTGGTAAGTCTTTTATCAAGGGTATTAAATTCATGAGATAACCCCAGAGTTAAACTATTAAGTGTTGTTGAATAGTTTGTTTTATAACCTAATACAGCATCTTTTACCAGATCTTTTGGCAAACCTTTGGCAAATCGGTACGAAGAGTTAAGGTTAATTGCATTCCTGCTGTTTATGGTGTAATGAAAATTGGTATGTTGCAAATAGACATGCTTTTTATTATCCATATCATTTGGCTGATTACCAACCTCGCCCAGACCCATGCCTGTTTTTTTGTCTATTCTCTCATCTACTATTTTACCAGCCCAATTATAAACATAACGACTTGTATCTACATAAAAGTAGTTAGAGAATGTATAGGTATTATCAAAATCAAGGTCGAGTCCGGGAATAAGAAAATCTTCTTTGTTACTGGTTTGTGCAACAAGAAATGCTGTAGAGCTACTCTCTGCATTTTGTATGTTATACTCTATACCCTGAATCTCTTTTTTTGTTAACACCAATGCCGGTTCAACCTCAAATTCACTGAACCACCACCGGGCTGTTTTAACGCCACCACCAACAACAAACTTTCTGAACTTATCATGGTCTCTTGTTACTCTATACCCTCCAAACTCTTTTGGCAGAGTCATTTTATAATCATTATCAGAGCTTGTATAAAATCCTCCTGCCCCTAACTCATATCCGTTTTTGTTTCGTTTATATACCCCGGTTACCTTATGTGTATTGTACGACTGTATAGAGTAGCTTGCATCGTAATATTCCGGCGGATACTCTTTAAGCACAATATTAACGGCTCCTCCCAGTGTTGAACCACCGAATTTTGCAGGAACAATACCTTTGTAAATCTCTACCCTCTCTATTAAATCAACCGGAATATCGTTGATATCAACAAAGTCGCTATTCTCATTCATTGGCGATTCATCTATATAAAAACCAATGCGTTTTCCTTCAAGTCCACGAACCGAGATTCTGGAAGAGCTACCCACACCACCTGTAGCTCTTATGGTAACACCAGAAGTTTTAGATAGTACATCACTGATATTACTCACGGTACCTTGCAGCTCCTTCATGGTTATTACAGAAACAGGCATTGCTTTTTCGCGCATCTGCCTCTCAACCGATTTGGCTGTAACCGTAACCTCATTCAGGTTTGTTGCTGAAGGTTTAAGCTGAACATTAACTGTAATTCTATTGCTCATGCCTGTACACTTCACCTCTTTTGTTACGGGTTGGTACCCGATATATGAAAACAGAACTTTATAGCTTCCTCTTTTAAGAGTAATGTTATAATTTCCGTTATTATCTGTGGTAGTACCTTTATTAATTCTCTTAATAGCAACAGTAGCTCCTATCAGAGGCTCTGCGCTTCCGGCTTCTGTTACTTTTCCGGTTATTGTTGTTTGCGCAAAACTACTTACTGGTAATATTGCAATCAGCAACAACAAAACATTCTGACATATTCTCATTTATATACTATTATCAATGTTTATAAAAATTAGCTCAACTCAAATTACATTTAGTTATGTTCTGTTTTTTTACAGATTAAAGCACCTTGTCAACCACACCATTCCATCTACTACACCTTAAACAGAGATGTACAGACAGTTTTTATATCACCACAATATGCTATTGTGCATGTAAACAAAAGCCTATAATTTTGTCCTCTGTTTTTAATTAATCAGATAAAACATTCTAAGGAGCCGTAACAAAATAACATACTACAAAACACTATCTTATTTCTTTATAGCTCCTTGTTGAATGTGAGGCAAAAGTACGTTTGAAGCTCTTTTTAAAGTTGTCTATCAAGGAGAGATAGTTGTCTTTAAGGGAGTAATTAACATAACAACAAAAATGAACTATTCGTTATCCATATCACATAGAGATTCGGAAGAGACACAAGGTTTTGAAAGAATGTCTTTTACTGGCAAAAAAGTATATAGCTGTACCAGAAATTTCCTTGAAGATAAATCGATAGGGTATTTTAAGGAGGAGTTTAATCAGTTTGCCAACTTTGGTATTGTTGAGAGAAACAGTCTGTTTATGCGTGATGTAAAAATTACAGAGTCTACTGACATTCCGTTGTTCGCTTTATCTTTTATTCTGGAAGGAACCAATGGGTTTAGGTTCTCAAAAACAGACAGTATAGTTCGTCCATCAACAAATAACATATGGGCTTTTGGAGCAGGTGAACAGAGAAGTATTATGTCTAAAAAAAATGTAAAATCAACTGTTCTGAGTTTCCTTTTTCATGAACACTATATAGATGATATAGCAAACAGGTATCCGCAACATCTTGAGGATTTTTATAAGAGATACAGAAATAACGAATCGTGCTGTATAAATGTAAATGGTAATACCACCACCCCTGAAATGACACGGGTGTTATCGCAGATAAAAAATGCCGGGTTGATGGGTAGTGCTTCCGATATGTATACTGAGGCTAAAATATTGGAGTTGCTGACTCTTCAGATTGCCGACAGAGTTGAATGTGAAAAGATAGTACTTACTAATCATTGTAAAAATATTTCTGATATAGAGAAAATTAAAGAGGCAAAGCGTGTACTTATTGCCAATCTGAATCAGCCTCCAAGCATTGTGGCATTATCAAGACATGTGGGTGTTAACGAAAATAAGCTGAAATACGGTTTCAAAGAGGTATATAATCAGACTGTTTATGGATATCTGTTTGATTACAAAATGGATTTAGCCGGAAAACTTTTGTTAGACACCAACAAACCAATTCTGGAGATTGCTTTTGAATGTGGCTACACTGATGCATCGCATTTTACAAAGGCATTTAAACGTAAATATGGCATAAGTCCCCGCGAATTCAGAAACAGAGCTTAATTATTTTGTTAGTGTAAGAAGCTGTTTAAAATCTATATTTTCCGTTTATTTCCGCATGCAGCACATAGTTTTGCTTTTGGGGTTCTGTAAGGTTTACCGCAACATTCGCAGTCCGGTCCTATTTGCTCTAACGAATGGTGCATTATTGCATTTGGTTCTGTCTCGCCAAATCCGGTCAGATTATTGTAATAATCCAGCAACGCTTTAAACCTCTGTTCAGAATTATCTCTAAATCCTTTTGAATACAGATCAGAGGCTATCTTAAACTCCTCCTTATCTAAAAAAGGGACTTTCATCTTGCAGCGCCAACAATATTTTATCTCCATAACTATACTGTTTCTTTAGGTCTACTCATCAATCTCTACTCTCTTAAATATAAACTCATCAAAGTTACTATCGTACTGTAGCTTTACAGCAGAAAATTTGTAACTACCGCTATCTGTTCTTTTTCCTGAAAATGAAGAGTACATTAAATCACTGGTATATTTCAGCGTTCTGTCTTCTTTAAAATTATTCAGGTTACCAATATTAACAGGCACTTTGGAAAACATATAGTCGTCAAACCTAACATTAATATTTCCAACACTGTTATATCTGAATCTACCACTTGATTTAAAGTATACAGTATCATTTTTAATTACATCCCATCCATACAGATCTACTATAACACCATTACGTATTCTCAAAAAGAAATTCTTATGAAAAGAGTCATTCGTACTCTGATATATAGGTTCATCTGAATGTTTTAACTCTCCGTTAATATATTCTTGCGTAAACAGCACATTTCCATATTCATCAAAACTTGTATCAAGCCCATTCAAGATACCTTTATGGTTATAATGCTGCTCTGTATTTGTATAATTCGGGCCATCTGCTACAAACCTGATAAGGTAACCAGTAGAGTCTCTGTTTATATCAATTTTATATTTATGAGCGTGCCAGTTATTGGTTTTAAAATGAGAAACATCAAACATATATACACCTTTGTATAATATCCTGAATATATTTGTACCATATACATGACCTATTTTACTATTACTAACACCCTCTTTTATAACAATCCGGTTATTAAGATCAAGAGAGTTCCATGTGATATTTATATCTGTTTTATCTATTCCGGTACAATTAAGCTCTATACTATTGTTTCTGTTTAAAACATTTGAGATTCTGCAAAGAAGGGTGTCTTTATTAACTGATTGTTTTGAAACAAATTTTAAAATCAGAATTGCTATTAATACAAATAACAGAAAAATGGTTAGTAGTTTTTTCACAATGTCAGGTTTTTAGGGTAAAAAATTTAAAGGTAGAATTGGTTATTGTAAGTAATCTGATACACTCCCATTCCATCCGCATTTAATACATCGGTTATTCTCTAACTGATGCTCACAATTTGTATATCCATATAGTCTATGAGCACATTCCGGACATAAACTCATCATCTCCGAACTATCCTTAAAATACCCGGATCCACATTCATCACAAATCAGTTCTTCTATACTCATCTGTATATACAATATCTATTACTATTCAAAACACCTGTAAAGGTAATTAATAGTATACCAATACACCATAAACAGTAAGGGTTATTTGTAATCCTTTTCAGGCTGAAAGCCAGATTTAATCTAGCATTATGCAACACGTAGAGTAATAATATAATTGTTAAAATATGCTGTAGATGAAAGTGATTTCAACGGTTTCTGGTCTGCCCGACTGTGAGTAATGCTTTCGCTGACTACTTTTGATTCAAACATCCGCGAATATCACTATCGCTGACTACTTTTGGTTCAAACATTGGCGAGTATCGCTATCGCCAACTACTTTTGGTTCAAACATTGGCGAGTATCACTATCGCCGACTACTTTTGGCTCAAACATTGGCGAGTATCGCTATCGCCGTCTACTTTTGGTTCAAACATTGGCGAGTAGCTTCCGCCGACAGATTTTACCCAATTAGTCTGAGGTTTTATGCTTAAAATATACTGTTAAAGATATATTACAGAGCTGACAGCATAAGGCTAACGGAACATTATTTAAAAAAAATCAAAAAAAATTGTCTGGAAATTTTATAACAACACAGAGAGCCATTAACTTGATTATTAATTTATTATTAACCAATATTCATTTATTTTATGAAGCTAAGCATTAACAGATAATTTTCAGACTTACGAGAACTTTTGTAAATGCTGGTTTCTTCTGACAAATGAAAAAAATACAGGACAGATGAAACGAAGCATGAGTAAGGGCTTTTCTCTCACACGGGAATGACTAAATTATGCGAGTTCCATATGACCTTTAAAAAATAAATTTAGACATATGAAAACACTTATCAGATTATTATCAAAAACAACAATCAGAAATGTAAATGCAACGGCAGAGCGTATAATAACAATTATCAAAGAAGGTATAAGAGGTCTAAACAGTTATGTAGATAGCCTTACCGATCAGGTTGAGGAGAAGAATAACACTCTTACCGAGGTTATTAACCGCGAAACAGAGTTAAGTAATAATCAGGAAGTTGATGCTGTGAGAGATACAAAGACCAGAGCGATATATCATATGTCAAATGCATTAAGCTATAGCTCTACAAAAGAGGAGTCTGAGTGTGCAACGGTAGTTATTGATATACTTGATAATTATGGTCTTGAGATAATAAGAAAAAGTTATGATCAGCAAACTGCCGATACAAACTCTCTGTTATCGGATCTTGATAAACCGAAGGTAACAGCTTTAATAGATAAGGTTACTACATTAAGGAATATGATTGAGGAGCTTAGAGAGGCTAACGAAAATATGAAGAAAACTGTTATTGATAGCTCTACAAGCAGGCTGAATTCAGATAGTCTTCCTTCGGCCACTAAATTAAGCCCTATAATTCTTGAGATGCTGAATAATGAACTTATTCCGGTTATTGACTCTTTAAGTAAGATATCGCCAAATGAGTATCTTGAAACGTACAGATTGATATATGATGCCGTTGAGAGCAATAATCGTAATGCAAGACTTCAATCAAACAAAAATAAAACGAAGTAACTATTAAAATCACGAATACATTAGGTTGACGCACAAAACAACACACTTTCCTGAAAGCGTCAGCCTTTTGTTTTTTTATGCATTCCGGAGTATGGTTGAGCGTTTTAAACATAAACAGATTAGGTTATATAATTGGGATTACAGATGGGCTGCATCATATTTTGTTACTATATGTACAAAGAACAGAGAACACTATTTTGGTTCTGTAAAAGATAAAAGGATGGTATTGTCTAATATTGGCATTATTGCAGATATATTATGGCATGAAACTAAACACCATGTAAACCAAATAGAATTAGGCTCTTTTGTTGTAATGCCAAACCATGTTCATGGTATTGTTATTATCAAAAACGATTTTTCCTCAGACACAGGGCGTACCTTGAACCTGAATGAAAATAAGATAACAGGACAGAATCGGTTTCAGAATATAGGTAAACGATCTTTATCTTCAATTATAGGATCGTATAAATCAGCGGTTACTAAACACTGTAATCGGTTAGGGCTGGATTTTGCATGGCAACGACGTTTCCACGATAATATTATACGTAATAGGGAACAGTATATTAGAGTAGCTAAGTACATTGAGAACAATCCTAAAAAATGGGGTGAGGATAGATTTAAATAAAGCCTCAGGGCGTGCCCTAAACATTGTAATCGGTTAGGGCTGGATTTTGCATGGCAACGACGTTTCCACGATAATATTATACGTAATAGGGAACAATATATTAGAGTAGCTAAGTACATTGTAGAACAATCCTAAAAAATGGGGTGAGGATAGATTTAAATAAAGCCTCAGGGCGTGCCCTGAGGCAACGATAGAAAACTGCCTCGGGACAACGATAAAGACCACCCCTGAACCAACGATAGAGACCAACCCTAAGACAACGATACAGACCAACCTTGAGGCAACGATAGAGATCAACCCTGAGACAACGATAGAGATCAACCCTGAGGCAACGATAGAGACCAACCCTAAGACAACGATACAGACCAACCTTGAGGCAACGATAGAGACCAACCATGAGGTTAACTATAAAGGGGCTGCCTTGTTCAGACAGCCCCGGAATTGAGATCGGTTATCTCAAATAAACAAATAGATACAGAGGTTAATCACCACAATTTAACCTCTGCATAAACGTGTAAGTTATCTCTTAACTATTTTACCTGTATAACTTCTGTTGCCTGTTGTAACTTTTATTATGTATATACCGCTGTTGTATGCCGACATATCAATTGCTGTATTTACTGACGATACTGTTTTTTGTGTTACAATATCACCTGTTGAATTAAATACTGTTACTCTGTAGCTGTCTGTTTCCGGTAACTCAATATTCAGAACGTCCGTTACAGGGTTAGGGTATATTTTAGCTCCTATAACTGATAGATTATCTATTGCAGTACTTTTTGTTACAGTAATGTCTACAATCTTCTCTGTTGCATTATACTCTTTATTACCTGCCTGTTTTGCTTTTATCTGAACCTTACCCGCATCTGCAAATGTTACGGTATTACCATCAAGTGTTACATTACCTGATACTATCTGGTATGTTACATCTAACCCTGATGATGCTGTTGCTGCCAAAGTAATTTTATCGTTTACTTTTACTGTCTCATTTACATCAAAGGTTATAGTCTGGTCACGTTTTGTTACCTGAATTGTCGCCTCTTTCTCTACTAAAGCATATTCTTCATTTCCTGCCTGAATGGCTTTTACTACTAACGTTCCTTCTGCTGTTGGTGTAAGTATATTACCATTAAGTGTAGCCTCACCGGAAACAATCTGATATGTTACATCTAATCCTGTTGATGCTGTTGCTTCTAGTGTTATTTTATCGTTTACTTTGGCTACGTCTGTTACATCAAAGGTTAGAGTTTGTGCTTTTAAAACAGTTATGGTTTTGGTTTGTAGTTCTAATCCATCAAACTCGGCATTAGTCATTTTACAATAGTACTTACCTGATTTTAAGATCTTGAATTTACCATCGGCTATTTTCTGCACAAATGTTTCATCAACCTCTGAATCATCAGTTGCATTGTACCAGCTAAACACTGTTGTTTTACTATTAATAGTAAGCTCTGTTGTATAATCTAACTCTTCATTAACTGAAACTGTTGTCTCTTCAAATATTTTCTTCTGTGGTCTAAAAATAAAAATAAAACAACTTTTTGACAGATTAGATTTTACAGCCCACAGTTCTGATAGTTTTATCAAGTTCTCTGAACAGTCAAATTTTCGCAGCTTCTCCAATTTAGATAAATCTAACTGTGCAATTCTGTTTGAGTCACAAAATAGTCTTTCTAACTTTATATTTGCTGATAAATCTAAACCTGTTAATTCATTATTTGTACATTTCAGATAATCCAAGTTAGGACTTGGTGATAAATCCAGCTCACTAAGTTTATTGCCAGAACAATCAATCCCCCTGAAGACATCACTATTAGGTAAATTTATTTGAGTAAGATTACTTGCATTACAGCATACTCCTTCCAGTTTAATATTTTTTGACAGATCTAATATCTTAAACTCTTCATTGTTCATATTTGAGCAATCTAAATCTTCTAAGGAGGTATTATTTGTGATATCTAAGCCTTTAAGATTATTATGACTACAATCCAGCTCTTTTAAAGCTGTATTTAAGGCAAGGTTTAAATTTGTTAATTGATTTGAATTACATTCAAGCTCCTTTAAATCCGTATTTGAAGTAAGGTCTAAATTTGTCAATTTATTCAAACTACAATTTAAATCTGTAAGTGCTGTGTTTTTTGAAAGATCTAATTCTGTTAGCTTGCAGGATTTACAATTTAGTTTTGTAAGTAATATATTAGATGATAGGTTTAATTGTTCTATATCTAATTTGGAACATGATATCTCTTTTAGTTTTGTATTGTTTGAAAGATCAATACTTGATAGATTATTATCTCCAAAACTTACCTCCTCTAATCTTGTATTTTTTGTAAGATCCAGATTAGATAACTTATTACTTGAAGAATATAATTTAGTCAGATTTACATTGTTAGTAACATCTAAACTACTTATCTCATTATATCCACAACCTAAACTAATTAGAGATGTACTATTAGTTATATCAATAGCTGTCAACTTATTAAAATCAAGATATAATTCCTTAAGCTTTAAACATTTGGATGTATTTAAACTTGTCAGAACATTCTGAGTAGAATTAACATATTCTAATTTAATATTTTTTGAAAGATCCAATTCTGTTAGTTGGTTATAGTTACATTTCAAGATGGTTAAATCAACATTCTTTGATACATCCAACTCTGTTATTTGAGTTGAATAACAGTTTAACTCTGTTAAATGAATATTTTCTGTAACATCTAATTCATTTAGTTCATTTTTAGAACAGTTAAGAGCAGTAATATTTATAAAAGCCTCTATTCCGGTTAAATCTTTAATATACTTTCTCTGAACATTAATTTCACCTTTGTAGGTTTCAGCTTCGCTTTTTTGTATCTCTCCATCTTTATTAGTATCAATGGTTTTGGAATGGTTTAATAAGGCATTTTTGAAATTAATATCAGGGATATTTACAATTTCTTCTGTTATAATACTGATAGTGTTAGTTTGTAATTCAACTATAGAGTGTACAGCGTTAGTCATTTTACAATAGTATTCCCCTAACTGTAAAAACTTGAATTTACCAGGTTCAATTGTCTGTACAAAGGTTTCATCCACCTCATTATCATTTGTTGCGTTATACCATGTAAAAACAGTTGTATTTCCGTTTATATCTAACTCGCTTGTATAATCAATTTCAAAGTTTAAAGGTTTTGTCTCTTCTTCAAATATTTTACTTTGGGAATGGCATTGAAAAATACAAGTAGAAGGGATTTTTGATTTGATATTATGGATATTAGAAAAAGTTAATCTGTTTTTGCCACAATTTAACATTGTTAATTTTTGGTTATTAGTTACGTCTAATTCCGTTAAATTATTTTCATTAAATATTATAGTTCTCAATGACGTATTCTTAGATACATCTAATTGAGTTAGATTATTTCTATCACATACAAAATATACTAAATTTACATTATTAGATATATCTAATTGTTCTAACATGTTTAGATTACAATTTAAAGTAGTAAGTGCTGTATTTGAAGATACATCCAATTGTTTTAAGTTACTCCCGTTACAATTTAAGTCAGTCAATAATACATTCTTAGATATGTCTAATTGTTCTATCCTCATACCCGAACAAGAGAGTTCTTTTAACGCTGTACATTCTGTTATATCAAATTGTTTCAAATTTGGACATGCCGAAACACCTAATTTTTCAAGAGAAGTAAGGTTTGATACATTAAGTTCTGTTATCGGATTCATATAACAATTTATCTCAACAAGAGCTGTATTTTTTGAGAGGTTAAGAGTGTTTAATGAATTCTTTTGACATGAAAGCTTAGTTATATTGATAAAATATTCAATGCCTGTCAAATCATTAATACCCATATCTTCTAAATAAATATCCTCGGTGCAGGCTTCAGCTTCACTTTTTTGTATCTCACCATCGTTATTTGTATCAATGGTTTTGTAATGCCTTAATAAGGCATTTTTGAAATTAGCATCAGGGATATTAATTATTTTATCCTGAGCAAAAATTGTTGTACTGCACATTAAAAGCAGTAATAAAGTATAAAATTTTCTCATATGATTGTGTTAAAAAATGAGGTCAATAATACACAAATAACAGCACGTATTATGTGTTATAAAATGAATGGTAGCATATAACCAATGAGTGGTAGCTCCTATTTTGTAAACGGAAAAAACTAAACCACTATGGACTGAAAGTCCATAGGTTTAACTCGGATGACTGAAAGTCATCCCCTCATTCCAATATAAAATTGGAATTATCGGTATCTCCTGATTTTCGATGATGCTCCAAATATTCATTAACCATCTCAT
>JAOARD010000035.1 GCA_025210735.1 Bacteroidales bacterium
CGAAAAACGAAGTGTATCTCCAAACATAAATGGCATTACCAAATGTTTGTTATTCCTAGCTTTACCCCAATGAACAGGATCTCCGGGTTTTACATCTACATTTCTATCAGACTTTTTGAAATTATTAATCCATATTGAATCCATATCTGGGCAAAACACAACTACACTATGTGAATCTATAACTTTATATCTTCCTGATCCTGAAAAATTTCTAAACAGATCTCGTGTATTATTACTCACATAAAACTTATTATTTTTTCTAAATTCAATATATACATTTCTGTATTGATCTTTATAGACATATTTTACTTTATCAATTTTATCTATCGAACCTAAACCAAATAGCAACCATACCGATAATATTATACTAATTCGCATTTCTATACTTTTTATTTACAGCCCCAATACCAAAAATAGTATTGGGGCTGTATGCTGTTTTAATATTCTATCGATTCTTATTTCGTGCTTCAAACACAAAATCTCGGAAATATAATTTTTTAAACCGTGACGAAAAACGAAGCGTATCTCCAAACATAAATGGCATTACCAAATGTTTGTTCTTTTTAGCTTTTCTCCAATCTATTGGATCTCCTGGTTTTACATCTACATTTCTATCAGACTTTTTGAAATTACTTATCAATGTTGAATCGACGTCAGGATAAATCACTACTATACTATGCGAATTTATAACTTTATACCTTCCTGGTCCTGAAAAATTCCTAAACAGATCTCGTGTATTATTACTCACATAAAACTTACCACTCTTTTCAAACTCAATATATACATTTCTGTATTGATCTTTATAGACATATTTTACCTTATCAATTTTATCTATCGAGCCTAACCCAAATAGCAACCATACCGATAATACTATACTAATTCGCATTCCACTCCTCCTTATTTAGAACTACCTTATTATATATCAATGATCCATTTTGTGTTATCTTATTAACCTCTCTTGGGGTTATCTCCTCAAAATTATTTATTACTGTTGTAAACATTCTATCAACCTCCTCTTTTGTTTTGCCATATTTTAATCCATATGCATAAGCCTCTGTTGTAACCTGCAGAAACTTTAATCTGCCTGAATAGGCAAATTCTGATTTATATGCACCAATCTCATCATTTACACCATACTTATCACCTGGATCCCAAAGCCCCATTTCATTTTTTGTAAAATTTAGATCTCCATCAACAAGCTGTATACCATGTGTTACCTCATGTACAAAGGAACCAGTTTTACCAGTAAATGCAATTATCATATTTTCACCATCTTTTGTTTTTAATTGTGGCGATTCTCTATTTGTCTCTAAATGAAATCTATAATAAGGATCATTCTCTACTCTCTCCATCCCTTCAAGTGTTTTTTCAAGACTTAAGATTCTATTTTTGAGTTTTTTTGTCTCTTTATCGCTACTTGTACTCTCTTTATCATTACCATCTTCACTACTCTTTTTACTTGTACTTCCTGCAGCGAGTCTTTTTTTAAGTTTTGCTATCCTCTTTTTTATCTCTTCTTTGAGTTTATTCCATCTATCCTCCGAATCCTCATCAATCTTCATTCCATCTTTATCAACCAAATTCAGAGGATTATTCTTACAGTAGTTATATGGCGAGTATCCGGTATAATCCTCTATTCTTGGATCTAAATTAAACCATCTGCCCAGAGCAGGATTGTATTGTCGGGCATGGAAATCGTATACCTGAGTATTGTTTTGCCACTCTTTGCCGCCATATTGGTATGGCTGATCTGTATTGGCTTTGTTGCCATTTGCCATTGTTAACCCAAATGGGTAGTAGTCGGTTGTTTGTAACAGTGCCAGATTACCACTCTCATTGGTACCTATTGTGGCACGTATATTACCCTGATGATCTTTTATAAAATACTCATAGCTGAATTTACTGTTATTTACAACTACTCTGCCTTCCTGCGTATGAGCAAAGTATTTAAGATCTAATTTGTTTGTTGTCTGGTCTGTTTCATATACAAATCCTGCTTCGTAGCGTGTATATATACTCTTCATTGTATAAGGATTGTAAACAACACGGGTTAGTTTAACCCCTTCGGCAGTATAGTTGTATGATATCTCTTTGCCATTAAACAGTATTACACGTATTGGCAGGTTCTGATTATTATATTCTATGCTATATACCTCGCGCGAGCTGTCTGCAATAAGGTTTCCAAGATCGTCGTACCAGAATTTTCCTTCCGGTTTTCCGAAACCGTACTGATCTTTAAAACTGTTTGTGCTGGCATCTGTAACAGATAGTAACTTATTACCCTTTGTTCCATCTGCTGCCGCATAGTTATAGGTAAGGTCATCAATTAAAGCTCCGTTGGCACCACCATTACGTTGCATAAGGGTTATATTGCCCATATTGTCGTACTCAGCATGCATATTAAAACGCCCAACATCCTCGTTAAGGTTATCGCCTGCAGCATATTTAGCATCTGTAAGGCGGTAATAGTCATCGTATTCAAAGGCATATGCCTGTTTTTTACTATCGCCACTGCGCCACTCAACAGACGATATATAACCATTCCATAACTGTTTTGCTGTAGTCTCGCTACTAACCAACTGTTTGGTATAGTTTATATGCATAGCAAAAACATCGTTACTGTTTTTGTCGTTCACATTGTTAATATCTGTAAGCTGTCCGCGTATATTATATGCATAATCAACTGTTTGCAGAAAAGTTCCGTCTGCTTTTTTATGCAGCTTTGTTGTCTTTAGTTGTCCAACAGCATCATACTCATATGTAGCCATGGTAACACGTCCGTTAGCATCGCCGGCAATCTCCTGGTCAACACTTAACAAAAGCCCCATTCTGTCGTAGGCATGATACTGGCTTATCTCCATTTGGTCAAAAGCTCCGCTTTTTAGTTTACGGTTGTATAAAGATAGGCTTTTTTCTGCGTTACCACTAAAATTATACTTAATATGTGTACGGTTAAGAATATTTTTATCGAATATACTTGTTGATACTGTAGATATAAGTTCGCCCTTTTTGTTGTAGTAGAATGCCGATTTGTTATATGTTCCGGCTTTTACACCACCCTCTATACGCACAGCTTTACTTGTTATCTGTCCGGTAGGTTTTGCCACTCTGCCTTCGTATCCTCTGCCGGCATGCTTAAAATGCAACTCAGGTATATGGTACTTATCGTATACAGTTATTACATCGTACTGTATACTCTCTACATAGTCTGTAAAACTCTTTGCCGGAAATACATTTGACGAGTAGTAAACCGTATGTTTATCTGTTTTTGTGCCATTCATATTGTCCTGTATAGCCAAAATCTGATAGTCTATAGGGTCTACAACCTCAAAGAATTCAGCATTGCTGTTAAGCACAAGTTGCTGCAACTGCTCACGCGTATGGTTCCCCTTTGCTTTATAACTTCCGGTAATAATAACACGCCCAAACTTATCGTACTTTATAAACGACCACCGGTTATTGTTTTTGAGTTTAATGTTACGGCTCAGAACAAGGCGTCCTAATTTATCGTACACATACTCTACACTACCTTTAATTCCGGGCAAAAATTTCTCTGTTACAGCCGATACATCATCAGAGTATCTGTAACTATATATAAACTCATTAAGTGGTGTTCCGCTACATTTTATAATATAACCCGCACCACTCTGTTTTATTATATCAACTGCTGCCGATGGAATAGTGTGTACTATACGTCCAAAATCGTCGTAAATAAACCAGTTCTCAACATTGCCACTCTTTGTCATTACAGTCTGTCCTATACTGTTGGTAGCAGACAGAGCCTGCTTACCATTCTCATCGGTTGTGCGGTTAAGGAAATGCGTATTTGCCGGATAGTAGCCGTTGTATACCCAGTTTGTTCCGTTAAACTGAAACATTGGTACCTGATTTGCCTCATTAAGCCCGTAGTTCATATTGCTATTGTGCCCATCCTGATCCTGCCCAATACCACGCGAATTAAACACACGTTGCAGTGGCGAACTCTCTGTTACCGTTTCGGTATAGGGCATATTGTCAGTTATTATGCCATCGGTATTGTTTTGGTAGTAATTAAACTGCTCGGCTTTTATATTCTGCATATAAGCACCACGTCCTCGGGCAGCAAAACCTGCATATTCGCGCATAATGGTATCGCCGGGTACGGCATCGCTGAATGTTATAAACGATCGTCCATCGGCTGTTGCATTAAGCAGATGGCTCTGCACCTTATTTCCAAAACCATTGTAGTAATTTACTGTTGTAAGAACACTGTTATCTACAGCCCCCATATGGCTAAGTACTTTAACCTTTTGGGTTGCCACATACTCTATATCATATGCTCTTGATTTGTCAAGATTAGCAGCATCCGGTGTATTACTATCAGAAAATATCTTTGCAGAGAATCCTATCTTTGATTTAACTGAGAAACCGTGTTTAAGAACAATCTTTTTTGTTGCCCTAACCTTTGTATCAACAGGTATATTTTCTGATAACTCTATTATCTGGTTATCTGATTTTGATACCTGATCCTGCCCAAAGGAGTAACAACATACCAAAACAGATATTATTATTGTTAATATATTCTTCATATGTCTAAATCTTTCTTTTAAAAGTCATATGCAACTCGCATTTATAATCATCGTCGTTTGTTTGAATGACTATTCTCATGCTTCGCTTCATCTGTTTAATATATTTATGGATTTAATGGGTTTGGTAACTCACCTGTTCCTTTATTAAAATCTACGAATACTCTCTTATGGGCTGTAGATAAATCAGGTGTTATACTATATGTTCCTTTATCAGTAACCTTATCAAATATCCATATATAATATCTGTTTATACCTGTAGTAAAATTATTAATATAATACCTGATATTCTGTTCAACATTACCCGGGTATATCCATCTTCCTACAGTTTGTGGTAATCCTCCTGTTGCAGGATCCATATGTTTTGTATACTCGTAATATATAATTACATCATAATTACCACTACCCCCATTTACTTGATACAATATCTCAGGCGATCGTAACTCGTCTTTAATAAAACTGTAAAGTGTATTATCGGGTATAATAGGATATTCCGACTCAGCTAAAGTTTTATCAGCAATGCGACCTATAATTGTTTTACTAAATGGTTTAGATGTAACATTTATATATAGTATATGCAGACCTATAAGAGTTCCATCGTCGTATGTAAAATATTTAACCTCATTTTCGCCAAGTTTTGTAAACAGAAATTTATCATCTGTTATTTTCTCGCCGTTAAGAGTTACAACACAACCAGGCATTACATGAAACCGTTTGCTTAAATCCCAGTTTAACCTCTCTTCTGTTCTTTTATATGAGACATTTACAGGATTTATACTATTAACAACAGGTACTGGTTTTAATCCGGGTCTGTTTCTCTCGGTATATGTAATCAGATTTTTATCATTATCGTAAACTGCAACAACTCTGTCAAGAAGATCATATGTATAGTATGTACTCTCATTGATATACTCGTCTGTCTCCTTTACCATCCATCTGTTATCTTTATACTCATACTTTTTAATTACAGCTCCATCAGGCACTACTGCTTTCCCCTGACTTCTAATATCATTATGTTCAAAATTTATCAGTTGTTGATAAGTACAATTTGTAGCTTCATATATTACCTGATTACTTATAGGGTTATATTTAGCACTACTAATTACACCCGAAACATCAGTATACTCAATAGCATTTCCCGCAATATCAAACTTTGTTACTCGTCTTGCCGGAATCATTTTTAATGTATCACATATCATTTCGCTCGATTTATCAATATACATCTGTCTGTATCTTTGTTCAGTCCATTTGAATGGTCCTCTCATTTCGAAATCGAGATATGGGACAATCTTTTCATCTTTTAAAGTGTATGTAATTGGATCAAAATTGTGTGCAGGGCCATGCATACTAAATTCATATTCCAGAGGTTTAAACATAGTTAACTTTGACGATATCAGGTATCTTGCATTATCAGGTTTTTGAAGATATACAATGTTTTCAATGGGTATCAGAATATTATTATTTAACTGCATTCTTATTATACTATAGCTCTCCTTTGAATAAACAATACCATCACCATCATCTCCCGGATCTCCAAGATTAACATTACCATTCGGATATTCCGGAATATTATAGCTACCAACAAACATAGTTTGTTCAATTAATTTGTCGCCGTTTGTTCTGTTCTGAACCTTACGTAGAGGTAGTCTGTATCTGTTATTGCTATACTCAATATCTGTAATAGTCTCTATATATCTGTCTCCTGAATAGTTTCTCTGCTTTTGCTGTGTAATCAGATTTCTGTTACTATATTCAGTATAATAGTTAAGTGAACTTACCTGAGTAAACAGACCAACCTGATCAGTATTGGGTAACGTATTTCCACCAATAGTTGAACCTCTTACCCCTTTTCCGTTTTTATGGGTTATCACAAATCTTGTTCTTAGTCCTTTAACAGAAGAGTCATCAAAAGAGTTATATCTATACAGTGTTTCAGTAAGCTTTTCTCCTCCCCGTTTATGCCCTGAGTACTTAACAGGTTTCATGCTACTATATACTCCTGATGCTCCTATATCCAGACCGCTTCCGGTAGAGTGCAGTATTACATTTTTAAACAGATAATCATTGTTTTGTGTTTCAATTGTATTATCATAACCATTTATATAAGCTGCAGACTTTGCAAAAGAGTACAACTCCGTTCCCTTGCCGGGTTTAGATACAGAAACTTGTTTATAATGTACTGGTTTAACACCGTTATGTGTAATCCCCAAATAGTTATATCCTATTCTGAATTGAGAATAACTATCTGCTGACAGTTTTATATCCTCTCCAACATATGGATATGAAACGAGTATTCCAGAAGTATTTTCTGTTCCATGAAAATTATATCTATACACCTCTTCAGCAAACTCCGATGGAGTATTCCTGTTGAATACTCTTTTATTAGCTATTCGTAATCCTCCGCCATAACGTTCAACACCTTTATGTATAAATCTATTAGATTCAAAGTTATATTCTATAGTAGTTCCTTCATGATTAACTATTGAATTTAGCGTCCCCGAAAGCATAAACTCCTGTATACTCTGTCTGTTACTTCCTCCTGATATCGGTTGTTTTTTATCTATCACATCATACACAGAAGTATACAGTGAGCTCTCTGACAGTAAAGACCTATCTTCTGAGTATGTATAATATCCCCAGATATCCTGATGAATAAGGTTTGGGTCAATTGCCGGATATGGATAATAATTAAAAGTTGTTGTTACACTCGTTTCTAAACCTTCAGAATTTGTTATACTGTATAACTTCTTAACCATTACAGAATCAAGTTTTCTGGTATCGATATCTATACCTGATAAAGCAGAACTATTATAGAACGATATATGGTACTGAACAGCACTCTGTTTTAACATCTTTATTCTTATCTTCTCTAAAGACAACTCTTGTATAGCTCCTATATTAATTCTATACCCTTCTGAATCAATATAACAATATGCTTCATCTTCCTTATCAGGAATATCATTGCCAGACACACGTACACGCTCTTCGTTTTTATAATGAAAAAACATATTAACATCTGAGTTGCCGTAGTAAAAAGGAATCATACTGTTTTTGAATCCCGCCTTGTAGGTTATATCATTTGTTATCTTTTGTCCATTATAATTTATCTGATACTCTGCAAAAACACGGGTATCATATTGTTTATATTTTGCAAATGAATAGTTCTCTGTAATAGCATCATTATAGTGAGAACGAATACGAGACAAGCGCCAACCAGAAGTATATCGCATAGCATCTGAATCGTGCTCAATTACAGCCTCCTCTCCTTTATCAAAACAATACTTGCTGCCTCCCGGAGGTATAATTTCAAAACTCTCTATAGCACCATCTTTGTTCTGTTTATAGGTTATTTTAATGTTTGATTTTGGTACGGTTGTTACAATTCCGTCTTTATTAATTATAAATTTACCAAAAAACTCTTTTGTATAGAAATAGAATATATCGGGTTCATAATCAACTCCGTTATACTCACCTAAAAACTCAGCCTGATTCAAATCTATACCAGCATAATTAACAAGCAATTTACCAGAATCTTTATTATTCAGATACCCATTTTTCTTAATATCGTCAGGTAATCCTCTTACTATACGCGTAACAACACCTCCTACATTCAAAAACCACCCCTGGCCTATAAATGATGTCTGTTCGTTAAGCATCACACCGGAAGCATTATAAACTAAACCTAAATTTTCTGCACCTTCTTTAAAAAGATTCACATTAATATCAGGTACTCCATTACTTACCGATGGTGCATTCTCAATATACTTAATATATGGAATCAGAAACTTTGATGGTTCTATTCTATCAACAGGAATATTTGCATCCAGTTTCATTATATTTATCTGGCAGTTACTTGTAGCAGATAAAACTACCAACATAATAGTTATCAATAATCTATTCATAATTTTATTATCGTCTTTTCAACTCTTCAACCTCTTCTCTCAGCTTCTTATTCTCTTTGTTTATCTCTATTACATAAAGTGTAAGCTCCTCAATCTTCAGCAAAAGTTTTGCGTTCATCTCAGCTACATTAATACCGTTCTCTTTTATCTCTTGCTCTGATGGTACATCGGGCAGATGGTTGTTCTCAGTAATAAAACTCTCAACCTCTGACAGAGGCTTTAATATGTAATCCTCTGCAAATACATAATCGGCCCATTGGTTTACATCTTCAACAATTATCTCATCGGCTCCAATTTTACCACGCACAGATAATGTATATTTTGGATTAGTGGTACGTATTCCTATACGTCCGTCGACCCCCTGAAACAATACCCCAAGTGTTTTAACATCAAGCATTGTATGTGAGCCTAATGTTGTAAAATCAGAATACAATGAACTTACCCATATACCACTGCTACGAGGATCTTGCTCTACACCAATCGGAAACAATGACGACTCATCTCTTATATATTTACAGTTCTGTCCAAACAATACATTCCCGGATATACCTATATGATCAATAACTTTACCATTCTTTAACAATACAATCTGATCATCTCCGGTAAATTCACAAAACGGCTTATTCTCTACAATAATACCTTTTGTTATATCTATATCACTATTAGGATGTTTTACTGTTAATGCTCCTCCCGAAGCAAGTGTACCAGATAACCTACAATCGTATTTATAGTCTGAATTACCATTAAGATCTCTTTTTAGTTCATACTTTGAAAGATCTATATCCTTTCCGGTTCCATTATATAACTCCACGGCTCTGTTGTTTCCTGTACCTTCAAGATACTCACTTATAAAAAGGTCTGTTGCCTGACCATACATTACGGAACAAAACATAACTATACTTAACAGGAAGATTATTCTCCTCATAACAATTTCTTTTTTAAACATTAATGAATCAAATTATGCAGATACCCTTTGAATACAACATATAACAAACTCCGGGATTGCAATAGTATATAAGTATAACAGTATAGGGACTCTGAAACACGGCACAAATAAAGCACATACTTCTTAAATACACAACCTAAACGTTAATTATTTATAAAATTGTATCATGTTATATCATATCAGATTATGAACTTAGTGTAATAACACCGCAAGACACCCCCATCACTAATCACCTAATAATTAAGATGATTATCAAATATTAAGGAAAATAAATTACATATGAAAAAACAAGCTGTTCCATAATAATAGTTGATCAATAATAATCAGATGATACATTCGTAAAAGTATAGATACAGGCAACATTGTCAATGAGCTCAAGTCATAAAGAGTAACGCTGACGACTTTGGCGATGAGGTTAAATCGTAAAGAGTAACGCTAGCGACATTGTCGGTGAGCTCAAATCGTGAAGAGTAATGCTGACGACTTTGGCAATGAGGTTAAATCGTAAAGAGTAATGCTGGCGACTTTGGCGATGAGGTAAAATCGTAAAGAGTAACGCTGGCGACTTTGGCGATGAGATTAAATCGAGAGAAGTAATGCTGACGACTTTGGCTATGAGGTCAAATCGTAAAGAGTAATGCTGACGACTTTGGCGATGAGGTTAAATCGTAAAGAGTAATGCTGGCGACTTTGGCGATAAGGTTATATCGAGAGAAGTTATGCTGACGACTTTAGCGATGAGATTAAATCGTAAAGAGTAATGCTGACTACTTTGGCAGCAAGTTAAAATCATAAAAAGTGATGTTGGTGATATAATTTTCAAAAAAAATTAAAAAAAATCGTCAAATATTTTATAACAATGCAGAGAGCTATTAAATTGATTATTAATTTTTTATTCACTTAAATAGAACTTTATGAAAAAAGCGATACGATTACTTGCTAAATCAACAATGCGAAGTGTAAATGCAACAACAGAACTAATATTAAAAGCAATTAAAACCAGAATAAGTGGTTTAAATGTATTCATAGATAATCTTGTTACTGATGTAGAGAAGAAGAACAGTCAGCTTACTGATATGATCAGTAACAAGATTGAACAAAGTACTAAACAGGAAGCTGATGCAGCCAGAGATACAAGAACCAGAGGTCTGTTTCATATAACAAATGCTCTTACATATAGTGCTATAGCTGAGGAGTCAGAATGTGCAATGGTGGTTATGGAGATACTTGACAATTATGGTTTAGACATTATTAAAAAGAGTTATAGCAAACAGACTGCCGATACTAATGCTATTTTATCTGATCTGGATAAACCTGAAGTTGCAGCTGTTATTGATAAGGTTCCTTCTGTACGTTCAATGGTTGAGGAGCTAAGATCGGCAAATGAATATCTGAAACAGAGTTTTATAGATAATGTTGATAATAAGTTAGACAACGATGCCCCATCGGCAAGTAAGATCAGCGAAATTATATTAGATATGGTAAATAATGATCTGATACCAACAATTAATACTATGAGTAAAATATCTCCTGACGAATATCTTGATACATACAAAGCTGTTAGTAAGATTGCTGAGGAGCATAATCAGTCGATAAAAAACTACTATAACAGAAACAGGAAGGAGTAGAAGTAGTTATATATAAAAACAAAAAAGCCGGATACTTTATTCAGTAACCGGCTTGTAATATTTTAGGAGTATCTGTTTTTAATAGAACTCGTATGTGTATTTGTAAAGTATCTGGTAGTTGTATCGTGCGTAGAAGTATGTTGTCTCTACCAGGTTATTCATTCTGTCGTAACGTAGGGTCTTTTTTGAGTAGTTCTCAATGTTTTTACCCTCGTACCACGACTCTTTTTTAAGGTTCAGGTTTTTATCGTACTCATATTTGTTATTCACATATGGTTGTTCAACCGGAGTCTCTTTAGATATCTTTGTTACATTGTCGTGCTGATCGTATGTATATATAAGCTTCTCAGTAAAGCTGTCGTCAACAATTTTAATCATCTCTAACAGTCTGTTCTTTTTATCGTATTTGTTTGATATAAGTATACGAACGTGTCTCTTCTCTCCTGTTTTATAGTCGTAAACATCTATTGTTTCTGACACAACATTTCTGTCGCCATCAAATATTTTGGTTGTACTCTTTGTTTGATATTTACCTTTATCATACTCTTTAACATTCTCGCTATTGTCAGTGTATGAGTATACCCATTTACTAAGTACAGAGAAATCTACGGCATCTTTTTTCTTTACCTCTTTTAACCGCCCTTTATCATCGTACTTATATGTTATCTCTATCTCATTTGATGATGTATTTCCGGAAATATTGGTTATTTCAGTAATACCCTCTTTTACCTTTTTCTCGCCCTTGTAAACAAATGTCTGCTTAAATGTAGCTTTCTCTCCTACATCATAGCTTTTAAACAGTACTTTTTTACCATTCTCATCATATTTGTAAGTCATAATCAGGGTCTCATCGCCACTTCGGTTATAGTTAACTTTTTTGGTAATGTTTCCTCCAGCATCGTACCATGTTTTTGATATTTTAGAGCCCTTTTTAGAGGGTTTTCCCTTAATATATTTATAACTCCACTGAATCTGGCTTTTAACCTTATTCTTACGCATTTTATCTTTAATGCTATTCTCTGCCGAAAATGTGACAATTGTACAAAAAGAAAGAAGTAGAATAAACAGATTTTTCATTTGTTATAATTTATTTTTTATTTACCACATTAGTTTCATTCACTACAATCAATTTAATAAAAACCATTGTAATAACTCATCTCCTGTTAGTAGATTCTCATATTTAACTTTATGCAAACAGATCAAACAAAAACATTATACAGCAACTATGTAAAAAATTAATGCCTGATTTATTTTAATACTCTCTCAAAAATCAATAGTATACAGTATTGTAATATCTGCAATATTACTGTATAATAATTACACAACACTCCTTTATACAATAACCATTCCAAAATATATATTGGAATTATTTACTCCAACAAACAATTATTGGTATCAGAACATTGCAATACTGCGGCTCTAAATTAGCCATAAAAAAGCAAACTTCAGCCAAGTTAAAGAAAAGATTACTGATATAGTATATGAATAATTGTTATATAATCTATTACATATAGATAGAAAGAAAGAATGCCTTTAAAACAAAAAAGCCCTGAGATATATTCTCAAAGCTTCAAAAAGCGGTCTGGACGAGACTCGAACTCGCGACCCCATGCGTGACAGGCATGTATTCTAACCAACTGAACTACCAGACCAATATGTTAATATTTAAAAAGCCCCGAGGATAAACCATCGGGTTTACAAAAAAAAGCGGTCTGGACGAGACTCGAACTCGCGACCCCATGCGTGACAGGCATGTATTCTAACCAACTGAACTACCAAACCAATATGTTAATGTAAAATAAGCCCGAGGATAAACCATCGGGCTTATAAAAAAAGAGGCGGTCTGGACGAGACTCGAACTCGCGACCCCATGCGTGACAGGCATGTATTCTAACCAACTGAACTACCAAACCAATATGTTAATGTAAAATAAGCCCGAGGA
>JAOARD010000036.1 GCA_025210735.1 Bacteroidales bacterium
TTAAATACATCTGTTGTATCTCAAATCAAATCCCTCGTCCCTTCAGGACTTCGTGTGAATTGCTTCTATACCAATGGGCTACACCCATCGGTAATTATCTGCATCCCTTCGGGATTCGGATAAATTGTATAATCGAACCACTGATTAATAGTACCGAAGGTACATAAAATCAATAGCGTTGAATGAAATTCAATGCTATTGTATATTAATAAAACCTAACCCTGAAAGGGTTAAATATTAAGCTGCGGGTTATATTGTTATTAAGTTGAATTTTAGCAGCAATTAGCAAAAGCATCACGGGCTGAAAGCCCAGATTATCATAGCCCTATGCAACGCGTAGGGCTATTTAATGTAACGAAAACCGTGCTGAAATTACAGTTTAAAACTACCACCCATATATCCTTACGAAGGAAATTTTATAATTGGAATAGTAAAAATGTGGTTAAATACATCTGTTGTATCTCAAATCAAACCCCTCGTCCATTCAGGACTTCATGCGAGCGCCTCTATACCGATGGGCTACACCCATCGGTAATTATTAAACATCCCTTCAGGATTTGGATGATTGACAGTTAACTCGTTAGTCCAATTTCCTGAACTTGGGCAGACAGACTCAAATAACTATCTACTCAATCTTTAGATTAATATGTTCTGTTTTAACCATATAACCCTGTTTTGTTAGCCTCTCTGCAATATGATCTGTAATAACCACACTTCTGTGAATTCCGCTACGACAACCAATACCAATTTTGTAATGATCAAGATTGGTTTCGGTTATCTTTAGCTTTAACCTGTTAAACAGATTCTCAATATACTTTTTGTTCTCTGCAGAGCCAAGCACTGTCTTTATAACAATTTTATCTTTACCTATAGCTCCTTTAGGCAGATGACTCTGAGGATTCTTCATCTTGTTTCGTAAATCAATCCTCAAATCGCAATCTGGTGGCGAGTCGTTAAAATATTTAAAACCGAATGAAAATATCTCTATAGTTGGTTTCTGTTGCATAAATTTACTGTTTTAATTACTGAACCTCTTTATACTCTTTGTATATAGCCATAACCTCAGGCTCTTTATGCATAAGCTTTTTTATCTCATCCTTGTTGGTCATCCAACGATAAAACCACGATACACCCCATTTTTTGTTATAGTTGTTCTTCTGCTTGTATACATCATCCTGCATTGCTTCATCTAATGCAATAATTGAGTAGTTATCCTCTTTCAATCTCTTTACCAGAACATCAATATAGTCAGCATTTATAGCGTTGTCATGACACAGATATATCTGGTTTATATGTCTGCCGTACTGTTTAACAGCCAGAGAGTCGAAATAGTGAAAATATTTTAATGTTATATCTATATATGATTTAGCCACTCTTTCTGCTTCTTGTTTTTTGTTATGTTTTGTGTAATGCTCATACAAATAGTTGAATACCCAGTCAGAGCTCTCTATTGTAAACGGAGTTGATATATAACCTCTCTTCTCTAAAAAGGCCTCTATCTGTTTTTTCTGTATTGAGTCTTTACCAAGATCGTTATACGGAAACCTGAAGTATCTCAATGGCTTTTTATTGAGTGCTGAAAGCTCTTTTGTTATTGCTTCGCCATTTATTATATCAGCTGTAAAATTTTTGTATCCCGCAGCTGAATATCTTGAGTGTGCAAATGTATGATTTCCGGGAGTTGTGTATCCTCTATCTATCCATTGCTTAAGGAGATTAAAGTTTTTTGTTACTGAATCGGTCTTATATAACATACCCTCATTAATGAATATTGTAACCGGAATATTCAGCATGTCTAATTTATTTAACAGCTTTGATCTGTAGTTGTCTACTGCAAATTTCTTTGTGTTAGGAACGTCATCAATTGTTATTGCAACTTTTGATTGCCCCGTTACGCAGATGCTTAATAGAAGCAGGAGGGAGGTCAGGAATACTTTGTTCATGTTATTTGTATTTTTCTGTATTTAAAATCATCTGGATATTGTATTTCTCAATATTGGTTAGTTTTTCTGATACATCAGTAAATCTTGGTTTGTACCATTTTGTTTTATAGAAATGTGTTCTTAAATCTTCTGATTTGAATATATAACCATGTGCTGCAAAGATCTCATTTCTCATTAAACGTAACTCCTCTTTTGAGTATTTATCAAGTATATAGCTGCTTAACTTTATTTTAGAAGTCATTTCATATTTTCTGGAATATTGGTTATCAATATTCTTAAACTCTTTTATAAATTCAGTTCCTCTTTCTATATCTTTTATAATTATGGGTCTGATATATGAAAGAAAATCGCCATACTTCTCCTTTAAATCATAATTGTATTTATATGTTAGTGTACTATCTTTTCTTAATGTGTCACCAACACTGAAAACACTTGGATATATCAAATGTCGGTATTTATAATTATTCTTGTTATCAGTCCACGATTCTCCCATTGCATTAAATCCAATCACCTCTATTTTACCATCATTATCATAATCAGTAATTTTTTCAAGACTCAACTGCGAAGATGAGATTAATTTTACATTATCGGCTCTGATCTCAAATATATAAGTTTGTTCCATACAACAACCGTAAGCCGGACCAACAAAGAAGAGATATTTATCAGGGGTATTGAAGTATGATAGGAATGCATGTTTTGAATCTATCTCATTATCAAATCCTTTGAATGGTTTGTCAGGAATTGTATCAAAGCACTCATCAATGTAGATATTCTTGGTTGATGATAATCTTAAATCAAGAATATTAAAAACACCGGGATCGGTATATCCATATTTTGGATGATCGTAATTTGAAGGAAATCTAAATATTACTGTATCAACTATATTGTCTGAATTAATGTCAATGAGATGTTTCTCTACAATTATTTTCTCTATTTGGCTCAAAATATTTTTTGGCTCTGATTGAGCGCCTACCTGAAAAACGAATAATATATAAATAATAATAAGTATGTACCTCTTCATCTGAGTTGTTGTTTGTAATGCTTTATATGTCAGCTGTTGTGATTTTTTTTATGTAAAAAGCCCCCAAGGTTATTTACAGATTCCAAATATATTTAATATGTTTTATTAGTCTAATAGTTATACGCTAGATTTATACTTTTATCTGTTGAATTTTTTATTCATATACCTGATATGGAGTAGGATTTTTATTTGTAGTTTACACTATGTTAAAATTGTATTTTGTTAAGGTTACCTGATAACAGATATCATTTATGTTGTATTTTTGTTTATTGCTGATAGCTGTAGGGTATTATAATTTATGTAGATATTAGGTTATGTGCATGTATCGGTTTAAATTATTGATTTTATATATAAATAGTTTGAATTAAATTCTATGAAAAAGATTAAAAGAGCTCCTTTTAAAATGTATGAAGAGTATGATGAACTTATGTCTGGTTATCAGGAGTATCTGGGTTATGCAATTGAAGATATAAAGGAGGGGCATTATAAGGCACTTTTGACATGTTCTGAATATCCAAGGGAGATGACGGCATATAGAGTTGCTTTTGGTAATAATGATGGTATAAAAGAGTATTTTAAACTTGCTTTGCGTGCTGACTTATTGTATATAAGAGTTTGTGAATCAAGTGGAAAAATGGTTGATGTAAATATTGATGATACAGGGGATGTAAAGGTAAAAGCAGATGAAGGCGATTGTTTCACCGAGGGTAACTGGATGTCAGCATGGACTATGGCTATGATATTAAGAGATAAGGAGGCTATTAAAGGTTTGTATAACACAGATATTAGTTGTGTAAAGCCTGTTAATGATAAAGATCATGTGCGTATTGGCTATCTGCATTTTAAACTCTTTTACAGTCTTGGATTAGATGAAAAACCTGATATGAATCTGTTTAATGAGATGGAGGCAATTGTGCTTAAGAATATGAACTCCTATTATATGCCTGATGTAGCTGAGTTTCCTTACCCAAACTATTTCTTTAATTTTAACAGAGCACTTATTCTTAAAGCAATTATAGATAATAATCAGGAGGCTTTTACAAAACATCTGTTTGAGGGTGTAACCTATCATAAAGAGTTTTGGGGACAGAAGGTTGGGTTAAACAGAGGCGATACACCACTTTGTGATGACCCGGATGGGTTTATTTCGTGGCATCTGACAGCTTTAGCAGCTATGGCTTATGACAGAGGTTTAAATATTGAGGTAGATAGCGATTATATTACGTTATGGCTAGTTGAGTAAAAAAGGTAGAGTTATTCATTTAATGAATTATTTATTATGAAGTGGATTGTTATGCATAGTTTTAATGCAGATTCAATAGAGTGGTATTTAACATCGAGAAAAAAAAGAGTTGATAAGCTTATTCTTAAATCGGGAACTAACTATAAACATCTGAATACTTTGTGTGAAGAATCTTTGAGAGCTTTTGTTGTATCAAACACATTAAAACAAAATGAGCATAAGCAATTCTATTTTAATATAGGAAGTAAAGTAGCCATGCTGCTACCGAAAATCAAGTCTGATCCGGAAAAAGAGACGGTTATTAATTTAGTTAATAAAGAGAATATAACTTTTAAGGTTAATGAAGATGATACCTTAAAAAGTGTTGAATGGTTGCGTGCCTGGTATATTGCGACTGTATTAAGAGACAAAAATGCTATTGCGGATATCTATAACATAGATATTAGTAATGTAAAGCCTGTTAATGATAAAGATCATGTGCGTATTGGCTATTTGTATTTTACACTCTTATATAGTATGGGATTAGATGAAAAACCTGATATGAATTTGTTTAATGATATGGAGGCAATTGTACTTAAGAATATGAACTCCTACTATATGCCTGATGTAGCTGAGTTTCCTTACCCAAACTATTTATTTAATTTTAACAGAGCACTTATTCTTAAAGCAATTATAGATAATGATCAGGAGGCATTTACAAAACATATGTTTGAGGGTGTAACCTATCATAAAATGTTTTGGGGACGAAAAGAAGGGTTGAATAAGGGAGAAGCACATCTGTGTGAAGACCCACAAGGATTTATATCATGGTCGCATACAGCTTTAGCAGCTATGGCGTATGACAGAGGTTTAAAGATAGAGGTTGATAGTGACTATATTCCGATGTGGATGATTGAAGGTAATTGGAATTAGTAGGATTGGTTTAAATTATTTTATGATGAAGAAGATATCTTTACACAAAACAGATATTGATATTGCATTAGAGTATTATGAGAATGATTTAGAACTTATTCAATCGAGACTAGAGAAGTCAAAGCGAAACTATAAGTTTCTGAAAAGAGTAAATCAGAATTGTTGTGAACTGATTAATACCAACAATCTGTTGAACAAGCTTAGTATGGAGGAGAGGTATAATTATCTGCTTTTGGCTAAGAATGCTTGTTTAGCCTGGTTTATGTTAAAAGCAGTTGCCGGAGATGAGGTATTGGTAAATATTGATAATACAGATGGTGTTATACTAAAGGCAGAAGAAGGAGATAACTTCTCTGGAGCAGAGTGGATTCATACATTTAGTATGGCAATGATATTAAGAGATAATGAGGCGATTAAATATCTGTATAACACAGATATTAGTAGTGTAAAGCCTGTTAATGATAAAGATCATGTGCATATTGGTTATCTGCACTTTAAACTCCTATATAGTATGGGATTAGATGAAAAACCTGATATGAATCTTTTTAATGAGATGGAGGCAATTGTACTTAAGAATATGAACTCCTACTATATGCCTGATGTAGCTGAGTTTCCTTACCCAAACTATTTCTTTAATTTTAACAGAGCACTTATCCTTAAAGCAATTATAGATAATGATCAGGAGGCATTTACAAAACATATGTTTGAGGGTGTAACCTATCATAAAATGTTTTGGGGACGAAAAGAAGGATTGAATAAGGGCGAAGCACATCTGTGTGAAGATCCACAAGGATTTATATCATGGTCGCATACTGCTTTAGCAGCTATGGCGTATGACAGAGGTTTAAAGATAGAAGTTGATAGTGACTATATTCCTATGTGGATGATTAAAGGTAATTGGAAACAGAATATGTAGTTATCTATTAATTGTAAAGTTACCTTAACTACCTTATTCAGATTATTACACAGGATTATATAATAACCTGAATAAGGTAGTTTGATTGTTTGTATAAACAATAGATGTAAGAGTAATGTAGATTCAAAACGGATAATACCTATAACCTTTTATTAAGCTTTGCGTATAAAACGGTCATGATTAGATTGTTTAACAGGTTAGCCAGACACTATTTAAGGTTAAATAAGCCAGAGGACATAGAAAAAGTTCAGTGGAAAACATTGAAGAGGAAACTGAAGCTTTTTAAGAATACAGGTATAGGAAAACGGTATAAGTTTTCTAATATAAAATCTATCAGTGATTATCAGAGAATGGTTCCGGTTCATAATTATGATTCAATAAAGCAGTACTGGAACAATACCTCTAATAGTAACCGGAAAAACAGAATAGTATCGTATGCTTTAACGTCAGGTACAACAGGTGAAAGAAAACTTATTCCGTTAACTAAAAAGAGTTTCAAGGATATTCAGACTGCTCAAAGGCATGCTACTTCAATTTTACTATCAAAGAAGCCGGATTACAAACTACTCTCAAAAAAATTATATGCACTTGCCGGTAATTCATGTATAGGACAAACTGATGATGGTATTAATTATGGGATGGCAACAGGACTGAATATACGGTATTTAAGTCCGGTTCTTACCCATTTTATTTTACCCAGGTTAAATGATAGCGATTGTAAAGATCAGGATAAAAAAGATGCTATTATAGCAGATATTATAAGGTGTAATAAGATTGGTGCATTTGTTGGAATACCGGGTGTATTTGTTGAGTTTCTGAAAAATTTACAAAACATATTAGGTAAAGAGTTGTATGAAGAATTTAGTGTAAATGTTGATGCTTTTTTCTCAACAGGAAGTAATTACAGGGTATATAAAGATGTAATTTTTAAACTTCTGGGGAAAGAGATATTGTTTGTAGATGTTTATGCATCAAGCGAAGGATACTTTGGATATGAATCTGATTCAGACGATGATTGCATTGAGTTATTTACTACACTAAATTTTTATGAGTTTATTCCTTTTGAAGAATTTAAGAATGGGAACCACAAAAACAGATATCTGATTAATGAGTTAGAGAGTGGAGTAGACTATGCTGTTTTGATAACAACCTCCGCAGGTGCTTTCAGCTATATTATCGGAGATGTTTTAAGGTGTGTTGATTCTGAAAATAATAAATTCAGGATAGTTGGAAGAACGCAGTTAACAATCAATTTCTCAGGAGAGAAAGTATCTATAAATGATGTTGAAGAGGTTTTTATTAAGGTTTCTGAAGAGTTAGATTCTGCTCCTCAGGAGTTTTTTGTAACAGCATATTTTGAAGATTCCCGACCTGTTTATCATTGGTTTGTAGAAGATAATCAGATATGGAGGAACTATTCGGTACGAGATATCGAGAGATTGTTAAACTCAGAACTGAGAAAAGTTAATGTAATATATGATGCTGCATCTAACTTAAATCTATTATCAGAATGTAAATTATCATACCTGAAAAGAGATAGAATTGAGGAGTGGTATGAGAGTATAAATAGTGATAGAGGACACCGGAAACTACCAAGACTTATCCCGGATTTAAAAGTAGTAGATAGTATTGTCGGCGAGGGTGTAATTAACCCTGAATAAGATTCATTGTATTATCTAAATGCAGATGTGTTTTCAGATTTTTTTCTAAATGTTAACATATAAATAAGTTATGTCTAGACTATTTAACAAATTAATCAGGAGTTATTTAGAGTTAAAAAAGCCAAAGGATATACATAAGGCTCAGTGGAAAACATTAAAGAGAAAACTTAAGTTATTTGAGAATACGAGGATAGGGAAAAGGTATAAGTTTTCGGAGATAAAATCGATCAGGGATTATCAGAAAATGGTTCCTATACATGATTATGACTCTATAAAAGAATATTGGGATATTGGTACTGATGATTATATTAAAAGTCAGATAATTTCTTATGCATTAACATCAGGAACCACTGGAGTACGCAAGCTTATTCCGTTTACAAAAGAGTATCTTAAGGATATTAGGATTGTTCAGAAGCATATCATCTCAATATTTCTTTCAAAGAATCCTAATTATAAATTTTTGTCAAAGAAGTTCTTAGCATTAGCAGGAAACTCAAGTATTGGACAAACCAATGAAGGTATAAACTATGGAGTGATAACCGGATTGAATATGCGTTATTTAAATCCTGTTCTTACAGGATTTGTTTTGCCAGAATTAGAGGTGAACGATTGTAAAGAGAAGGAAAAGAAAAATAGAATTATAGCGAATATTATAGAGTCAAATAAAGTAGGTGTATTTATTGGTATATCCGGAGTATTTGTTGAGTTTCTGAAGAATCTACAAGAGATATTAGACAGGGATTCATACCAGAGATTCTGTGCAAATGTTGAAGCTCTAATAACTTCCGGGAGTAATTATAGGGTGTATAAGGATATAATCTTTAAACTTTTAGGCAAAGAGATTCTATTTATAGATTCTTATGCCTCTAGTGAGGGATACTTTGGATATGAGTCGAATTCAAATGATGAATATCAGGAGTTGTTTACAACATTGAATTTTTATGAGTTTATTCCTCTTATTGAATTTAACAGAGGAAATTATGAAAACAGGTATTTAGTTAACGAACTAAAGGATGGAGTAGATTATGTAATTTTAGTTACAACATCAGCGTGTGTTTTTAGCTATATTATTGGCGATATAGTAAGGTGTATTAGTGCTGTTAAGGGACGAATTAAGTTAATTGGAAGAACAAAATTAACAATCAATTTTTTAAGTGAGAAAGTCTCAATAAATAATGTTGAAGAAGCATTTTTAAATGCATCGGATATATTAAATGATACACCGGTTGATTTCTTTGTAACGGCATACTTATATAAAGATAAGCCTTTATATCATTGGTTTGTGGTGAATAATAGTGTGTGGCAACAGCATGAAAAACAATTTGTCTCAGAGACCTTGAATGAAGAGCTATGTAAAGTAAACGTCATATATGATGTTATGATAAAATCAGAAAATATAAGACTGTGTACAATTAGTTATATTGATAGTAAATGTATAGAGAACTGGTTTGATAGCATAAATAGTGATATTGGACATAGGAAACTACCAAGACTTATTCCGGATTTAAAAATAGTAGAGAGTATTGTCGGCGAGGGTGTAATTAACCCTGAATAAAATTTATTGTATTATATCAATGCAGATATTTTGTCAGAATTTTTTTCTAAATGTTAACATATAAATAAGTTATGTCTAGACTATTTAACAAATTAATCAGGAGTTATTTAGAGTTAAAAAAGCCCAAAGATATACAGAAGGCTCAGTGGAAAACATTAAAGAGAAAACTTAAGTTATTTGAGGATACGAGGATAGGGAAGAGGTATAAGTTTTCGGAGATAAAATCGATCAGGGATTATCAGAAAATGGTTCCGGTACATGATTATGACTCTATAAAAGAGTATTTAAACAACAGTTCTGACTATAATAGAGGAAATGATATTTTGTCATATGCATTAACATCAGGAACAACAGGAGCAAACAAACTTATCCCGATAACAAAAAAAAGTATTAAGGATATTCGTTCTGCACAGAAACATGTTATTTCCGTTTTTCTCTCTAGATTGCCAGATTATAGTCTTCTGAAAAAGAGGTTTTATACTCTGGGTGGTAAGTCTAATATAGGTGTCTCTAAAGATGGTATTGGGTACGGAGTGGCTTCGGGTATTAATATAAAGTATATGAGTCCTGTCCTGAGAAAACACTATTTGCCAGGTCTTAAGGTAAATGATTGTGATGATGTAGTTTATAAAAACAAAACTATATCTAAAATTATTAGAAATAACCAAGTAGGAGTATTCTTTGGGATACCTGGTTCTTTTGTTGATTTTCTGATAAATCTTAAAAATATTTTAGATGAAGATTCTTATAAATCATTTTGTAGTAATGTAGAGGTGTTCTTATCATCCGGAAGTAATTATAGAGCTTATAAAAACGAGATTGTTAATTTATTAGGAAAGGAGATTGTTTTTGTAGATATATATGCGTCCAGCGAAGGGTATTTAGGGTATGAGTCGGATGAAGATGATAGTTATCTGGAGCTTTTCTCGACATTGAACTTCTATGAATTTATTCCACTTGATGAGTATTACAAAGGTGAGTATACGAACAGGTGCCTGATAACGGAACTAAAAGATGGCGTAGATTATGCAATTCTTGTTACTACATCAGCAGGTGTATTTAGCTATATTGTTGGTGATATTGTAAGATGTGTGAATGCAAAGGAGTGTAGGGTAAAACTTATTGGCAGAACAAAACTGACAATTAACATTTCTAGTGAGAAGGTTACTATAGGTGATGTTGAGAACGTTTTTTTAAAAGCATCAGATAGATTAAAAGATACCCCAAAAGATTTCTTTGTTACAGCATATTTGTCTCAGTATAGAATTGTTTATCATTGGTTTGTAGTAAATAATAGTACATGGCAACAGTATGAAAAACAATTTATTGGTCTCAAAAGTAGTTAAAACTATGCACTTTAGTGCATCCGCTTTAGCTTCTAAAAAGTATCTTTGTATCATGGTTCAACGAAATAATGGTCATACGGTCTCAGATCTGACAGTTCATATAGTTTGGGCGACAAA
>JAOARD010000037.1 GCA_025210735.1 Bacteroidales bacterium
ATTACCTAATGTTGTAAGTTTATTATTCAGCGTTAGGTTGTTGATTGTATTATAAGCAAATGCATATTTTCCAATTGAAGTTACGTTATTCGGGATAATAACCTCAGTAAGTTTATTTGCTCTGAAAGCATCTTGATGTATCGCAGTAAGTGTATTTGGTAGCTTTACTTTTATAATACCTTTCTCTTTGAAAACAGAGGTTCCAATACTGTGTATAGTCTGCCCGTCGAGTGTTTCCGGAATAATAATGTCTTTAACTGTAAAGTTGTAACTACAACTTGTAATTACACCGTTTGATACCACTACATCGGCATCTGTTAATGTGTACTGTTGTGCTTTGGCTGTAAAGCTGCTGCCAACAATAAGTAGTAGCATACTAATAACTGCTACTTTTGTTTTTGTGTAAAACTGTCTCATCTGTTTTAATCTATTTTTGTTTGTAATCTATCTGCATTTGCACTAGTTTAAAATGTTACCTGGAGAGTAATTTTCTGCAAAAGAGACAAAAAGGAGTAAGATTTGAAACAGCTATTCTATTGCCGTAAGGAGTTAATATATTTACGTAGCGGTGGCGTACAACAACGAAAAATGGTTGTGCCTATAAGTAATATGTATATTGTGTTTTGGGGTAAGGGTAGGTGTGTATTAAACAAACATCTCTTGCAAACACTGTTGTTACAAGAGATGTATATGGTTGTTATATTTTACTTTGTAAGTTGTTGTACTCTGTACTGTACTGTTGATGGAGTCATTCTTCCGGAAGCCATAATAATCCAATCTACCTGACCTACCAGAAAGGCTTTATAACTTGACAGATCGTTAAGCCCAATGTTTACATCATCTTTTCTTACTAACTTGTCCAGATGAACATCGCCAAGGTTCAGTTTTACTTCCTTCTGGTTATCTAACTGTATATGGAATCTGTTTTCGTCATTCTCCGGTGTCGATGACAGATCAAAATCCTCATATCTGAAGTATAATACATGCCAGATGTTTTTAGATATTGTGATGTTTGTATTGGCTACCTTTTTATCGTTGTTGCCATACTCTATTCTGAGCCTGTTTTTTGAAACTACCGATAGCTTTAACCATCTTGACAGGTTGCCGAATGTTAATATTGTATAGTGTTGTTTCTCCTCTTTTATCTTGAATCTGATAGCACCTGAGAAGTATCTGCGCTGATGCAGTCCCTGAGAATCTCCAAAACCATAGTCCCATAACCTGGCAGTCATGTCCCAATGTGGCATATTGTCGTCTTTATCATAATCTTTAGTAATTGTAACTTTACCATCAGATATCATGCTGGTGTTGTGAAAGTACATATCGTTTGACTGATTCTTAACACTGTTTGCACCTGAACCATTAAAATCCCAGAAACCGACAACCCTGTCAAGGTTCTCGTTTGGTTTTACCGGATCTGGTTGTTGTGCTTCATCTGTTGTAGTTGTGAATTTGTACAGATCGCTTATTGTGGTTTTTGAAGGGTTTTCTATTACTCCTTCTACTTTCCAGAAGTATGTTGTGTTTGCCTCCAGATCATCTATCTCATATGTAGTTTCTGTATAGTTGCTTAATATCTTTTTCATATCCTTCTCTGTTTCTCCGAGATAGATATTGTATTTAGCATTGTTAATGTAGTGCCAGCTCATAATCATATTAAGATCTATATTGTTAGCTCCGTTTTTAGGGAATACCACAACCGGCGCTTCCATAGGTCTCTTTTTAACTATAAACCGCCATGTTGTACTCTCTGTTTTATTATTGTTCTTGCTATTTTGTGCAACAACCTTCCATCTGTATTCGCCCTCATCAGGTAATTTATTAATGGTGAAGTTACCGGTATTCAGATTCTCTGCAATCTTCACAAATGTAATTCCATCTTCTGATGCCATTACGGTGTATGTATTACCATCTGTATATCTCCATTTTAGTTCTATATTTATCATATCAGTGGTCGATCCATCTGTTGGAGATAGCAGCTCTACTTTAGTTGTTGATGGCTTATTGTTGTTATCATCATCTTTGCTGCATGCTGTAATAAGCATAACTATTAATGCCAGGCACACGCCTTTAATAATTGAATTAATCATATGAATATGTTTGTGAATTTAATACTGGTGTACAGCTCATACTTCTGCTAATTGGCAAATGTACTGATGTGTCATATTCATAAGTGATTGTGTGAGGTTACAAAAAACTACACAGGTGTTACAATATGTAACATGTTTGTGTATTGGTTTGATATGTTGCGATTTAATAACAGATATCCGGGGGAGTATGTAGATTAATTGATGAGGCTTGTATTTATATAAAAACAGAGCCCCGGTCTGCTGTTATGCATATCAGGGCTCTATTAATATCTGCAAAACTGTTGGTATCCGTTTAGCAGCTCTAACTTATATAAATAATAAATTGTTGTCTAGTTATAAAAACGCTCTTGCCAAGCTCTTATAAGCGATTCAAGAATCAGTTTTCCGTCAGTATTTCCAAGCTCCTCGTCAGAGGCTCTTTCCGGATGAGGCATCATTCCGAATACATTGTGTTTTTCGTTACATACACCGGCAATGTTCTCAACAGATCCGTTCGGATTGTAATCGTTTGACATCTCGCCACGCTCATTACAGTATCTGAATATAATCTGATTGTTCAGGCGCATCTCTGCAAGTGTATCCTCAGGAGCGTAGTAACGTCCCTCGCCATGAGCAATAGGGATCATAAGCGGAGTGTTTCTGTCAAGATGTTTGTTAACTGCTGAGTGGTTATTGTCAGGCATAATGTAAGTGTTCTTACAAATAAACTTCTGATTATCGTTATGCAGAAGTGTACCCGGAAGTAGTCCTGACTCACAAAGAATCTGGAATCCGTTGCAAATACCCATTACAAGTCCGCCTCCATGAGCAAACTCAATAACCTTTTTCATAATTGGTGAGTGGTTAGCCAGTGCACCTGATCTCAGGTAATCACCAAAAGAGAACCCTCCTGGTATCATTACAGCCTCTACACCTTTAAGATCTGTATCTTTGTGCCACAACTCAGTAACATCATGGCCTAAAATATCACGAAGAACATAAATAATATCTTGGTCGCAGTTGGACCCCGGAAAAATTACAACACCAAACTTCATCTCTATTTTGCTTTAAAAGTAGCCCAAAGATAGATATAAAGCCTGAATTTTCACAGCTTAAATTAATTATTAATGTTAATAGCCCGTTAACTTGTAAAACCTGACTAAAACATGATGGTGAGTATATTATGTAAATGTATTGTTAATTATTTATGATGTTTACCAGTGTAAATAACATCATCTCTGTTTTAAGTAGTATATTTAAAATATTATTTGTTACCATGCATCATATTCTGATGTCAAAAACTTTTTATACCATGATAAAAAAGATACTTAAATATCTGCTTATAGTAATAGTATTAGTTGTTGTTGCTTTAGGAGGATTCCTTATTTATTCAACAGTTACCGATTTTGAACCAGAGGAGTCTGTTGTGCTGAGCAAGACGGATAAATATAATACACTTTCCGATACAGCAACATACTCTGCAATGATATGGAATATTGGTTATTGTGGGCTTGATGAGGATATGGATTTTTTTTATGATGGCGGAACAAAGGTGTTTACTCCGGAGAGCAGTTACAACAATAATATATTGTATGTAAATAATTTTATAAAGGGTAATGATAGTATAAACTTTATTATGCTTCAGGAGGTAGATCGTGACTCAAAGCGCAGTTACCACGACAATCAATATAAGAGAATAGAAGAGACTCTGGGCGGACATAAACATGCATCGTTTGCATATAATTATATAGTAGATTTTGTACCAATGCCTGTAACATCTCCACTTGGCAGGGTAAGGTCAGGGTTGGCTACATACTCACATTATACTCCTGAAACATCGGTAAGGTGGGCGTTTCCGGGTAACTACTCGTGGCCAACAAGCATATTTATGTTAGACAGATGTTTTATGGTGAACAGGTACAATCTGGATAATGGAAAACAGTTGGTGGTGATAAATACACACAACTCTGCCTACGATGACGGATCGCTTAAGAAGGCACAGATGGATTATCTGAAGAAGTTTCTGATAACAGAGTATAATAATGGTAACTATATTGTTGTTGGTGGCGATTGGAATCAATCAGCTCCGGGTAATGAAGAGGCCTATAAAGCTAAACACGGGGTTATGAATAAAATAGCAGAGGATTATCTTCCGGACTGGAACTGGAGGTATAGTGCAGGAGTGCCAACAAACCGATCGTTAAAGAGCAGTTATAACAGCAATACAAGGACAACAATTATTGACTTCTTTCTGTTATCGCCGAATATTATTACGGAATCGGTAAACACAATAAATCTGCATTTTAAGCACTCAGATCATAATCCTGTCATAATAAAATTTAAGTTAATGTAAATTACCAAAAAGCTAACAAATATCATATTGTAGCAATGCTGTTATTGTATAATTTCGCAGGCAAAACACATACAGAAATAATGCGAAATATACTTACCACATTCGGACTTGTTGTACTGTTTTTATTAACAGCTACACAGATGGTTAAGGCGGAGGAGACAACAACGCCTGTGCCACCAAAACAGGAGAACGAAAAACAGACATCGCCGCTATCAATTTATGTTGATCTTAAATCGAGGCATACATGGCGTGGAGGATTAACTGTAAAAGGGTTTAATGTACAGCCAAACCTTGTATTTAAAAAGAAGGGTTTTACCATTGGTGCATGGGGTGCATATGCTCTTGACGATTCATATGCAGAGGTTGATCTGTATGCATCGTACCAATATAAGTTCATTAAATTTTGTGTGTCAGACTATTTTGTATCAGACGAGAAGAAGAAGTTTAACAACTACTTTGATTGGAATAACAATACCTCTCGTCATACTATTGATATGGAACTTAAGTTTACAGGAACAAAAAAACTGCCTGTGTATCTTATGGTGAGTACAATGGTTTTTGGTAATAAAGACGCCAAAGGTGAGGAGCAATACTCAACATATCTTGAGGCAGGATATACATTACCATTGAGTAAGTATGCGCAAAAGCTTGATTTTTTTATTGGGGCAACACCATTTGAGGGTTCATACAGCGATAAATTTAATGTTGTTAACATTGGTATGAAAGCAACAAAGAATTTTGTGATATCAGAGAAGTTTAAGCTACCGGTATACTCAAAATTCATAGTGAACCCGTACAGAGAGAACATTTATCTGGTGTTTGGTGTTACCATTTAGCAGAAAAATAATTATTATTTAATAGTAAGGGTTTTCTGAATTATCAGGAAACTCTTTTTTTTATATGTTTTCAAAAAGTGGTTTTAGATAAGTGTTTGTTTATTATGTTATTGATGTAACAGGTATAACATCACGAAATACGAAACAAAATATTTAATGGATATTAAAATAGTTTGTAGCTATTTTTTTGTTAATTTTCGAATCTCAACGATGAGCATTTTTAACTGTACAATTGTTCAGGTTGGTTTCTAAGGAAGAGGTGATACGATACAAGAGAACGAGAAGATGAATATTTCAGAACAGGAGCTTAATTATTTTATCAGGGTACTTAAAGAGGTTTCTGCATACGATTTTTCCGATTATTCAGATAAGTCGCTTAGTCGAAGGATTTTTAAGGTTTTAGCGGATAATAAAATGCAGTTTTCTGAGTTTATAACAAGACTCAGGAGCGACAAGGTATTTGTTGAGAAAACTGTAAAGGATGTTACCGTAAACACTACGGAGCTATTCAGAGACCCAAAGATATGGCATACTTTGCGCTATAGGATTTTGCCAAAGCTAAAAGAGAATAAGACCATAAATATCTGGCATGCCGGGTGTTCTACAGGTCAGGAGGTTTACTCTATGATGATTTTGCTTAGCGAGCTTGATATGCTTGATAAAGCAACAATTATTGCAACAGATATTAATTCTGATGTTCTTGCAAGAGCGCAGGAAGGAAAATATAAATTCAGATTTAATATAAATTATCTTGATAATTTTGATAAGGTAATAAAAGAGAATCCCTATAACTACGATGAGTACAGGGAGGTACCTTATGATAAGTATTTTGATATAGATAAAGTTAAAGACACTTTACAAATGAAATCGTTTCTGAGAGATAAGCCAATGTTCAGAAAACATGATCTGGTAAATGGCGAGATGTTTCAGTATGTAAAGTTTGATATTGTACTGTGTCGTAATGTAATTATATATTTTAATAACGAGCTGCAAAGCAGAGTTTTTGATAGATTTCATTCAAGTCTGTATTCAGGAGGATATCTTGTGCTAGGAGCACATGAGAGTATATTGGGGCACCAGAGTACCAGGTTTAAGAAAAGAGGAATGTATTATAACTCAATATAATATCCCTTTATAAATAGTATGTTGGAGTTAGGAATAATAGAAACACGCGATATAATAAAGGCTCTTGAAAGCATTCACCCTTTTGAGTTCAGGAACCTTGCGCTTACAAGTTTTAAACGACAACTTGAAAAAATTATAACAAAGCACACCTTAAGGAATGCTCAGGGTTTGATAGACAGATTAACATCTGATTCTGAGTTTATGAATGTGTTTATGCATGAACTGGCGGTGAAGGAGACAGAGATGTTTCGCGATCCATCTGTTTGGCGCGATTTGCAGAAGAATATTTTTAAAGATATTAAGGCATCAATAACCACATATAAGGTGTGGTTTGCCGGAATGCCTACAGGCGAGGAGGTATATTCATTTGCAATACTGCTTAAAGAGGCAGGGCTATTAGACAAGGTACAGATTTATATATCTCAGTTCTCAGATATTTCAGAAGAGAATATTTTAAATAAATATATTGACGATAAGCAGCATGAGTTGAGTGTTGCTAATTATGACAGAGCTGGTGCAAAAAATTATCTTGATAAATATCTTATTCAGGAATCAGGAAAAAAAATAGACCCTGAATTAATCAAAAATGTCAGGTTTATAAAACAAAACACTATATTTGAAGGTGCTCCTTCTAATATTAAGTTGGTGTTTTTCAGGAATCAGATGATATATTATAATCAGGTGTTGCAGGATAAGGCATTGAATAGTGTTTATGAGGCAATAGCAATAGGAGGACATCTGGTTATAGGAGTTAATGAAACACTTGACCATTCATCGTATGGTAAGTATTTTATAAAGAAAGACACTAAGGAGAATATTTTTAGAAAAAAAGGACGAGTATAAAGTATGCGTAAATATAAAGCAGTTATAATAGGAGGATCTGCCGGAAGTTTTCAGGTAATAACAAAGATATTAAGTTCGCTACCTGCAAATTTTCCGTACCCTGTAATACTGTGTCTTCACAGATTAAAGCATGTGAGGTCTGGTTTTGTTGAGGCTTTGTCATTAAAGTCTAAACTTCCGGTTGTTGAGCCAAATGATAAGGATCATATAAAACCGGGTAAAGCCTATCTTGCACCGGCAAATTACCATCTGTTTATTGAGCTTGGTAACAGGTTTGCATTATCAACAGAAGATCAGGTAAATCATTCACGACCATCAATTGATTTGTCGTTTTTTACTGCTGCAAATGTATACAGAGAGAAACTTGTTGGTATAATTCTTTCAGGAGCTAACAGAGATGGTGCTGCTGGTCTTAAAAAGATTAAAGACAAAAAAGGATTGTGTATTGTGCAAGATCCTAACGAGTGTCAGGTACCAACAATGACAAAAGCCTCACTTGAACTTACAGAGGTTGATCACACTTTTTCTACAACGCAAATAATTAATTTCCTTAATAAGCTATGAGAAAGTCAAGAGTACATATCTTAATAATATTAATTCTGATACTGGCAATTGTTGTATTGTTGCTGGGTGTGGCAATTAGTTATAACTCTTTTAACAGTGCAGATGTAGCTATGCCTGTATCATATATAATAACCACCTGTTTTATGGGTGTGTTTATTTTAGCTCTTGGAGCCATAGCTCTTAAGTATAGCAATGCCTATAATGTTGAGGTAAACAAGGTGTATACCGACGAAGAGGTTAATGAAGAGGTTGTTGTTGAAGATAAAGTTGATAACACATCAGATCTTAATGAGCTTATATCTGTTGTAATACCTGTAACAGATGGCGACATTAAGCAGACTGCTGAGAGAATAATGGCTGGTATGGCACGAAAGTTTAATCTGGTATCGGGTATCTATTATCATACAACAGATGGTAAGAATTTTAATCCGGTTGCCGATTATGCACTATACTCGGAGAACGAGATTGCACCGTTTGTTACCGGTGAAACACTACTTGGTCAGGTAACCAAGAATAAGAAGATATTATCGGTACAGAAGATACCCGACGATTATGTAGAGGTAATCTCAGGTCTTGGTAATTCGCAACCAACAGATTTGCTGTTCTTACCAATACTAAACAATGATGATGAGTGCGTTGGACTGTTTGAGCTTGCTAGCTTTAAACCAATAAAATACAATACAGAGAGTGTTCTTAAGCCATTGTGCCAGGAGATTTCTGATGTAATAATAAATGCTAAATAAAAACCTAATCTGATGAGTACATTAAAAGCTCTGTTAAGAAATATTTCATTTGCAAATAAGATTGCAGTAGGTATAATTCTATCGTTTATTATACCTGTTGTTGCTTGGTTTGTTATTCTGGCTGGTAAAGGCATAAATGTAGATATTACATCAATAATTGAACTTCATAATAAGAACAATGCTTTAATATGGATTATTGATTCAATCCCTTTTCTGGTTACTATATACCTTGTGTATCTTAAGAAATCGCAAAGAACAGAGGTTAAGGATTATGTTGATAGTATTGATCTTAAAGACTATGTGATTTCAAAGAATGTTAAACTTGCTAAAAAAATAGGTCAGGGAGATTACTCTTATGAGGTAGAAGATTGTGATGACGATGATCTGCTTTGTCAATCGCTGCTGGTTATGCGTAATAACATGATACGGAATAGCGAGAAGGAGAGTGAGCAGAACTGGATTGCAGAGGGTAAAGACAGAATATCGAACATTCTGCGAATGAGTAACAGTCTTGAGAATCTGTCGTACAGTGTTCTTGTTGAGCTTATTGAATATATCCAGGCTATTCAGGGTGCATTCTATATTCTTGAAGACGATAAACTTGTTAACTATGCAACATATGCATATAACAGAAAGAAATACCTTAATCAGGAGTTTGCAATAGGCGAAGGGCTTATTGGTCAGTGTGCTTATGAGATGGATATCATTTACAGAAGTGAGATACCTGAAGGGTACGCAACTATTACATCCGGATTACTTGGCGATAAAAAACCATCTACAATACTTATAGTTCCTCTTATTACAGAGGATGAGCTTCAGGGAGTACTTGAATTTTCATCACTGAATGATGATATACCTGAACTATCTATCAGGTTTATGCGTGAGCTTGGTGAGATTATAGCACGTACTATATATAACCTTAGAATTAATCAGCAAACAGAGAAACTTCTTAAAGAGTCGCAGCATATGACAGAGGAGCTGCGTGAGAATGAGGAGGAGCTTAGACAGAATGCTGAGGAGATGCGTGCTACACACGAGGAGCTTGAGCGTACCAATACATCTCTTGAGCGTCAGATTCAGGAGGTTGAAAATGCACAGAAGCGTCAGCATTCGCTGCTTGAAAATGCAGGTGAGATTATATCTATATATGATAAAACACGTCAGTTAAAATATATAAGCCCGTCGGTAACACATATTCTTGGATACACTCCGGAGGAGATGACCAACGGGAAAGATACTGAGCGTCTAACGCGTAAAGGAGATCAGCTTATATCTAATATGTTTAAGCAGCTATTGTCTGATCCTGAGCAGCCACAAACTGCACAGTATACCTTTATGAAGAAGGATGGCGAGAAGATATTTCTTGAGGTTATCGGACGTAACCTTCTAGATGATCAGGCAATAAAAGGTATTATTCTTAACTCGCAGGATATTACTGAGCGTAAACGCAGAGAGAAAGAGGAGCGAATGAAGAGTAAGATGCAGGCACTGTCTGAGAACTCAACAGATATGATTCTGCGTCTGAATACCACTGGCCAGTTCTTTTATGCAAATCCAATAACAGAGAAGTATCTTGGTTATAAGTCATCTGAGCTTATTAACCAATCTATACATACAGTTAATCTTGAGGATAACCTGCTTGATTTCTTTAAGGAGGCTATAAAAGAGATAAAGAAGGATAAGAGTAAACGTACTGAAGAACTTACAATAAAGACACCGGATGGTGATAGCAGAATAATGAGTATTGATGCTATTCCGGAGATTAATGATAATGAGCTTGAGACCATTCTTTTTGTTAGTCATGATATTACTGAGGCTAAGAAGATAGAGAAAGAGATTAAGGATACAAATAAGAAGATGTCTGAGAGTATCAACTATGCTCAGCGTATACAATCTTCTATACTGCCTGATAATCAGATGATACAGTCGGTATTCCCAAATTCGTTTATCTTCTATAAACCAAGAGATATAGTTAGTGGTGACTTTCCTTGGTTCTTCCAAAAAGATAATAAGATACATATAGCAGCAGTAGACTGTACCGGACATGGTGTACCGGGTGCGCTGTTGTCGTTTATCGGATATTTTATCCTTAATAATATAACAGATCAGAATCAGAACCAGAATGCAGCAGAGCTTCTGGATAAACTACACTTTGGTGTAAGAAAAACACTTAAGCAAGACCATATAGACTCTGATGCAAGAGATGGTATGGATATTGCTATGGTACAGATTATACCTGAAGAGAATAAGATAAATTATTCAGGAGCACATCGTCCGTTATATTTGGTAAGAGATGGTGTTCTTACAGAATATAAAGGAGACAGAAAAGCTATTGGAGGTATTCCGCATCGTAAAAAGGCAGAGAAGAGCTTTAAGAATTACGAGATAGAGTACCAGAAGGGAGATAAAATATTCTTCTTCTCAGATGGTTTACCAGATCAGGTAGGGGGCGAGGATATGAAGAAATATACTGCCCGAAGAATACGTGAGGTGGTAACAGAAAATAATGATTATAGTATGTCGCAGTTTTCGAACTTTTTTGCTGAGGATTACGAAAATTGGAAGGGTAATCATAAGCAGATTGATGACATATTATTAATAGGAATTGAGTTTTAAATTTGTATTTTTACACAATAAATTAACCATGAGTTATGGACAATAAGAACGTAAATGGATTCCTGGAATTTGTCTATGATTTCTATAAGTCGATGAAGGCGCATGAGATAACTCTTGTGTATGAAGGTGAGATTACACACCAGATTACAAAAGCCTTTACATCGCTTACAGAATCAAATATGGCCAAAGAAGAGGAGTCTAATTCGGTACAAAAGAAAGTTTTTCATGTAATGGTTGAGTGTTTACAAAACATAAGTAAACATGCCGACAGCAGTAACACTGAGGACTTCTTGTTTGCCGGTAGAGGAATCTTTATGGTAAGTAAAGATAGAGACTCTTATAATGTTACTACCGGTAACATGATTGATAACAACAAGATCCCTGAACTAACAAATATGTTAGAACATATTAATGGTCTTGATAAAGATGGGTTAAAACAGCTATATAAATCGCAGATGAAGGAGGGACGTCTTTCTGAGAAAGGAGGAGCCGGTCTTGGATTTATTGATATTGTAAGAAAGACAGGAAGAAAGCTTGATTTTCATTTTTTACCAATTAATGAGGAGAATCATTTCTTTATTCTTACATCAAGTATTTCACGAACAATATAAAATTTACAATAATGGAGGTAATAAAGATTTTGGGTACAGATGATACGCCTAACGTGATCCTTGATACCGAGAATGAAATTCTTGAGATATCGGGTAGATCACTTCCTGAGGACGTAACAGCTTTCTTTGAACCAATTCTTAATTGGCTTGATGAGTATTCAGAGGAGCCGAATGAAAAAACAGTATTTTCTTTCAAACTAGTATATTTTAATACAGCATCGTCAAAACTTATTCTTGATATTCTTATGAAACTTGAAGAGATGTATGAAGACGGAAAAGAGGTACTTGTTAAGTGGTTTTTCCCTGATGATGATGAGGATATGGAAGAAGCAGGAGAGGAGTATGCTGATATTGTAAATGTTCCTTTTGAGCAAATTAGCTACACACTAAATTAATATTAGAATATACCGGACTAGATTATGAGTGAAGAGATTCTAAAGGCATTAATGCAACTTTTTGCCATTCTTGCTAAGCAAGACGACGGAGTTGAGGAAACTGAAGTTGATTTTGTTAAGAATTTCTTAAAACAACAGCTCAACGAGGAAGCTGTTGATGAGTATTTGAAACTCTTTTATAAACACGCCGGACTTGATTCTAATGGTAATGAAGTAGAAGATTCTAAATCGAAAGATGGAGAGAAGAAGAGAAAGCTTACTTCAGTTAAAGACTCGGTTAGAATTTTAGGGATCTGCAAGAAAATCAATAAGACATTAACACAGGAACAGAAGGTTGTTGTTCTTGTACGCCTGTTTGAGCTTATTAACGAGGACAGGAAATTTACAGAACAACGTATTGCAATAATAAATACGGTCTCTGATGTCTTTAAGCTTAACAGTGATGAGTTTAAAGATATAGAGACCTTTGTTGTTAAGAACGATCATAAGGAGCTTGATATACCGTCGATATTAATGATTAATAACGGCGATAATGAGAGAGCTAATAATAAACAGATTGTATCTGAGCAACTATCAGGAAACATTCTTATTCTTCAGATAAAGAGTGTTGACCTCTATTTCTTACGATATACCGGAAACGATAACGTATTGCTTAACGGGTTACCGATAAGCAATAAACGTATATATCTGTTTGCAAGTGGTGCAAGCATAAAACCGGCTAAAGGAAAGCCATCATATTATAGTGATATTGTATCGTATTTTATGGCCGATACATCGTTGTCAAAGATATCATATGATGTAGAGAATCTAGGATATACATTTAAGACCGGCGATGTTGGTCTGCATGATATGTCGTTTAGCCAGGAGCACGGAAAGCTTGTAGGTATTATGGGTGCATCGGGTGCCGGTAAAACAACCCTTCTGAATGTTCTGTCAGGAATAAATGCTCCTACAACAGGTACTGTAAAAATTAACGGACTTGATCTTCATAAAGAGAGGGAGAAACTTGATGGTGTAATTGGAGTTATACCACAGGACGATCTTCTTATTGAAGAACTTACTGTTTTTGAGAACCTGTATTATAATGCAAAACTCTGTTTTAAAGATAAAACGGAGGATGAGATTGTTGAGTTAGTTGATAAGACACTTGATAATCTTGGACTACTTGAGCGTAAAGATCTGAAGGTAGGATCGCCACTAAACAAGATGATTAGTGGAGGACAACGTAAACGATTAAATATTGCACTTGAGCTTATCCGTGAGCCGTCTATATTATTTGTTGATGAACCTACTTCAGGATTGTCATCGCGCGATTCAGAGAATGTAATGGATCTGTTGCGAGAGCTTACCCTTAAAGGAAAACTTATATTTGTTGTAATACATCAGCCATCGTCTGATATCTATAAGATGTTTGATAATATGCTGATTCTTGACACTGGTGGATACCTTATATATCAGGGTAATCCGGTTGAGGCAATAATGTATTTTAAGCGAATTGATCAGCAGATTAACAGCGATGTTGGAGAGTGTTCAACATGCGGAAATGTTAATCCTGAACTAATATTTAATATTGTTGAGTCGCAGGTTGTTGATGAATTTGGTAAATATACAGGAAAGCGAAAGGTTTCGCCTCAGAACTGGAACGACCATTATAACGAGAATATTACAATAAATGATATTGAGAATATAGATGTTGCGCCGCCTAAAAACCTGAATATACAAAACAGGTTAAAGCAGCTGCTTATTTATACTAAGAGAGATTTTTTATCTAAGATAAGTAATAAGCAGTACATCTTTCTTAACTTGTTAGAGACACCATTGCTTGGATTTATTCTGGCATATGTAATACGCTATATTGCCGATCCTAATTCTGATGTTTATATCTTCAGAGAGAATGAGAATATAAATATCTATATATTTATGGCAATCATAGTTTCGCTGTTTGTGGGGCTTACTGTAAGTGCCGAGGAGATATTTAAGGATAGAAAAATACTTAAACGAGAGAGTTTTTTGAAGCTCAGCAGGTCAAGTTATCTGTTGTCTAAGGTTATTATTCTTACTACATTATCGGCAATTCAGACAGTAACTTTTGTTGTAATAGCGAATACAATATTAGGTATTGAGGGAATGACATTTGCATACTGGTTTGCACTATTCTCAGTTGCAGTTTTTGCTAATTTCCTTGGACTCAATATCTCTGCAACATTCAACTCAGCTGTAACTATCTACATAATTATTCCGCTACTAATGATTCCGATGATGATTCTTAGTGGTGCTATGTTTAGCTTTGATAAGCTTAACAGAAGCGTAGGAAGTGTTGACAGGGTACCAATTATTGCCGATATGATGGTTACCAAGTGGGCATATGAGGCTCTTGTGGTAAGCCAGTATAAAGACAATAATTTTCAGAAACACTTCTACGAACTTGAGAAGCGAATTAGTAATGCTGATTTTAAGCAGGTGTACTATATACCTGAACTTAAAGAGTATGCTCAGGATGCTATAAAGATGTACTCAAAGAAAGACAGAGACGAGCGTAGATACAGAAATACGCTTAAATTGTTGAGAAATGAGATAGAGATACAGACTACTGCGATAAAGAACCCGGGATTTCCCGAACTTGATAAGATAAACGTTGCCGAATTTACCCCGGAACTAGGCGATGCCATTATTGAGTATACACAGAAGTTAAAATCGATTTATGCAACAATATTTGCTAAAGCCGATAGTGATAAGGATAATATTATAAACTATATTGCATCTAAAGATAAGAAAGCCTATTTAAGACAGAAAGACAAGTATTATAATGATAATCTGGCTGATTATGTAAAGAAGGTGTTTGAGAAGAATCCGATTCTTACAGCAAATAACCATCTGGTACAACAACTGGATCCGATATATCTGGATCCGATACCAAGGGGTTATCTGAACTTCAGATCGCATTTCTTGGCACCTCGCAAGCATTTTGCCGGACACTATTTTGATACATATTCATTTAATATGACTATTATATGGATAATGTCTCTGATAATGTATATAACATTATATTTTGAGAGCCTTAAGAAACTGCTAACACTGGGCGAAAAGCTGAAGTTAAAAAGAAAGAGAGATTAACTTTTTTTCTTATCTTTACCGTGATACATTGACTAAAATTCTACATTGTATGTTGAGAATCACTATTATAAGTGTAATTGTAGCTGCTGTAGCAGGGTTATGCTTTTCTTCTTGTACAACATGTGCAAGGCAGGATGATGAAGACCTTTTTAATAATATGCCTGAATATGATGGAGAACTACAGGTAGCTAATGAGGTTGTTGAGACAATGATACGCGATATTGCATCGCCTATTGAGATGGCTTACCTGATAAAGAGTATAGATGTTCCTTTCTCAAGAGATTATCTTGCTTCAACAAAGGTATCGTCAACATTTATAACAAGCTCAGAGCAGGCTTTTGCTCTTGGAGTTTACGGAACCGATTTAGGATACATAAATATGTATGAGAAGACATCATCGGTATTGAAATATATATCAGTGATGAAAGATTTGGCTAATGAGATTAATATTGGTCAGTTTTTTGACTTTAATACACTAAAAGATCTTGCAACAAATAGTGAGAATATTGATTCATTAATGTATATATCGCAACGCAGTTTTACCCGTATGGATGAATATCTGCGAGAGAGTCACAGAAGTAAACTTAGTGCTCTTATGATTGCCGGAGTATGGATTGAGGGAATGAATATTGTTGCACGTGTTGCACAAGAGAAGAGAACAAAGGAGATTGGAGAGAGTATTGCAGATCAGAAAATTGTTTTGCAACGATTACTAATTGTACTTAAGAACTACTCTAAAGATCCTATGATTGCTAATATGGTGGATCTTCTGGATGATATAGCGTTGCTTTACGAAGATGTAAAGATTGTTACAATTCAGGGAGACCCAACAGTTGAAGAGGGAGAAGATGGCACACTTGTTGTTAAATATAATGATGTTACAACAATTAATATGTCTGACGAAACTCTGGATGCAATTATTAATAAATCAATAGAGGTTAGAAACAAACTTATTAATGTAGAGTAATCTGATCTGTCTGTTTTCGCCGGATCATTTATAGTTCAACGATTAAAGAAATTTACAGGTATGAAGAAAATACTACTACTTATAACTTTTTCGATAGTACTGTCATTTATTGGCTCTGAAGTTAAAGCTCAGAGTTCAGAGGATCTTTTAGATATGTGTAGAGTAATTGCCGGGGATGCTACATATGTAAGAGATTTTAAAGTTCCTCTGGAAGCAGGAACACCACCTCCGGTAAAGAACACTGCGTTTCTTCTGCAACGTAATTCATATAAGATTGTAGTTTGTAACTCTCGCGAATATGAAGGTGAGCTTATAGTTGAGATATATGATACAAGTCGTCTTATTGCGACAAACTATATTATATCATCAGGAAAGTATTATGATAAGATTACTTTACCTGCTAATAAAGCCGGGTCGTACAGGCTTAAAATGTACTTTAAAGACGGTAAAAAGGGATCGGCTGTAGTTATGCTTGCCCTCAATCCTAAATAGAATAAGAATATTATAATCTGATTATATTATACCAAGCCTCTGCTATTGCGGAGGCTTTTTTTGTGTATCTTCATAAGATTGTAAACAAACTAAACGGGCATAAAATTTCGTACAGATATTTGAAATCTATATAAAGATGTAAAAGTTAGATATCAGTTACATCTGTTACCAAAGACTCAATATAAAATTACTTATCTCGGTAAAGTAGATATTTGCCAACATCAGAAGAATAATTGAGTATACCAATATTGCAGCTGTATTTCTTACTCTGATATTCACAAGATATATTGATGTCATTAAAGATACTGGGATAATATTCACCGTAGTAAGTAACATGAAATCGTTATATACAACTCCTGCAACTACATTTGATAGAATAACAATAAGCAGAAGAATTGCTGTTTTTACAGCACGTACTTTTCTTGCAGAATTCAATAGTATCAGATGCACTGATGCTGATAGTAACAGAATTGTAACAACAGCAAGATATATGTAGTTATTTGCTGCAATTTTAAGGCTGTTTACATTGCCTATAGTTGTTATTCCATCCAGAATATGGTTGTGTAATATCTGCCATGTATTATCGCCTCCTATTATCAGATAAGCATACAGGAAGTAAAGTGGTGTTGCAAAACCAATAATAGTAATAAACCACTCTCTTGGCGAGAACATCTTCAGTGATCCTATACCAATCCACAGGACAACAATAAGGTATACAAACCTGTAATCGAAAAGAAATAATAAACCAGATAATAAGCTGGCTATGAAAACAGCAGCCAGAACCCTTGTTTTCCTGTACATATCAACAATTAGATGTATTATGAATAGCAGAAAAACTGAGGCAATAAGGTAGCTGTTAAGAAAATGAGAAGAGAATGCTCCTCCTGCAACTATTATTGCTATAAAAACGGGTAAATACGACCTTGTTTCGGAGATATTTCTTATCTGTATAAACCTGAACAATCCTATTCCGGTAAGAACTATTAGTACAAAAGCCAGAACAGATGACAGAATCTTATTATTGCTATTTATATCCGATATCCATTGCGACATTAAAGTACTGTTGCTATCGGCTATAGCACTGTAGTCTGTTCCTGAAATATTACCTGCCCAGAAGGCTACTGTACAAATCAGAATGGTGATGATACCGCCGGCTTTAAGATTGTCCAGATTTTTAATAATCATGTCTATAGTAAGTCTTTACCAATATCGGTTCTGTAATACTTTTTATTGAAATTGATAGCTTCGGCATTTTTTAGCGATTTATCAACAGCCTCAGTAATATCATTACCAAACGATGTAATCGCCATTACTCTTCCGCCATTTGTAACAACGTTGTTGTCAACCTCTTTTGTTCCTGCATGAAACAGTACGGAGTCTGTAATATTATCAATGTTACTAATTAAATGCCCTTTCTCGTAACTCTCAGGATACCCACCAGATACAAGCATAACTGTTGTTGCTGTTCTGTTATCAATCTCAAATGTTACCTTATCTAAAGTTTGATCTTTAAGGCTATAAAGAGCCTCAGCAAAATCACTCTTTATTCTTGGTATTACAGCCTCAGTCTCAGGATCGCCCATACGTACATTGTACTCAATTACATAAGGATCGCCATTAACATTCATAAGACCTATAAAAACAAAGCCTCTGTAGTCTATATTATCGTTAGCAAAACCATTAATTGTAGGTTTTACAATGCGTTCTATAACCTTATCTGTAAATTCACTGTCTGCAAACGGAACCGGCGATACTGCACCCATACCTCCTGTATTCAGACCTGTATCTCCTTCGCCAATACGTTTGTAATCTTTTGCTTCAGGTAAAAGAACAAAGTTTTTACCATCAGTAAGTACAAAATACGATACCTCTATACCTTTAAGAAACTCCTCAATAACCACCTTTGCGCTTGACTCGCCAAATTTTCCGTTAAGCATCTCTTTTAACGATGCTTTGGCCTCATCAATATCATCAATTATCAGAACACCTTTACCGGCAGCAAGACCATCGGCCTTTAATACATACGGAGGATTTAATTGATTCATAAACGCTACCGCATCGTCAAACTGATTTAGAGTAAAGGTTTGATATTTTGCAGTAGGGATGTTATTTTTGAACATAAACTCCTTTGCAAAATCTTTACTTCCTTCAAGAATGGCACCATCTTTTTGTGGTCCAACTATGCATACATTCTTTAATTGGTTGTCCTCTTTAAAGAAATCAACAATACCTTTTACCAATGGATCTTCAGGACCAACAACAACCATATCTATACTATTGCTGATAACAAACTCTTTTACCTGATTAAAATCTAATGGATTCAGATCTGTATTAATACCAACAGATGGGGTTCCTGCATTACCAGGAGCAATAAATACTTTATCTGTTTTCTCACTCTGAGCTATTTTCCATGCCAGAGTGTGCTCTCTTCCGCCTGATCCTAAAATTAGTACGTTCATCGACTTAATATTTCTTATCTGTATGAGTTAAAATAGTGATTTCTTTTTACGTAAACCTCTGTCTTTATAAAATCTGTATGTAATCATCAATTCATGCGATCCGGTTGAGTATCTTACAATATTTGATACACCCATCTCATACGAATAGAATACAGATATCTTACTAAAGTCGACACCTGTAAACAGAACAAATGCATCGGCTGATCTGTAAGATACCCCCAAATTTAGTTTCTTTTTCCATTTTAACCTCATATTAATGTCAACCTGTACATCACCATTTTCTTGTACACGTGCTAAAACACCTGGTTCAAAGTATGTTCTAAGGTCTGTTTTAAATCCGTACGATCCGTAAATTATATATTCTCTGTTCTCGCGGAACTCCATAATATCTTCGTTTGTAAGATCGGTTTTAAGTTGAATAACCCTCGGAACAGCAACACCCACATTTATTCCGTGCATATAGGCCGATATACCAAGTGCAATATCCGGAACAAACTTTGCTTTATAGCCATTAAGGTATAATTTATCGTCGATATTATTTTGTAGTTCAAGTTTGCTATAGTTAAGCCCTTTTTGATAAAAGATACCTGAGAGACCAAATTTCAGAACTCCTTTTCTCTTGAATATTGGTAAGGAGTATCCATAGGTTATCTCTCCACCAGTTTTTCTGAGTACACCGTACGATTCATTAAAAACCTTTATACCTACACCTATCTTTTTTGTTAATTTACGATGAGATATTAATGTTTGAGAATTGGGCGCATCTTTAACACCCAGCCACTTCTGCTTATAAGAGAATATAACAGGTTGGTATTTATCAATACCAGCCTCTGCCGGATTGATAACATATTTGTCCAGTAAATAATAATTACTTATCTCCCCGCTCTGTCCAAAACAGTTTACTATATGCAGAGTAATTATTATTACAACAGCTATTAGTCTTATTTTCATACACTACAGATCAAATGTTTAGATTTATGTTTATGCTCGCTCCTTTAAATGCCTTTTTAGGCTAAAATGTTCTGCTATCTAATTATTGTTACAGAACCTGTTAATGCTTTCGATTTTTTGTTAAGTTTAATAGAATAGTAGTAAACTCCAGCCGGAAGTTGCTTTCCTGTTTGCGTTCCATCCCATGAGAATTTGTACCCTTTTGAATAGAATACCTTATTACCCCATGAGTTGTAGACAATAACCTCGCACTCCGGAAATTTGCCAATATTCTCAATGTTCCATAAGTCATTCACCCCGTCTCCGTTAGGAGTGAAAGCGTTAAAAATACGAATTCCTTCGGCTATATTAAGAATTTCGTACGATTTGCTTAAAATACAGTTGTTTTCATCAGTTATATTTACAGTATATTCACCCTCTTTAAGTCCTATAAACTCTCCTGTGGTGTTTGTTTGGCTTATCAATTTATTTGAGTACACAAGTGTTCCGCTTCCTCCGGTTGCTGTAATATTTATCTCCCCGTTTGGATTCGTGATATCACTCTGATTCTTTATTGTTTCATTTATAATTTCAATTGGGTTTTTAGGGTTCAGGTCAACCTTCTCTGTCTTCTCACATCCTTTACTATCTGATATTGTGAGAGTATAAGTACCTGCAGTCATATTACTTTGTGTAGCTCCGTAGAACGACTTAAGTGTTTTGTCATTAAGCCATTTGTATTTATAAATACCAGAATTACCTCCGGTAACATTTATTGATACAGAACCATCTTCAGAATCATGACACGTAACTCCATTAATAACTTTGTCAAGAACCATATCTTCAGGTTCTGTTATTGCGAAATTTTTTGTTATTACAGTTCCTTTTGCATCAGTTACACTAACAGAGTAATCTCCTTTTATAAGGTTTGGTGCCAGAGTAGTATTACCAGGCAAAACCGTTGATGTGGTCTCATTGCGCCACACAATTGTATATGGCTTAACTCCCCCTTCAACCTCAATCTCGATAATACCATCATTATACCCGTAGCACGTTGCATCTGTTCTTACTTTCTCAATAACATTTAACGATGATAACAGAGATATATCATTAAATGATTTACGACAATTGTTAGCGTTTATTACTGTAATATCATACATACCTTTTGAAAGACCAGTAAAAGTGTTTGAAGCTCTGGCTTTTCCCTCTCTTGATCTTGATGTCTGCTTAGATATCATATACAGGTATCTTGGATCGTTACCATCAATAAGATTGTCAGGAGCCACAGTAATAGTAATAGAACCATCGCTTTTATTCTCTGATGGTTGTGATATATTCATATCAACCAGAGTTATATCTAACTGATTATCTATTGTAAATGACTTTGTTATGTCGCAACCTTTAGGATCAGAAATTGTAACATTATAACTACCCGCACCAAGTTTTTCCTGATATATCTGACCATCAACTATCCCTGAGCCATCAGTGGTTGTCCAGTTATATGTTTTGGTACCTGTATTACCTCCTGAAACAGTTAATACAGCCTTCCCGTCTGATGAATTAAAACATGATACCGGCTGTGTATTAACAGTAGCAGCAAGTACAGTAGGTTCAGCGATTGTGAACTCTATTGTAGAGGTCTCTTTTTTATTATCTGATACAGTTACCTCATATGTCTCCGGTACAAGTCCGTTTACCGACATTATATTTGATTTCTCATGCAGGTATGTAGTACTACCCTTTATTTTCCATGAGAATTCGTACGGAGGTTCGCCTCCCAATGCTTCAACCTTTGCCGATCCGTTATTCAAGCCATTACAGCTTACGTTAATAATTTCTCTTGTAACAAGTTCAATAGCACCAAGTTTAAACTCAAATATCTTTGAACAACCAGTTTCGTTTTGTGTAACTGTAGCAAAATATTTTCCGGCTCTCAGGTTATTAACATTTAAACCAACAGTGTTAAAATCATCGCTCCAGTTTACGGTATATGTAACATTTGTTGCACCGTCTGCTAAAACAGATGGCGATATATTTGTAATGCTTATTGCACCGTCTGTTGATGATTGAGATGTTGGCTGAGTAACATCTGATGTTATCGCAATTTCTGCTTCAGTAGTTAATGTAGTAAGACCATTAACTACACATCCGTTTTTATCAGTAACAACAATAGAGTAATCTCCGGCATCAATATCTAAAACAGTTCTTTTATCTGAGTTGAATGCAGGATCGCCTATTTTTGACCAGTTATATGTATAATCTGTAGTTCCTCCGGTTACATCTGCAATAAGATATCCTTTATCGCCACTACATTTTATATTTCCTGTTTCAATAGATAGTTTAAGCTCCTCCGGCTCTTCCAGCTCTATATATTCAAGCGTCTCTTTTCCTGTACCATCTTCAACCTTTACCATGTAGTTTCCGGCTCCGATATTTGATAGGGTCTCACTAGTCTCTCCGGGGATTATTACTCCGTTTTTGTACCATGTAATTGTGAATGGAGCAAGACCAAAGAATCTTTTTGTCTCTATAGAACCATTTGTATCGCCAAAACATTTTGGCTCAACCTTATTTGTTACAGCTATAGATAGTGGGTTACCATATTTAATAAGTAGCGTATTAAAAGGTCTGGCAGCCCCATCTTTTGCAGTAAGTGTTTTTGCCCCGATATCTATTGTAGTTGATCTGTAAAATCCGGTAATAACACTCTCTCCTCCCGATGTATATATTACGTCCTTTCCAACATCAATATCTGTTCCTCCAATATGAAAAACTGTTATCTCTTTTCCGTTTTTATCAAACATCAGAGCGTCCATATCTGTTGAACCACTATTGGGTACTGACACACCACTGAAGTTATAAACACCACCACTCTTACCTCCAACCTGAACATAATCTCCAATTATAGATATAGCGGTAGCATCGTCTGTACTTCCGGTACCCACAGCTCTTGACCACAGAAGGTTTCCTGTATCAGAAAATTTAGCAATTATCTTATCAGATTTTGTTATATCCCCTATTGCAGTATGTGTATCTCCATCTGCTGCAAGAGGTGCTGTATCATCAATATTTATAGTGTTTGTGAATGATCCTGCCAGATATACATTACCATCGGTATCTGATTCAGCATCATATGCAATATTTTCGCCGGCTCCTTTAATAAACCTTGTCCATAATACATTAAGATTTGCATCCGTTTTAAACAGTGCAATATCTGAAAGACCGTTACTTGTAACCTTGTTTACTGTTGGTGACACCTGTATGTCGAGATCGGTATAGAATGGTCCTGAAATAAGAAAACCTCCATCGTTTGCTCTGTTTATTGAGTTTAATCTTGTTTTTGACCCTGTAGATGTAAACATTCTGTGACTTATGTAATCTCCTGCATGCGAATATTTAGCAATATAGTTATCCGCTCCTGAGGTTACCGTTTCAGTTGCGGCAACTGCACCATCGTTATTATGAAAATTGAATGTTCCGGTAAGAGCATATCCTGTAAAAACAATGTGTGTAGGAGTTATAACCATACTGGTGGTGTATTCCTTTCCTGTACCTGAAAGAAGATGTTGTCTTAGCAACAGTGTTCCATCTGATGCATACTTTAACAAGAAGGAATCATCTACAGTTGAATTCATAGCAGTACCCGCTGGCGATGTGAGACTTCCGTTAAATGATCCTGATACATATATGTTGTTTGCGTTATCAATTGCTAAAGTTCTGGGCTGATCCTTATTTGTACTACCAATGGTTCTGTGCCATCTGTAATTTCCATCTTTATCAAATTTTATCAACAACAAATCCTGATTTCCAGCAGGTGCTGCAACATTAAATTCAGCAAAAGTATTTTCGCTATGAGCAATTGTTAAGCTTGTTTTAAAAGGAGTTAATACTATGATATTATCGTTTGAGTCGGTAATCATATTTCTTACCCTGTTCTGACCACCGCCATCTATCTGTATAAACCATTCTACATTCTGGGCAAATGAGTAAATTTGTATAAATTGTAGAAGAATTAATATTTGTAGAAAACGCTTCATATTTTAGTATATTACTGTCAACAATAAATGTCATGGTAAAGCAAATTGCGCATATAGGATACCCTAAAACCGGAACATATTGGTTCCGCAACAATTTATACTTTAGGTTACAAAAATACGAAATTATTCAAAATAGTACTATACAACAGGCAATTATTACTGTTAATGCTCTGAAATTCTCTGCTGAGGAGGCTCAGGAGATGTTAAAAAACTATTTAGGAAAGGATATTATAATAGATTTTCATGGTTTTATTGGCACAACACATGCCTTTGGAGCGTCCGGATATCTTACTAAAGAGCATTGTAGCAGATTAAAAGATGTGTTTGGTAATATTCACATTGTACTAATGTTAAGGAATCAGATTGATCTTATAGATTCTCATTATAAGCAACATATAATTGAGGGAGGAACGTACTCTACAAATAAATATCTTAATTTCAGGTCTAACTTTAGCTTTATCAATGCTTTAATGCTGTTTGATAAGGATCATTTTGATTTCTATACGCAGGTGAAATTTCAACAAAAGCTATTTGGTAAAGATAATGTTCATGTATACTTTTTTGAGGAATTTTCTGAGAACCCGGAGCTGTTTTGTAAAAAAATGTTTAATGATTTAGGTATAACGGAATTTCCTGATAATGTGGATTATTCTATCTCTAATGGTAGTTTACCTATGAGTTATTACAGGATATTACGTTTTCTTAACAGATTCTCTAAATACTACGTAGTTAATAAAGATTATTATTTTACCGTTCCACTACTATTTAACTTAACCCGTAAACGGTCTATGAGAAACTGGTTGTTTAAAAAATCTACATATAAGAAACGGTATGCGTTTTCAGAAAAACAACGTGGTTATATTGCTGATTTATACCGTGAAAGCAATAACAAAATGATTGATGAGTTAGGATTTAAAGAGGTCGAAAAATATAAATATCCGTTGTAATGAATGATTATGGTGTACTATATGTTGCTACAGACAGCTACTATCTTAATCAGGCTGTACTTTCTGCCAGTTCGCTAAAGCGTTATTGTGATGTTAATGTGGGCGTTGTTACGGATATGGATGATCCGGGTGAAATTTGGGATGTGGTGTTAAAATATAAACCTTTGAACCCGGATAATGACATCTATATGGCCGATAAACTACGTGCATTAACGTTAAGCCCGTTCAAAAAAACGCTCTATCTTGATGCGGATACATATATTATGTCTGATATCACACCAATGTTTGATCTGCTTAATAGATTTGATATGGTTTTTGCTCATGGTCATAACAGGAATGAGAGATTTCTTATGCAGACCGGACAGATTATGGCTAACGGGAAATACACTAAAGCAGTTGACGATAGTATACCATATAGCTTTGCACCAATTCAGGGCGGATTAATAATGTTTGGTGACAGCCAACATGTAAAAGATTTTATTTGTAAAATAGAGAAGGAGTATCACAAAAAAAGATACTTTGATGATCAGGCAGTGATACGTGAATTACTTTGGCAGCATAATGATATATTGTTCTATATACTGCCCCCGGAGTATAATTTTAATTCTATAGATCAGTTAAAGAGATGGCGTAAAGCAAACTACAAGGAGGCACGCCCGGTTATTCTGCACTATACACGCGAAAAAGGTAAAGATATAGAGCAATGTGTAAACAGAATATATAATATAGACGATGTTGATAAACTTCCAGCCCGTACAGAAAGCCGGTACGGGTTAGTAAATATTGTTAAACAATTTATCAGGAGGTTTATTTAATATGGCAAAAACAGTACTTCATATAGGGTATTCAAAAACAGGAACAACATGGTTTCAGAGACAACTGTTTAATAAAATTCCCGGCTACAGGTTTGTTGGGCATAATGATTTACCTGAACAGATGTTTAGCAAGAACAGAAACTTTAATAACATAAAACCGGATATTGATAAATTGTGTAGTGAACCTTCTGTAATTAGTGATGAGAATCTGCTTGGAACATTTGCTTCAGGTACACTTGAGAAGAATGCAAAATTCTATTCTGAACTGTTTCCTGATTCTATTGTTTTATTATTCATACGTAATCAGACAGATAAACTATGTTCGGTATATTCTGAGTATATAAAGATGGGTGGTACGCTTAGGCTGAATGACTACCTGTGGTTGGCAGATTCGCCAATGTCTGCAGAGGAGCACTATTACAATAAAACAATTGATATTTATTACAGATATTTTGGTAAAAACAGGGTTGTGGTTGTTCTTTTTGAAGATTTTAGCAGAAATCAGAGAGGTTTTGTTACCAGTTTACTGAGCAGGTTAGATTTACCGGTGGTTAATAATATAAAATATGAGGTAAAAGAGAATATATCGTTGTCTGTTACAAATTTGAATATGTTGCGTTGTGCAAATATACTTGTAAAAAAATACAGATGGTTAAGATATATAAGAACTGCAATGTTGATAATATTCAGATATGGATTAAGACATGGTTGTTTCAGAAATAAAAAGTCTTCTGAAGAGTTTCTTGGAAGGGAAAATTATCTCAGAATAAAAGAGATGTACAAGGATTCTAATATGCAGGTTGCCAGATTAACAGGTATTGATAATTTAAGGGAGTATAATTATTGATTTATGTCGGGTAAGAGAGTATTATTACATATAGGATATCCTAAAACTGCAACTACATGGTTTCAGAAGGACTTGTTTCCTAATGTTAAGGATATTAAGTTGTTTACAGATCAGAGATTTGTGAGTAGTTTGCGAAGAGCAGACACCGCAGATAAGCAACATGTTAATGACATTATTAACAGTGTTAATGAAAAAACTGTTGTTATAAGTAATGAGAATATATTAGGAAGTAAAAACAGAGTGTTTACAAATCCGGAACATCTTGCGGCAATATTTCAGAATGCAGAGATAGTATTATTTGTGCGTAACCAGATTGATAAGTACAGATCAAACTATTCACAATACATAAAACAGGGTGGCGTATTATCGCCTGAGGAGTATCTTTTTTCTCAAGGACAAGATCTTTTTGGTGGCGAGAAACACAAGTATTATAGAATAATTAATCTGTACAGAGACCATTTTGGAAAAGAGAATGTACATATATTCTTTTACGAAGAGTTTATAGAGAACAGTCAGTTGTTTATTGCCGATTTTGCCAGACAACTAAATCTGAATGTATCAGGTGATATAGTAAATGGCCGACGTAGAAATGTTAAACTATCAGATCGCGATATTAAAACAGTAAGATCTTTTAACAGGTTTTGTAATAATATTTTACCAAAATTTATGGTCAGGTATCTGGGAGCAAAACAACAGTATGTTATAGACAGAGTGCTTTCAGGACAGGGCAGGAAATTTGTTTATGGGAAACGAACAAATGAATGTATAGCAAATTACTTCAGAAGCGATAACCGAATGTTGTCGGCAGAGTTTAAACAGATTGAGAAGTATAACTATCCACTCTGATGCAGATAATATTCCTTACATATATAGATAGGAGCGGATCTACATTTCTAATGTCGCATTTAGGACGTGTAGAGAATTGTGTAATATGTCCTGAGGCAGAAGTATTGCCTCTGCTGTTCTTGAAAAAACCACAGCAAAAACCAATAGTTACCGCATATAAATTAAACAGGATATGTAATAGTAACGATAAGCTAAGATTCTGGCAGTTTACACTTGATGAGATATCGGTAGCAGTTAAAGAGGAGAACAACTACAAATGCTTCTGTAAACTGCTTGAATTGTATGCTGTGAGGATAAACAGAAGAGCTGAGAGTGTTGTATTTAAGGCATTTGAAATAAGTCTGTTTATACCTGATTTGTTACCAGAGCACAAGATTATAAAGATGTTGCGCGATCCTAGGGATATATTCCTGTCGCAAAGAAGAAATGGACTCAGTAAGAACCCTGTTGCTGTTGCTAAATACTGGAATAGTTATTACAGACGCAATAATAAAGGTGTGTTTACTGTAAGGTATGAGAATCTCGTTACAAACTTTGGTGTAGAGTTTGAAACAGTTATTAAGTATCTGTTTGATCATAAAGTTATATTAACAGATAGTGTTGATTACAGCTTTATTAATAGTAATGATAAGAAATTGCATAAAGATATATCAGTACATCCGGATAGTGGCAGAGTGGAAAGATGGAGAGATACTGATTATGTTACATCGCTATATATTATAGAACAGATATCTGTTTGTGGGGTTGATTCAGGCTATGAGACCTATGCTAAAAAAGAGAAGCCACATACAATACAATATATAATGTATATGGCTTTCTACTACACCCTGTTTATGGTAATAAACAGGTACAATATTATTTTGTGGCGTTTAAAACGACTGTTTATTTAATATCTTCTGCTTTATTACTGACATAAATCGAGGTTTAGATAACTCATACAAATCAGGAAGAATATATCTGTATGCAGAAATACCTTTACTGAATAATTTTATACCAAACATTTTTGCCTTTATAGCATAGCGTATCTGCTCTCCTCGTCGCCTTAACGATGTCATACCTTTGGTTATACGATAGTATGTTAATTTCTCAGGTAATACTTCTGTTTTGTAATTAAAGATTATCCTCATCCAGTACTCATAATCTTCGCTGTTTTTATACCTCTCATTATATAAACCAACCTTATCAACAATCTCTCTTCTGAATACAACAGATGAGTGGCATATAATATTCTTACGGAGGATATACTCTCTCACATTATTGTAACTGAATACAGGTTCGTCTGGTTTGCCATCAAACAATTTCCCTTTTTTGTCAATAAGTTGCTTTGAGGTTGCCAGCATATACAACTCGTTATCCTCTTCAAGTATCCTTATCTGCTTCTCAAGCTTGTCAATAAGCCATACATCATCGGCATCAATTCTTGCAATATAGTTGCCGCTGGCTTTTTTAAGCCCCCAGTTTAACGATCTGGCAACACCACGGTTTTTACGTTGTGTAAATATCCTTATCTTATCCGGATATCGTCTTTTATACTCCTTTAAAATATTCTCTGTGCCATCGGTAGATGCATCATTAATTATAATAACCTCTTCAATATTAGGATAGGTCTGAAACATTACCGAATCTAATGCATATCTTATATATTTTTCCTGATTATATACAGGCATTATTACACTTACTGTACTCATAACTTAATTCTTAAATCGTTAAATAAGCTGAGAATACTCTCTTCCCAGTTAACTGAGTTTCCGGCAATTTTACTACCTGAACTCTTCTTTTGCTCAATAAGTTCAGGATTCTTGTCTGATTCAATAATAGTGTTGTATATATCAGTATCAGACAACGGATTAAAATAAAACGCCGAATCTTTACACACCTCATGTGCAAAATCTCTGTCAGATGTATAGATAATCTTCTTATAAAGCATAGCGTCGGCATAGGTTGATGAGTATGACTCAAGCAGTGTTGGCAGAATCAGTGCATCAACCTTACTATATAACGAGGCTATCTGATTAAAATCTACTCTACCAATTGTAAAGATATACTTTTCCAGATTTAGCTTCTTAATCTTTAACAATATCTTTTTGGCTTTTCTACCCTGACTCTCATCTATAGTAAGTATTATTGTCTTGTTAATGTTGTTGTTCCTGAATTGTTTAGCAACATCTATCAGTATCTCAATATTCTTATGTGAATAGTAACGTGTAAAAGCAAGATAATAAGACCTGTCTGATTCTGTTGTTATGTCAATAACACAAGGGTTTGTTATATTTGCCGATGCGTTAGGCAGATATTTTACAGGTGTATTATTGCGTAATCTCTTTATCAGTCGTTTCTGCTGAACCTCAGTTTGAACAAGAAACATATCTATATATCTGCTGCGCCATAAGAATATTTTATTTCGCATATAGTGTGTTAGTTTCTCTCTTAAGGTAAGATTCAGATCATTTAAAGTGTCGGCTGTAGTAAAAGGATTATCAAATAATAGTATCTGCTCTTTTTGAGTTGGCAATGGCAGGTTTGCAAGATTAAAAACCAGTTCGGGATTAAATCTGTTTATAATGCGCTTAAGATATATGTTATCAAGCCATACCCGTTTACTGCGCTTAAGTTTAGACAGAGGAATTTTTTTGACATCAATATTTTTGTTGTTGATGAAGTTGTAGTGCTCGCATTCTGGTACAACTAATAATATATGGCAGTTTTTACAATGTCTGTTTATAACCTTAAGTATGTTAATAGCAACAGATAATCCTCCGCCAATAAGTACAGTTGAAGCATTAATAAATATACGTTTCTTTGTTGGTGTTTTCAGAATACAATGGTTTATTGGTTAATACTCAATAGATCTGAATTTAAAACCTTTTTCAGAATATTCCTCAAGTATTTTAGGTAAAACATATTTAAGATTTCTTTCGGCTTTAACTGAGTCATGAAAAACAATTATTGAGCCCGATTTAATCATTTTTCTGGTGTTTTGCAGACACTCATCCATTGTCTGTCTGTTATTATAATCTCTGGTAAGAACATCCCACATAACAAGATTAAAACGCCTTGCTACAAGGCCGGCCTGTACAGGTCTTATTCTTCCGTATGGCGGACGAAATAGTTTAGATTCTATAAGGGTAGATGCAAGTTCAACATCGTGAATATATTCAAGGGCTCCGGTCTCCCAACCTTTAAGATGGCTGTATGTATGGTTACCAACAGCATGTCCGCTACTGGTTATTTTATTGTATATGTCCGGGTATCTGTCAACATTTCTGCCCAAACAGAAAAAGGTAGCCTTAGCATCGTATTTAGCAAGCTCGTCTATAACCCACTGTGTTACACCCGGTGTTGGACCATCGTCAAATGTAAGATAAAGAGAGTTATCCTTAACAGGAATATTCCATGTTAATTTGCCGAAAATCTTGGTTACAATATTGGGTGTTCTACGATATATCATATAGGCAGATAAAGATTAAGGGTACGTAACAAACTTACGTACCCTTAACATATATTATTGGATCATACTTTCGTACTCCTTGGTAATCTTATCGGTAAGAATCTTATCGTTGTTCTGCTTTGCAATCCTCATTAACTCAACAAAAACCTGAGTATCTGTCATATGGTCGTTCTTAACAGAAGCATAGAACTTCTTTGGTAACGACTCATAATACTTAAGATTCTGTGTTGTGATATCAGTAAGAGCAAGTGTTAATTCACGTGCCTTATCGTTAAGACCTACAGCAAAACATGTCTCTATAAGAGGTATATCATACAAGCTTAATGGTACCACAGTATGTGGAATAAGCTTTGTAATTTTGTTCAGAACATCCTTGGCTTTCTCTGTTTTACCCTCTTTATAAAGAGCTTCTGCAAGTCTGCTATATACATTTCTGAAGTTACCAAGTATATCTCTGTTGTATGTATCAAGATAAACATTGTCCTTCTCAAAATCCTGGAACGAGAATTTGTTCATAAACTTCTCGTACATTACTTCGGTATTTATCTTGTCATATAATCCTCTCTGACTAGGAATTGAGTAAGGAACAAATCTGTGAGCAAGCCCCTCAAGCTGTACATAGTTATCAAGCCCAAAATAGTTCTCTCTACCAACAGTAATAGCAAAATATATAGGACGATCCCACTCATTTGACGATATAAGGTCATAAACATACATTCCGTTCTTGAACATATATCTGCGATTCATATTCCAGTGTATAGTATCCTGAATAAGATCTGCCTTGTCTGCTTTTACTGTACCATTATTAAGAACCTTGTTTTTATCAACAGTAAGATAAAGATTCTTTGATGGTATATAGTTAATCATCTCTCCTTCATCAAATGGTGATGGTATCTGTGTTCTTTTGCTATCGTTAAGTACAAAATTCATAGCCTGGTTAAGATCAACTGGCTCTTTTATCTTATCCTCAATTAGTATTGCATCTCTTATTCCTGCTGCATACTGATCATGTGTCATTCTCGACGGCAGAGGCTCTGAGTCATATGCTTTACGTTTCATTTGATCTATATACCAATCGGCTCCAAGATAACTAAGGTTTGATACCCTTACATCTGTACGTACACCCTCAACCTCTTGTGCATACCAAAGCGGGAAGGTATCATTATCGCCATAGGTAAACAGAACAGCATTTTCATCGCAGCTCTCAAGATAGTTTTTGGCAACATCACGTACAATATATCTTCCTGATCTGTCATGATCGTCCCAGTTTTGTTGTGCCATAAGTGCTGGTACAGCAGCAAAACATGCAAATGTAACACCTGCCGATATTGCAGCCGATCTCTTTTTAGCCGAAAGACTCTCTATAAGACCAATAACACCAAGACCAATCCAGATAGCAAATGCATAGAAACTACCAGCATAAGCATAATCACGTTCGCGTGGTTGGAAAGGGTATTGGTTCAGGTATACAACAATTGCCAGACCTGTCATAATAAATAGTAGCGATACAATAAAGAACTGCTTTTTATTGCGTGCAAACTGATATATTATTCCAATAAGACCAAGTATAAATGGCAACATATAGTATCTGTTCCTTGCCTTGTTGTTCTTCATACTGTCAGGCAGATTATCCTGCGGACCAACCTTGCCTTCATCAATAAAGTCGAATCCGGTAATCCAGTTTCCGTTTCTGAATCCTCCGTGTCCCTGAATATCGTTCTGACGTCCTGAGAAGTTCCACATAAAGTATCTCATATACATATGCCCGATTTGATATGTAAACAGGAACTTAAGATTCTCGCCAAATGTAGGAACCCTTACCTTGCGTTTGTTTCCGTATGGATCTTTAAAGCTTACAATCTTACCCTTATAGCCGGAAAACTGCTTGTATGCTTTTATATGGTTTTCATCATTACTATACATACGAGGAAACAGCGATGTTGTAGCCTCCGGATAAACATACTCACTCTTATAATCGGCAACAACATATTTTCCGTCTCTCTTAACATAAACCGGTTTAGTGTTAATTTTCTCAATAACAGGCGAAGAGAATGAGTGCCCTTTTACCAAAGGTCTGTCTCCGTACTGCTCTCTGTTCAGGTAGTACATGAGTGAGAATACATTGTCCGGGCTGTTCTGATCCATAGGCGGATTTGCCGATGATCTGATAAGTATAACAGCATATGTAGAGTAACCAAGTAGTATAACTGCAAGAATCATTAAAGCCGTATTTGCAATTACTCTGCCTGTTTTAATAGTGTAGCGTATTCCTGCAAATAACAGAACTGTAATAACTGCTGCGTAGAATAGTACTCCGGAGTTATATGGCAAACTGAATGAGTTTACAAAAAACAGATCTACCCATGATGCAAGCCAAACAAAACCTGGTATAATCATATACATAATTACACCCAGCAGAATTACAGATGCAAGTAATGATAATAGTATACCCTTTTTTGAAGGTTTATATTTTTTAAAATAGATAACAAAAACAATAGCTGGTATTGCAAGCAGGTTAAGAAGGTGAACTCCTATTGATAATCCCATAAGATATGCAATAAGAATAATCCATCGGTTGGCATATTTGGTACCATACTCCTTTTCCCACTTTAGTATTGCCCAGAATACTATAGCCGTAAATAACGAACTGAATGCGTAAACCTCGCCCTCTACTGCCGAGAACCAGAATGTGTCAGAAAATGTGTATGCTAAAGCACCAACAACACCACTACCTATAATAGCAATTGTTTGAGCTAATGAGTATTCAGACTTATCGCCAACTGTTTTTCTTGCAAAATATGTGATGGTCCAGAACAGGAACAGTATTGTAAATGCACTTGCCAAACCAGACATAGAGTTAAGGAATAGTCCTACACTCTCTGCATTAGGTGCAACCATTGCAAACAGACGTCCTACTAATAAAAAGAAAGGGGCTCCGGGAGGGTGTCCTACCTCAAGCTTATTTGCTGCTGTAATAAACTCTCCGCAATCCCAAAAGCTTGCAGTTGATTCAATAGTCATCAGGTATACAATAGCCGATACCGCAAAAACTATCCAGCCAACTAAATTGTTAATCTTGTTGAATTGTTTCATTATGTTTAATATTTACTTTATTTTTGCGCATTAATTTAAGTGAAACATACATCTGATAATCAGTTGTATAATTATATTTTAATAATTATCATACCTTGTTTATAGCCGTAACGGAGTGCTAAAAAACAGTATAAATCTCTTTTAATGAGATTGTTTTCTGTTATTTATTCTATGTTATAGTTAGTTGCACACCTTACAGATTAAATAGAAAATGATAATCGACGAAAATAAAACTAAATAGTTGGAATAAAAAATAATTAAGATCTTATAACATTTATATGCAACAATAATAACAGAATATCGTTGTTCAAATGTTAAAACTATTATTTTGATAGTTTTATTTTCTAAATTTGCGACATAACAATAAATGATGAAGTATATTTTCGCCTTCATATTACTATACATTGCATTTGTTGCATCGGCTGATCTTCCGATACAACAGTATAACGATTGTGTAAATACTGTTGAGTCGTGGAACGATGTTGATGATTGCTTTGATACGGAGGTTGAGTATTGTAGTATAGACGGATCATTCGATTTTCCTTTTTTTGATCCGGTTATTAACAACACTGAACTATTTACTCTGGCGTTTGATATATGGTATCCTGATATACATTTGGGATCGCCCTATCTACCGCCGCAGATTTAGAACTTTTATTCTGAGGCATTAAGCCTTTTTGCCTCATATTAATCAATATAGTTACGTCTTTTAAATTTAGTTGTACCTGATCTGTAACAGGGGTGTTACAATGTAATGTTTGTCTGTTTTTCAGTCTTTACATAAAAAATAAACAGAGTACACATGTAAACATATATGAAAAAGGAATAAAGTATGAGAAACAATTTTGCAGTTAGTAATCTGAACACCCGTATAAAGGTTATACACAAGTATAACAAATATACAGGGTTCTACACATTTATCTGGGGAAGTCTTAAAAAGTCTTTTTTACCAATTGTGGGCTTTGTGCTTGCCGTGGTTTTGTTTGACATTTTTGTTCTTGATATTAGCGATCTTTTTGTAAGAATGACCGAAACATATCCTACAGTGGGAGTGTTGGGAGTATTCTTTGCATCAGAATCGCTGTTAGGACTTATTCCACCAGAGATTTTTATTGGTTGGTCTGAGAAGACGGAATCGCCAATAATTATGTTATCAATCCTTGCAACACTGTCGTATTTAGGAGGAGTGATTTCATACGGAATAGGAAAGCTTATATCACGTACTCCTGCTCTAAAACGATCAATTGAGACAAAGATGCATAAGCATATTGTTAATGTTCGTAAATGGGGAGGACTACTTATTATTGTTGGAGCGTTGCTGCCAATACCATTTTCAATGGTGAGTATTGCTTCGGGTATTATTGATTACAAATTCAAAACATACCTGATGTTCGGATCGTTACGTTTTGTACGTTTCTATCTGTACGCTATTGCTATATTCAGCATGGTTTAATTGTACATTCAATGTTCTGTCATATTATTATATATAATATGGCAGAGCATTCTATTATTATTAGCAAATTTTATTTTATGTAAATCCGTACTGTAGGAGTGCCTGTACCTTGCAGATAAGATAAATTATGTGTCTAAATATGGCCATTCGTCAGATCTGATTATTATATTTTAGTTGTAATTTTTTACATTTGCAGATTAAAATAGAGGAAAACCTATGCATGATAAGCTCAAAGCAATTGATTTTTTTTGTGGTACAGGAGGAATGACTTGTGGTTTTATAGAAGCTGGTATTGAGGTATTAGCTGGTATAGATTACCAAAAGGGATTTAAAGATACTTATGAAAAAAATAATTCTGGAGCAAAGTATCTTTGCAAAGATCTGTTTCAATATACTCCAGAGGAACTTGAAGATACTCTGGGTATAGGGAAAAATGATAAAAATCTTGTATTTATAGCATGTAGTCCTTGCCAGTATTGGACAAATATGAATACTGATAAGAGCGGTAAGTCATCTGTTTCTAAAGACTTACTGAATGAATTTAATCGTTTTGTACGTTATTTTAATCCGGGATATATTGTTTTAGAGAATGTTCCTGGCTTTTTAAAGAATAAAACAGAAAGTCCGCTTGGAATATTTAAAGCTGATTTGTTAAAGAATAATTATCTGTATGACGAAGATGTATTAAATGCCAAATACTTTGGGGTTCCCCAGAATCGTAGAAGATATATCCTTATAGCAGCAAAAAACAAAAAATTAAGCTTGCCTAAACCAAATAAAGAGGAGTTGGTACTTGTTGAAGATGTTATTGGTGATGAGAAAAGATTCCCACCAATAAGTGCGGGGGATAAAAAATATTGGAGAACAACCCAACATTATGCTGCACCTATGTCTGAGTTAAACATGAAAAGAATTAAAAACACTTCTCACAACGGAGGCAACAGGTTGGAGTGGAAAGATAATTCTGACCTGCAATTATCATGTTATATAGGAAAAGATAACCAGTATACCGACTATTATGGTCGTATGTTTTGGAAAAAGCATTCTCCTACAATAACAACAAAATTTATAAGAACCTCTAACGGTAGATATGGGCATCCTGTACAAAACAGAGCATTGTCTCTTAGAGAGGGTGCTGCACTTCAGACATTTCCAGATAATTATAAATTCTATTCTGATAGCATTGGAGAAATTGCAATGATGATCGGAAACGCTGTACCTCCGCAGTTTGCAAAGGTGATAGGTGAATCTTTGATAGATAGTGATAATACAGAGGTAGTTAAATTCTAAAGCACTGTATAGAATCTTTTTTTTAATGTTATAATATAATAACCTTATTAAATATTGTTATATTTACCTCAAAGAGTGAGATATAAGCTTTTGTTAGCTTTATTGATCTTATAATCAGTAAATATATACAATAATGGCTGGATTTAAAGCAAGAGCAAGAGCTTTAGATATGCTCGGGAGACAGCAAATAGCAGGTGTTCCTACCGCGATAAGTGAACTCTTTAAAAATGCTCATGATGCATATGCTGATCATGTAATTGTTGATTACTATAGAAGCGACAGACTTTTTGTTATGCGAGATGATGGTGTTGGTATGACATGTCAGGAGTTTGAGGAGAGATGGTTAACACTTGGAACAGAGAGTAAGTTAAATCACAGAAAATCCCAATTACCACCCATAATAAAGAATAAAAAGCTTCGCCCTGTTATGGGTGAGAAAGGAATAGGAAGGTTAGCTATAGCATCTATAGGCGATCATGTACTTGTTCTTACACGTGCTATTAGAGAAGATGAAAATGGAGAAGTAATTGATGAGCTAGTAGTTTCATTTGTTTATTGGAGACTATTTGAAATTCCAGGTCTTGACTTAGATCAGGTGGTGGTACCCCTAAAAGCATTTGAAGGAGGTTATGTTCCTAATGAAGATGATGTAAATGAATTATTGTTACCTCTTAAAGAAAATATAAACCAATTACTCAATGATGATTATATTACTAAGAAGGAATATATAGAATTAAATAGTAGACTTGTAGATTTTAAAGTTGATCCGTCACAAATACAAGGATATTTTGGTGATACATATGATGTAGATAATATATCATTTGTTGAGCCATTATTAAATAATGAAAAATCAGGAACATGGTTTATTATAAATCCTGCTGATAGCTTATTAGAGGTTAGTATTGATGATAATTCTGAAGATCGTTCGTCTCCTTTACTAAAAGCTTTATTAGGATTTGCTAATACGATGATTCCTGATACTGATAGTCCTGAGATTAAGGTGAGTTTTAGAGATCATAAAACGGAAGATTATTTTGAGGATCATATAGCCGAAAACAATTTTTGGACGCCTGTAGAATTTAAATCTGCAGATCATCAGATATATGGAGAAATAGATGAGTTTGGTCAATTTCAGGGAGATATAAATGTTTACGGTAAAGAATTTAAAAATCATTCCATTATATGGAATGGTAATAAAGGACATAGAACCTCTTGTGGTCCTTTTTCTCTAAAGTTTGCATATATTCAAGGGGAAAAGCATGCTACCTCTTTACCACTAGATGAATGGGCTCTCATAAGTGAAAAACTAAAGAAAAATTCTGGTCTTTATTTATATAAAGACGGTATTAGAATATTACCTTATGGAGATAATAGTTATGATTTTCTAGACATAGAGCTTAGGCGTAATAAAGGTGCTGGTTATTATTTTTTCTCTTACAGAAGAATGTTTGGGACTATTGAAATTAGTAAAGATAGAAACATAGAGCTAATTGAAAAAGCTGGCAGAGAGGGACTAAGAGAGAATAAAGCGTATAAAGAGTTTAGAGATATACTAAAACATGTATTTGTTCAATTAGCCAATGATTTCTTTCGTGATGGTAAAAGAGGAGGTGGTCTAAATGCCGAATATTGGGAGCAAAAGAAAGGAGAATTTGAGAAACTTTATAAAGCAAGAGAAGAGTTTGAAAAAAGAGCAAGAAATAAAAAGGTAAAGTTCCAGAAAGATTTGGATATATGGTTTACTCTAGTTCAGAGTGGTGATATTGAGCAACGATATAAGGAGTTAACAAAAGTAGTTAAAGGGAAGCTTGATTATTGTTTATCGATAGGTGATAAAGATTATTCATCAGAACTCTTCTTATCCACAGAAACGGAAACTCATGAAGTACTTAATAAAATAAGGGATTCGTATAAAATTATTCGTCCTAAAGGGGTTGCTTTATCAAAAAATATTAGTGAAGACTATGAATTGTATTTAGAAAGGCTTCAAGAGCTTGACAAAGAGGTGTTTTCAGTCTATGAACAACAGATATATGATTTAATAGAATCATATCATAAAAAGCTTAATGCAGAGATTAACAGGCGTAAGCGTTTAGAAAGAGCTATAAATACTACTATTAATAGATATAAAAAAGAGACCAAAGTAAAAGCAACAGAAACTACTAATGTTGTAAGTAAGCTTAATCAGGATGTTGTTGATCTAGCAAAGGATCTAAGGAGAGATTATGAACTAAAGATTAAGAAGGTTCAGGCACAGTTGGCAAGAATAGAACCAAATAAAATTGACGACTTTAACTTAGTTGAGGAACGATCTCGTTTGGAAACTGATTTGATTGAAGAAGCTAATAAAATTAGAGCAACACTTGAAAATATTCGTTATCAGCTTGATGGTGTTGTTATTTCAAAGGATTTTAATAAAGATTTCACAAAAGATGATGTTTCCGTTGCTCTTGCTGAAGAGCTAGATATACTAAAAGAAAAGGTTGACGCAGACATAGAACTCAGTCAACTTGGTTTAGCTGTTAGTGCAATTCAACATGAATTTCAACATACAACAGGTGTATTAAGGAAACAAGTGAGAAGACTAAAAGCATGGGCAGATGTTAATGATGGACTGGATACTATATATAGCACTATTAGAACAAACTTTGAGCATCTGGAAAACTATTTAACTCTTTTCATGCCACTTAGTCGACGCCTATATAGAAAAAAAGTTGAGATTGTGGGAGCTGATATATATGAATTTGTAAGAGAAGTGTTTTGGGCACGAATAGCTAAAGATCGCCATAATATATCAATTGAATCTACTAAGGCTTTTAATACAAATATATTAATGGGATACCCATCAACATTTTACCCTGTATTTGTTAACCTGATTGATAACGCTATTTTTTGGTTGAAAGATCAAAATTATGAACGTGTTATAAAATTAGATGTAAGAGATAATGCTATGTATATATCCAATAATGGTCCAGAAATAGATATAAGAGATCATGATAGGATATTTGAACTTGGTTTCTCTAAGAAACCATCAGGACGAGGAATGGGTTTGTACATTAGTAAGGAGGTTCTTAATAAAATGGATTATGATATTTGTTTGGTTAAGCCTGAGTTAGAAAAAGGTGTAACGTTTAGAATTTTTCCGATAGAACAAAAATAGATATGAATTTTATAGAAAGATCCAGAGATATAGTAAAAGACTACTTAGGCTCTGTAGCATTTATTGATGATAGAATTTTTAATAATCAATCGTTAGATATACCTTCTGGTCATGTAAAAAAACCGGAACGATTAGCTATTAAAGACCCAAATACTAATGGAACAGATGGATCAGTTGATGACAGGAGTGAAGAGTCAAATATTGATGCAAAAGAATTAACAACAGCCTTTGCTATTAATGGAATGCACTGTGCTCTTTGTCAGTATAATGATGACTCGCTGATTGGCGATTTTAAGAAACTGTTAGCTAAATCTGATGTGTCAATAGTTGACTGGCAATTAAAAAAAGGTGATAGTGAGATAGCTAAAGACATAATTAAAACACTCTTAGAAAAAGATAAAAAAGCATCGCCTTCGTTACGTATGATTGTTATTTATACGAGTTATAATCATATACAAGACATAATTCCTGATCATATTTCCAAAATAGTAGATACATTATACCCAGAGTTAAATCCTGTTGTAAAGGAGTATTCATTAATTGTTGGGCATACTAAAATAGTTGTATTAGATAAAAAAGATGTGGGAGAAAGTGAACTTCCGGGAGCCATAGTAAAGGAATTTACAGATTTAACAGCAGGTATAATATCTAATGCAACCTTAAAAAGTATTTCTTTACTAAAAAGAAAATGTCATAATTTGTTAGGTATTTTAAATAAAGATATTGATCCTGGTTTGTTGGCTCATAAATCACTATTACCAAATCCAGATGACTTTAGTACTTATGTGCAGGAATTAATCAAAAGTGAAGTTGGAAGTTTGATTGAATCTGATGAAGTAAGTAAAACTCTCACAGATGAAATGCTCGAAAAGTGGATTGAGGCAAACTTTAATACTAATGAGGCAACTATATCTATTCGTGAAACCAAGTATAAATTGGAGAATAGAATTGCTTATTCAATATTGGAAAAAGGAATTGAAGAGGACAATGTTTTAAAAGCCATTTTGGATACTCAAAGTAAAAACAAAGCACTATCTAAAAGAGAACGAAAAAATATAGGAAAAGAGATGAGTAAAGTTATTCATAATGAAATGACTTCAGTATTTAATCCAAATGGTCAAAAAGCGGAGGATATCGATTATACTATTTCTCACATTAATTCTTTTAAACACAATATTGCGCTGGGTTTAAGACCAAAACTTGGATTTGGAACTGTAATCAAAGATAGTTCTAGCAACTATTGGTTATGCATGCAGCCAAAATGTGACTGTGTAAGGCTTAGAGGAGATTCAAACTTCTTTTTTCTTCAACTACGAATCGCAAAAAATTCAGGAAGTTTCGATCTCGTTATGAAAGATGGTGAAGAGTTCATTAAATTAATCGTATCATATAAGGTCGTTAAATCAAAGCAACTGAACTTTCCTGTATCACCAAATATGGATATTGTGTTAGTCTCAGAAAATAATGATGGAGAATATATATTAACCGATACTAACCAAAATAATTTTAAATGGTGTGGTGAGTTAAAAACGGAATATGCACAAAGAATATCAAATAATTTTTCAGCACAATTATCTCGTGTAGGAATGGAAGAATACGAATGGTTAAGAAGATCATAAGGAAATCTGGTTAATTATTTATGGAACACAGACAACGATTCAATTTATGAAATATGAATAAAGAATAGCACCTGATCAAATTTAGATGCTATTCTTTAGAGTTTTATACAGTAAATTTGCTTTTTTATGAAAGCACGCGTGGTTTTACCCAAAAGCAGGCGTGATTTTAGTCAAAACCTAACGTGGTTTCAGTCAAAAGCAGGCGTGGTTTATATCAAAACCACACTTGGTTTCAATATAAAGCAGGTGTGGTTTCCGTTTTTAACCAACTTTACTGAATCCTGCCTCTTTCATACTGTTTATAATTCGTTTGCCAGGGCGATAGTTTACCCCAATACTCTTTATAGATTTTGAAGTAACTTTTTTTGCAGACTCTTCGCCATTGCTGCTTATTTTAGGGTAGAGACTTCCGAGCTTATCAAGACGGATGATTTTTCCATCAGAAAGCTCTTTCTGAATTGTATTTTCCAGAGCTCTTATTACACTTAAAATATCAGCCTCTGAGAGTGCACTGAATTTCTCAATAGATTTAGCCATCTCATCAACAGTAACTTCTCTTCCGTTAACAATCTGTGCATAATACTTCTTTTCGCCACCACCTGTTACACCTGGTTGGCCCTTCTGAACAACCTTATAACCTAAAGCCATAGTTTATTTTTTTATGTGTAAACCTTATCCACTAAATTATTAAGGGCATTGTTCACACTGATTAAATACTCTGACAACCTCCTACTAAAATTCTGTGTTTTTATTTGTGATGAACAACAGCTTTGACATTAGTTGTGGGGTGTCATTTACTTATTATAAAATAAGTTACAACTAATTTTTAGTAAAAACAAAATAGCAAAACGTTAACAGTATGCAGTTTGCCGAAATTGTCGTTCCATTGGCACGACATTTAAGTTGGTCGCATTTTCTGGTTCTTATTCCCGTAAAAAATAAAGATGCTAGAACGTTTTATGCTCAAAAAGCTGCTTATGAAAAGTGGAGTAAACGACAACTTCGTAAAAGTATTGAACAAAAGGTTTTTGAACGAAAAGAAAAAGCAAACACAAAAAATAATGGTAACTATTCAGTCAAGACTAATATTTCGAATAATCATTCACTATTAACAAATTTAACTAAAAAAGGAGTTCATTTGTTAGTAATAATTTCGTTTTCAATAATGCTAAAAGTTCTGATATACCGATCTTTGTATCATGGGA
>JAOARD010000038.1 GCA_025210735.1 Bacteroidales bacterium
ACAGATGAGATGGTTAATGAATATTTGGAGCATCATCGAAAATCAGGAGATACCGATAATTCCAATTTTATATTGGAATGAGGGGATGACTTTCAGTCATCCGAGTTAAACCTATGGACTTTCAGTCCATAGTGGTTTAGTGATTTTGATATGTATGATGGTTCATGCATATGTCCACACAAATGTTCTATATAACTGTTATTACAATATATTTCTTGGTTATAGTCAGTTAAAGACTTTGGTTCGTACCATTCACTTGAATGGTGAGTTAAAAGGATAGATATTTCTTGTTTTTGTATCCAATTATGATATTCTTCACTGAATAGGTTGTTAATTTGTTTATTATAAACACCAATTTTCTTTTTTACATCACCACCATGTAATTGTAAAAAAGAAGAATTAAGTCCTACAATACCTAAATTGATACCATCAATTTTTAATGATGAATAGAAATCACCATAAATAAAACCCTCTTTTAGGTTTTCAGGTTTTTTTATAGCGGTTTCTTTATACCACTCCATATAGTTTTTAAATCTGTTATTTACAAATTCTTGATAAGGATTATTGGGAGTCCAAAAGTACTCTTCCATAATATCATGATTTATCCAATCTGACATCACTAATTGAATAGGATGATTGTTATCATCTATTCTTTCAAGATCATGATTTCCTGGAACACATAGCAAATATGGATTCTGATTTCTTTTAAAAAATATCTTCCATAATTCAGATAAAAAGCTTTCTAACAAGATATATTCTTCTTTAGTACCTTTTTGAACAAGATCACCTGTAAAGAATACAACGTCAAGAGTCTGTATTTTAGTTAAAATGTATTCAATATCATCAAATAAAACTTTCTTTGTTTGAGATATTAATCCATTTTGTTGTTTATCTCCAATGTGCAAATCTGATATATGTAGATATTTTATTTTTGCCATATTAGTTAAGAATGATTGTTTTTAGTAATTGATTTTTATTTTTTGTATTGATACCATCAATTAATAGATTGATTATGGTTATAATACAAATATATAAAAACAGAAATATGATATATGATTCAGTGTAGTATTATTTGTGATATTATTCAAGAATATTCTCAAAATCACTCTTTTATAATAGTTTATAATTGTTAGGAATATGTTTTTAACCGTTTTTGGGATTATTTAATGATAAGACACTAAATTATGTTTGCCGTGTTGTTGTACCTAACTACCTGCATGTGTTTAACTATTCTAAGATTTCTGATAGAAAAACCCGTAGAATCAGGAAAATGATTTTTTAGTTCATTAGAAAGATTATCAACTATATGAGCTCCCCATCCTTTCTGTTCCTGTGCATCTAAAATAGAATTTCCGATCTCCCAATATAGCTGTAACATCTCTTCATTAACCTTAAATGAAGCTTTTGTTTGTGCTACATGAATTTAAGATCTTTAATAGATTTAATCCAACTGTTTATGTTCTCTTCTATTCTTTCGCTCTTTTTACTCATGCTTTTGTGCTTTATTATTACACAATTTAGTTGATATTTTGGAAACTATTTAAGATTTGTTAGATGTAACTTGCATTAAAATGCATAACCAATACTTACATTAGCCATTTTGCTTAAACATACAGGAAATACCACTACATTATATCCGGCTCTGAAGCTGAAACCATTATTTATAGGTTTATATCTGTAACCAATATTTATCTCGGGCCATGGATAGGTTAATATTCTTGCGCCAAATCCGGTCTCAAATTTATGACGCTTGCTACCAACCATAATATAACACTTTACCGGATATAGTATTGAGTACCCTTTGTATGCTGTTGTTATTGATGTACTATAGGTTATGCCTGCTTGCAGCCCCACATTAAATACGCCTTTAGGTTTTAACAACCTGTCGTAAATAACTGAGCTCAGATATATATCTGAATTGATACTTAATTCCGTAAAAAATGTGTTTTTTGAGACTCTGTTCTTGTATCTGCTTTGTGAAAAACACTTTACAGGAAGTATCATCAATGTAATAATAATTAAATGTCTGAGGTTTTTAATGTTGTCTGTCATTCTGGTTATTAAGATTGTAATTAGCAATGCTTTCTTAATCACATATCAAAATCAAAAAAGTAAGCTTTATTGTTTAATTTATCGTACCAATAATATTTGTAATATCTCATTCTGTTTGTCCAGCTATACTTATCAAGTTCAGATATTCTCTCTTTATCCCACCATTTAAAATTGTGTTGTATGTAAAAGCCATTGTCAGAATTTGTTGTATCAAGTTTAAAACTATGCTCTTCTATGATTTTTTTTGATGTTTCCGGATTACATCTGAATGAGAACATATAGGATGCATCAACTCCTATGGCATTGTCAAAACAGTATATCTCTGTTATATCTGGAGTAATATCAACCTTTATGAAATCACGGAAACGCTTTTTGTTGTTTTCTGTATCAGGTTTGTCATGATCAAACGGAGGGAATATTTTATCAATAACCTTGCTTGATTGTCTCTTTACCTCTTTTTCAACTCTGCTTTTTACATTATTTGTTATCTCTATTGTTTTGTTCTTAATCCTACTGCATGAGATAAGGTTTAATGCAAATAATGTAATTAACAGACACTTAACTGAATGAGTCATTTGTGGTTATTTATTATTTGCAGACTTATTCTGTATTCAGTTATCTAATAAGGTTTATATCTTCTTTCATCTGTTTTCTGAATACAAAGTACATAACTATATATAGTGCCATTCCTAAAGTAAAAAAGAGTGCCGGGTTTAATTGGTTATCCTGTTTATCTATCTGTTTATAGTATTTAGCCTGGCTAAGAAACGATTTTATTAATGTTACAAAGAATCCGATTAGCGAGATCCAGAATACGGCAACTATTATTAGCTGTACAGATGCTGTGTTATCTATAATAGTTGGCATTAGAATTCTAACAATAAGTATAAGTGCATAGAACATGAATGCTAATTTAGATTGTATATCGAATGATTTAAAATATTGTTCTGCCTGGTTATATGATTTGTTCTCAAGATTACCGCTCAGTTTCAGGCTCTCCATGTCGTGGCCACGTTCTTTTAATATCTCTATTGCAGTGTCTCTTATCTCCTCGTTATATCCGTATTGGCGATAGTTTTTTACAACATCTTTTAGCTTTGTATCATCAAGTTTTTTTAATCGTTCTGTAGCATTTTTCATAGTGTTATTTCTGTTTTGGGTTTTGTTAAAACTCTTTATAGGCTATTGCTCTGTTTTACTATTACAGAAGCCTTACGTATTAACAAAAGTAGTATTTTTTATAAACTGAACATAATATATTATTTATGCATCTCTTTATGTATTTATAGTTTCTATCCTCTTTTAATTTTGTAGGTCTCTATTTTTCCGTATGGCTTAAATCCTAACTTAGAGTAAACAGATTCTCCCATTGCTGAGGCATGAAGTACACAGTGTTCTGATCTATACTTTTTTGCCTCTTGCAGCAGATGTTCTGTCAAGCTTTTTCCAACTCCCTTTCCTCTGCCTTCCGGAATTGTTCCAATCATATGTAGTCCGGCATTATTATTTGAGTCAAAAAAAACAATGCCGCAACCTAAACATACACTGTTCTCTTTAAACAAAAATAGTCTGGATAATGCGGAGCTGTTAACTATGTTTATAATTATATTATAGTCAACTTTATAACCAAAAGCCTGAGAGGCTGTGTTTGCAAAATCAACAGAATCGGTTTCTGTATTTACCCTCTTTATACATCTATTTACTGTTGTGTTTACAGCAACCAGATGCATATCTATTGCCATGTTTTTCTGATTAAACAGAAACTTAATATCAGGATTGTCTATAACCTTAACAGGTTCATGAATTGTTAGTATTTCAGGGAGTTTCTTGTTTTTGCTTAGCTGTATAATTCTGTTTACAGATTCATTATCGGTTTTTAGGTTGAATATTCTGTTAGGCCAGTCAGAGGTATCTGCTGAAACTGCTGTGTAGCTTTTGGTTTTAGATAGATTATTGTTAATACCACCAACGTGCTCCCAGAATTCGTACAAATTATCTACTATTTGTTTATTCATATCAGATATTATTATTCTGTTTATACAGCAAATGTAGTTTGTGGTTTCTGTATCTGCATTTACATATGTTGATTAATACTACTTTTTTATCTCTTTTCTAATACGGCTTAACTGGGTAGGCGTAATACCAAGGTGCGATGCAATGTGCTGTTGTGCAATCCGGTTATCAATATCCGGGTGTTCTGTACGCAGTTTTGCATATCTCTCTGTGGCATTCTCTAAAACTAACGATACCTCTCTCTGCTCTTTATCTATTACCCAGTTTTTCTCTAAGTAGGCTATATAAAACTCTTTTAGGTCGTATTCCTGATTAATTAAATCTCTGTATAATCTGTAATTTATTGATATAAGCGTTGTATCTTCTAACGCCTCAAGGGTAAATTCAGAAGGTTTCTTAAGCATTGCAGATACAACAGAACCTGCAATATCATTCTCAAAGAATATGTTTTTTGTATATACATCTCCAACAGTATTAGTGTAGTATGCTCTTAGTACCCCTTTGCATATGTAATATATGTTCTTTGAATATGCACCATTATGTAGTAATATTTCACCTTTTTTAATAGTATTAAACTCTATTATAGATTTCAATAGGTTCCACGATTTATCTCCAATAACTGAATAGGAGTCAAATTTACTCTTAAGGTTTAATATGTATATATCTGTATCTACCGGTATATGGTTTAGTTAATGCTAATTAATATTTTTGTACAAATAAAGGTAGTAATTTATAGGTGTAAGTTTTGAAATTTGTTACCCAAAGCAGATGTTTTGTTGATATAATGTAGCTTCCGGATATGTTTTTGTTTGAGGGAGGGGGGTATTTTTCTGCGTCGGAGCACTTTTTGTATCCGCAGTATGCCTATAAGTATTCTCTCATTGGTTTTATGTATCAGAATAATCTGTTTTATAAAGATGTATGGTGAGTATTTTTCTGTGGCAGAACACTTTTTGTATCCGCAGTATGCCTATAAGTATTCTTTCATTGGTTTTGTGTATCAGAATAATCTGTTTTATATAGGTGTATGGTGAATGTTTTTTTGTGGCAGAACACTTCTTGTACCGGGTGGTATGCCTATATGTATATTCTTATCTGCTTTGTGTATTAGCTAATGTGTTTTCTGTTTTTGTTATTCATATGTCTAAATTTGTCTTTTAACGGTCATATGGAACTCGCATAATAACCATTTATCTGTAATAATTATTTTTTTGTCAGATAGAACTCGCATTAAGATTGTCTTTGTATACCAGCAAAGTCTTTCTTATGCTCGTTTCTCGTGTGTGAATGACTATTCTCATGCTTCGTTTCTTTTATTTGGTTTATAAAGCCTTGTGCTGTAGTTGTTTTTTAGTTTTTTTACAAAAAAGCAGAAAAAATATAAAAAACTATTGACTTTAATATGATAGTGTTGTAACTTGTTTATAACTAATTCTTTTTTTAACTAAAACAGACGTTTATGGCTGGTTCTATTACAAGCAAAATTAATTGGATAAGAAGAGTTGTTGATGTAGCAAATGACCCAAAGGTTAAGGCCGGATTGGGAGTATATGGTTACAACGAAACCAAAATAGATGGTTTTAACGGAATGTTTACAAATACTTATGCACTAATTGAGAAACAGAAGAATGAACTTCAGGATACGCATAATGTAAATGCGCAGTTTGTAGATAAGCGCGATAGTATAGACGATAAGATTAAAAAAGATATCCGTTTATGTAATATAGCTTTTCGTAATAATACTGTATTAAGCAGGTTGATACCCGGTTATTACACTATATCGCCGTATGATAAGTGGCGTGAGAAGGGCTTTATATTTTATAGCGGACTTAAGGGCGAACCTGAAGCTATTAATATACTAACTACCTATAATTTTACAGAGGAGGTTATAAACCAACGTATTGCCGATATTGAGGAGGCTGACAGGTTGCATATGTTGCGCGACAAAGAGAGTATAGAATCGGTAGAGGCAACTCTTGAGCGCGATGAGGCTCTTGATAGAATGATTGATGAGTGCCGTAAGGTTGTTGGTTTGGCACGTCTTGCACTGGGCGATGATTCGCCTCTGTTGAGCAAGGTGTGATATAAGAGATTATAATACTTTCCATAAAACAAAGATTTCTCTGTGTATTCATATAACTCTAGCCATCTGAATGTGGGTTATTTAATGATTAATACTTAATTTGATGTCTGCAGAGAGTATCTTAATCGGGATTAAAGTGGTTTTAATCCCGATTTTTTATTTTAATGCTGTTTACAGAGTAAATAAGTGTAATCTGTTTATTTATTAATGTTACAATGAGTTTATGGAGTGTGGTAAAATTATTTTAAACGAATAACGTGTTGTTATTGTTTATGTACTGCATTATAAGGCTGATACATGCGTTGGGTTATAACAGTATTGTAAAGTCTGATACCTCTTATTAGTCTGTTATTCAGTTATATTTAGATGGATTGAAATTTGCATAAGTGTTTATTATTAGGTAATATAGATGTAGAAAACTAAACATTACCAGAGCATGAGAAATAATCAGACTACTTTACTTATTCTTATTATGCTGTCGGCATCGTTGGTTATAGCACTTTTTTATTATGGTGCATTTGTAAGTATTCATCCGCAGGTTAAACGGTGTGGTGGCGAGATTCTTATTTTTGAAGAGATTGACGGAGACTACAGGCATAGTACTATAGTATCGGGAGAGGTGAGTGAGGCTCTTAAGCGTGAGTTTAATATATCTACTGCACGTGGATTTGGATTATATTATGCAGATCCGGGCAAGACCGATGTGGTTGATTTGCGTTCTGACGTAGGCAGAATACTGGAATCGGATTATCTCTCGAAGTTAGATAGTATAAGAATGTATTTTAATGTTAAGCAGAAGTGTTTTGAGGAGTGTATTGTTGTTGAGTTTCCGTATAAAGGAAAATTGTCTGTACTGTTTGGAGCATTCAGAGCTTATCCGGCATTAAGGCATTATGCACGTAATAATGGTTTTGCTGATAACTCGCCAATTATGGAGATTTGGGATTATAAGAATGAGAAGATTATATACAGAAAGAAGATACAATAACAGGATATCCGACCGAATATCCTGTTATTTCAGATGTTTAGTCGTTTCTTGAAGGGTATAAACCCTGTAATGATATTACATAATTTAAAGCAACGTATGGTTGCATATTATTTATCGGAGCATTTCCTCCGGTCTCAGAAACACTAACAGAATCTTTGTGCATCTTTTCGTTTGGATTTACAACCTTGTACTCGTTATCTCTACCTCCGGATGCAAGAGTTGCGTTTGATACAAGATTAATATCGGCAGTTTCTGTGCTACCCATTAAAACAGCATCGTGAGTATGTAAAGGCATCTGACTCTCAAACAGAACATTTGCCTCAACACCACTTTTTGCTCCTAACAAACGTTTTGTCAGGCCTGGTCCTGTACCAAATCCCATAGCAACTCTACCGCGTAGATCTGGTAAACAGAAAGTTGTACGTCCGTTACCACCATATGCCGATCCAATTAATGCGAATAGTGCTGTGTGTTCTGCTACTGACAGAGTGCGTCCGTCGCAGAATGCCCATCCTCTTGGCTCAAATGTACCAGCCCATAACATAATTTGTCCTATAAAAGGTTCCATAGTATAAATTTTATTTTGTTATTAATAGTAAATTAATTAGTCATCCTGTTTTGTTCCCATTACAATAAATGTAAACCCTCCGGTCATAACAGATCCGTTTACAGGGTCAATAACCTTTATTCTGCATGCCGATGTTGATATGGATTTTACCTCTGTTGTAAAGTATGATGGTGTGGCAGATACAATATTTGACACAATTATTGGTCTTTCAGCAAATGCTTCGTTAAACGATATTGTGTAATCATTACTACCATTCTTATTTACCGTGAAACCAGAACCGGATACTACTGTACCATTGGCTCTTATTTCGCCCTTAATCATTCTTGTTTTGTTCTCAACAGTTGTAATAACTCTGCGACGTAAACAGCTAGGGTCTACCCATTTTGGTATATCTTCGGTTTCGTCCATTAATAATACCTGACCATCTGTGCCAGCAGGTATTCTTACCCACTCTGTTCCGTCATGGTATAGCATATCTCCTTTAGCATTACCTGTAACCTGAAGTTTAGGAGCATCGGCAGTACCACCAAGATTTCCTGCAAGTTTTATAACACCTTTTGTTGTTGTAGTTGCATCAGATGCTCCACCGCCTCCTGCTGATACTGCATTATCTACATATGCTGTTGTAGCTATCTTTGTTGAGTTGTTGTTTGCACTCTGTGTTACAGCTATTGTTCCTGTAGGTAGTGTAGGGGTTCCTGTAAATGTAGGAGAGTTAATTTCTGCTTTTGTTGCAATTGCAGCAGCTTTTATGTATCCTTTTGCAGCAACAATGGCGTCTACCTGAGTAGGAGTAAGTGTTGTATTATCAAGATATTTGGTGAGATCTATTGTAGTGGCCGAAGCATTACCAGTAACCTTAAGACTGTTTCCTGTAAGTGAAAGATCCTGAATCTCGTTTGTAGCATCGTCGTCGTTAAGCGCAGCAGATTTAACATATCCCTTGGCAGCAACAATTGCGTCTACCTGAGTAGGAGTAAGGGTTGTGTTGTCAAGATATTTGGTAAGGTCTATTGTAGTGGCTGATGCATTACCGGTAACCTTAAGGCTGTTTCCTGTAAGTGTAAGATCCTGAATCTCGTTTGTAGCATCGTCGTCATTAAGTGCAGCAGATTTAACATATCCTTTGGCAGCAACAATTGCGTCTACCTGAGTAGGAGTAAGTGTTGTGTTATCAAGATATTTGGTAAGGTCTATTGTAGTAGCAGAAGCATTACCGGTAACCTTAAGGCTGTTTCCTGTAAGCGTAAGATCCTGAATCTCGTTTGTAGCGTCGTCGTCGTTAAGCGCAGCAGATTTTACATACCCTTTAGCAGCAACAATAGCATCTACCTGAGTAGGAGTAAGTGTTGTGTTATCAAGATATTTGCTCAGATTTATTGTTGTAGCTGATGTATTACCAGTAACCTTAAGGCTGTTTCCTGTAAGTGTAAGATCCTGAATCTCATTTGTAGCGTCGTCGTCGTTAAGATCAGCCGTTTTAGCAAAGCCATTATTTGTTACCATTGTAATAACCTCTGCTTCTGTTAGCTTACCACCACTACCACCATTGTATTTTGACAGATCTATACTGGTTGCTGATGCGTTGTTTGTTATCTTTAGTATATCTCCGGTTAATGTAAGGTCTTGAATCTCATTGGTTGCACTTTTATCTGGAAGTGTACTTGTTTTTGCAAACCCGTTATTGTTAACTATTTGTACAACTTCACTATCAGATAGGTTTGTATTATCAAGATATTTGCTCAGATCAATAGCTGTGGCTTTATTGTTATCTGTAATCTTCAGAAGATTGCCATTTAGTGTAAGGTTTTGTACCTCGTTGGCTTTATCGGCATACAGTGCATACGGAACGCTTAGTATTTCAGATACTCCCATTACCACATTGTTAAGGCTGATCTTGATAAAGAAGTTATCAGAAGACCAATCTATATCCTCAAAATTATCATTTGTTTGTCCATTACCAATATTCAGGTTAACCAGACCAAAGTTGTTTGACTGAACCTGATGTGTTTCTGTATATACTGTTTGGCCATCGTTTGAGGTCTTTAAAATATCTATAGTAATTGTAGCACTCTCGTTTTTACGTGCGTTACCATCGGCATCTCTAAGTACTGCCTGATATCTGAAGTGTTTGTTTGCTCTTGCAAATATATCTGTACAGTTTAAACTGAGTAGCACAACAAGTATTAGTATTATATCTCTTAGGCGTATTATTTTTTTCATATCTTTTTATTTTTAATGAGGTATGGAACTAGCAAGAGTTAATTATTTAGGTGCTTTAAAAATTGTACCCATGCTTGTTTCATATGTGTGTATATTCTTTTTTATAATTTGTTATTTATTAGTTGTTTTACTGTTCTATAACCAATTTGTGAACAGAGTAGTGTGATTTTCCTGTAATCTTTACCATATATAGTCCTGGTTTCAGATTACTTATATCAATGTTCTCTGAATTACTTGTCAGTTTTTTACTGATAACAATTCTAGAGTTCATATCATAAATAGAGGCAAGCAAATTAGTATTGCTGTTATTTTTAATGTTAAGCGTATACTTTGCGGGATTAGGCGAGATTATAACCTTTACCATCGACTCGGAGAACACATATGTCTCTGTTACGTTATGCGGTTTCTGTTGCATTCCCTGAGTTAAAACAAAGTTGCCGTTGGTAAATGTTTCGGTTATAACCTCACCTATGGTCCATGTTATGACGCCTTCACTATTTGTGAAGTTATCACCCGCACTAGCGAGTATCATTTGTGATTTTGCACTTATTACAATAGTGCAAAACAGTATTGTAAACATTAGTCTCTTCATACTTTCTCTCTATTAATTTATAATTGTTGTTCATTAACTACTATAAGTCAGGCATTACATCTACCTGTATGTTTTTTGTGGTAAAATGTTTATGTAGTTTAATTATTATCGTAAGCTTATGTGTGTATAATTAAAAATACCTATTTTAAAATCATCCTTCAATAGTTTTATTACAAAAAAGTGCAAAAGATGATGGATATCACTTTTTGACTTCATCCCTTTGTATACTTGCGAATACAAAATTGAGTTAATTGATGATGGTTTTTTAGAGTATAATTGCTTAATATACTATTTGAGTAATTATACCTATTGTGTCAAGATGATGAATGTCAGTAACTACATGTTGTTATTTTGTAGTACAGATATTTTGGAGGCAAATGTTATAATTCTTATTTATTTGTTATATTTAGCGCAAAATATAATGTTTAATGGGAGAAATTAAGTATTCATTAGCAGAGTGGGTAGAGGAGTATACCGATGATTTGTACTCATGGGCTCTTTATAAACTATCTGACAGAGAGCTGGCTGAGGATATTGTTCAGGACACATTTCTGGCTGCCGCAGAGAAATTATCATCGTTTAAGGGAGATAGTAAACCAAAAACATGGTTATTCTCTATTCTGAACTATAAGATAATTGATGTATATCGTAAGAGGGTTAAAAAGAATATAACAGTTGATGGAGATATAATATCTAATTTATTTAATTCAAAGGGTGACTGGAACAGTTACGATAATGTTGCCTGGGAGGATGAAGATAATCTTTTAGATGATGGTGATTTTAGAAAAGTTTTGAGAGATTGTGTTGATAATTTGCCTGATAAATGGAGACTTAGTGTACAATTGAAGTATCTTCAGGAAGAGAGTGGCGAAAAAATTTGTAAGGATTTGGATATTTCTCCTACTAATTTTTGGCAGATAATACACAGAGCAAAATTACAGTTGCGTGAGTGTGTAAAGTCTAATTGGTTTAATGCTTAAGTTATGAATGAAAGATTGTTCCATATTCTATTTTTATCTTGTCTTAAAGCAACACAGCTTATAGAGAAGGGTAGGTATTTTAAGTTATCGTGGTTAGAGCGTTTTAGATTAAAAGTGCATAAGCGTGCCTGCAAGGCTTGTAATGAGTACGAGAAGCAGAGCGATATATTAGATAAGGGTATATCTTATATAACCAAACAACATAACAGTACTGCAACTGTTAATGTTGAGGAGTTAAAGAGTAAGATAAAGATGGCTTTAGATCAGAATGATATTAAGAAGGAGTAAAAACAGAGAGAAGTTTTTACTCTTTTTTTTGTAAGGTATGTTCTGTTGTTCCGACTACATAACCATGAGAACAACAATTTTATATAATAGAGATTTCTTTTTCAGGATTATTAGCAGGTTGGTATTTATACTGTTTTTTAAGATGAATATCTTCAGAGTGTCTGTGGCTTTTGTAAGTTGTTTGTATTGATTGTACTTGTAGAGAACATATTACTGTTTTAGAGTGTTATTAAGTATATGTTTTTTGCATAATTCCGATATCGAATAATATAGTAGTAATAGATAATACTGTTTTATAATAGACAATGCCATGAAGATATTTATCCTGAACATGCTATTTTTATTTACCGTGATTACTGCATTTAGTCAGCCTGAAGGTGTTAATAATATTAGCTCATCGCAGTTTGCGCAATTTATGACTGATTCAGGGTATACTGTTGTAGATATACGAACAAAACAGGAGTATAAGTCGGGTTATATTAAGGGTGCAAAGAATATTAACTTCTATTCACTGAATTTTATTGATAATATTAGTCTTATCTCAAAAGATTTGCCTGTTATGATATATTGCAATACCGGTTATAGGAGTCGTATTGCAGCTAATAAACTGGCAAAGAGGGGATATAAATTAGTGTATAATCTTAAGAATGGTATAATGGAGTGGAATTTGCAGGGTTATGATATTAAAGTATCTGACAATTATGTTGCTGATGATACTCATAAGGTTGATAATGATGAGTTTATTCAGATAACAAAATCAGGCACGCTTGTATTGTTTGATTTTTATGCGCCATGGTGCGCTCCTTGCAAAGAGATGATGCCTGTTATTAATGCTGTATCTGATGATTATAAGCATAAGTTGAGTGTAGTTAAGGTTAATGCAGATGTCAGCAGAAAGCTTATTAAGCGTTTGAATATAAGAAGTGTTCCTTGTTTAAGGGTATATAGAGGAGAAGTTATGCTGTTTGAGTATTATGGAAAGATGAAAAAGACGGAGTTATATAAGGTGTTGGATAGATATATTGTAGAGGGTGTTGTTAAGTAGTTGTTTTATATAATATTTACGAGGTATGAAGGTAAGTAAACTTGTACGTGGGATAATTGTTACTGTAATTGGATTACTTTTTATAGGGGTAGGTTTTGAAATTTATATTTATTATACTCCTCCAAAGGATATTAAGGGCGATGAAGCGGAGTACTATTTTAGTGTAAATGATATTGTATCGGAGTATCTGAACGATGCGGAATCTGCTAATATAAAGTATTTGTCGGAAGATGGGTATTCAAAAATTATGGAGATATCGGGTATTGTTATGTCTAAGTCTGTTAATTTTAACGGACAATACGTTGTGGTTTTGGTAGATAACGGAAATGATAAGGCTGGTGTGAGTTGTACATTTGCTAGTGATGCGGGTCACTGCGCAGAAGGTCTGGAAATGGGTGAGCAGATTAGAATAAAGGGGGTTATAAGGTCAGGCGCAACTTATGATAGCGATTTTGATATATATGAGAATGTAGTATTAGAAAAGTGTAGTGTTGTTGGATGTTCTTATTAGTTTAATGTAAAAATATTATGGTATGAAACGGCTACTATTTATTGTTTTTTGTTTGATGTGTTTTGTTGCTGTTAATGGCGCTAATAAAAGTGTACTGAAGAGCAGTAGGGTGCATATAAAGTTTATGTCAACTACTCCGGCGGAGTATATTGAATCAAATAATTATACTTCCTCCTGTGTTATTGATACCATTACGGGTAATGTATTAATAACAGTGCCAATGCAGAGTTTTCAGTTTGAGAAGGAGCTTATGCAAAAGCACTTTAATAACAAGAACTTTTTGCATACAAAGAAGTTTCCTAAATCGGTGTTTAAAGCAAAGATTGTTGGTGTAGACTCTGTTAATTTCGGATCTGTTGATCAATATTCTGTTGTTGTAGAAGGTAATATGACTATAAAAGGTGTTACAAACAGATTAGAGGAGAAAGCTATATTAATTGTATCAAATAAAAAGATAATGGTTACTGCCCGGTTTGATATTCACTTAAGTGATTATGGTATAATCTTTAAAAAAGGTAAGCCAGCTACTAATGTTGCAAAAGTGATATCAATTCTTATGAATGCAGAGTTTGATATGCCTTGATAATAGTTTGTTTTGTGAGATATATTTGATGTTTGTCTGTGGGATGATGGTTTGTATTGTCTCTGATTTATGCTATGTCATCGATAGTGGTTGGTATTATATCTTTGTGTTCTCATCGCCCTTATCAGAATTGTCTCGGGAGTAATCTTAAAATCAAATTCATCTATCTCTCTGAACCATGATAGATAGTTATTCAGGTATTTTGTAGCAACACCATGAAACCTTATCATCCATATTTGAAGTTTTTTCTG